>NZ_VLKT01000001.1 GCF_007830515.1 Mesorhizobium tianshanense
CGGCTTGCCCATCGCGGTTCTCCTTCAAACCGCAATGAATCACGCCGCAGCCTCAATGGGAATCCTGAATCACGTCAAACGCGACACGCTCTAGTTCGGCTTCGGCGTGTCGCGGGCAATCGCGTCGAGATGGTGCCGCAGCGCCAGATGGTCGAGCGCTTCCATCGGCAGATTGACGAACAGCGAGATGCGGTTGTTGAGCATGCGATAGGCATCGGCAAAGGCGAGATGCAGCTCGGCTTCGGTGCCGTCCGCCTTGGATGGGTCGGGTATCGACCAGAGCGCGGTCATCGGATGACCCGGCCAGATCGGACAGGATTCATTCGCGGTGCTGTCGCAAAGCGTGACGATGAAGTTCATTTCCGGCGCATCGGGCTCGGCGAACTCGTCCCAGCCTTTCGGGCGGGCGAAGCTCGTATCGTAGTTGAGACTTTCGAGCAGCTGCAGTGCGTAAGGGTTGACCTCGCCCTTCGGCTGGGAACCGGCGGAAAACACCCTGAACCTGCCGGCGCCGATCCGATTGAGGATGGCTTCCCCATGATGGATCGCGCCGAATTGGCGTTGCAAAGAAACAGCACGTTGTAGACATTATCGCTCATCTCAAGACCTCCCTGGCAGGCGACTGGATGATGGGGCGGCAGATTCCGGCACGGTATCTTTGCCGAGATGCCGACAATGGGTCGACGTAGAAAGGTTTCACGACCGTTTGATGACAATCTGTCAGATCATACGCTTGCGTGCCGATGATCGACCTGCGTTGACAGGCTTGCTGCGTTGGACATCTCTGCGGCGGTCAAATGAGAGAAGGCCGCATCGATGAGTGCGCCAGAAACCTTCGAAGGCGAAGACGGCAAGGCAGGCCGTGCGGCGGGTTTCTTCCGCTCGCGCTGGCGAGGCACGGCCCCGCTCGATCGGCTGTTCTGGCGCGATCTGGTCCTTGTCGGCACGGCGATCAACATCGCGTCGTCGGTTCTGGCGCTCATCCTGCTCGGGCTGAAGCTGCCGCTCGCTCTCGTTCTGGCGGTGCATTTCGCGCCGGTGCCGTACAATATCTTTCTGACTTTTGCGGTGTGGCGCACCGCCGAGAAATCCGGCGGCGTCAAGGCTTCGCTGATGACGCTGGGGGCTGTGCTGTGGCTGATGCTGGTGGTGGTGGTCTAGACAGGACAGTGCTGCCGGCAAGGGCGGCCGAAGCCGTCCCTTGCCACCGTCGAATTCCAGTCAGGCGGCCGGCTCGAATTTCAGCGCCACGCCGTTGATGCAATAGCGAAGGCCGGTCGGCGGCGGGCCGTCCTCGAAGACATGGCCAAGATGGCTGCCGCAGCGGGCGCAGTGGCATTCGGTGCGGACCATGCCGTAGCTGCGGTCGACCGTGGTCTCGACCGAACCGGCCACCGGGTCGTTGAAGCTCGGCCAGCCGGTGCCGCTCTCGAATTTCAGCTTCGATTCGAACAAGGGCTGGTCGCAACCGGCGCACGAAAAGGTACCGGCGCGCTTCTCGTGGAGCAGGGCGCAACTGCCTGGCCGCTCGGTGCCGTGGTTGCGCATCACCGCATATTGCTCTGGCGTCAGCCGGGCGCGCCATTCGGCATCGGTTCGGGTGACGGGGTAGGTATGACTATCCATCTTTTTTGCCTCTTAGCTCGAGCCGCTGTTGGGTCGCTTTCCCAAGTTCGCCTAAAATAGGCACTCGTTACGGCGTTTGCCCGTATTCCGTTCCTGCCGTGAAGAATCCTCAGGCGATCGCCGCGAGATACCGCGCAACAGAAGCTGCAAATGCCGCCTTTGCTTCTCCGATGACATTCTGGTTCCACCATGCGCCATAGATATGGTCGAACTCGAAAGACTCCAGCGCAGCCTTGATGCCGAGCACTTTCGCCGCATTGAGCGGAATGTAGTTCGGGTAGCTGTACATGAAGCTGACATGGCGGCGCGTAGGCGTGACCTGCAAGATGTCGCCGGCCAGGATGGCGTCGCCGCCGTCGCGCTTCCAGTGCAGCACCTGGCCGCCGGCAAAGTGGCCGCCGCAACGGATAAGGGTCAGCGAGGGGTTCAGGGCGCGCGTCTCGCCCTCCCAACTGATAACAGCCGGATGCGGCCGCATGATCCACTGACGATCGTCGGCGTGCAGATAGATCGGCACGCCGCCAAACGCCTCGCTCCACTCGATCATCGCCGAATAATAATGGCAGTGCGAAATGGCGATCGCGGCCAGGCCGCCCCGTCGGCTGATTTCGGCCACCGCCTCGCCGCTGACCATCGAGATACAGTCCCACAGCACATTGCCGTGCGGCGTTTGCGCCAGCAACGCCCGCTGACCGATGGCGAAGCGCGGCTCGATGCCGAAGGCGAGTACGCCGGTGTCGTCCTTCATCACGATCCGATGCCCGGCGGCGAGCTCTTCCGGCGTGATCCAGGCCTGGCCTTCCCAGCGCACATATTGCCGCTCGTCCTCGCAGATCGGGCAATGGTCCGGCGGCGTTGCTGCCGCCGCGAACTGGACGCCACACTGCAGGCAGAGGAAACAGGTCATCGGCCTTCCTGTCTTGCGTGTCGTAAAGCCATTCAGTGCTTCCTTGAAAGCTGCTTCGTCGCGGCTTCGAGCCCGGCGAGCGTCAGCGGAAACATGCGGCCGCCGAAGATATCGCGGATCATGGCGATCGAGTGGGTGTAACCCCAATGCTTTTCGTTTTCCGGGTTGAGCCATACTGCGTTCGGCCATTGCTGCAGCAGCCGGCCGAGCCAGACGCCGCCGGCCTCAGGATTCCAATGCTCGACCGAGCCGCCGGGATGCGCGATCTCGTAAGGGCTCATCGAGGCGTCGCCGACGACGATCACCTTGTAGTCCGGGCCGTATTTGTGGAGGAGGTCGAAGGTCGGAATCACCTCCGCATGACGGCGGCGGTTGTCCTTCCACACGCCCTCGTAGAGGCAGTTGTGGAAGTAGAAATATTCGAGCTGGCGGAATTCGGCGCGAGCGGCCGAAAACAGCTCCTCGACACTTCTGACGTGGTCGTCCATCGAGCCGCCGACGTCGAAGAACATCAGCAGCTTCACGACATTGCGCCGCTCAGGCCGCGTCTGCACGTCGAGGTAGCCGTGCTCGGCGGTGGCGTGGATGGTGCCGGGCAAGTCGAACTCTTCCTCGGCGCCTTCGCGCACCCAGCGGCGCAGGCGCTTCAGCGCGATCTTGATGTTGCGGGTGCCGAGTTCGACGGCATCGTCGAAATTCCTGAACTCGCGCTTGTCCCAGACTTTCACCGCACGGCGGTTGCGGCTCTCATGCTGGCCGATGCGCACGCCTTCGGGATTGTAGCCATAGGCGCCAAAGGGGGAAGTGCCGCCGGTGCCGATCCATTTAGAGCCACCCTGGTGACGACCCTTCTGTTCCTCCAGCCGATTCTTAAGCGTCTCCATCAGCTTGTCGAAACCACCGAGCGCCTCGACCAGCCTTTTCTCCTCATCGGTCAGGTGCTTTTCGGCAAGCCGGCGCAGCCATTCCTCTGGAATGTTTTCGACGTCGACCGCGTTTTCGCCAGCCAGCGCTTCGACGCCTTTGAAGATGTGCGAAAAGACCTGGTCGAAGCGGTCGATGTGGCGCTCGTCCTTCACCAGTGCTGAGCGGGCGAGATAGTAAAAACCCTCGACGTCATAGTCGATCAATCCTGCCTCCAGCCCCTCCAGCAGCGACAGATATTCCCGAAGCGAGACCGGAACCCGCGCGCCTTTCAGTTCGAGGAAGAAGGGGATGAACATCGCACTGTCTATAGTAGATCATACTCGATGAAGCCGGTCCGCCGCGCCACGTGGTCGTAGAGCTTGCGCGCGGTGGTGTTGGTCTCGTGCGTCATCCAGTAGACGTTCTTGACGCCGATCTTGCCGGCTTCCTGCTTGACCGCCTCGATCAGGGCGGCACCGACGCCCTTGCCGCGCACATCCGGGTCGGCGAACAGGTCCTGCAGATAGCAGTTGTTTATCTGCGACCAGCAGGAGCGGTGGTAGAGATAGTGCGTCAGGCCGACCGCCTTGCCGTCGAGGGTGGCGATGAAGCCTTTCGGCTCGAACTCACCCGCCGTGAACAGGCGCTTCCAGGTGACGGCGTAGATATCCTCCGGCAGCTTGGTTTCGTAGAAGGTGAGGTAGGCGGTCCACAGTCGCTGCCAATCGGCGTGGTCGGATTGGGCAAGTGGGCGGACAGTAATCTCGGTCATTTCGTTCCCTCCGAAGCTTCAAGCCGGAAGTTGCCTCGATGCCCGGCTGGCGGCAACGGTCCAGCAACCGGAAAGCGCTGTCCGCCGCTGCATGCCCGGCCCTGCGCCATGGCTCCGGGCGCTCGTCACCTGAAAAGCCAAATCGTTGGCTTTTCAGCGGCCTTTGGCCGATCGCTCGTTACCCCTGCCGTCTCGCCATGAAAGCCAGTCGCTCGAACAGATGCACGTCCTGTTCGTTCTTCAGCAGCGCGCCGTGCAGCTTGGGCAGCGCATTCTTCGCGTCGGCGCGCAGATCCTCGGGTGCGATGTCGTCCGCGACGAGCAGTCGGATCCAGTCCAGTGCCTCGGAGGTCGAAGGCTTCTTCTTCAGGCCCGGCACGTCGCGGATCACGTAGAATTGGGTGAGTGCGGCGCGCACCAGGTTCTGCTTGATGCCGGGATAGTGCACGTCGACGATCCTGTGCAGCGTCTCGGCGTCGGGAAAGCGGATGTAGTGGAAGAAGCAGCGGCGCAGGAAAGCGTCCGGCAGTTCCTTCTCGTTGTTGGAGGTGATGATGACGATCGGCCGCACAGCGGCGCGGACCGTCTCGCCGGTCTCGTAGACGAAGAATTCCATCCGATCGAGCTCCTGCAACAGATCGTTGGGGAATTCGATGTCAGCCTTGTCGATCTCGTCTATCAGAAGCACGACCTTCTTGGCTGTCGCGAAGGCGTCCCACAGCTTGCCGCGCTTGATGTAGTTCCTGATATCGTTGAAGCGCTCGTCGCCGAGCTGGCTGTCGCGCAGCCGCGAGACGGCGTCATATTCGTAGAGGCCCTGCTGTGCCCTCGTCGTCGACTTGACGTGCCATTCGATCAGCTCGAGGCCGAGCGCTGCCGACACTTGCCTCGCCAGTTCGGTCTTGCCGGTGCCGGGTTCGCCCTTGACCAGCAATGGCCGCTCCAGCGCGATCGCCGCATTGACCGCGACCATCAGATCCTTGTCGGCGACATAGGCCGCCGTGCCTTCGAAACGCATTTTTTCTCTTTGGTTCATCTGGAAAACCCTAAGGAGGCGGCTTGGCCTGCGCAAGGGCGGGTGAAGCACGAATAAAGCCGCCGAACATGGCCGTCTCTCTGGCGCTTGGTCGGCCATCGGCCTATATTGGGTCTGACGGTCTGTGCTTCCCGGCAGGAGAACATTTTCCCCGGGGCCTTAATGATCCCTAGGGAGCTGTCCCTGGGAAGACCCGTGGGTTTTCTCATACGGCGCCCACCTACTTTGTAGGTTCCCGGGATCGCTCTCTCCACCGGTTGTGTGGATCGTCACTCGATGCAAAGGGCCCGCCCACGCTTCGGTGGATCGTGCGGTGGAAAACGTCGCTCCCAACGCTCCAATCAGATCTGACCTTTTCTACCCTGGCCATATGACCTCTCCCAAAGACCTGAAGAAAAATTTGCGACGCGAAGCACTCGAGCGCCGCGACGCGCTCGATCCGTTCTGGCGAGTGGAAGCGGCGCTTGAAATGGCCGAGACGGCGCGGGATAGCATCGCCGTCGAGCCGGGCCAGATCGTCTCCGGCTTCTGGCCGATGCGCTCGGAAGTCGACGTCCGGCCGCTGATGTTCGCCTTGCGCGAAAATGGAGCAAGGCTTTGCCTGCCGGCCATTCTCGACAAGACCACCATTGTCTTTCGCGAACTGGTGCGTGGTGCGCCGATGATCGACATGGGTTTCGGCACCGTCGGGCCTCATGAGGAAGCCGAGGTGCTTGATCCCCAGGTGATGCTGGTGCCGCTCGCGGCTTTCGATGCGCGCGGTCACCGCATCGGCTACGGCGCCGGCCACTATGACCGTGCAATCGCCAGGCTGATCGACAAGGGGCAGCCGCCCCGGCTGATCGGCATTGCCTTCGACTGCCAGGAGGTGGCGCTGGTGCCGGACGAGGACCATGACGTGATCATCTCGGAAATACTCACCGAGAGCGGGTTGCGCCGCTTCGCGCCACAATTGTAGATAGTTTCCTGGACGCATGATCTTTTCCGAAAGTCATGCAGCTTCTTGCTTCGCTGACCTTCGGTTCGGAATTATGCTCAGATGAGACTCCTCTTCCTCGGCGACATGGTCGGCAAAACGGGCCGCACGGCGGTGTGGGAACAACTGCCCGGCCTGATCTCGGATTTCAAACTCGACTTCGTCATCGTCAATGGCGAGAACGCCGCCGGCGGCTTCGGCATCACCGAAGAGATATTTCGCGAGACGATTTCGGCGGGCGCCGACGTCGTCACCACCGGCAACCATGTCTGGGACCAGCGCGACGCGTTGGTTTTCGCACCACGCGAGGAGCGGTTTCTGCGTCCGTCGAATTTCCCCAAGGGCACGCCGGGGCGCGGCTCCGGCGTCTACATCGCCAGGAACGGCGCACGCGTTCTGGTCGCCAACATCATGGGCCGAGTGTTCATGCATCCCGAGCTCGACGATCCGTTCCAGGCCGGTGAGCGCGAGCTTGCCGCCTGTCCGCTCGGCGAGCAGGCCGATGCGGTGGTCATCGATTTCCATGCCGAGGCGACCTCTGAAAAAATGTGCTTTGCCCATTTCGTCGACGGCCGCGCCAGCCTGGTCGTCGGCACCCACACGCACCAGCCGACCGGTGACCACCAGATTCTCAACGGCGGCACCGGCTATATTTCCGATGCCGGCATGTGTGGCGACTATGATTCCTCGCTCGGCATGGACAAGGAGGAGCCGCTCAACCGGTTCCTGTCGAAGGTGCCGAAAGGCCGCTTCGAGGCGTCGACCGGCCCGGCGACTTTGTGCGGCGTCGGCGTCGACATTTCGGATCGCAGCGGCCTGACCGAACGGATTGCGCCGTTTCGCCGCGGACCGCGGCTCGAGGAAACGGCGCCGTCCTTCTGGTCATAATATTGATGTAAGCGATTGTAGTACTTAATTGCCGGCTACACCTGCTTCAGATCGTTAGAGAGGGGACGACCTCCATGCAGCTAATCGAATTCCTGGCGCCGCATTTCGCCTTCGTTTACGACCCGACTGCCTGGGTCGCGCTGCTGACGCTGATTGTGCTGGAGGTCGTGCTCGGCATCGACAATCTGATCTTCATCTCGATCCTCACCAACAAGCTGCCGGAGGCGCAAAGGGCTCGCGCGCGCCGGCTCGGCATTTCTGCCGCGCTGATCATGCGGCTGGTGCTGCTTGCGACCATCTCGATCATCGTCCAATTGACGACGCCGGTGTTCACGGCCTTCGGTCACGGCTTTTCGTGGCGCGACCTGATCCTGATCGCCGGCGGTCTGTTCCTCGTCTGGAAGGCGACCAAGGAGATCCACCACACGGTCGATCTCGAGGATCACCAGGACACGATGATGGGCGACACGCTGCAGCTTTCGCTAGCCGGCGCCATCTTCCAGATCCTGCTGCTCGACCTCGTCTTTTCGATCGATTCGATCATCACCGCGGTCGGAATGACCGACGAGATCGCCATCATGTACATTGCCGTGATCGTGGCGGTCAGCGTGATGATGCTGGCGGCCGGGCCGCTCGCCGAATTCATCGCCAAGAACCCCAGCATCGTCATGCTGGCGCTGAGCTTCCTGCTGATGATCGGCATGACGCTGATCGCCGACGGCATGGGCTTTCATGTGCCCAAGGGCTACATCTACGCCGCCATGGGGTTCTCGGCGCTGGTCGAGGGCCTCAACATGCTGGCAAGGCGCCGGAGGAAGGCAAAGGCTGGCGGGCATTGAGCTATGACCACCAAGGGCCTTAGCCAGGATCAGCTCGATCAGTTAGCCAAGCTGGCTGACTTGCCTGACAGCGAGATCGATACTTCGGACATTCGGGAAGCTCCGGCCGAGAATTGGATTCAAGCTCGCCGTGGGCAGGAAAAGCGGCGATCCTGAGCCGGCTCTAGCTCGCCGGCACACCCTTCGGATGACGGTCGCCGATCAGGCCAAGCGTCAGGCCCTGCTCCAGCCATGCCTTGGCGCCGGCGAGCACGAGGGTGAAGCCGCCGGTTGAACCGATGGCCTCTTTCACCTGCTCGTCGCCATTGCCGGCAAAGCCGAAATTTCGGACCTCGATAAAGGTGGCACTCCCAGGCATTTCGGTGAAGGTCCAGACCACGGTGGTCGGCGGCTCGCTCCACTGCATGACGAGCTTCTTGTCCTTGACGATCTCGCTGACATCGACCGTCGTCGAGACGTCGTACATGCGCCATTCCCAGCGGACTTGCTTGCCGCTGTCCAGCCGGCCGCTGCCGTGCGTGAACCAGAATTTCGTGGTGATGGCCGGATCGACGATGGCTTCGAACACCTCTGCGACCGGCCGCCGGACCAGCATGCCGGCTTCGGCTGTCGGGTTTTCGCGGATCTCCATGGGATGCTCCTTTCAGGCATTGGCGCTCACCAGGCGTCGGGCTCGCGCACCATGTGAACGATGTTGGCCGGATTGGTGATCCAGCCACCGCGGAAGCCCTCGCCCAAGGGCTCGATGGCATCGCAGCGCACAACGCCGGCCTTGGCGAAATGATCCGCGGCCACAGGGAAATCGTCGGTGAAAAGCTCCAGCCAGACCTCTGCCTGGCTTAGCATCGGCGCCTCATCGATCCACAGACGGTTGGGGCCGAGCTCGAAGCCGATTGCCGGCGCCTTGGCGGTGAACGGCTTCAAGCCGACGACGTCGCGGTAGAAGGCGATCGTCTCCTCATACTGGTGCGGGGGCACTTTCATGGCGATGTTGATGCCGCCGGTGATTTTCGCGGTCATTGCTGGCTCCGTTGTCGTGCTCAGGTGTTGTTGGTCGGCTCGGCCTCGCTACGCCAGATTGATCTGCCAAGAGACTCCGAACCTGTCGTTCAGCCATGCGAAACGGCGGCTGAAGCCATAATTGTCGGGCGGCATCAGAAACGCGCCATCCTTTGCCAGAGCCGTAACAATGCCGTTCAACTCTGCCTCCGTGGAGCAATCCACATAGAGCGAGACCGACGGCGTGAACGTGAAGGCATGGTGCACGGGGCTGTTGTAGACCATCACGTCCAAGCCGCCACCGATGGACAAGCGCGCCAGCTTGACCGTTCCTTCCGGTCTGTCTTCGCCGGGGCCGTAACGTGTGACGTCAAGGACGCTGCTGCCGGGAATGGTCTCGCAATAGAGGGCCATTGCCTCCTCGGCCTTGCCCTCGAACATCAGGAATGGCGTTACACTCTTCATCGCACGTCTTCCTTACGGTCGCTCAAATATTGTCTTCGCTGGCCGGTTCACCCCTCATCTCGC
The DNA here is from genome assembly GCF_007830515.1 of Mesorhizobium tianshanense. Lineage (GTDB taxonomy): Bacteria > Pseudomonadota > Alphaproteobacteria > Rhizobiales > Rhizobiaceae > Mesorhizobium > Mesorhizobium tianshanense. The sequence continues at coordinate 9,478 of NZ_VLKT01000001.1, forward strand.
TGCGGTAATAGCCGTCGCGCAGGTTGATGCCGTATTCGACATAGGCCTTCATGCAGGCCAGCATCTGCGACCAGCCCTCGCAGTTGAGGTAGGACTTCTTCAGGCCGACCGCGTCCTCGTGCCAGCCGGTCTCGGCGATGGTGACGAAGGTGCCGCCGTCGTCCAGCGGCTCGAAATTCATCTCGATGCGCGTCTTGTAGGCCGGCTTGCCGTCCGCGTCGGCAGCGTCCCAGCGCAGCACGATGCGGCTGTCTTTCTCCACTTCGTCGACCTCGACCGGGACCTTGCCCCACCAGACGACGCCTGCGCCCGCGACCAGCGGCGCGCTGGCGCCGCCGATCGTGGTGAAATAGCCGCTGAGCTTCCTGGGATTGACGACTGCGTCGAAGACCTCGGCAACCGGTTTGCCGATGCGGCCCGAAACTCTGAATCCAAGGGACATATTCACAGCTCCTTCCTTGATTGGGCAGACAATATGTTATAAAAACATAACATGTCAAGCCGATCGCAAGACGACAATGTTTTCAAGGCGCTGGCGCATCCGCGCCGGCGCGCTTTGCTGGACGAGCTGAAGGATGCACCGAAGACCACCGGCATGCTGTGCGATGCCTTCCCCGACATGGACCGTTGCACCGTCATGCTGCATCTGAAGGTGCTGGAGGAGGCTGATTTGGTCGTCGCGCGGCGCGAGGGGCGCGAGCGCTGGAACCACCTCAATGCGCTGCCGATCAAGCAGATCCACGACCGCTGGATCAGCGAATACGCCACCCACGCGATCAGCATTCTCAACCGACTGAAATCCGATCTGGAAGAGTGAACGGCCGCAGGAATGCAGCTGGCGGGCTTGTTGCGCATCACCCTTACCGCACGGCTGGACGAATTGAGCCGATTTATCTATAAGCCGGCCATTCCGATAGAGAGCGCCGTACGTCCATCCGGACGCATCAGGGACGTTCTGAAGTTTTGAATTCGAGCATTTTGGCGCAAGGCGAGGTCATTATCTCGCTGCAGGATGCTCTGCCAAGAAGATGACAGGGGTGCCATGGCTGGCCATTCACAGTTCAAGAACATCATGCACCGCAAGGGCCGTCAGGACGCGGTGCGGTCGAAAATGTTTTCCAAGCTGGCGCGCGAAATAACCGTCGCCGCCAAGAGCGGCACACCGGATCCGTCGATGAACCCGCGCCTGCGCTTGGCCGTGCAGAACGCCAAGGCGGTGTCGATGCCGAAGGACAACATCCAGCGCGCCATCAACAAGGCATCGATGGGCGACGCCGAGACTTACGAAGCCGTGCGCTACGAAGGCTACGGGCCGGGTGGCGTTGCGCTGATCGTCGAGGCGCTGACCGACAACCGCAACCGCTCGGCGTCGAATGTGCGTGCCGCCTTCACCAAGGCCGGCGGAGCGATGGGCGAAACCGGCTCGGTGTCGTTCATGTGGGACCGTGCTGGCGAAATCGTCTATCCGGCGTCAGTCGGCAGCGCCGAGAAGGTCATGGACGCGGCGATCGAAGCCGGCGCCGACGACGTCCAGTCGGACGAGGACGGCCATACGATCTATTGCGCCTTCGAGAACCTGGGCGAGGTCTCGAAGGCGCTGGAAGACGCGCTCGGCGAGGCAGAGTCGGTGAAGCCGATCTGGAAGCCGCAGACCAATATCGCGGTCGACGAGGAGCGGGCGCAGTCGCTGATGAAGCTGGTCGCCACGCTCGAGGATGACGACGACGTGCAAAGCGTCTACGCCAATTTCGAGGTGGACGACGAGACCATGGCAAAGCTCAGCGCGGCATGAGCCAAACTCAGCCCGGCATGAGCGGAGCTCAATCTGACATGACCGAACAGGCGCTGCCCATCATCCGCATCACCTACTGCACGCAGTGCCTGTGGCTGCTGCGCGCGGGCTGGATGGCGCAGGAGCTGCTGTCCACCTTCGGAACGGATCTGGGCGAGGTGACGCTGGTGCCCGGCACCGGCGGCATCTTCACCATTTCGTGCAACGATACGCTGGTCTGGGACCGCAAGCGCGACGGCGGCTTTCCCGATGCCGCAAGGCTCAAGCAACTGGTCCGCGACGTGATCGATCCCGACCGCGATCTCGGCCATGCCGACCGCAAAGGCCACAAGTCAAAAGACACCACGTCAAAAGACCTTGGCTGACGCAGGGTCTTTTCCGTTTCTGCCCCTGCATTCACCGCCATGCCATGATGAAGCAACCCAGCGCCGCGATGGCGGTAACGGTGCGGACGTGGTTCCACATCACCCAGTCGCTGAGATAGGTGGCCCACACCGCGGCGCCATTGGTGCTCGCCGGATCGACGGCGGCCAGCGCGTTGTTGAGTGGCACGTTGAAGATCATCGTCACGATCGGGCTGCCGATGAGATAGATCAGGGCGCCGGCGAGTAGCCAGAACGAACCCGGTTGGTTCCAACCGATGACAGCGCCGACGGCGAGGACAAGGCAGATCAGCCCGGTGCCAAAAAGCGCGGTCATGAACATCGGGGTCACCGCAGTGACATTGATCGAATTCATGGCGGCAATGCCGCCCGCGGCGGGCATGCGGGCGAGGCCCGGCATGACGAAGCTGGAAAAGGCGAAGAAAACGCCGCCGACGATGCCTGAGCCAAGGGCTGCGATGAAGGTGAGGGTGGGAAGCAGCTTCATGATCATGTCAGTCACTCCAGATGCCCGTAGCGGCGGTTTCGGTTGCATAGGTGGAAAAATCTTTTGGGGCGCGGCCGAGCACGCGCTCGACGCCGTCAGTCAGCGACTCGTTGCGGCCGTCGAGCACCTCGGTGAACAGCTCGTTGAGCAGCCGGGCGAACTCGGCCGGCAGCTCGTACCCGGCTACTGCGGCGGTGAACTCGGCATGCGAAATCCTGATAAAGCGGATGTCGCGGCCGGCCGCCATGCCGATCTCGGCGACCGCCTCGGCGAAGCTCAGCAGCCGCGGCCCGGTCAGCTCGTAAAGCTGGCCGACATGGCCGTGCCGGGTAAGCACCGTCACGGCGGCGTCGGCGATATCGTCGGCGTCGACGAACGGTTCTCCGACAGTGCCGACCGGCAAAGCTACCTCACCGGCGAGCAGCGGATCGAGCAAAAAACTCTCGCTGAAGTTCTGGGCGAACCAGGCACAGCGCAGGATCGTCCAGTCGGCGCCTGAGGCTTTCAGCGTATCCTCGGCGCGTTGCGCTTCCGTTTCGCCGCGGCCTGACAACAGCACCAGCCGGCGCACACCGCGCTCCACGGCAAAATTGGCGAAGGCGCCGACCGCTTCGGCGGCACCGGGCACCGCAAGATCGGGGTAGTAGCTGATGTAGACGGCGCCCACACCGTGCAGTGCCGGTGCCCAGGTCGTGTTGTTTTCCCAGTCGAAGGGCGGCGTGCCCGAGCGCGAGCCGATCCGCACCGGCAGGCCCTGCGCCGTCAGTCGGTCCGCGAGACGACGGCCGGTCTTGCCGGTGCCGCCGAGGATCAAGGTCGGTTTTCTTGCGGTCGCGTTCATGGTTATTCTCCTCTGTTTCTAAACATGAGCAATCCTCACATTTGCAAAACGTGATAAACCCTCGTATTTATGAGTCAAGCCAATTGTTGATCGTTCGCCTGGAGACAGTGATGGAAGGCTCGACCGTATCGAATTCACAGGATGGCCAGATCGCATCGCCGCGTCGGGCACCGAGCCAGCAACGCAGCCGCGAGCGGGTCGAGCGGATGCTGGCCGCAGCCTCCGCGCTGACCGCCGAGCAAGGCAGCGACGCCATGCGCATGGGCGAAGTGGCGGAACGGGCCGGGGTGTCGATCGGCTCGCTCTACCAGTTCTTCCCGGACAAGCGGGCGATCATCTGGGCGCTGGCCGAGCGCTACACCGCCGAAAGCCAGGCCTGCATCTCAGCCGCACTGGCAGATGTCACTGATGTCGAAGGCCTGCGTCGGGCGTTTTCGGAGCTGGTGGATATCTATTACGGACTGTTCCTGGCGGAGCCGGTGATGCGCGACATCTGGTCGGGCACGCAGGCCGACAAGGCGCTACGTGAGCTCGAGCTCGCCGACAGCCGGGCCAATGCCGAATTCCTCACGGCGGTGCTAAAGCGGTTGCGGCCTGTCGCCGATCCGGCGGCGCTGGAAACGACGGCGTTTCTCATCTGGCAGATGGGTGAGGCCACCATGCGGCTGGCGATCTCGGTCGGGCGGCAAGAAGGCGACGACCTGGTCGCCGCCTACAAGCGCATGGCGCTGCGCGAACTGGTCGGCGAATAGGCCGCATTTCGGCAACAAAAAACCCGCCACGAGGGCGGGTTCTTGATCTGCGAAAGCCCTGCGGCTTAGAGGCCGAAGCCTTCGAAACGCTTCTTGAACTTCGACAGGCGGCCGCCGCGGTCGAGCAAGGTCTGCTGGCCGCCGGTCCAGGCCGGGTGGGTGGTCGGGTCGATGTCGAGGTTCATCGTGTCGCCTTCCTTGCCCCAGGTCGAGCGGGTCATGTATTCGGTGCCGTCGGTCATGACGACCTTGATCGTGTGGTAGTCGGGATGGATGTCGGTCTTCATTGTGCTATTCCTGGTTCGCCGGCGCTGCTGACGGGCACAAAGCCTGCGTCGATGCGCCCCTTTTTAAAACTCGAAGCCGCAGCTATTGAGGAGCCACGGCTTCTAAAACGGTCGGCGAGCCTATACATCAGCCGGAATTGAATCACAAGGCCGCGGCAAGCGCATATTGGGGCGCATGTCAAAAGAGCCAGAGGAAACGGTCATGGCGCACACCAGTGGCGATGCAGACGCGCGCAGGCGTTCGCTCAAGCCGCTGCGGCGCCTATTCCCCTACATCACCCGTTACCGGAAAATGGTCATTGGCGCGGTCGTCTCGCTGACCGTCGCGGCGGCGACGACGCTGGCGCTGCCGCTGGCCGTGCGGCGGATGATCGACCACGGCTTTTCCGCTTCCGATTCCGGCTTCATCGCCGAGTACTTCGCCATGCTGGTCGTGATGGCTGCCTTGTTAGCCGCGGCGTCGGCCAGCCGCTACTATTTCGTCATCACGCTGGGCGAGCGCGTCGTCGCCGACATCCGCAGCGACGTGTTCCGCCATGTCACGACACTGTCGCCGTCCTTCTTCGACACCGCTCAGTCGGGCGAGATCGTGTCGCGGCTCGCCGCCGATACGACGCAGGTGAAGTCGGCGGTCGGTGCCACCGCATCGGTGGCGCTTCGCAACGTCATCCTGGGTCTCGGCGCGGTGGCGATGATGGTTTTCACCAGCCCGAAACTGTCCGGCCTCGTCATCGCCGCCATCCCGGTGATCGTGCTGCCGCTGGTTGCCTTTGGTCGCGCGGTGCGCCGCAAATCGCGGCTGGCGCAGGACACGCTGGCCGACGCCACGGCGTACGCCAGCGAGCAGATCGGCGCGGTGCGCACGCTGCAGGCCTTCACCAACGAGAAGCTGGTCACCGGGCATTTTTCATCTACCGTGGAAGCCGCCTTCGAGGCGGCGCGGTCCTCGATCTTTGCCCGATCCTTCCTCACCTTCTTCGCCATCTTCATGATCTTTTCCTCGGTGGTGGCGGTGCTGTGGTTCGGTTCGCGAGACGTGCTCGACGGCACGCTGTCGCCAGGCACGCTCGGCCAGTTCCTGCTCTATTCGGTGTTCGCCGCCGGCGCGCTCGGCGCGCTGTCGGAAGTGTGGGGCGAGCTTTCTCAGGCGGCGGGCGCTGCCGAACGGCTGACCGAGATCCTGGCCGAGAAGCCCGCGATCCAGGCTCCCGCGCATCCAAAACTGCTGCCGGCGACGGTCAGAGGCGCAATCAGTTTCGACGACGTGTCCTTCTCCTATCCGGCTGGGCCCGACCGTGCCGCCGTCCACGGCCTGAGTTTCCAGGTCAAGCCCGGCGAGACGGTGGCGATCGTCGGCCCGTCGGGCGCGGGCAAGAGCACCGTCTTTTCGCTGCTCCTGCGCTTCTACGACCCCGAGACAGGCAAGATCATGATCGACGGTGTCGATGTGCGCGAGGCCGACCCTGCCGCCATACGAGAACGCATCGCCATCGTGCCGCAGGACGTCACCATCTTCGCGGCCAGCGCACGCAACAATATCGGCTTCGGTCGTCCGGACGCCAGCGACGCCGAGATCGAGGCAGCGGCGAAAGATGCGCTTGCCGACGAATTCATCCTAAAGCTTGAGAAAGGCTATGACAGTCAGGTCGGCGAGCGCGGCGTGACGCTGTCCGGCGGCCAGCGCCAGCGCGTGGCGATTGCCCGCGCGATTCTGCGCGACGCGCCGATCCTGCTGCTCGACGAGGCGACCTCGGCGCTCGACGCCGAAAGCGAGACGCTGGTGCAGACGGCGCTGGAACGGCTGATGCAGGACCGCACCACGATCGTCATCGCCCACCGGCTGGCGACGGTGCTGAAGGCCGACCGGATCCTGGTCATGGATGGCGGCTGCATCGTCGAGGAAGGCACGCACCAGAGCCTCGTCACCAAGGGCGGCATCTATGCCCGGCTGGCTAAGCTGCAATTCGAAACCGGGGCGAATGCTTTCAGGGGCGCTGCGGAATAGGCCCTTTCACCGGTTCAGTTCGCTTCGGCGTCGGAATAGGCGAAATTGTAGGTCCAAGCAGAGTTGTCGCTCATCTTCTTGAGGGATTTTAAATAAGGGCCGATGCTCTTGGCGGGAACCTGATCATTGATAGTCTTGAGAAACCAGTCGACTTGAAATTCGGTGGGGGTGCTCGTCCAACGCGCCTTGAATGCAACGTAGGGCGTGATCACGTCGTCATTGTCCTCGGGGCCTACGAACTGGGCCTTCAGATTTCTGACGGTGGACTGGTGTCGTCTAAAGATCGGGCTGCCTAGCCAGACTGGCGCGCTCCTTTCGAGGAGGTCGGGCTCCGGCAGATATCTGATGCCGACATCCGATTTCAAAGAAAATTCCTTGGAGAGGTTATCGGCGTCGAGATCGTCTGCCGACAGATCGTAGGATTCGATTACCGAAACCAGATTCTTGTCGCGGCTGTCGCTCGTCACCAACGGTCCCAGACTTTTCATTCCGGGATACTGGCGATTGTAATATTTGAGATAGTCGTCCGCGATCTTTGTCGCCGATCGCGAGACAAGCCTATAGCGCATGCTATCGGCATCCGCGCCCCAATAGGTAGTGGTAACCGTCAGTTTGAGCGGCTCGCCTTTACGTTTGGGAAAATCGAACAGCTCGCTCACAAAGGTGGTCGGCTGGTAGAGCTCCTTTCGGTCGACCCTTTCTATCTCCGCGTTGTCGGCGACAACGGGCAGCGCAAAGCCAAAATCGGGTGATACAAGATTGTCTGCTCTGCCCCCCTGCAGGTAGTTGGTCGCGTCGATCCAATACGTCTGGCTGCCGATAACGACCTTTACGATGACGTGGTCAAACGCGCTAATCGTCGGAAGATTCGTGGCGAGAGCAAGCCCTTCATCGATATCCGTGAGAGCCACGTCCGCATGGAGTCCCAGTCGCCGCAGGCTGGAGGCGAGAAGCAGCGCCTTGTCCTTGCAATCTCCGAAGCCGCTTGCCACCACTCTTGTCGGGCTGCGCGGGATATAGGAACCACGACCCATCGACAGGCTGACATAGCGGATGTTGTCCTGGACCAACCGCATTGCCTCGATCATCCTGTCTTCGGGCGCATCGTATTTGGCGGCAATCGCATCGAGCTTCGATGCGAAATCTGCCGGCAGCTCCTGGTCGAGCCGATAATAGGGAAGAACCGTGTCGACGATATCTTGCCACTTCGATGTCGAGGAGATCTCGATGGCCGGATATATGAGAAAGTCCGGCGGCAGATATTGCTGCGATTTCAGCGGAATCGGATTGGCGCTTTGCCAAAGATAGGTCATCGTTTCTCCGCTAGACCGGACATCCGGGCGTATGTCCGTCCTGACCTGCCGGACGTTCAGGGGCTGCACCGTTGGCCACGTCACTCTTTCGCGGATCAGAGCGATTGGTTCGTCCCAAGCCACGGCAACGGAATGGTAAAGAAGATCCGTGCCGATGATCGGAGTTCTGACCGCGGTCTTGCCATAGTCGACGATGTCTCCGACCCGGACATCGTTGATGTTCACGTACGCGGTAAGCCAGCCATCGAAGAGGCCCTTCTCCGCATCCTTCTCGCGCCGGAACACGTCGAAATCAGCTTCGGAAAGGTGCTGGATCACCACGCCGTCACGAATGATGTCGATCCAGTTCACGGTGACGTCGGACGTCGCAGGATCGAATTCAAAACTTATGCTGGCGCCGCGTTCCAGGCCTGTGCGGTCGACGATCTTGTAGGCGTAGCGGTCGAAGATCTCCAATCCGCCCGGGCGCTTGCGGATCTGATAATCCGACAGCAGGTTGGATATGCCGTTCTTGATCTGGCTGTCGAATTGCGGATCGGCCTTTGGCAGTGCGACCCGATCGATCCAACTGCCAAGGCTGCCCTTGTGCACGTTCGTACCGGCCACGGCCGGCCAGCAGACCGTGCAGACAACAATCAACACTGCAAGTCTTGCGACCACTGTTGTCGCGGCCTGAAAGTGTCTTGCCCGCCCCATGCCCTGTACGTCCCGCCAGATACAGTCGAATGCCACTAGTGATAGAAAAGTTAATTGCGTCCTGCAAGGCAGAGTGGGCTCCGCCGAGATCGAGGATGGTGGACCGTGCGGTATCTTCGAGAACACCAATGATCGGCCAGGCGGGATGGTTGGTAGCGGTGCGCCCTAGGCGCCATAGCGCTTCTTCAAATGCTCGGTGAAATGCGCGGCGTTGAGTTTTTCGCCGGTGGCGCGTTCGAGCAGATCGGGCGTCGACCAGCGTGAGCCCTGCGACCAGATCCTTTGCCGGCGCCAGTCGTTGATCGCCGCGAAATCCCCTCGGGCGAGGTCTGCGTCGGCGGCAGGATGGTCTCTGGTCAGCGCCGCCCATTGCTGTGCCGCCATCATGGCGCCCAGCGTGTAGGATGGGAAATAGCCGAAGGCGGCACCCGGCCAATGTACATCCTGCATCGGTCCGTCGGCCGGGTTGTCGATGGTCGACAGGCCGAGATAATCGCGCATCCTGGCGTCCCAGGCCTCGGGCAGGTCGGCTGCCTCCAGCCGCCCCGAGACAAGCTCCTGCTCCAGCTCGTAGCGCAGGATGACGTGCAGCGGATAGGTCACCTCGTCGGCGTCGACGCGGATCAGGCCGCGCTCGACCCGGTGCACATGCGGCAGGATGTCGTCGATCGACCAGGTCTCGCCGAGGTGCCTTTCGACCACCGGCAGCGCCCAGCGCCAGAATTCGGGGTTGCGGCCGATCTGCTTTTCGACGAACAGGCTCTGGCTTTCATGCACGGCCATGCCGCGCGCCTTGCCGAGCGGCCAGTGCGCCCACGCCTTGGGCAGGTTCTGTTCGTAAAGCGCGTGGCCGGTCTCGTGCAGCACGCCCATCAGCGCCGACAGGAAGTCCGAGGTTTTGTAGCGGGTGGTGATGCGCACGTCGCTCGGCACGCCGCCGCAGAACGGATGATGCGACACCGAAAGCGAGCCGTGGGTGAGGTCGAAGCCGACCGCCGCCATCATGGCGAGGCCAAGCTCGCGCTGCTTGTCGATTGCATAGCTGCCCGAAAGCGGCTTCAGCGGGTGTTTTGCCAGCCGCTCTTCCTGCACGGCCAGCGCCTCCGGCATGAATCCCCTGAGGAAGGTCTTCAGTTCGGCGAAGACCGGCGTGATGTCGGCGGTGCGGTTACCCGGATCAAATTGCTCCATCAGCGCGTCATAGGGATCGAGGCCGAGCACATCGGCGCGAAGTGCCGCTTCCTCGCGCACCAGCGCCACGACGCCTTCGAGCGCCGGCAAAAAACCGGCCCAGTCGTTTTTCGCGCGCAGGTCGCGCCAGAGCTGCTCGGAGCGCATGCGCGCGGTCGTTTGGCGTTCGACGAACTCGACCGGCAGGCAGGTCAGGTTGGTGTATTGCCGCCGGAATTCCTTGAGCGCTGCCTGCTGTTCTTCGTTCAGCGCTTCCTGTTCGGCCGCCGCGATCCAGTCGGCGATCTCCGGCGCGGTCGCTCGGGCGTGATGCATGCCGGCAAGCGCCGACATTGCCTCGGCGCGCTTCTCGCCGCCGCCAACGGCCATATGGGTCGCCTCGTCGGCGCCGAGAATGGCGAGCGCATGCTCCAGCGCTTCGAGCTTGTGGCCGAGGTCGTCGAGTTTTTGAAAGGACATGGTGGGTTCCGCTGAATTCGAACGGCGGGAAAAGATACCAATGCGCGGGCATTGGCAACCCTGAAGTCTGTCTGCGGATGCACATAGATCGCCGGCTGGAGCGCCGCGATGCGCCTTGTAAAAGCGATGGGCATCTTGCGAGAGTTATGGATCTTGCGGAGGTGATGGCGTGCGTGGTCAATATCGCCTGGCGGCGCAAGGCCGTGACGGGGAGACGAAGCATGATCGCCAATGTGCTGGTCGGGTTGGTAGCCCTGATCCACCTCTACATCGTCTACCTGGAGATGGTGCTGTGGGACACGCCGCGCGGCCACAAGGCGTTCAAGCTGACGCCGGAATTCGCCAGCGCATCGAAAGTGCTTGCCGCCAACCAGGGGCTTTACAACGGCTTTCTCGCCGCCGGGCTGATCTGGGGACTTTACCTTGGCGCGGCCGGTTTCCAGACCAAGGTCTTCTTCCTGCTCTGCGTCGCCATCGCCGGCCTCTACGGCGCGGCGACGGTCGGCAGGAAGATACTGTTCATCCAGACCGTGCCGGCAATGCTGGCGCAGATCGCGCTCGCGTTGAGCCAGCTTTTTTGAGCATCGTTTTTGGTTCCGACGGCCTCGCGCATGACCCCAAACCGTCCGGAAGGGGGCCATGCCAAAAGTGCTGCAGCGGCCTTGCGCGCCGACAGGGCGCACGCGCCGTAATGAATTTTCAGCGGTGTGGATGATTTGGGCCGTAACCGTTTGGATAATACCCGCCATCGCCGCCACTGCCGATGAGGAAGGCGCTGCCGGTGGTGGCCCGCAGCTTTTGGCTCACGTCGTCGAGCTGCTGCAGCAACTGCCGATATTGCGTGGCCGGTATCGTTCCATTTCGCGCGGCCCTGTGGGCGACCTGGTCGAGTTGAGCGACCTGCGTATGCAAATCACGCGCCTCGTCGGGCGGGATCACGTTTGCCTGCGTCGCGGCTCGTATACCTGTATCCACACTCTCTATCTGGTTGATCAAGCCGGTCTCACGTAGGCCGTAGAAGGAGGTCGATGCGGCGTAGGCGCCAGCAAACGGAACGGTGACGAGAAGTGCGGCGAGCGTTGCAGTCCTGAGGGTCATGCGCTTGAGCGGCTGGAGCCCGAGGGTCTTGGCAGTGAAAGAGCGCATGGCTGCGTCTCCTTTTACTGGGGAGGCGGCGATTGGGACGCCCACCTTCCTGCCGTGGGCCGTCCGGTTCCGTCGCGTCGCGATGGACGATTCCACCGCCAGCGGTTCTCGGCCCCGGTGACAGAGCCTAGGAGCGCTTCTCGGCAAAGTGCAATCAAAAAAAGGTAATCTTTTCAGGCCTTGCCAGCCTATGCTGGCGCCCTACATGCGGCTGCCGCTTCGAGCCGGGCCGATCAGCGCTCGGTCAGTTTCAGTTCGATACGGCGGTTCTTGTTGCGCGCGTCTTCAGTGTCGGCGGGGTCGAGCGGCTGAAATTCGCCGAAGCCGGCCGCAACCAGCCGGTTGGCCGGTACGCCGTTCTCGATCAGGAATTTCACCACCGAGGTCGAGCGTGCCGTCGACAATTCCCAATTGTCGCGGTAGCGGCCGGTGCCCGACAGCGGCTTGTCGTCGGTGTGGCCGTCGACGCGCAGCACCCAATTGATCTCCGGCGGGATCTCCTTCTGCAGGTCGATGATGGCGTCGGCGAGCTTCTTCATCTCGACCTTGCCGGCGTCGTTGATCACTTCGGAGCCAGTCGGGAAAAGCACTTCCGACTGGAAGACGAAGCGGTCGCCGACGATGCGGATGTTCTCGCGGTCGGCGAGGATTTCGCGTAAGCGCCCGAAGAAGTCGGACCGATAGCGGTTCAGTTCCTGCACGCGTTGCGCCAGCGCGACGTTCAGGCGGCGGCCGAGATCGGCGATTTTTGTGTTGGACTCGCGATCGCGCGCTTCGGACACGTTGAGCGCTTCTTCGAGCGCTCCGATCTGCCTGCGCAGCGCCGCGATCTGCTGGTTGAGGATTTCGACCTGGCTCAGCGCCTGCTGGCTGATCTGGCGCTGGTTGTCGAGTTCGCCGGAAAGTGCCGTGGCGCGCTGGTTGGCCGCGTCGCCGGCGCCGGCGCCTTGCGCCAGCAATTGCTCGAGCCGGCTCTTTTCCGCCTCTGACGCCGACAGCGACGCCTGTAAATTGGCGAGCGAATCTTCCCTGTCCTGCGTCGTCGAGCGTTCCAGCGCCAGAAGCTGGGTCAATTCGTTGATCTGCAAGTTGAGGCGGTTGAGCACCGTGTCCTTGCCGGAGATTTCGCGGCCGAGCAGGAACTGCGCCAGCACGAAGACCGTGAGCAGGAACATGATCGCGAGCAGCAGCGTCGAAAGCGCGTCGACGAAGCCCGGCCAGTAGTCGATGCGGCGATCGGCACGCCGGCTCCTGGCGAGAGCCATGCTAATGAACTCCAGGCTTCTTCAGGGCGTCGGCGATCTTCTCCAGCGTGCTGCGCATCGCCTTCTGCTCGTCCGATTGGGCCTCGACCCAGTCGCGCATGATCTGCTGCTCCGAGCGCATGTTCTTGACCAGGCCCGAAATGCCGTCGGCAAGATTGGCCATGGCGGTGGCGACGCGCGGATTGGCGCCGCCGCCACTCTCCTGCATGCTGCGCAGCCTTTCCGACAGGACACGGATCTCGTCGGAGGATTCGGCCTTGACCGGTTCGGCGACGACGATGTCGGACGACAGGTCGGTGACCGAGGACAGCCAGTTTTCGAGCTCGGTGTAGAAACGTGTCTGGGCGCGGCCAGCCTGCAGGTCGAGGAAGCCTAGCACCAGGGAGCCGGACAGGCCGAACAGCGAGGACGAGAAGGCGGTGCCCATGCCGGCCAGCGGCGCGGAAAGGCCCTGCTTCAGGGATTCGAGCACGGCGGCAGCATCGCCGGTGCCGGGATCGAGCGACGCAATGGTTTCGCGGATCGAGCCGATTGTGTTGAGCAGGCCCCAGAAAGTGCCGAGCAGGCCAAGGAAAACCAGCAGCCCGACAAGGTAGCGCGAGGTATCGCGGCTTTCGTCGAGGCGGGTGGCGATCGAATCGAGCATGGTGCGCATCGAGCTGGTCGAGAAGGCGATCGTCGACGAGCGGCCGATCATCGCCTTCATCGGCGCCAGCAGCACCGGCTCGGTGGTTTCGGAGCCGGCCCGAAAGGAGTTGACCCAGCGCACTTCGCGAAACAGCCGGCCGACCTGCACGAAGGCCAGCAGGATGCCGACCACAAGCACGCCGATGATCAGGCCGTTGAGACCGGGATTGGTGGCGAAGGCGGTCGAGATCTGACGGGTCAGGATGGCGGCGATGAAGGCGACGATCATCAGGAAGATGACCATGGTCAGGAGAAAGACCTGCGGGCTCGACAATTTGTGCGGATCGTACATCAGAACGTCGGAGCGTCTGTCGATGCCGAAGGATTTGAAAAAAGCCATCCGTGCCCCGTTTCCGATGCCGCTGCCGCCAAATCACGTTTGACGGCGACTCTAAACGCAATTGTGACGAAATTGAATGGCGCTTGGCAATATTGCCAACCGGGTCATTTGGCGTCAGAGCCGGTTGATGACCAGGCAGTCGACCATGGCGGCCAGATGCAGGCTGGCGCCGGTGACGACAAAGCCGTGCCACAGCGCATTGTGGAAGCGCAGCCCCTTCCAGGCAAAGAAGATGACGCCGCAGGAGTAGACGATGCCACCGGCAACGATCAGCGCAATCGATGTCGTAGGCAGCGTCTGGACGAGCGGCTCGACCAGGACGATGCTACTCCAGCCGATGGCGAGATAGAAGACGATCGCCAGCCGGTCGAAGCGGCCGGGAAGCAGCACCTTGATGGCGATGCCGATTGCTGCGGCAACCCAGACCAGGACGATCATCGAGACGGCCAGCGGCGAGCCGTCGAGTTGGGCCAGGAAGGGCGTGTAGGTCGCGGCGATCAGCAGATAGATCGCGGCATGGTCGAAGCGGCGCAAAATCCACTTGGCCGGCGACACCGGCCACAGATTGTAGGCCAGCGACACCGATAGCACGGTGAGCAGCGAAACCACGTAGAAGGCAGCGGCGACATATTCGCCGGGGCCGGCATGGGAGGCGGCCAGCGCCAGCAGGGCCGAGCCAGCGGCGATGGCGAGCACGATGCCCACCGCATGGACGATGCCGTCGGCAATCATTTCGGCGCGCGAATAGTGCCAGCGTCCCATGAAGGGGATCTCGATCTGGGATTCGGGCCCGATATTCGTCATGAATGATCCTGCATCCCCCTATCTGGGCGGATGCCGGACAGTATTTCAAGCTTTGGTTGCGGTTTTGCGACTGCGGCGGTTCAGCGCGCCAAGTTGATCAGCGCGGCGGCACCGGCTTTTTCACCGTCTTCAGCAGCGCACGCTGGATGATCTCGTTGCCGGCGACGACCGAGCCGCCTTCCAGCATGTTCTGCCCGCCGGCGAAGTCGGAGACGAAGCCGCCCGCCTCGCGGATCACCAGGATGCCGGCGGCGATGTCCCAGGCCGACAGGCCGGTTTCCCAGAACCCGTCCATGCGGCCGGCAGCGACGTAGGCGAGATCGAGCGAAGCAGAGCCGAGGCGGCGCACGCCCGAGACCTCGGCCATCACATTGCGCAGCTCGACAAGAAAGTTGCCGTGCTGGCCGCGCCCGAGATGCGGTACGCCGCAGCCGATCACCGCATCGATCAGCTTTGCGCGGCCGGCGACGCGCAGCCGACGGTCGTTCATGAAGGCGCCGCCGCCGCGCTCGGCGGTGTAGAGCTCGTCCATCGCCGGGTTGTAGATGACGCCGGCGACGATCTGGCCCTGGCGCTCCAGCGCGATCGAGATGGCGAAGAGCGGGATGCCGTGCAGGAAATTGGTGGTGCCGTCGAGCGGATCGACGATCCAGCGGTGCTGGCCGTCGTCACCTTCGATCACGCCGCGCTCCTCCATCAGGAAGGCGTAGCCCGGCCGCGCCTTCGACAGTTCGGTGAAGAGGATGTCCTCGGCCTTGCGGTCTGCCTGGCTGACATAGTCGCCCGGCCCCTTCATCGAGACCTGCAGGTTCTGCACTTCGCCGAAATCGCGCGACAGCGAGCGGCCGGCCTTCATGGCGGCCTGGACCATGACGTTGAGGATCGCGGAACGCGCCATTGTGTTCTTCCTGCTGCGCTTCTTCCTGCTGCCGGGCGCTTTAGTCGGCGCGGCGCACGTAAGTGATTTCGTTGGTGTCGACGACGATGCGCTCACCCGAACCGATGAAGGGCGGCACCAGCACGCGGATACCGTTCTCCAGTATTGCCGGCTTGTAGGACGAGGCCGCCGTCTGGCCCTTCACCACGGGGTCGGCCTCGGTGATGGTCAGCGTCACCTGGTCGGGCAGCGAAATGCCGATCGGCCTTTCGTCATAAAGCTGGACCGTCACCATCATGCCGTCCTGCAGGAAGGCGGCGCGGTCGCCGACGAAATCCTTTTGCAATTCAAGCTGCTCGTAGCTTTCGGTATCCATGAACACCAGCGCTTCGCCCTGCTCGTAGAGGAAGGAGAAATCCTTCATCTCAAGCCGGATCTGTTCGACGGTTTCGGCGGAACGGAAACGCTCGTTGAGCTTGGTGCCGTTGATCAGGTTCTTCAGCTCGACCTGGTTGTAGGCGCCGCCCTTGCCGGGCTTGACGGTGTTGGTCCTGACCGCCACCCACAGGCCGCCATCATGCTCGATGACGTTGCCGGGACGGATTTCGTTGCCATTGATCTTGGCCATGATGATGTAATCCGAAATGAGATTTTCGCGATGAAAGCGATTTGGCGCCTCCAAGACCACAAATCGCCAGGAGAGGCAAGGGAGTGGGCAGGAGGGCAAGTGCGCTCGGGCATCCCCTCGTCAGCGTCTTACCTGCACCACTGCCAGCTATTCACCGTCCGCGGCGCGTTACGGCAGGCGGTTGGCCTTCTGCAGCGCCTGTTTGATTTGGTCCTCGGTCAGACCCTGCAGAAAATCGTCCATTTGCGGATCGATAAGCCCGGCGCGGCGGGCGACAGTGTACCAGGCGCCGGCAAGGATCGGATCCGGATCGGTGCCGATGCCGCCCATGTAAAGCTTGGCGAGGCGGTTCTGGGCGGCGACATTGCCGCCCTCGGCGGCCTGCTTCATCCAGCCGAAGCCAGACTTCAGGTCACGCGCGCCGCCACGTCCTTCGATCATCCAGGCGGCGAGATCGATCTGTGCCGTGTCGTAATTCTGCCGTGCTGCCTGCGCCAGCAAGCCCCGGGCCTGGGCATCGTCACGCGGCGTGCCGCCGACGCCATTGGCATAGATCTGCGCCATTGCATATTGCGCGTCGGCAAGGCCGGTCGCGGCGGCGCGCTGATAATAGGACACGGCCTTTGCGATGCCGGCATCGCCTGGATCCTGCTTGACCAGCAACTGAGCGAAGTTGAATTGCGCCAGACGGTTTCCGGCCTCGGCGGCGGCTTGCATCAGCGCGTAGGCCGCCTTTTCGTCCTTCTTGACGTAGCGGCCGTCGAGCAGCATCAGCGCATATTGGAACTGCGATTCCGGTATGCCCTGCTCGGCGGCAAGCGCGTACCATTTCGCTGCCTCCGCCGCGTTGACCGGCGTGCCAAGACCGCGCGACAAGATCTCGGCGACCAGTGTCTGTGCCGCTGGATCGCCGTTCTGGGCGCGGACCAAAGCGAGGTTGTAGGCCGTCTTGTAAAGACCGCGCTGGAAGGCGCCATAGGCGGAATCCGACGGCTTTGCACCGAAGCGGTCGGGATTGATGGCGTCGGCCGACGGCAGCGGCGCATTGGTGGCGGGCTGCGGCAGCGGCGTGGCGATCGGCTTGTCCGTGTCGGTGTCGGGCTTGGGTTGCGGCAACGGGACGGTTTCCGCGACGGCGGCCTGCACCGTGAGCGCTGCAAGGAAAGCACTGAAGAGGATCGTCCGCGCCGGCACGTCAGTCCTCGAAACGCGGCGCGGTTTCGTCGAGCAGCGCATTGGCGCTGGCGACTGCCATCTTTGGGTCGACGCCGTCGGCGAAGACGGCGCTGGACAGCGCCACGAATTCGGCGCCGGTGGCAGCCACCGCTTCCACCGAGGCGAGGTCGGATCCGGCCATGACGATGCAAGGGATCTGGATCACATCCGCCCACCATTGTCCCAGCGACAGGTTGCGTGGGTGCGGCTCCGGCTTGTTGTCGTAGCCGAAGCGGCCGAAGAAGATGTAGTCGGGCCTGACCTCGCCGAGTTCCAGCGCATCGTCGCGGGTCTTGGCGCCGCCGGCGCCGACCATGATTTTTTCCTGGAAGCGCTCGATCGTCTCGGCGAGTTCGGCCTTGCCGACCTCGACATGAATGCCGTCGGCCTGGACGCGGCCGGCGATGCGGGTGTCGCCGGCAATGACGACAGCGACGCCTGCCGCTTGCGCCGCCGGCACGATCTGCTGGGCGAAGGCCTGGAAGGAGGCTTCGTCCATGCCGTTCTCGGGCAGGATGAGCGAGGCGACGTCGCCGCCCCCGAACGCCGTGCCGATGCGCTCAGCCGACACGCCAGGCGGCGCGATCAGCACGATGCGGCAGCGATTTGGAGGCGTAGCGTCGTTCATTGGTTTTCGATCCCGGTTTTCGCCTATGCCGGGCGAAGATGGTTGCATTGCGGCATAGAGCAAAGTGCCTGCCTTGAACAGGCGGGCGGGATCATTGTGATGGGCCTTGGCGCCTGACTCCTTCGATCGGGCCGATCGTGCGCATATTTGCAGTCGCCGGCGCGAAGGTTTATCGGCTATTCCAGTCAACACGGTTTCCCTCCAACTGCTCCCCTCCCATGTCAGGCCTCCTCCTCGATCCGTGGTTCTATGCCGCCGCCATTCCAGCCGTCATCCTGGTCGGTCTGTCCAAGGGTGGCTTTGGCGGTGCGGTCGGCTTTGTCGGCGTGCCGCTGATGGCGCTCGCCATGCCGCCGGTGCAGGCCGCCGCCATCCTGCTGCCGATTCTGTGCCTGATGGACATCGTCTCGGTGTGGACATGGTGGGGTGTCTACGACCGCAAGATGCTTGCGGACATGATGCCGGGGGCAGTGATCGGCATCGGCCTCGGCTGGCTGACCGCGGCGCTGGTGACGGCGGAAATGGTGCGGCTGATCGTCGGCGCCGTAGCCATTATCTTCGTGCTTCGCTGGGTCTATCTACAGATGCGGCACGGCGCGAACCACTCTGCCGAGCCCAACCGCGCGGCTGCCGCCTTCTGGGGGACGGTCGCCGGCTTCACCAGCTTCGTCGCCCATGTCGGCGGCCCACCCTTTCAGGTCTATGCGCTGCCGATCCGGCTCGATCCGAAAGTGCTGTCGGGAACCGCCGCAATCTTCTTTGCCGCTACCAACGCATTGAAGCTCGTCCCCTATTTTGCGCTGGGACAGTTCGATACCACCAACCTGACCGCGTCGGCGGTTCTGTTACCGCTGGCGCCGCTCTCGACCCTCGCCGGCGCCTGGCTGGTGCGGCGGATGCGGCCGGAACTGTTCTATCCATTCACCTATGCGACCGTGGCGGTCGTCGCGGTCAAGCTTCTGTGGGACGGGATCGCCGGCCTCCTATAGATCGCCGCCCATGGAGGCGGCCGAGCGGCCGAGCGGCCAGCAGCTTCGCTGCGGATTCAGGCGGCACTCGGCACCAACCGGCGCGCCCCGCCGAGGGCAAGAGCAATTCCGGTGGTCAGGACCAGCGCCATGCAGCCCAGGATGGTGATGTCGTTCAGCGTCGGCTTCAGCACCATGTCGGCGATGATCACGAGCATCACCGAATAGTCGAGGCGCGCAGCGCTGAGGATGCGCTGGCCCTGGGCGAGGGCCGCCGGTGTCACGCCGTCCTTGGCGATCATCGCCGCCATGCGGTCGGCGGTCGGTTTGAAGACGAACATGCCGATGCAGAAGGTCGTCGCATAGCCGACAAGGCCGATCAGAATCCACAGGTCGGAGAAGCCGACCCAGAACCCGCACATGATGAGGCCGAAGGCAAGCGTCAGCATCGACATCGGCGCGAAGAACCTGTTGCCCAGCTCGCCGGTGGCGCGCATGGCCTGCAGCATGCCTTCTATGTTGCCGGCGCGGTCGGCGCGTACGGCAAGCACCATAAGTGTGAAGCCGCCGCCGACCCAGAGGATCGCCGAAACGACATGCAGAAATTTGACGATCGAGTACCAGTCCATGGTTTTCCCTCCTTGAATGTTTCGACGATTGTGAGCGGCGCACATTTGCTCCGTCTCGCCGCAAGGAGCGGGCGTTTAGCGCGGCGCCTGTTTCGGAACGATGTCGCATGGGAGGCGGCTTTGTTTCGGCGTCCCGCGAAACGCGGCCGGAAGGGAACCGTAAGGCGACTGGACGAGTGTGCCGCGCTGTCTGCTGCTACTGTTGCAGGGCCGGGCCGGCCGCGATGCGGCATCGTCCAGAAACATTGCCGATGCTAATGCGCCGGTGCCGGGGATCCGGCGGCGGATCAACCGCCTCAACGCAACCGATTCCCGTGTCGGGAAAAGGCAAATCGGGGGATTAGTATGCAGACAGTAGCACGAAATTTCTTCACGCTGGCCGTCATTTACGCGCTGTTTGGGATGGCGCTCGGCCTTCAGATGGCGATCAGCAAAGACCATGCGCAGATGCCGACCCACGCCCATATCATGGTGGCCGGATGGCTGATGTCGGCGGTGTTCGCCTTCTTCTACCATTTGTTTCCGGCAATCGGGCGAAAGACGCTCGCCACCGTCCATTTCTGGTTGACGGCAATCAGTGGCATCGGCCTGTTGATCGGCCTTTACATCATGCTTGCCGGCAACCCGGCGATCGAGCCGCTGGTGGCCACGTCCTCGATGGGCTTTTACGCGGGATTGCTGTTGTTCGCCTATATCGCGCTGCCAGTGGTGTGGAAGGTCGAGCGGCTTGCTGAGGCACAAAAGGCCTGAGCCCGAAAGGCCCGGGCATTGTGCTGTTACGGCACAGGCGGGAGACGCTCGATCAAAAAATATCCGCGCCGTTAAGGTTTCATTAAGCTTTACAGGCGTTTACTATGTGCATCCAGTGATCTGGATTCTTACCGAGTGGTTGGAGCCACTTTGTTTGACGCCTCCCTGTTAAACTCCTGAGAGCCGCCTTATCCGCGGCTCTTTTTTTGTCCGCGATCCGGGTTGCCCGGCGCCTGTGCCGCCGTTAACCGTTTGTTAAACATGTGCTTGCCTTCGCGGGCTCCGAAGCGCATTTTCAAGCTTCAGTCATGTAGGCTACAGGCGTGACGGCGATGCCGCCGAATCGGCCGGCTGTAAGGGCAAGTGCAGGGGCGTATCGATGAACGAGTCTTCGAAAGGAAGCGCGAAAACCATCAAGCTGGCGGAGCGCCGGGTTTTCTCCCAATCCTTCAAGCCGCTTTACCAGGAAGGCATGGGCCTGGTCGAACAGGCGGCAGAATATCTGGACGGCAAGGGCCGGGTCGAGGCGAAGAAACTGTCGAGGCTGGCAGCGACGCTTTATGCGGCTGAGTCGATGCGGCTGACCACGAGGCTGATGCAGGTCGCCTCATGGCTGCTTTTGCAGCGCGCGGCGAATTCCGGCGAGATGACCCGCGATCAGGTTGCTTCCGAAAAATCCAAGGTGCGTCTCGACACCGCTTCCGCCAACAACGATGCCGCAGGCTGGGTCGAACTGCCCAAGGATTTTCTCGACCTCGTCGACCGCTCGCTGCGCCTGCAGGCGCTGGTGCGCCGCATGGACGAGGAAATCTATGGCAGCGCCGTGGCCGACGTGCCGCCATCCGGCCGCCGCGTCAATCCGGTTTCCGACCAGATCACGCTGCTGAATACGGCTTTCGCCCGCGGCTGACAGGCTGCCCGGGACGTAGCGGGGAACCTGTTTCTGGTTTGTTCACATTTCGCTGGCATCACTGTCCGCCAAGGGTAGACTTGGCGAATGGGGGAAGCGATTCGCATCATCGGCATCGATCCGGGGCTGAGGCGCACCGGTTGGGGCATCGTCGAGAGCCTCGGCAATTCGCTACGCTTCGTTGCCTCCGGCACTGTGCGTTCCGACGACAAGGCGGCGCTGGCGACGCGCCTCTGCCAGTTGCATGATGGGCTCAGTGATATCCTGCATACCGCTATGCCGCACGAGGCGGCGGTCGAGCAGACTTTCGTCAACAAGGATGCGGCAGCGACGCTGAAGCTTGGCCAGGCGCGCGGCATCGCCATGCTGGTGCCGGCGCGGGCAGGTCTGGTCGTCGCCGAATATGCGCCCAATGCCGTCAAGAAGGCGGTGATCGGCGTCGGCCATGGCGACAAGAAGCAGATCCACATGATGGTCAAGGTGCTGATGCCGAAGGCGACTTTCGACACCGACGATGCCGCCGACGCGCTTGCCATTGCCATCTGCCACGCGCATCACCGGCAGAGCGTTGCCTATAGGATAGCGGCGCTGGCATGAGGGATCACGCATGATCGGCAAGCTTAAAGGCACACTGGACGAGATCGACGAGGATTTCTGCATCATCGACGTGCACGGCGTCGGCTATGTCGCCCACTGCTCGGCGCGCACGCTTGCCGCTTTGCCTGCGCCCGGCGAGGCGGTGGTGCTGTTCATCGAGACCTATGTGCGCGAGGATATGCTGCGGCTCTACGGCTTCCAGTCGGTGCTGGAGCGCGAGTGGTTCCGCCTGTTGATGAACAATGTGCAGGGCGTCGGCGCCAAGGTGGCGCTGGCCATCCTGTCGACGCTGGCGCCTGCCGATCTCGCCAATGCCATCGCGCTGCGTGATATCGCCATGGTCAGCCGCGCGCCGGGCGTCGGCAAGAAGGTGGCCGAGCGCATCGTCACCGAACTGAAGAACAAGGCGCCGGCCTATGCGGGCACTGCCTCGGGCACCATCGGCCTGAAGCAGGAACTCGGCGAGGGCGTCGCGCCGGCGCCGATCACCGACGCCGTCTCGGCGCTGGTCAATCTCGGCTATTCGCGCGACATCGCCGCCAATGCGGTGGCGGCGGCGCTGAAGAGCGCCGGCGAGGACGCGGATGCGTCGAAACTGATCCGCTTCGGGCTGAAGGAACTGGCGCGGTGAGTCGGCGCTTGTCCCGTTCCGTGCCCTGTGCAAGGAAGGCGGCATGAGTCTTTCGCCCCGCCTCATTGCTCCCGACAAGCGCGGCGAGGACGCCGAGCAGACCTTGCGGCCGCAGACGCTTGGCGACTTCGTCGGCCAGGCGGCAGTGCGGGCCAATCTCAAAGTGTTCATCGAAGCCGCCAAGGGCCGCAGCGAGGCGCTCGACCATGTGCTGTTCGTCGGCCCGCCCGGCCTCGGCAAGACGACGCTGGCGCAGATCATGGCCCGCGAGCTCGGCGTCAACTTCCGTTCGACCTCAGGTCCGGTCATCGCCAAGGCCGGCGATCTCGCGGCGCTGCTCACCAATCTCGAGGACCGCGACGTGCTGTTCATCGACGAGATCCACCGGCTCAACCCGGCGGTCGAGGAAATCCTCTATCCGGCGATGGAGGATTTCCAGCTCGATCTGATCATCGGCGAAGGGCCGGCGGCGCGCTCGGTCAAGATCGACCTTGCCCGTTTCACTCTCGTCGCGGCCACCACCCGGCTCGGTCTCTTGACCAATCCGCTGCGCGACCGTTTCGGCATTCCGGTCCGTCTCAATTTCTACTCGGTCGAGGAACTGGAGCAGATCGTGCGTCGCGGCGCCCGCATCCTTGCCATGCCGCTCGGCGACGACGGCGCGCTGGAGATCGCGCGGCGCGCGCGCGGCACGCCGCGCATCGCCGGCCGGCTGTTGCGTCGCGTGCGCGACTTCGCCTCCGTCGCCGGCGACGGTCATGTCGATCGACAGATCGCCGACGAGGCGCTGACGCGGCTCGAGGTCGACGCGCTCGGCCTCGATGCGCTCGACCGCCGCTATCTGTCGATGATCGCGCGGAATTTTGGCGGCGGGCCGGTCGGCATCGAGACGATCGCGGCTGGGCTCTCCGAGCCGCGCGACGCCATCGAGGACATCATCGAACCCTATCTGATCCAGCAGGGCTTCATCCAGCGCACGCCGCGCGGCCGCCTGCTGACCGCCAATGCCTGGCGGCATCTCGGCCTCGACGCACCGAAGGACCTGGCACAGCAGCAGATCAGCCTGTTCCAGGAAGAGTAGCGTTCGCGCGCGCTTCGTTCCTGCGCAAAAACTCCTAATCCTGGTCAGCTTGCCGGCGCATTTGCGGTCTCTAACGCTTCGCGCTGTGGGACCGTCGATCCCACGAACGACGGAGCTGAGCTTGATCACCAGACGTGGCTTTCTGCGCCTCATCGGCGGTTCGTTCTTGTCGGCCGTGTCGCTCAGCGCTTATGCGGTTGGCATCGAGCCGATGTTGCTGACGCATGTAAAGCGCTATTCATTGACGCCGCCAAACTGGCCCGCGGGATTGCGGCTTCGTGTTGTCGCTCTTGCCGATATTCATGCTTGCCGGCCATGGATGACGCCGGAGCGGATTAGGTCGCTTGCCGAACGGGCGAACACCCTGCAGCCGGATCTGGTTGTCCTGCTTGGCGACTATGCAGCCGGCACACGCCTGGTTACGGACTGGGTGGGTTCTTCCGAATGGGCGGCTGCCTTGTCCGGCCTGAAGGCGCCGCTCGGCGTGTGGTCGATCCTTGGCAATCACGACTGGTGGGAGGACCTTTCCGCGCAAAAGGCCGGGGCCGGGCCGACGCTGGCGCGCAGGGCGCTCGAGCGTGCCGGCATCCCGGTGCTGGAGAACGATGTCGTCCGCCTGGAAAAGGACGGGCATGGCTTCTGGGTCGCCGGACTTGCGGACCAACTTGCGCTGCGGCCGGGCAAAGCCTGGGGCCGCAGCAGATTCAAAGGACTGGACGATCTGCATGGCACGCTGGCAAAGGTGAGCGACAAGGCTCCTATTATCCTGCTCGCGCATGAGCCGGATATATTTCCGAAGGTCCCGTCATGGGTAT
The DNA here is from genome assembly GCF_007830515.1 of Mesorhizobium tianshanense. Lineage (GTDB taxonomy): Bacteria > Pseudomonadota > Alphaproteobacteria > Rhizobiales > Rhizobiaceae > Mesorhizobium > Mesorhizobium tianshanense. Next base: position 33,655 of record NZ_VLKT01000001.1, read on the forward strand.
CGCTGACCCTTTCGGGCCACACCCATGGCGGACAGGTGCGGCTGCTCGGCTATTCTCCGGTCGTGCCATCCCACTTCGGCAACCGTTTTGCCTATGGCCACGTCGTCGAGCACAACCGCAACCTGATCGTTTCCGGAGGGCTCGGCTTCAGCATTCTGCCGGTGCGTTTTGGCATGCGCCCAGAGATTCTTTCAATCGAACTGGGTTCAGCCTGAACCACTTCAATGAAGTGACTTGATCGCGTCCATCACTTCCGGCTCGGCCTTTTCGCCGTTAAAAGCGTCGACGACGCCGAAGGCGCCGCCATAGCTCCAGACCGACCATGCAAAGCCATGAGCTTCGGCGCGCGCGATCATGTCGCTGACATAGGCGGCGCGGTATTCGGCCGGCATCACATAGGCATTGCCGTATTCCTGGCGGATCATGCCGAATTCGCCGAGCGTGATATTCTCAGGCCTGATGCCGTTGGCCTTTGCCCAGGCTTTGACGGTTAGGAACGGCGCATCCATCATCCCGCGCAGCTTCTCATCCGTATCCATGCTGGCCACCTGCTCGTCGAGATAGGCGAGCAGACCGCTCTGCCGCGTCCACGGCGCCTCGGCCTTGGTCCTTGCGCGGATCGTATCGAGCGTGGCATCCAGTTGCGCGCGCGGGACGGCGCTGAGCGGATAGGGCAGGCCGGTCACGTAGGGGATGAAGTCGCCAGCCCAGGTCGCGCCCTGATGGGTCAGCAGGAACGGATCGCAGGAGTGAAAGGTCCAGATGATGTTGTCGTCCGGGATCGCCTTCGGATCGATCTTTGGCAGCGATGCCGCATTGGAGTAGCAGGCGCCGGTCAGGATCAGGGTGAGCTTGGTGGCCGACGAACGCGCCGCTGCGAACAGTCTCTGCTGGCGCTCCGGCCAGAGGCCGGTGCCGTCGGTATCGCAGTCGACGATCGGCTCGTTCATCGGCTCGAAAGCCACTTGGCGCGGGTCCTCATCGGCCAGTGTGCGGGCCATCTTGCGCACCACCTCGAGATAGGCCTCGAAGGTTTGCGGGTCGTCCATCACCTCGCCCATGCCGATCTTCCGGCTGCTGCCGCTGGGGATCAGATGCATGTCGACGATCACTTTCAGTCCGGCGCGGTTGATCATGCGCACCGAGTCCAGCACGCTGGCATAGAGCTCGTCGCGCAGCGTCAGCGTCTGCTCCGACAGGAACGGCGACGGGTCGACCGGCATGCGCAGGAAATCGAAGCCGGCGCTCTTCAGCGCCTTGAGGTCGTCGCCGTTGAGGAACTTGCGCCATTCCGGATAGGGCAGGATTGCCTGCGGATCGCTCCATTTGTCCTCGCCCGGCCATGTCGTCCATTGGTCGAGATTGAGGCCCCGCTTCATCGAAAAGCTCGCCGCCTGGCCCGGCAGCGCCAGCGCGGCCAGCACAAGCAGCGCCGCCATCAAGGTCTTGATCATCGCCGTCAACAGTGCCATCGGGTTCGTGCGCCAAGCTAATGCGTGCCGCCCAAAAGCGTGTAGCGGTTCTGGGACAACGACACGCGCGGAAACAACTGCCTCAAGCGCGTCGCGCTTTAGGTGCCCGGTCAGGCCGAAAAAGGAAAGCGCAATGGACGATCATGGTGAATCGGCGATGCTCCGCGCCGGGCTTTCCGGCGCGCTGACGGAATTCGGCCATCGGCTGATGGCGCGGGTCTATTATGCCGACACCGATTTCTCCGGCGTCGTCTATCATGCGCGCTATCTCGAATTCTTCGAGCGTGGCCGTTCCGACTATCTCAGGCTTGCCGGCATCCATCACACCGAGTTGGCCCAGGGCAAGCATGGCGAAAGAATAGTCTGGGTGGTGCGGCGCATGGAGATCGACTTCCGCGGATCCGCCCGCATGGACGACATCTTGACCATCGAGACGCGAACCGAGGACATTTCCGGCGCGCGCATTTTCATGGCGCAGCAGTTGAAGCGTGGCAGCGAGGTGCTGGTCGAGGCGCGGGTCGAGGCGGCCATCATCGGCCAGAACGGCCGGCCAAGACGTTTTCCGAAGGAATGGGTTGCGGCCTTCATGCCGAAGGCAAATGGGTAACGTCTCCCAGCGTCGCTGACCCGGTGCTGTCCGCTTCGATCGCGGGTGACGATTTGCCGGACGGCTCGCCCGGGGCGCGGCAATGCGTCGCGCTGTACGTCCTAACTCATCCTTAACCATAACAGTTCATGAAGAGATCGGTGAAGATTGGCGAAATCCAGCGCCTTCCTTTCACCAATATTTACTCCGAAAAGGCCGCCAACGGTGCATTTTGGGGTTATTCTGCAAGCTTTGCGCGAACGGACCACAAGGTATGCCCATGGGCCAACCGCCAGCCATGCCCCGGAAATCTTAAGGACGTAACCATGGAAAACATCGCACTCGCCGAACCGGGCGCGCACTTGTCGGTTTGGGCACTGTTCATGCAGGCCGGCTGGGTGGTCAAGCTGGTCATGATCGGGCTGCTCTGCGCCTCGATCTGGACCTGGGCGATCATCGTCGACAAGCTCGTCGCCTATGGCCGCATGCGGCTTGCGCTCAATCGCTTCGAACAGGTGTTCTGGTCGGGACAGTCGCTGGAAGAGCTCTACCGCACGCTCGCCGACCGCAAGACGTCAGGCATGGGTGCCATCTTCGTCGCCGCCATGCGCGAGTGGAAGAAGAGCTTCGAGAAGGGCGCGAAATCGCCGCTCGGCCTGCAGACCCGCATCGACAAGGCGATGGATCTGGCGCTGACCCGCGAAATGGAACGGCTGGAAGGACGGCTTGGTTTTCTCGCCACCACCGGCTCGGCGGCGCCCTTCATCGGCCTGTTCGGCACCGTGATCGGCATCATGACCTCGTTCCAGGCGATCGCCGCATCCAAGAACACCAGCCTGTCGGTGGTCGCACCCGGCATCGCCGAAGCGCTGCTGGCCACTGCCATTGGCCTGCTCGCAGCCATACCCGCCGTCATCGCCTACAACAAGCTGTCATCGGACGCGAGCAAGATCGCCGTGCGCATGGAGGGGTTCGCGGACGAGTTCTCCGCCATACTCTCGCGCCAAATCGATGAAAAAGTCGCGCAGAAGACCTGAGGAACAATCATGGGAATGTCTGTAAGCGCGGGTGGCGGAGGACGCGGTGGTCGCGGCCACAGGCGGCGCGGCCGCCATCACGCGATGATATCGGAAATCAACGTCACGCCGATGGTCGACGTGATGCTGGTGCTGTTGATCATCTTCATGGTCGCCGCGCCGCTGCTGACGGTCGGCGTGCCGATCGACCTGCCGGACACGCAGGCCAAGGCGATGAATGTCGATACGCAACCGATCACCGTTTCGATCAACTCCACCGGCCAGATCTATCTCCAGGAAACCGAGATCCCGATCGAGGAGCTGGTGGCGAAGCTGCAGGCGATTTCGAAGACCGGCTACGATGAGCGCATCTTCATCCGCGGCGACAGATCGACGGACTACGGCACGGCGATGAAGGTGATGGCCCGCATCTCGGCCGCCGGCTACAAAAACATCGGCCTCGTTTCACTGCAGGAACAGGATCAATAGACGCAAGATGAGGACCGGCCTCACCACATCGGTGATCTTGCATACGGTGGCGATTGCCTTCGGGCTGTTCACGCTGTCCTCGCCGCCTGCCATGCCTGCGTCCGACGCTGAATCGGTGTCGGTCGATATCGTGCCCATGGAGGCGATGGCGCAGGTTCTGCAGGGCGACAAGAAAGCCGTGGTGCATGAAAAGCCGGCGCCGACGCCGACCAAGCGACCGGATATCGTTCCCGATGCCCAGAAGGTCGGCGAGAACAGTGTCGATACGGAAAAGCCGATAACACCGGAAGCCAAGCCGAAGCCGGTCGATCTGGCAGAGGCGCCGCCACCCGCGCCTACCCCGGTCGAAAAGCCGAAGCCCGAGGACGTGCCGAAGCCGAAAGAGCAGCCCAAGCCTGTTCCGGCGACCGAGGTCGCGCCGGTCCCGCAGCCGAAGGAAGAGGTGAAGCCCGAGCCGGTCAAGCAGGCGGAGCCAAAACCGACACCGGCCAAGGAGCCGGAGCCGGCCCCGCAGCAGGACAAGACTGCCGCCATCGACCCGCAGCCGGAGGTCAAACCCGACGCCGTAGCCGAGGCCATTGCCCAGGAGCCGCCAACCGAGGAGACGCAGCTTCCGGATTCGGCGCCCGCGCCGCAGGCGCGGCCGAAGCCGCAGCCGGCCCAGGCCGAAAGCGCCAAGGCGCCGGAGCGCAAGAACGCCGACAAGCCGGTCAAGGAAGCCTCGTCCAGGCCGAAGTCGGATGACAAGCAATTCAACGCCGACGAGATTTCAGCGCTGCTCGACAAGCAGAAGCCATCCGGCGGCGGCGCCAAGCGCTCGACCCAGCAGGCGTCGCTCGGTGGCAACAAGGATCAGGGCCAGAAGCTTTCGAGATCGGAGCAGGGGGCATTGGAGGCCCAGCTTGGCGGTTGCTGGACACTGCCGGCAGGACTCGAGGGTTCCGAGAATTTCATAGTCATAGTCCGGTTCAACCTGGACGCCTCCGGCAAGCTCGACGGACGGCCATCCGTCGAAAAGTCCAGCGGGAATCGTCCGTTTGACGAAAGTGCCGTGCGCGCGGTTCAGAAATGCGATGTCGCCGGCCTGCAGGTTCCCGCAGGCAAACAAGACATCTGGGCCGACGTCCGGGTCACTTTCGATCCGAGGGAGATGCTCGGCCTTTAGGCCTGGCGCCATTGAATCATTGAAGAGAAGCGAGAAGACATGAAATCCATCCTCAAGCCGCTCCTGATGATCGCAGCGATGGCGCTGGGCATGACTGCCGCCGCCACCTTGCCGGCGCGGGCGCTCGTTGAACTCAACGTCAACAAAGGCAATGTCGAGCCGCTGCCGATCGCCATCACCGATTTTCAGGGCGGCGATGCGCTGGGCGCGGAGATTTCCGGCATCGTCAGCGCAGACCTGAAGCGCTCCGGCCTGTTCGCGCCGATCGACAAGAGCGCCTTCATCGAAAAGATCTCGAACCCGGATGCGACGCCGCGCTTCGAAGACTGGAAGGTGATCAATGCTCAGGCGCTGGTGACCGGCAGCGTCAGCAAGGAGGCCGACGGCCGCGTCCGCGCCCAGTACAGGCTGTGGGACACCTTTGCCGGCCAGCAGATGTCCGGCGAGCAGTTCTTCGCCAACGACGCCAATACGAGGCGCGTCGCCCATATCATCGCCGACGCCATCTATGAACGGCTGACCGGCGAGAAGGGTTATTTCGACACGCGCGTCGTCTTCATCGACGAATCGGGTGCGAAGAATGCGCGCAAGAAGCGCCTCGCCATCATGGACCAGGACGGCGCCAACATCCGCTATCTGTCTGATGGCAGGTCGATCGTGCTGACCCCGCGTTTCTCGCCGAACCGGCAGGAAATCACTTACATGTCCTATGAAAGCGGCCAGCCGAGGGTCTATCTCTTGCAGATCGAGACCGGGCAGCGCGAATTGGTCGGCAACTTCCCCGGCATGACCTTTGCGCCGCGCTTTTCGCCCGACGGCCAGAAGGTGATCATGAGCCTGCTGCGCGAGGACGGCAATTCCAACATCTTCGCCATGGACCTGAGAAGCCGCTCGACGACCAGGCTCACCAATTCGACGGCGATCGACACCTCGCCGTCCTATTCGCCGGACGGCAGCAAGGTGGTGTTCACCTCCGACCGCGGCGGCCGCGCGCAGATCTACGTGATGGGCGCCGACGGTTCGGGCCAGACCCGTATCTCCTTCGGCGACGGTGTCTATTCGACGCCGGTGTGGTCGCCGCGCGGCGATCTCATCGCCTTCACCAAGCAGACCGCCGGCGAATTCCAGATTGGCGTCATGCGCATCGACGGTTCGGGCGAGCGCATCCTTTCGACAGGCTTCCAGCAGGAGGGGCCGACCTGGGCGCCCAACGGCCGGGTGCTGATGTTCTTCCGCGATTCAGCCGGCGGACCGAAGCTCGTTTCGGTCGATCTCACCGGCCGCAACGAACAGCCGATCCCGACCGCGAATTTCGCGTCGGACCCGGCATGGTCGCCGCTACTGGAATAGCGCGAGTAAGGATGTTCAGCTCGAGCATCCTTTGCTTTGGTTGCAGGCTCGCAACGGTGGCGGATAGGCCGCGTTATCGGCCTGTTTTCATGCCTTAGTCGCGTTTTAGCCGCATTTCCGCCTATGGTCCGCGCGCATTGTGGCCCCTCGGGTGGCCCTCTGGCAAACGGCTACGGGACGGCAGCCGAAACCAAATTTTAACCGTGTTTCTTGAATGCCGGTTAACCCAAACGTGGTTACTGGAGGATCAATGAAATCACTCGAATTGCGAAGGAGAGGCGGCATGGGCCGTATCGCAGCACTTACCCGAAGCCCGGTGTTGATTGCACTGGTGGCGTCGCTCGCCATCGCCGGTTGCGCTTCGAAGAAGACCCCGAACAGCGCCGCCGATCTCGGCCTCAGCGGCGCCGGCGCGGCAACGCCCGGATCGGCCCAGGACTTCACCGTCAACATCGGCGACCGCATCTTCTTCGACACGGATTCGTCCTCGATCCGCGCCGACGCGCAGACAACGCTTTCGCGCCAGGCGCAGTGGCTGAACCAGTACGGGCAGTATGCCATCGTCATCGAAGGCCATGCCGACGAGCGCGGCACGCGCGAATACAATCTGGCGCTCGGCGCCCGCCGTGCGGCCGCCACCCGCGACTTTCTCGTCGCCAGGGGTGTCGCCGCCCAGCGCCTGAAGACCATTTCCTACGGCAAGGAGCGTCCGGTCGCGGTCTGCGACGACATTTCCTGCTGGTCGCAGAACCGCCGCGCCGTCACCACGCTCAGCGGCGCCGGTTCTTGATCGGCAATTCCTGATCGGCAGAAATGCAACACATATGTGCGAAAGGCGGCCACGGCCGCCTTTTTCATGTCCGGAGCCCGGATATGGGGCCTGAAACAAAATTTGGCCGAAGTCCTGCGTCCTGCTAAGAGCCGAGACGCCTGACGGTCCATCCTGATCGGAAGGCGCGCAACAGGCCAACAACTTCACGGCGAGAGGCACATGCATTTCAGATCGGTCTTGAGCGGCACGCTTGCGCTGCTGCTCCTAACAAGCGTCGTCGCCCCGGCAAGCGGCACCGAGCAACCGTCCAAAGGCGGTCTTTCCTTCCATTTGCCCAAGATCAACCTGCCCGGCGTTTTCGGTGAAACGAAGAAGAAACCGGATCAGGTTCAATTCGCGCAGGACGGCACCAGCGCTACGGCGCTTCAGGAACAGCTCCGGCAGATGAACGGCAGGATCGAGGAGCTCAACTTCCAGGTCCTGCAGATGCAGGAGCAGATCCGCAAGCAGCAGGAAGACAACGAGTTCCGCTTCCAGCAGCTGGAAGGCGGTTCGCAAGGCGCGCAGCAACCAGGCGAGCAGAAGAAGTCGGACGCCACCACCGAGACCGACAGCAGCGTCGCCGAGGCCCCGGCGACGCACACGCCGGCCGATGCGGGCACACCGCCCGATGGCGGCCAGGAGGTGATCGTCGAATCGCCGACAGGCGAACCCGGCACGGAGATCCAGGGTGCGCCACCGAAGACGTTCGGTACCATCACAGTCGACAAGAACGGCAACGTTGTCGATTCCGACGGCAAACCGCAAGCGCATGCACCGGCGCAGAGCACCGACCCCGTCCCCGGCGGCCAAGCCACAGGGACGCAGGCCGGCAAGCCCGACGACACGGTGGTCGCGGCGCTGCCCGCCACCGACGATCCGGAGGAGCTTTACCGCAACTCCTACCAGTTCATTCTGTCGGGCGACTACAACACCGCTGAACAGGGTTTTCGCGACCACATCACCCGCTTCCCCAGGGACGCCAAGGCGGCGGACGCGCATTACTGGCTGGGTGAGTCGCTGCTCGGCCAGCAGAAATACCGCGACGCGGCCGAGACTTTCCTGGCGGCCAGCAAGGATTATCCGAAGGCCAAGAAGGCCCCCGACATGCTGCTGAAGCTCGGTGTATCGCTGGTCGGATTGAACCAGCGCGACGTGGCCTGCGCCACTTTCGGCGAGATCGGCAAGCGCTATCCCAACGTTTCCGGCGCGCTCAAGGAACGCGTCAAGCAGGAAAGGGCGCTTGCGGCGTGCTAGTTTTTCTCTTGCATGTCGTTGCCCCAAAACCGGGCCTACTTTTGGGCGACATGCATTGACGCTCGAAACCGAGCCTGACATTTCGGATTTCTCGCAGATCGACTTTACCAACGGCGTTGTTGCAGCCGTATCCGGCGGCAGCGACTCGACCGCCCTTCTCCTCCTCCTCAAAGATCACCTCGACCGTACCGCGCCGGCAACGAAATTGCTGGCTGTGACGATCGATCACGATTTGCGGCCGGGCGCGGCAGCGGAAGCGCAAGCCGTGGCCAGGCTTTGCGCCGGGCGCGGCATTGCCCACCGCATCCTGGTCTGGTCTGGACGCAAACCGTCGACCGGTCTGCCCGCCGCCGCGCGAGAGGCACGCTACCGGCTGCTGGCCGAGGCAGCGCGGGGGGAAGGCATTGGCCTGATCCTGACCGGCCACACTGCCGACGACCAAGCCGAGACTGTGCTGATGCGGCAAGTTCGCGAGGACGGTGGCGCCCGCGACGATGGGGCACGCGACGGGGGGCGAGGCCTTGCCGGCATGGCGCCCGCAACCCTTTACGATTGGCGGATCTGGATCGCACGGCCGCTTCTTGGCACACGGCGTGCGGCACTGCGCGACGTCCTGCGGCGCGCAAATGTCGGCTGGGTCGAAGACCCGACCAATGAAGACGAGGCTTTCGAGCGGCCGCGCATCCGCGCGGCACTTGCCGATGGCAATGGCGCGCAGCGAATGGAAGACGCGCTGGCGCTGGCCGCGCTGGCCGCGGTCGAGCGCGAACAGCTTGGCTATCGCGCGGCGGCGCTGATCCGTGGCTTCGCCAGTAAGCCAGCCGACGGCCTTGTCCGCCTCGATCCGGGCTTTGTGGCGGCCGGCGACGAGCCGGCGGCCGTCTATGCGCTGCGCATCATGCTGGCGACTGTCGGCGGCGTTGCCTTTCTGCCTGACCAGGCTCGCAGCGAGGTGCTGCTCGAACGGCTGAGGGCGGGGCTGTCTTGCGCCACCTCGTTTCGCGCGATCCCATTTTGCGCCACATTGTCGCGGACGGTGGTCGATGCGCGGCGCGCCGGCATCTTCCTGCGTCGCGAAACCCGCAACCTGCCGCCCGTCGCTCCGGCCGCGGACGATGCCCTCTGGGACGGTCGCCGGAAGATCACGTTGGGCGACAGGCCAGGTGCGTTTTTGATCGCGCCGCTCGGCGCGGCTCGTGCCGCAAAACGGGCAATTGCCGAAGACGGCACGCCGCCAAGCCTTGTGCGAGCCGCCCTGGCGGCCGAGCCGGCGCTGTGGCGGTCAAGCGAATACCTTGGCGAATATCCTGGCGAATTCCTTGGTCTGGTGCAGGACAGCCCGGTCTCGTCACGAATGGCGGCACGTCCGGTTGTTGCGCCCTTTTCCCGCTTCCTGCCGTCCTTTGATCTGGCGCCGGCCAGAACTGTCGCCGCGCTGATCGGCGCGCCGCTCGTTCCAGCCGTGCCTTTCAGCGGCCACAGTCCCGGTTGATCATGGGCGAAAGCTTAACCGAGACGTGCTGTTCTGCTTGGCAAGGGGAGGTGCTCTCCCTATGTTAGACCCAAGTTTCCTCTCACGACGCGTGTCCGCCAGCGGACGCCAACGGGACAATTGATGAATCCGAATTATCGCAATCTCGCGCTCTGGGCGATCATAGCGGTCCTGCTCATCGCTCTCTTCAATCTGTTCCAGACGCCGCAGACGCGCGGAGCATCGAGCGATGTCCCTTATTCGCAGTTCCTGCAGGATGTCGCGGCGGGCCGGGTCAAGACCGTGACCATCGCGGGCGCCCGCATCTCCGGCACCTATACCGACACCTCCACCGGCTTCCAGACTTATTCGCCGGGAGATCCGTCGCTGGTTTCGAGGCTTCAGGACAAGAACGTCACCATCAATGCGCGCCCCGAATCCGACGGTTCCAATTCGCTGTTCGGCTATCTCATCTCCTGGCTGCCGATGATCCTCATCCTTGGCGTCTGGATATTCTTCATGCGCCAGATGCAGTCCGGCTCCGGCCGCGCCATGGGCTTCGGCAAGTCGAAGGCCAAGCTGCTCACCGAGGCGCATGGCCGCGTCACCTTCCAGGACGTCGCCGGCGTCGACGAAGCCAAGCAAGATCTGGAAGAAATCGTCGAGTTCCTGCGTGATCCGCAGAAGTTCCAGCGGCTCGGCGGCAAGATCCCGCGCGGTGTGCTGCTCGTCGGCCCTCCCGGAACCGGCAAGACGCTGCTTGCCCGTTCGGTCGCCGGGGAGGCCAACGTGCCGTTCTTCACCATTTCCGGCTCGGACTTCGTCGAGATGTTCGTCGGCGTCGGCGCCAGCCGCGTCCGCGACATGTTCGACCAGGCCAAGAAGAATGCGCCCTGCATCATCTTCATCGACGAAATCGACGCGGTCGGCCGTCATCGTGGCGCCGGTCTCGGCGGCGGCAACGACGAGCGCGAGCAGACGCTGAACCAGTTGCTGGTCGAAATGGACGGTTTCGAATCCAACGAAAGCATCATCCTGATCGCCGCCACCAACCGGCCGGACGTGCTCGATCCGGCGCTGCTCAGGCCCGGCCGGTTCGACCGCCAGGTGGTGGTGCCGAACCCCGACATCGTCGGCCGCGAGAAGATCCTGAAGGTGCATGTGCGCAACGTGCCGCTGGCGCCCAATGTCGACCTCAAGGTTATCGCCCGCGGCACGCCGGGCTTTTCCGGCGCCGACCTGATGAACCTCGTCAACGAATCCGCCCTTATGGCGGCGCGGCGCAACAAGCGCCTTGTCACCATGGCCGAGTTCGAGGACGCCAAGGACAAGATCATGATGGGCGCCGAGCGCCGCTCGTCGGCCATGACCCAGGCCGAGAAGGAGCTGACCGCCTATCACGAGGCCGGCCACGCCATCCTGGCGCTGAACGTGCCGTCGGCCGATCCGCTGCACAAGGCGACCATCATCCCGCGTGGCAGGGCGCTTGGCATGGTCATGCAATTGCCGGAAGGCGACCGCTATTCGATGAGCTACAAATACATGATCTCGCGGCTCGCCATCATGATGGGCGGCCGCGTCGCCGAGGAGTTCAAGTTCGGCAAGGAGAACATCACCTCGGGCGCCTCCTCGGACATCGAGCAGGCGACCAAGCTGGCGCGGGCCATGGTCACGCGCTGGGGCTTCTCCGACAAGCTCGGCCACGTCGCCTATGGCGAAAATCAGGAGGAAGTGTTCCTCGGCCATTCGGTGGCGCGCACCCAGAACGTCTCGGAAGAGACGGCGCAGATCATCGACGCTGAAGTGCGCCGGCTGATCGACGAGGCCTATTCGACGGCGAAATCCATCCTGACGAAGAAGAAGAAGGAATGGATCGCGCTGGCGCAGGGACTTTTGGAATATGAGACGCTGTCCGGCGAGGAGATCAAGCAACTGATCGCCGGCCATAAGCCCGCCCGCGATCTCGGCGACGACACGCCGCCGAGCCGTGGCTCGGCAGTGCCGAAGTCCGGCAGCCGCCGCAAGAAGGGTCCGGAGCCCGAAGGCGGCATGGAGCCTCAGCCGTCAAGCTGAGCTCGGCCAGGAGACCGATTGCGAAACGCCGCGGCTTTCGACCGCGGCGTTTTCGTTTGGACGGTGCCGACAGTCGGTCGCGGCTTGAAATCTTACCACAAGGGTGGTGAGGTGCTGTTCGCTTGGCTTTGACATCAAGACGACCAGAGCCGGCGCCGCCCCTCAAACGCATTGCAGACGCGGGGTTGCAGATCTTGGGTCCCTCTCCCCACTTGGTGGGGCGAGGAATCGGTTGTGTGCGTCAAGTTCTGCGAATGCAGCCGGCAGGCAGTGATGGCCAACTGCGCTTCGACCCAACTGACACGCCCGTGCGGCAACAAAAGGCCCGCGAACCTTGCGGTTCGCGGGCCTTCGGTTCGTTAAGATCACGTTGCCGCGAATCAGCTCTTCAGCCTGGCGTTGCAGAGGCTGTAGAAGCCGCCGCCCTTCTGGATCCACTTGAGGCCACCCAGCGTATTGGCGTCCTTGTTGGCATAGTAGGTTTCGAGGCAGGTGTGCATGCGGCCCTTGGCGGGAGTCTCGCCGGCAAACTTCTTCGAGATCGCCGTCGGGAACTTGACGCCCCTGGGCGCCGTGACGGTCGGTGTTTCCGGGTCGCTGGTATAGCTTGCCTCATCGGGAGCCGGCACGGTGTCGTCATCGGATGCACCGGCGCCGCACGCGCTCTTGCGGAAGTCGTTCCACTTCATGCCGTTCAGCGTGTTGCCGGCCTTCGCGGCCTGATATTTGGCGCTGCAGTCGGCCATGCTCAGGCCCTTGCCGGTCTCGGTGGTTGTCGCAGCCGACTCGGTCGTCTTGGCGGGCTTGGTATCGACCGCGGCGGTTGCGCCGGCGGCGCATTCGTTCTTGCGGAAGTCGTTCCACTTCATGCCGTTCAGAGTGCCGGCGGCTTTCGCGGCCTGATATTTGGCGCTGCATTCCTTCGCCGTCAGGCCCGGTGCCGCGTCGTCGCCAGCGGCTGCCGCCGCTTTGGGCGTCTCGACGGGCTCGGCCGCCGCGCTGGCGCCGGCGGCGCATTCGCTCTTGCGGAAGTCGTTCCACTTCATGCCGGCAGCGTACCGGCGGCTTTCGCGGCCTGATATTTGGCGCTGCACTCTTTCGCCGTCAGGCCCGGCGCCGCATCGTCGGCGGTGGCAGCGCTGGTGGTATCTGCTTTGGCTGGCGTGGTGTCGGTTGCGGTGGCGTCGGTGCCGCATTGTGCCTTGCGGAACTGGTTCCAGTTCTGTCCGCCAAGTGTTCCGGCATCCTTGGCCGCGTTATACTTGGTGCTGCATTCGGCCATGGTCAGCGCATTGGCTGGCGCGGCCAGGAACAAGGTCACGACGGCAAGACCCGTCAAAGTGGCAATTCGATGGATGAGCATGCGTTTCTCCCTCAGAAGGTTCATGATATGTCCCTCAGCAAGCAATAGCGCTCAACGACTGGTTGCGCCAGATGCTAGGTAGCGTAAAAGACCGTTTGGAAAGCGAATTCTTTCCAATAAGGTGACAGAATCGTTGCGGGCTACGGGTCTCCAGGTGAATCTTTCCGACCGCAATTGCACGGAGAGCGCGTATATGGCGGCCCGCGTCCAAGGGATGCTTTACACGACAGATCAGTCGAGTCGGCCAGCGTGGCGGACCTGAATGCGGCTCGGCGCGGAGCAGCACGGCGCGCGAATTTTGGGTTGAAGCCACGCTGACACATCGTCCGGACTCCAGTGCGGTTTGAGTTGAAGTTCCTGAACCCCGCTGCCGCATACAGGCAGGAACTTGAAAACCACCACATCAGCGTGACACAAATCACACAAACCAACGATTTTCTAAGGAATGGTGACATATAATCATGCATTGTGATGATAGGGCGCGGGCCAATTTGTGGCATGACGTGCCGGGAAAGAACCATCGGGAAGCTGACTAGCATGGCAGGAAGTTATTTCGGTACGGACGGCATTCGCGGGCGCGCCAACAGGTTTCCAATGACGGCGGAGGTCGCCATGAGGGTCGGCATGGCCGCCGGTCTCTCATTCCAGCGCGGCAACCACCGCCACCGCGTCGTGCTCGGCAAGGACACCAGACTTTCCGGCTACATGATCGAGAATGCGATGGTGTCGGGCCTGTGCGCCGCCGGCATGGACGTGTTCCTGCTCGGCCCGATCCCGACGCCTGCCGTCGCCATGCTAGTGCGCTCGCTGCGCGCCGACATCGGCGTGATGATCTCGGCCTCGCACAATCCCTACTACGACAACGGCATCAAGCTGTTCGGCCCCGATGGCTATAAACTTTCCGACGAGATCGAGGAGCGCATCGAGGGGATGCTCGATAAGGATATCGACCTGGCGCTCGCCGATTCGGACGGGCTTGGCCGCGCCAAGCGCGTCGACGGCGTCCATGACCGCTATATCGAATTCGCCAAGCGCACGCTGCCGCGGGCGATGTCGCTTTCGGGGCTTCGCATCGTCGTCGATTGCGCCAACGGCGCCGCCTACAAGGTGGCGCCCGAGGCGCTGTGGGAACTCGGCGCCGAGGTCGTCGCCATCAATGTCGAGCCCAATGGCTTCAACATCAACAAGGAGTGTGGCTCGACCCACCCGGCCGGCCTGCAGAAGAAGGTGCACGAAGTGCGCGCCGACATCGGCATCGCGCTCGACGGTGATGCCGACCGCGTCGTCATCGTCGACGAAAATGGCGCCATCGTCGACGGCGACCAGATCATGGCGCTAATCGCCGAGTCCTGGCATCAGAGCGGACGGCTGGCCGGCGGCGGCGTCGTCTCGACCGTGATGTCCAATCTCGGCCTCGAACGCTTCCTCGGCGACATGAACCTGCAGTTGCATCGCACCAAGGTCGGCGACCGCTACGTCGTCGAGCACATGCGCGCGCATGGTTTGAATGTCGGCGGAGAACAGTCGGGCCACATCGTGCTGTCCGATTTTTCCACGACCGGCGACGGCCTCGTCTCGGCGCTCCAGGTGCTCGCCTGCATCAAGCGGCAGAACCGGCCGGTCAGCGAACTGTCGAAGAAGTTCGCGCCGGTGCCGCAGCTTCTGAAGAACGTCCATATTTCCGGCGGCAAGCCGCTCGAGGAAGCCCCGGTCAAGGCGGCGATCGAGGATGCGCGCCACCGGCTGGGCAAGTCCGGGCGCCTGGTCATCCGGCCATCCGGCACGGAGCCGCTCATCCGCGTCATGGCGGAAGGCGACGACCAGCAACTGGTCGAGGCCGTCGTCAACGACATCATCGAGGTCATTTCGGAAACGCGCAGCGCTGCCTGAGCCTGCGCTCTTGCCAGTTTGAAAGCCCGCCCTCCCGGCGGGCTTTTTTCAATGGTTGCACGTCAATCCTGCCCGTGGATATGGCCGCGAGTTTCCCCGAATTCTAGGGATTCATGGTTAAGCAATACGGTTAAACGCGTTTTAACTTTTCCAATTCATTATCCACGACTGAAACCAATCATGTTCGGACAGCGTTCGCTGTGCCGAGGGTTCTCAGGGGTGACAAGCATGTTCAATAAAGCAGGAATGGCCCTCTTTGCGGCGCTGTTCGCGGGGGTAGCCGGGCCAGTGTTCGCAGCCGACTTCGTGGAGCCGCCCGTGATCGAGCACGCCCCGCCGCCGGCCGTCTACGAGCAGCCAGTCGAGTATGGCGGGTGGTACATTCGCGGCGACATCGACTATCACTGGTCGAAGTTTCGCGGCGCCGACTACATCACCTATGGTGATCCGCCGGGAACGGGCAGGTTCGACAGCGGCAAGCTGGAGAGCGCCTTCTCGGCCGGTGCCGGCGTCGGTTACCAGATCAACCAGCATTTCCGCACCGACCTGACCGCGGACTGGATGAGCAAATCCGAATTCCGCGGCTCGACCAGCGGCATCTGCCTCGACGGAGACCCCTGCACTTCGGTCGACACCTCGTCCTATACGGCGCTGCTGCTTCTTGCCAACGCCTATGTCGATATCGGCACATGGCACGGCATCACGCCTTATGTCGGCGCCGGCATCGGCGGCGCCTGGGTCAAGTGGGATACACTCCACAATAGTACTGAAGACGGCGAATTCTCCCACAGTGGCGGCAAGGGCTGGCGCTTTGCCTATGCGGCCATGGCCGGCGCATCCTACTGCTTGACCGACCGGGTCAAGCTCGATGTCGGCTACCGCTACAGCCACATCAACGGCGGTAAGATGTTCGACTTCGCCAGCAATGTCGGTCCGGGTTATGACAAGGGCATCGACACGCACGAAGTGCGCGGCGGCCTACGCTACCAGTTCGGCAAATCGGACTGCGCCCAGCCGGAGCCGATCGCCTACGAACCCGGGCCGATCTACACCAAGTAATCACTTCGAAAGCAGGTTTGCGGACCGCCCGGCAAAAGCCGGGCGGTTTTCGTTTGTGTCGGGGTGGTCCAAAGCGCATCAGAATCAATTCGCTAACGTCCTGTTATCCTTAACCGCCACTTAACCACTATGGTTAACAATGCCTCTTGAAACGGCGCTCGCAATCGCGAATGGCGCCACCTTCGGGAGCCGGGGACATGACAGTCAAATCGCGCATAGCGCTGGCGCTTGCAACAATCGCCCTGATGCCTGCGACGCAGGCGCTGGCGGCCGACTACGATCCGCCGATCTATGTCGACCAGGCGCCGGACTATGTGCCGGTCGAGGTCGGCTCCGGATGGTATCTGCGCGGCGACGTCGCCTACTTGCCGGAAAAGAGCTTCAGAAATGTGGACTTCGCTTTCAACCCTGCCAGCTATGACGAAAATGAGGATCCCGTTTTTGCCAGTATCGGCTTCGGATACCATCTGAACGACTACCTTCGAGCCGAAGTGAATCTTGGATACCTGCCCGGCAACAAGATTGGTGTCAGTTACGACGATGGGACGATCGCGGCATCGGGAAACCTGAAAAACTATGCCTGGTCAGGCATAGTCAATGGCTATGTCGATCTTGGAACCTATGTCGGAATTACGCCTTACATTGGCGCCGGTGCCGGTATTCTGCAAAGCAAACGCAGCCTCTCGGCGAGCTATTTCAGCGACGATGGTGACGACACAAACGATTTTGTCCTGCATGACAACAAGACTCAGTATTCCTTCGCTTACACGCTGAATGCGGGACTCGCATACAAACTGTCCAAAAATATTTCCGTTGACCTTGGCTATCAATATTTTTCCGCGCCCGATGCTGAATATGCCACCGCAGAGGACCTGGATTCGTATCCGATCCGCAAAGGGATCAGCAATCACCAAGTCAAGGTCGGGTTGCGTTACGACCTCTGGTAGGCACCGGCGAAAGCCTTGGAATGGCAGCGGCGGGCTTCGGCCCGTCGTTCTGTTTTCGGCTGGTGCGCTGTAGTGTCCTGCTAGCGACAAAAACTTTCCCCTTGACGCCTGAACCCTGAAAGCATATCGCCGTCCGTGGGCCACCCCTCCCCAACGAGGGGCCACTATCTGGAAGGATAGACCACGATGACGACGTATACGAAGCCCGGACTCCGTCCGGCAAATCCCAATTTTTCCTCAGGTCCCTGCGCAAAACGTCCCGGCTGGTCGGTCGAGGCGTTGACCAATGCCGCACTCGGACGTTCGCACCGCGCCAAGATCGGCAAGACCAAGCTCGAACAGGCGATCGAGCTGACGCGGGAGATCCTCAAGGTTCCGGCAGACTATCGCATCGGCATCGTGCCGGCGTCGGACACCGGCGCGGTCGAGATGGCGCTGTGGTCGCTGCTCGGCGAACGCGGCGTCGACATGGTCGCCTGGGAGAGTTTCGGTTCCGGCTGGGTCACCGACGTGGTCAAGCAGCTGAAGCTCGCCGACGTGCGCAGGATCGAGGCCGGCTACGGCGCGCTGCCCGACCTGACAAAGATCGACTTCGACCGCGATGTGGTCTTCACCTGGAACGGCACGACTTCGGGCGTGCGCGTGCCGAACGGCGATTTCATTCCGGCCGCTCGTCGGGGCCTGACCATCTGCGACGCCACTTCGGCCGCCTTTGCACAAAAGCTCGATTTCCAGAAGCTTGATGTCGTTACCTTCTCCTGGCAGAAGGTGCTGGGCGGCGAAGGTGCGCACGGCATGCTGATCCTCAGCCCGCGCGCCGTCGAGCGGCTGGAAAGCTACAAGCCGGCCTGGCCGCTGCCGAAAATCTTCCGCCTGACGTCGGGCGGCAAGCTCATCGAAGGCATCTTCAAGGGCGAGACCATCAACACGCCGTCGATGCTGTGCGTCGAGGACTATCTCGACGCACTGCGTTGGGCGAAGTCGATCGGCGGGCTCGACGCATTGATTGCCCGCGCCGACGCCAATGCCGCCGCTCTCGACGGTTTCGTCCGCAGATCCTCGTGGCTCGGCCATTTGGCCACCGATCCGGCGACGCGGTCGAACACGTCGGTCTGCCTTTCCTTCACCGACCCGGATGTCGCGGCGCTCGATGCCGACGGGCAAGCGGCGTTCGCCAAGGGCATCGTCTCGGCGCTCGACAAGGAAGGCGTCGCCTACGACATCGGCGCCTATCGCGATGCGCCGCCCGGCCTGCGCATCTGGTGCGGGGCGACGGTCGAGACCTCCGACCTCGAAGCGCTGCTGCCCTGGCTCGACTGGGCCTTTGCCGCGCAAAAGGCGTCGCTCAAGGCGGCCGCCTGAGTGTCCCGCGGCGGCCCTCGGGCCGCCCTTTCCCAAACGGATCAATTCCCATTTAAGGAGGCCGCTATGGCGCCCCGCGTTCTCGTCTCAGACAAACTCTCTCCCACCGCCGTGCAGATATTCAGGGATCGCGGCGTCGAGGTCGATTACTTGCCCGATCTCGGCAAGGACAAGGAAAAGCTCCTTGAGGTGATCAGCCAGTATGACGGCCTCGCCATCCGTTCGGCGACGAAAGTCACCGAAAAGCTGATCAACGCCGCCACCAGATTGAAGGTGGTCGGCCGCGCCGGCATCGGCGTCGACAATGTCGACATCCCGGCGGCGAGCCGCAAGGGCATCATCGTGATGAACACGCCGTTCGGCAATTCGATCACCACGGCCGAGCATGCCGTCGCGATGATCTTCGCGCTGGCCCGCCAGATACCTGAGGCCAATGCCTCGACCCATGCCGGCAAATGGGAAAAGAACCGCTTCATGGGCATCGAGATCACCGGCAAGACGCTGGGCATCATCGGCTGCGGCAATATCGGCTCGATCGTGGCTACGCGCGGCGTCGGCCTGAAGATGCACGTCATCGCGTTCGACCCGTTCCTGTCGGACAGCCGCGCCGAGGAGCTCGGGGTCGAGAAGGTCGAACTCGACGAACTGTTCGCCCGCGCCGATTTCATCACCCTGCACACGCCGCTGACCGACAAGACGCGCAACATCATCGACGCCGCGGCGATCGCCAACATGAAGACTGGCGTGCGCATCATCAACTGCGCCCGTGGCGGATTGATCGTCGAGGCCGACCTGATCGCGGCGCTGAAAAGCGGCAAGGTGGCAGGCGTCGGCATCGATGTGTTTGAGGTCGAACCGGCCGAGCAGAACGAACTGTTCGGCATGGAGAATGTTGTGGTGACGCCGCATCTCGGCGCTTCGACCACCGAGGCGCAGGAGAATGTCGCCCTGCATGTCGCCGAGCAGATGTCCGACTATCTGATCAAGGGCGCCGTTTCCAACGCCATCAACATGCCGTCGATCACCGCCGAGGAGGCGCCGCGCCTGAAGCCTTTCGTCAAACTCGCCGAAGTGCTCGGCGCCTTTGTCGGCCAGGTCACCGAGGATCCGATCAAGGAGGTCGAGATACTGTTCGACGGTTCGACCGCGACGATGAACACGCGCGCGCTTATCAGTGCCACTCTTGCCGGGCTGATCCGGCCGCAGGTCTCCGACGTCAACATGGTGTCGGCGCCGATCATGGTTAAGGAGCGCGGCATCATCGTCGCCGAGGTCAAGCGCGACAAGTCCGGCGTGTTCGACGGCTATATCAAGCTTACGGTCAAGACGGAGCATAGGACGCGTTCGATCGCCGGCACCTGCTTCTCGGACGGCAAGCCGCGCTTCATCCAGATCAAGGGCATCAACCTCGACGCCGAAGTCGGCCAGCACATGCTCTACACGACCAACGCCGACGCACCCGGCATCATCGGCCTGCTCGGCACGGTCTGCGGCGAGAACGGCGTCAACATCGCCAACTTCCAACTCGGCCGCAACCGGCCTGGCGGCGATGCCATCGCGCTGCTCTATCTCGATGCGCCGTTCCCGGACAACGTGCTGGAACAGGTGCGGGCGCACAAGTCGATCGACTCCGCCAAGAGGCTGCATTTCGATGTGGGCGGCGCCTGATCTGAGATTTCCGAGAAGGCATATGAAGGCGCGGCCTGGCCCGCGCCTTTTTGGCCTCGGCTATACCGCCATCTTCCTTCCGCTGTATTCGGCGAGGCCGATGCCGCCAAGCACCAGCACGAGGGCAAGGCCTTGATAGAGCTGGAATGTCTCACCGACGATCAGCACCGAAAGCAGCGTTCCGAAGATCGGCACCAGGTTGATGAACAGGCCGGCCCGGTTGGCGCCGATCAGCTCGTTGCCCCTGATGTAGAAGAGCTGTGAGATGACCGAGGCGCCGATCGCGGTGTAGAACGCGATCGCCCAGCCGCGTGCATCGGGGACGATGACCTTGCCGGCGGCCACCTCCCACAGCAAGAAAGGCACAGAGGTGGCAAGCGCCGCAAACGACAGCGCCAGCATCAGGCTCTGCCAGCGCATGGCCGGCTTCAGCCGCAGCCCGACCGAGTAGAGGCTGTAGCAGAGCACCGCGATCAGCATGATGGCGTCGCCGAAGTTGAGATCCAGCTTGAGAAGCTGGCGCAGATCGCCATGGCTGGCAGTCAGGGCGACGCCGATGATCGTCAGCACGACGCCGGCGATCTGCACCCGGTTCACACGCAGGCGAAACAGCACGAAATTGGCGAGGATGATCACGATCGGTATCGCCGCCTGCTCAATCGAGACGTTGATCGCCGTCGTGTAGTTGAGCGCCGTGTAGAAGATCGCGTTGAAGAAGGTGAAGCCACAGGCGCCGAGCCCGCCGAGCAGCAACCAATGCCGGCGCATCACCGGCCAGTCCTCGCGCAGCGTTCGCCAGCCGATCGGCAGCATGATCAGAACGGCCAGAAGCCAGCGCAGGAAGACCAGCGTCATCGGCGAAATGTGATCGACCGCCAGCTTGCCCGCCACGGAGTTGCCGCCCCACAGCAAGGTGGTGAACAGCAGGAACAGATAGGCGGTCCGATGCATGGCGAAATTTTCCGGCCGGGGGACGGCGGGCGAAAGGTATTTGTCGCCCTATTGTGGTGACTTGCCCAAGTAAAATGATGTCAAAGGCGAAAATTGTTGTGCCTCAGGGCGCTTTCGGCGGCAAAGAATGGTCGCGCTCGCCGGGTCTTGAGGTTATAGAAGCCTGTCGTTTCGAACCATTTCAAGCCGCTCCGAGCGGCGCCTCAAGGGAAAAGAAACATGGCCAATGTGGTGGTCGTCGGCTCGCAATGGGGCGACGAGGGCAAAGGCAAGATCGTCGACTGGCTGTCGGAACGCGCCGATGTCGTCGTGCGTTTCCAGGGCGGCCACAATGCCGGTCACACGCTGGTCGTCGACGGCAAGGTCTACAAGCTGTCACTGCTGCCCTCCGGCGTGGTGCGGCAAGGCAAGCTGTCCATCATCGGCAATGGCGTCGTCTTCGATCCGCACGCCTTCGTCGCGGAAGTGGCGAAGTTGAAGGCGCAGGGCGTCGAGGTGACGCCGGAGCGCCTGAAAATAGCCGAAAACACCGCGCTTATCCTGTCGTTGCACCGGGAGCTGGACGGATTCCGCGAGGACGCCGCCTCCAATTCCGGAACGAAGATCGGCACGACCCGTCGCGGCATCGGTCCCGCTTACGAGGACAAGGTGGGCCGGCGCGCGGTTAGGGTGATGGATTTGGCGGATTTGGAGACGCTGCCCCGGAAGGTCGACAGGCTGCTGACGCACCACAATGCGCTGCGCTGCGGGCTCGGCCACGCCGAAGTCACGCATGACGCGATCATGAGTGAACTGATTTCGGTCGCCGATGAGATCCTTCCCTATATGGACCGCGTCTGGAAGATACTCGACGACAAGCGCCGCGCCGGCGAGCGCATCCTGTTCGAGGGCGCGCAAGGCACGCTGCTCGACATCGACCACGGCACCTATCCGTTCGTCACCTCGTCCAACACGGTCGCTGGCCAGGCCTCCGCCGGTTCCGGTGTCGGCCCAGGTGCCATCGGCTATGTGCTCGGCATCACCAAGGCCTATACGACGCGTGTCGGCGAAGGTCCGTTCCCGACCGAACAGAAGAACGAGATCGGCGAGTTCCTGGGCACGCGGGGCCATGAGTTTGGCGTCGTCACCGGCCGCAAGCGCCGTTGCGGCTGGTTCGATGCCGTGCTGGTTCGCCAGGCCGTCGCCGTCAACGGCATCAAGGGCATCGCGCTGACCAAGCTCGACGTGCTCGACGGACTGGACGAGATCAAGGTTTGCACCGGCTATCGGCTCGACGGCGAGGCGATCGACTATCTGCCGGCCAGCCAGGGTGCGCAGGCGCGCGTCGAACCGGTCTACGAGACGCTGGAGGGCTGGAAAGGCACCACCGCCGGCGCCAGAAGCTGGAACGACCTGCCGGCCCAGGCAGTCAAATATGTCCGTCACATCGAGGAATTGATCGGCGCGCCGGTCGCACTCCTTTCCACCAGCCCGGAACGGGACGACACAATACTTGTGACCGATCCGTTTCAAGACTAGATTCTCAGCCGTTCCGGGCATCGCGGCCGATTTGCGGAGGCCGGCCCAGAAACGAAATGCAGGTCGACTGAAGCATGGCAGATTTTGTTGGTCCTCTGAAAAAGACGCTCGGCGGGCTCAGCAACCCGACGCCGGAGGTGCGCGCGAGAGTCTATGACAAGGCTCGCTCCACCATTGCAGACCAGCTGGCCAAGAAGACACCGCCGCTGGCGCCGTCGGTCATTGCCCAGCATAAGCGTACCTTGGAAGACGCCATTGCCACCGTCGAGCGGGAGTATGCGAGGCCTGCACCGGCATCCGATCCGCTGGCGGAACTGGAGGACATCTTCTCCTCCATCGACCGCAACAAGAACCAATCCAGCCATGTCCGGCAGCCGGTGAAGACCGAGCCGGCATGGCAGCCGGCGCCAGCCGCCAAGGCGGCGCCGAATTGGCAAAAACCGCCGTCCGTTGCTTCTCCTCCAGAGCGCGCCGATCCCGTGCCTTCGGAAGCGGATCCTCCAGCGGCGGGCGATAAGGGCAATGTCCCCAAGGGCGATGCTTTCATCGACGATGTCTTTTCCAACGACGGGCCAGCGCCGTCCGGTACCTTTCAGCGTCCGCGTCCGGCCGAGCGCAAGCGCAGCTATGGCGGACTGATCGCCGCTGTGGTCGCTCTGCTCGTTGTTGCCGGCGGCGGCTACGGCATCTGGCTGAACAAGGACGCGTTCAGCAGTATGCTGGGTCTCAACAGCACCGAGGTCGCAACGACCAAACCACTGGTGAAGTCCGCGGGCCCCGCCGATCCGGCGGCCCCCGCCAACCCGGCTGCCGATGCCGCGACAAGGCCCCCGGCCGAACCGGCTGCACCGGACACCGGGGGCGCAAAGTTCACCCAGCGCCTGACAGCCGAGGGCGGTGAGGTCGATCCCGGCCCCGCCTCAGGACAAAGCAGCATCGGAGAGGGCGAATCCGTCGCAGCGCTGACCACGCCGCCGCCGGCCACTCCCGCGCCTGAAGCGCCAGCCGGCGATGCGCAAGCCCCGGACGAACCCACCACGCCGGGCGCGGCCCCGACCGCAACACCGCCTGCCGACGGAGCCACGCCGCCGGATACCGCGGCTCCGGCAGCGCCGAGCCCGGGTGCCACACCGGCCGCGCCTGCGGAAACCGCGCTGGCGGTCGGCCAGAAGGCGATCTTCTATGAGGAGCGCACCAGCACCGCTCAGGGCTCGGCCGAGCCCGGCAGCATCGTCTGGTCGCTTGTGCAGGAATCGCCCGGCGGCAATCTGCCGCCCGAGCCGGCGATCCGCGCCGAGGCGAGCATCCCTGGCAAGGACGTGCAATTGCGCATGACCATCCGCCGCAACACCGACCAGACGCTGCCGGCCAGCCATATCATCGAGATGATCTTCCTGACGCCCGACGGCTTCGACGGTGGTGGCGTCGACAACATCCTGCGCGTCGCCATGAAGGGCTCTGAACAGGATGCAGGCAGTCCGCTGATAGGCATCCCGGCCAAGATCGCCGACGGCTTCTTCCTGGTCGCGCTCAACGACACCAAGGCGGACGAAAACGCCAACCTGACCCTGCTCCGGGGTCAGAACTGGATCGACGTGCCGGTCGTCTACAAGACCGGACGGCGGGCGCTGCTCACCATGGAAAAGGGCATTCCCGGCGAGAAGGTGTTCGATGAGGCGCTGAAAGCCTGGCAAGCGAAAACGGCGGGCTGAGGCTCGGCCTGAGCCTCCGCCGGTTCAGAATCCCTGGAACAGCATGTCGAGCGCAGCCACGATGTCGTCGTGATGCCTGGCGATATTCAGTCGACTTTCGCCCAATTCCTCGGCCGGAACCGTGGCGATCAAATGGGTGGCCATAACCATTTTTCGCCCATTGATCTCGATGACGGGATGGAGCTTTCGCATCGGCGGCGGCGACATCGTGATCGGCAGAAGCGGGATCACCGCCCGTGTTCCAAAATCGTCAAGCAGGTCGGATTGAACGTCGAGCAAATAGCTGCCTTCGCCCCGACCCGCAAAGACATCATAGCGTGCCATCAGAACTGCCGATGTTCTTCCAACGGAATACCGTGCTTTTCGACGTATTCGTTCCACGCTTCTATCGTGGCGCGATTCTCAAGCTTCCATAGTCGCGTTTTTTCGGCAGCCACCGCCTCTGCAATGCCAGCTTCCGCGGCGCGCGAGACATTAACGTCGAGCCCCTTGGCTTCTTTCATGAGTTTTGAATCGATCGACAGGTTTGCTGGCTGGCGGACCGCGTTCAAGGCTAGCTTACGCATTATTGCCTCCATAACATGCGCATAAAGTATGCGCATTTTCTCGCCGTAGCAACCACAAGGCGTTCTACCCCTCCATCTCCTCGCGAAGCATCTCCAGTTCCAGCCACTCCTCCTCGAGCGCTGCCAGCGTGGCGCGCTCCTTGTCGAGGGCGGCGATCGTCTTCTGAAACGAGGCCGGGTCGCGCTCGTAATAGGCCGGGTCGGCGATGTTGTTCTCCAGCCGCGAAATCGATGCTGTTACTGCCTCGATCTTCTTCGGCAGCGATTCCAGCGCGAATTTCTGCTTGAACGACAGTTTCTTCGCCGGTCCTTTCGGCGCAGCCGCTTCGGTCCTGCCCGCCGCTGTCGCCTCGCCAGTCTCGGCCTTCGGCCGCGCCTTGCGATCATCGAGCCTGGTGCCGCCGCGCTGCGCCAGCATGTCGGAATAGCCGCCGGCATATTCGATCCAGTGGCCGCCGCCGTCCGGCGCGATCAGGCTGGTCACGGTGCGATCGAGGAAATCGCGGTCATGGCTGACCAGGATGACGGTGCCGGCAAAACCGGCGACCAGTTCCTGCAGCAGCTCCAGCGTCTCCATGTCGAGGTCGTTGGTCGGCTCATCGAGCACCAGCAGGTTTGCCGGCCGCGCCAGCACACGGGCCAACAGCAGCCGCGCCCGCTCGCCGCCCGAAAGCTCGCGCACCGGCGTGCGCGCCTGTTCCGGCTTGAACAGGAAGTCCTTCATGTAGGAGACGACGTGGCGCTGCTCGCCATTGATGACAAGGTTCTCGCCGCGCCCGTCGGTGAGATATTGCGCCAGCGTCTCCCGCGGCTCGACCGCCTCGCGCTTCTGGTCGAGCGTGGCGATCTCCAGATTGGTGCCGAGCCGCACCGTGCCTGAGTCCGGCTTCAATTCGCCGGTCAGCATCCTCAGCAGCGTCGTCTTGCCGGCGCCATTCGGCCCGACCAGGCCGAGGCGGTCGCCGCGCTGGATGCGGGTCGAGAAGCCTCTGACCACCGTGAGGTCGCCAAAGCTCTTCTCGATGTTCTTGGCCTCGATGACCAGTTTGCCGGATTCGGCCGCGTCGCTGGCCACCATGGTCGCAGCGCCCTCGGCGCCGCGATGGCCGCGAAAACGTTGGCGCATGGTCTGCAATTCGCCGAGCCGGCGCATGTTGCGCTTGCGTCGCGCCGTCACGCCATAGCGCAGCCAGTGCTCCTCGCGGACGATCTGGCGGCCGAGCTTATGCTGCTCGCGCTCCTCTTCTTCCAGCACCGTGTCGCGCCATTCCTCGAAATGGCCAAAGCCCTTGTCCAGCCTGCGGGTCTGGCCGCGATCGAGCCAGACGGTGGCGCGCGACACGCGTTCGAGGAAGCGGCGGTCGTGCGAGATGACGATCAGCGCCGAAGAGGTGCGGGCAAGCTCCTCCTCCAGCCATTCGATGACCGACAGGTCGAGATGGTTGGTCGGCTCATCGAGGAGGAGAATGTCGGGCTCCGGCGCCATGACGCGGGCAAGGGCGGCGCGGCGCGCCTCGCCGCCGGACAGGTCGTTCGGCCGTTCCTCGCCGGACAGGCCGAGATGCTCCATCAGATAGGTGGCGCGGTAGGGATCGTCGGCGGGTCCGAGCCCCGCCTCGACATAGGCGCGGACGCTGGCAAAATCGTCCATGTCTGGCATTTGCGGCAGGTAGCGCACTGTCGCCGAAGGCTGGCGGAACACCTCGCCGTCCTGCGGCTCGATCAATCCCGCTGCGATCTTGAGCAATGTCGACTTGCCCGAGCCGTTGCGGCCGACCAGGGCGATCTTGTCGCCGGCCGACGCTGTCAGTTCCGCCCCGTCGAGCAGCGGCGTGCCACCGAAGGTCAGTTTTATCCCGTCGAGATTGAGAAGCGGCGGCGCCATGTCAGCTTTCAGGTAAGGGAAAAGGATGGGCGAGCAATAGCGCGCGGCCGCTGTCCAGCGCGATTTCGAGCCGGCCCTTGACCTCGTTGGAGAGGGTCAGCGACGAGCCGAACGCCACCTCGACATGGTCCAGCGGCCACTTGGCGCCGGAGACGGTCAGGCCGGAAAGATCGGAGAAGTCGAGGATCGAAAACAGCGTGCCGTCGGCGTAGTCGAAGCCGGCCCTGCCGGGAAGCAAGGGGATGCCTTCCTGCGCCCCACTGGTCAAAAGCACGTCCGTCCCACGTTCCGCCAGTCGCAGGCTGAGCGCCAGATGCAGGAATGCGTGGTCGATGCGCCTGCCGCCGAACGCGCCTGCGAGCACGAGGCTGGTCGCGCCGCGTTCGAGCGCGGCGGCGATGGCCAGTTCGCCGTCGGTGCTGTCCTTTTCGGCCGGAAACACCTGGCGGGGAATTGCGGCCAGGTCGGCCGGTAAATCCGCCGGGACGGAATCGAAGTCGCCGACCCAGAGTTCCGGCGTCAGGCCCAAAGTCCGGGCATGGCCGATGCCGGCATCAGCCGCGATGACGCGTGTGCCGGCGACCTGGCGGTCGAGCAGCGGCGTGCGGATAAGATCGCCGCCAAGCAGGATGGTGAATGTGCTCATATCTCGTGGCCCTTACCAGCCCTGCCCAGGAAACGGAAGGCCGCGCTCCGGACGCCCGGCAAACTTCCGCTTGCGCCGCACCTAGGCCGGGCCTATGTGTCGAAACGCTCTAACGGGGTGCTGGACGCGATCTTCGCGGACCGGCTGAGAGGCAACGATGCCAACCCGCTGAACCTGATCCGGTTTGTACCGGCGGAGGGATTAGACGTTTCGGACAACCCGACGCCTCAATTCCTTTCAATGCGAACGAAGGAGGCGCCGATGCGCACGCTTTTTTACTCTCTTGTCTCAGCAGTGCTCCTGGCGGCGTCCGTTCTCGCTGGCACCGGGCCGGCGTCCGCGCAGGAGAAACTCACCGTCTATACCTATGAGAGCTTCACCGCCGATTGGGGTCCAGGTCCTGCGGTGAAGAAGGCCTTCGAGGCGGAATGCGGCTGTGCTCTCGATTTCGTCGCGGTCGCCGATGGCGTCGCGCTGCTCAACCGCGTCAAGCTGGAAGGGGCCGCTACCAAGGCCGATATCGTGCTCGGCCTCGACACCAATCTGACCGCGGAAGCCAAGGCAACCGGCCTGTTTTCGCCGCATGGTGCGGTAATCGACGTTAATGTGCCGGGCGGCTGGAGCGACGATGTTTTCGTGCCGTTCGACTATGGTTATTTCGCCGTCGTCTACGACTCCGAAAAGCTGAAGACCCCGCCGAAGAGCCTGAAGGAATTGGTCGAGGGCGATGCCGATGAGAAGATCGTCATCCAGGATCCGCGCACCTCGACGCCCGGTCTCGGCCTGCTGTTGTGGATGAGGTCGGTCTATGGCGACAAGGCTCCGGAAGCCTGGGCCAAGCTCAAGGCGAAGGTGCTCACAGTGACGCCGGGCTGGAGCGAGGCCTACGGCCTGTTCACCAAGGGCGAGGCGCCGATGGTGCTGTCCTACACCACGTCGCCGGCCTATCACATGGTCGCCGAAAACACCGAACGCTATCAGGCGGCGTCCTTCGAGGAGGGCGAGTATCTGCAGATCGAGGTCGCCGGCATCACCACCACGGGTGCGAAAAACCCGCTGGCAGAAAAGTTCCTGACTTTCATGACCGGGCCGAAATTCCAGGATGTCATCCCCGAGACCAACTGGATGTTCCCGGCCGGCAAGACCGACAAGCCGCTCAATCCTGCCTTCGACAAGCTCGTCAAGCCGACCAAGACCTTGCTGTTCAGCCCCGAAGAGGTCGCCGCCAACCGCAAGGCCTGGGTCGACGAATGGCTGTCGGTGATGAGCAAGTAGAACTTTAGATTTCCGCATGGTGTTCGCTCCACGCCACCCCCCTCTGGCCTGCCGGCCATCTCCCCCGCAAGGGGGGAGATCGGCAGCTTCGCCGCCCCGCTCATTCCTGTCACGGTGGAGATTGGCGACGGCGGGCGAGTGCGCCATCTCCCCCCTTGCGGGGGAGATGGCCGGCAGGCCAGAGGGGGGTGGGCGGGAACTCGACCTCCGCCAAGCATTTCCGTCATTCAACACTCGTCGCAGTGTTGGGTAACGCGAATGCAGAGCCGCCATCCCGTCGACTCCCGCATCACCGCCGGCACCATCGCGCTTGCGGCAATAGCGCTGCTGATCGGCGGAGCGTTCGCCGGGCTCATCCTTGAAGGCGCACGCGACCTGTCCGGCGCTGTGTCGGCCTTCGATCCCTATCTCTTCCGAGTCGCCCGCTTCACGCTGTGGCAGGCTTTGCTGTCGACGCTACTTTCCGTCGTGCCGGCGCTGTTCGTCGCTCGGGCGCTGTCGCGGCATCCGCGCTTCTTTGGCCGCGACCTGATCCTGCAGCTCTTCGCCGTGCCGCTGGCGCTGCCGGCCATCGTCGCGGCGCTCGGCATTCTGGCCCTTTATGGTCGTGCCGGCTATTTCGCCGGCGTGCTCACCGCGATTGGTGGTCAAGGCTGGCCGGGCATATACGGCCTGTCCGGCATCCTCGTCGCCCATGTCTTCTTCAATCTGCCGCTGGCCACACGGCTGTTCCTTGAAGCGCTGGGGACAGTGCCGGCCGACCAGTGGCGGTTGGCGAGCCAGCTCGGCATGGGCGCCAGGCCCGCCTTCCGGCTGATCGAATGGCCGACGCTGCGCACGGCACTGCCGGGGGTCGCCGGGCTCGTCTTCATGCTCTGCATCACGTCCTTTACTATCGTGCTGACGCTGGGCGGTGGGCCGCGCGCGACGACACTGGAGGTCGCCATCTACCAGGCGCTGCGTTTCGATTTCGATCCTGCCCGCGCGGTTACGCTGACGCTGTTGCAGATCGTGCTGACCTTCGTCGTGGTGCTGGCATTGATGCGACTCGGCGCCAACACCGTCGGTGACGCCAACCTGCCGGTGGCGCCGCGCCGGTATCTTTCGCCAGGCATCGCCGAGACCGTGCTGAACGCCGCATTGATCGTTCTGGCATTGCTGTTCGTCGCCGGGCCGATGGCGGCCACGGTGACGTCAGGCCTTGGTGCCGATCTCGGCCGGCTGGCGGGCGAGAGCGCGGTGCGGCAAGCGACGCTGACCAGCGCCGTGCTCGCCTCGCTGGCGGCGCTGCTTTCGGTGGCGCTGTCGCTGTCGCTCGTCATGGCACGGCGGGCGCTGGCCTTGAACCGTCGCGTCGGCGCCAAGACGCTGCTCGAACACGCCACCGATACCGGCGCCGGCTTCGTGCTCGTCGTGCCACCCATCGTCATCGGCGCCGGTTGGTTTCTGCTCCTGCGCGCTGTCAGCGACGTCTTTGCCATCGCCCCTGTCATGGTCGTCACCGTCAATGCGGTGATGGCGATGCCGTTTGCCATCCGCGTCATCCGCCCCGGCTATGATGCGGCGAGCGAACGCCATGAACGGCTCTGTCTGCTGCTTGGCATTACGGGGTGGAACCGGTTCCGGCTGGTCGACTGGCCGTCGCTGCGGCGGCCGCTCGCCACCGGTTTCGCCTTTGCCATGGCGCTGTCGCTCGGCGATCTCGGCGTCATTGCCCTGTTCGGCAGCGACTCCCTGCAGACACTGCCTTATCTCCTGCTGGCGCGTATGGGCAGCTATCGCACGCTGGACGCCGCAGGTCTGGCGTTGCTGCTCGGCCTGGTCTGTCTCGCGCTTGTCCTGGCCGCGAACTGGCTGGGACGGGGGGAGAAATCATGACGCACAACAGCGCGGAAAACGGTACGGCCGTGCGGCTGGAAAAGGTTTCGTTCAGCTATGGCGAAGCGCCGTTCTTATTCGATGTCGAGTTCGCCGCTTCGAAGATCACGGCCATCATGGGGCCGAGCGGCTCGGGAAAATCGACGCTGCTCAATCTGGTGGCCGGCTTCGAGACACCGCGATCGGGCCGCGTGCTGATCGGCGGCGCCGATGTCGGCGCCACGCCACCCTCGGCGCGGCCGGTGTCGATGGTGTTCCAGGAGAATAATCTCTTTGCCCATCTTTCGGTCGAACGAAATGTCGGGCTCGGCCGCTCGCCGTCGCTCAGGCTGACAGACGCCGACCATGCTGCAGTCGCTGGGGCGCTCAAGCGCGTCGGCCTTGCCGGCAAGGAACAGCGCCTGCCGCGCGAATTGTCCGGTGGCGAGCGGCAGCGTGTCGCGCTCGCCCGCGTCCTGGTGCGCGACCGGCCGGTGCTCTTGCTCGATGAGCCGTTCGCCTCGCTCGGACCGGCCCTGCGCGACGACATGCTCGACCTGGTGGTCAGCGTCCATGCGGAGCGGCGCATGACGGTGCTGTTCGTCACGCACCAACCGGAAGATGCGCGCCGTATCGGCCAGGACATGGTGTTCCTGGACAATGGCACGGTTGCCGCGACGGGTGCCGCGGCCGGTTTTTTCACCAAGGCTGGACCGGAAGCCTTCCGGCGCTATATCGGTGCAGGTCCGTTTGGCGCGGGATCACGAGATATTGCCCGGAAGCGGACATAATTTACGGCCAAACCGGCTTCAGGCGATGCGGCGTTTGCTTGCCATGGTCAAAGTAGTGTGGCTAGGTCCTCCGATACTGGTCCGGCATAGGGTGTGATTTGCCACTACGGTGTCGCGCATGCTGGTGGCGCGAAGGACGCTGTGGCAGTTTGATTTTTGCGCATGATCCTTTCTGAAAATCGATACCCGATTTTCGGGTCATGTGCTGAGACCCGAAAGGAAGCTATTCTGCCGACCGGCACCGACAGAGTGAGAAGGAATCCGCTGGCGCGCTTCCTCGCGCTGGCAGGCTTTGCCGTGGCACTGGCAAGCTGCCAGATGTTCACGCCTCCGGACATTCAGGAATCCGGCTTCCAGCCTTCCAGCAAGCCGATCACGGTCGACAATGTCGCCGCCAACAGCAGGCTCGCCGAAATGGCGAAGGCGCAGCATCCGCGCATCCTCGCCACCTATGGCGGCGAATACTCCGACCCCAAGCTCGAGCGGATGGTCGCCAAGGTCGTCGGCCGCCTGACCGTGGTGTCGGCCAACCCGACCCAGACCTACCGCATCACGATCCTCAATTCGCCCAACGTCAACGCGTTCGCATTGCCGGGCGGCTATCTCTACATCACGCGCGGCCTGTTGGCGCTGGCCAACGATTCGGCCGAGCTCGCCGCTGTCATCGCGCACGAGATGGGTCACGTCACTGCAAACCACGGCCTGCAGCGCCAGCAATTGGAGGCCGAGGAAGGACTGGCGACCAAGGTCGTCTCCGACGTGCTCGGCGACAACCCGACCGCCAAGGCGGCACTGATCCGCGGCAAGCTGCGGCTTGCCCAGTTCTCGCGCAATCAGGAACTGGAGGCCGACGGCATTGGCATCAAGTCGATCGGCGAGGCGGGCTTCGATCCCTTTGCCGCCGGCCGCTTCCTGCAGTCAATGTCGGCCTATACCGACTTCCGCTCGATCAGCGGCGCCACGGACGCCAGCCTCGACTTCCTGGCGACGCACCCCAACACGCCGCAGCGCATCGAACTGGCGCAGCGCCACGCCCGCCAGTTCGGCGCGCCTGGCGTCGGCACGCGCGACCGTGACCCCTTTCTTGCCGGCATAGACGGCCTGCTTTACGGCGACACGCCGGAAGAAGGCTATGTGCGCGGCGAAACCTTCCTGCATCCGGGCCTCGGCGTGTCGTTTTCGGTGCCCGACGGTTTCATCATCGACAACTCGGCCGCGGCGGTGACGGCGACCGGGCCGGGCGATATGGCGATCCGCTTCGACGGCGTTTCGATCGACAAGAGCCGCTCGCTGACCGACTATATCCGCAGCGGCTGGGTGGCCGGTCTCGACGAGAGCAGCGTGCGTCAGGAGACGATCAACGGCAACGAGGCGGCGACGGCGCATGCCAGCGCCGAGGGCTGGCAGTTCGACATCGCGGTGATCCGCGCCGGCGGCCAGGTCTACCGGCTGTTGACGGCGGCCCCTTCCGCCGCCACCTCGCTGGACGCGGTGGCGCGCTCGGTTAGCGGCTCCTTCCGCATCTTGAGCGCGGCCGAGAAAGCTGCACTGAAGCCGCTGCATATCCGCGTCGTCACGGTGCAGCCCGGACAGACCATGGGTTCGCTCGCCGCGCAGATGGTCGGCGTCGACCGCAAGCTCGACCTGTTCCGGGTGCTCAATGCGCTGTCGCCCGGCGCTGCCGTTTCGGCCGGCGACAAGGTCAAGATCATCACCGACAGATAGCTAGGCGGCTGTCGCCAGAAACTCTGGGTTCTGCTTCACCAGCGCTATCTTGAGCTTTTCCATGGCGCGTGCCTCGATCTGGCGGACACGCTCCTTCGATATGCCGAGCGCCTCGCCGAGCGCTTCGAGCGTCGCGCCCTCGTCGCTCAGCCGGCGCTCCTCGATGATCCTGAGCTCGCGGGCATTGAGCGCGCCGAGCGCCGCTTTCAGCCAGAGAGAACGGCGTTCGACATCGATCGTGTCACCCACGACTTCGTCCGGCAAAGGATCGTCTGAAATGAGGAAATCCATCCGCTCGGTGGCGCCCGCATCGTCGGCGAGCGGCTGGTTGAGAGAGCTGTCTGGAGCCGAGAGGCGGGAATCCATCATCGCCACGTCGGCCTCGGAGACACCGAGCGCCACCGACACCTCGCGGTAGAGCGAGGTGTTCGAGATCGGCTCGGTGCCGTTCGCCAAGCGGGCGCGCAGGCGCCGCAAATTGAAGAACAGCGCCTTTTGCGCCGAGCTGGTGCCGCCGCGGACGATCGACCAGTTGCGCAGGATGTAATCCTGCATCGAGGCGCGAATCCACCACGTCGCGTAGGTCGAAAACCGGACCTCGCGCTCCGGTTCGAAACGGGCCGCCGCCTCAAGCAGGCCGACATGGCCTTCCTGGACCAGGTCGCCCAGGGGCAGGCCGTAGTGGCGGAACTTCGAGGCCATGGAAATGACCAGCCGCATATGCGCCATGGCGATTTGGTGCAGCGCCTGCTGGTCGTTGTCTTTCTTCCAGCGCAGCGCGAGAAGATGCTCCTCGTCGCGTTCGAGATAGGGGGCTTTCATCGCCGCACGGATCATGGTTCGCCCTGCCGTATCTTCCATCATGCCGCGCTCCTATTCCGGGCGTTGTGGTGCGATCGCTCGACCCTGAGCTGGCATCGTGGTTGAATTGGCGACGCCGCGCCCTACAACAGCCAAGAACGTGCCACGCGGGGGAATGGTTCCGCTGGCGATGTCGCGTGGAGCGCACCGTCGGAAAGCCCGTTGCGACGTTCTGCTAGGCGGCCAATTGGCGCAATTCTGCATATCGTTGAGAATGAGATTTCGAAAGCGTCTCGTTTTTGAAATCTGGTTCCTTATTTTACTGACCTGCATCTGTCAGTTTCCAGCGCTCACAAATGCGCCGTATACCGGCCAAGGACGGGATCACAGAAAAATGAAATGGCTCAAATCGCTTATTGTCGCTGGAACACTGCAGGTTCTGGCCGTTACATCAGGCCACGCTGGCGCCAATCTCGATCAGATCAAGCAGGCCGGCGTCTTCAAGATCGGCACGGAAGGCACCTATGCCCCCTTCACCTATCATGATGCCGGGGGCGCTTTGGTCGGCTTCGATGTCGAGATCGCCCAGGCGATCGCCAAGCGCCTCGGCGTCAAGGTCGAGTTCCTCGAAGGCAAATGGGATGGGCTGATCGCCGGCCTCGACGCCAAGCGCTATGACGCCGTCATCAACCAGGTCGGCATCACCGAGGCGCGCAAGGCCAAATATGATTTCTCCGATCCCTACATCGCTTCAAAGGCGGTGCTGATCGTTCGCGGCGACAATACCGACATCAAGAGCTTTGCCGACCTCAAGGGCAAGAAGGCGGCGCAGTCGCTGACCTCGAATTTCGGCAAGCTCGCCGAGACAAACGGCGCCGAGCTCGTCGGCACCGATGGTTTCGACCAGTCGATCCAGCTGCTTCTGACCGGCCGCGCCGACGCCACCATCAACGACAGCCTGTCCTTCCTCGACTTCAAGAAGCACAAGCCCGACGCCAATGTGAAGATCGCCGCGCAGGAAGAAAACGCCGACTATTCCGGCGTCATCGTGCGCAAGGGCGATCCGGAACTGGTCGCCGCCATCAACCAGGCGCTGGCCGACATCAAGGCCGACGGCACCTACCAGAAGATCGCCGACACCTATTTCGGCCAGGACGTTTCGAAGTAAGCGCATTTCACGGGCCGGGCCGATTGCCGGCCTGCATGGCAAGTATACCCGCATGGCAAGTATAGCGGCGAGCCGCCTTTGACGGCCGCCGCTTTTCGCGTGATATGACGATCCTATGGTCGCGCCCCGATGCCGCCGGGCCGATTGGGGCGGCAATCTCGCAAGGAGGGTCTTCGTGCCGCACTGGCTGCAATTGATGCTGGACTCGTTGCCCACGCTGCTATGGGCGGCGCTGATCTTCACCGTGCCGCTGACGCTGCTGTCGTTCGCATTCGGCCTCTTCGTAGGGCTGGTCGCGGCGCTTGTCCGGCTGTTCGGCCCGAAGCCGCTGGTCGCCGTGGTCCGCTTCTATGTCTGGATCTTCCGCGGCACGCCGCTTCTGGTGCAGCTCTTCCTGATCTTCTATGGACTGCCTTCGGTCGGCATCCTGCTCGACGCTTTTTCAGCCGCGTTGATCGGCTTCACGCTCAACATCGGCGCCTATACATCGGAAATCATCCGCGCCGTCATAGGCTCGGTGCCGAAGGGGCAATGGGAGGCGGCCTATTCGATCGGCATGACCTGGAGCCAGGTGATGCGGCGAACCATCCTGCCGCAGGCCGGCCGCGTCGCGGTGCCGCCGCTGTCCAACACCTTCATCTCGCTGGTCAAGGACACGTCGCTGGCCGCCGCCATCACCGTGCCGGAAATGTTCCAGGCGGCACAGCGCATCGTTGCCACCACCTACGAGCCGCTGATCCTCTATATTGAGGCAGCAGCTCTCTACCTGGCGCTGAGCTCCGTGCTGTCGGCATTGCAGGCGCGCCTCGAAAAGCGGCTCAACCGCTATGGCGGCTTCCTGGAGGCGCGCTCATGATCGGACTCACCGACATCGAGAAGCGCTTCGGCGACAATCTTGTGCTGAAGGGCGTGACGGTCACCATCGAGGAGGGCAGCGTCACCGCCCTTGTCGGTCCCTCGGGCGGCGGGAAAAGCACGCTTCTGCGCTGCATCAACCTGCTCGAGATCCCGACTTCGGGCACAGTGCGCATCGGCGACGACACGCTCGAATTCCACCCCGGCGGTAAGGTTTCCGCCAAGGCCATCCAGCGCCTGCGGCTGCAGACCGGCATGGTGTTCCAGAATTTTCAGCTGTTTCCGCATCGCACCGCGATCGAGAATGTCATGGAGGGGCTGGTGACGGTGCTCAAATGGCCGGCCGGCCGGGCGCGCGAGCGGGCGCTCGTTCTGCTCGAAAAGGTCGGCATGGCGCACAAGGCCGATGCCTGGCCGGCGACGCTGTCAGGCGGCCAGCAGCAACGCGTGGCGATCGCCCGGGCGCTGGCGCCGTCGCCGAAAGTGCTGCTGTGCGACGAGCCGACCTCGGCGCTCGACCCGGAACTGGCGCAGGAGGTGGTCGACGTGCTAAGCCAGCTCGCCAGGGAGGGCACCACCATGGTGATGGCGACGCATGACCTGCGCCTCGCCTCCAAGATCGCACAAGAAGTGGTATTCCTCGACGCCGGTAGCGTCGTTGAGAAAGGCCCAGCGGCTGTTTTGTTCAGCAATCCGGAGCGTCAGCGGACTAGGCGTTTTATCGCGACGCTGAAGCAAGAGGCCGAGAAGGGGGGCGGCGCAGAAGGGTAAGATATACGCCTGTTCTGCCCGTCATGCACTTCATCAGATGATCGGCCCAAAACAAAAAAACCCGGCGCAAGGCCGGGTTTTTCCAAATTCGGAGGCGAGAAGCGCTCAGGCCGCTTCTTCCTGCTCGGCTTCCTCGTTGTCGGCCTTGGCGCCGCGCTTCGGACCCTTATTGAGGTTCACCTCGATGAGGCGCACCGCTTCGGTTTCCGACATGCGGTTGACGGCCGCGATCTCGCGCGCCATGCGGTCGAGTGCCGCTTCGTAAAGCTGGCGCTCGGAATAGGACTGCTCCGGCTGGTTGTCGGCGCGGTAGAGGTCGCGCACAACTTCCGAGATCGAGATCAGGTCACCGGAATTGATCTTCGCATCATATTCCTGGGCGCGGCGCGACCACATGGTACGCTTGACGCGGGCGCGGCCCTGCACGACCTTCAGCGCGCGCTCCACATAATCCTCTTCCGACAGCTTGCGCATGCCGATGGAGGTCGCCTTGGCGACCGGGACCTTCAGGCGCATCTTGTCCTTCTGGAAGTCGATGACGAACAGTTCCAGCTTGTGGCCCGCAACTTCCTGCTCGTCGATCGAGACGATCTGACCAACGCCATGCGCCGGATAGACGATGTACTCGCCGGTCTTGAAACCGTGACGCGCTGCGCTGGACTTCTTCTGCGGGGTGATAGTTGCCATTACGCCCTGAACTCCTTGTTGTTGCGCCGGCATGGCGGCGCCGGCTGAACTCGTGCGGTCGGGCTACCGACCGTTAGCCGCACAACAGACGAATCCATCCGGAAAAATCAGGACCGGCAAACCGCATAACAGCGACCGCCTGCCCCAGATCACTCTGGTCCGGATGAGAAATTCACCTTTCAGTGATTTGGGGCGTTTGCGCCATAAATCGACGTTGTGTCACCGGCATGTTTGGTTGATGTAGCACAAAAAGTCGGAAGAATCAAGGTTTTGCTGCATGCGCGAAGGCCATGCACCATCGCTGCCTGTCAAGGCAGTCAATGTGTCATGCTTGTTACGCAGCGTCAGGCCGGCTGAACCGACATTGCAGTCAGTCGCCTTCGCCTGGTTCAGCCGAGAAGTATTTCTCGAACTTGCCGGCCTCGCCATCGAAGGATTTGGCGTCGGCCGGAGGCTCCTTCTTGGCGGTGATGTTGGGCCATTTGTCAGCGTATTCGGTGTTGATCTGCAGCCATTTGTCGAGGCCCGGCTCGGTGTCCGGCTTGATCGCATCGGCCGGGCATTCCGGTTCGCAGACGCCGCAGTCGATGCATTCGTCGGGATGAATGACGAGCATGTTCTCGCCTTCGTAGAAACAGTCGACCGGACAGACCTCGATGCAGTCCATGTATTTGCATTTTATGCAATTGTCGGTCACGACATAGGTCATCAGTCGGCTCCGGGACGTCCCGTTTTTGTTGGGCTTTTTTGGTGAGGTAACGTCTTTGCCCGCTGCTTGCAAGGGCAGCCATTGCGCGCGGTACCGGTGTTTCCGGAATGGAATTCCAGAGGAGCGATGCAGCGAAAGCCGGTTATGCGGTCAGTCCTCGCCGAACAGCCGGTCGGTCTCCCGGCGTTCCTTCTTGGTCGGGCGGCCACTGCCGGCATCGCGCAGCGCCGGAATCGCATCGGGAACGGCCTCGCCCTTTGGCACAGGCGGCGGCGACATATCCTCGTAGAGCATGCGCGCTTCCTCGGCGGGGCCGCGCCGGGTTCCCGTTCCGAGCACCTTCCAGACGAAGATGCGCCGCTCGAGAGTGATGGTCAGGACGTCGCCGACCCGGACCATGTCGGAGGCCTGCGCTGCTTTGTCGCGATTGATGCGGACGCGTCCGGCCACCACAAGCTTCGCCGCCAGCGAGCGCGATTTCACCGCACGCGAAAAGAACAGCCATTTGTCGATGCGCTGGCGGGCATCAGTGACCATCGGAGCGAGCGGACTTACTTCTTCAGCTGGTCGCGCAACGCGGCGAGCTTGGCGAAGGGCGAATCCGGGTCGAAGCGCGCCGGGCGCTCCTCGCGCGGCTTCGGTTGGAAGGCGGGCTTCCCGCCTTGCGCG
The DNA here is from genome assembly GCF_007830515.1 of Mesorhizobium tianshanense. GTDB lineage: Bacteria > Pseudomonadota > Alphaproteobacteria > Rhizobiales > Rhizobiaceae > Mesorhizobium > Mesorhizobium tianshanense. The sequence goes on from NZ_VLKT01000001.1 coordinate 72,220, forward strand.
CCGCTCTTGCCGTCCTGCCGTCCGCTCTTCCAGTCGGGCCGCTTGTCGCGCCGTTCTCCCGTCTCGCCCTGGGGCTTGGGCTTGAATTTGCTACGGTCGAAGCGCGGCTTGCCGGTGCCGCGTCCTTCGCCGGCCGGCCGGCTGCCTGGAGCACCGGCCGCTTGCCCGGCATCTGCGGGCGCTTGGTCATGGCCATCGCGCACGGCTTGCCCATGGCGCGGGCGATTGTCGCGATTATTGTCACGGGGCCGATTGTCATGGTGGCGGTGGCGCGGGCGCTGGTCGAAGCGGCCCTGCCGCCACAACAGGATGGGTTTCGGTTCCTCGGCCCCTGGAGCAGCCTCGCCGATGGCGGCGTCCGCCACCGCGGCAAGTTCGGCCGAGACCGCTTCTGTTGCAGGCGAGGCTTCTGAAGCCGGCTCTGCGGGTGCGATTTCAACCTCTGCGGCTTCGGGTTCTACCGCTGGCTCAGCCTCTGATACCGCAGGCATTTCAACTGCGGCTTCGGCTACAGGCAGCTCCTCTTCTGTGACCCGAACTGGAGTTTCCGGCTGAGCTTCCACGACAGGCTCTGCTGCACCTTCGGCGGCGGTTTCCACGGAGGCTTCGGCTGTGGCTTCTGCCACGGCGGCCGCACCCAACTCCGAATTCTCGGCCGGCGCCTCGGCGGCTGCGTCCGCACCCGCGGCTTCCGCTGCCTTGGCCAGCTCGGCTTGCTCTTCCGCCGCCTGCTTGGCCGCGGCGGCTTCACGCGCGGCATTGTCCTGTGCCTCGAGCCGCGCCTTCACTTCGATCGCCGGCTTCGGCTCGGCCCGATACCCGAGGCCTTTCAAAATCTCTTCCATGTCGTCGGCAGTGGCGCCGAGGATCGACATCATCGGCGGCGTCACCATGAAGGACTGACCGTCATAGGCGCCATCGGGGCGCTGGCCGAGCCCCGGCTTCCAGTTGGTCGCGGGCCGGATCAGGTCGGCCAGTCGTTCAAGGATGTCGACGCGCACCGCGCGACGGCCGAGATTGCGGTAGCCGGCGAGCTTGTAGAAAGTCTTGTCGAAAGTGGGGTCTATGACCACCGAGGTGCGGCCCGAGGCCAGCGCGTGGACGACGTCGCCGAAGCCCGGTCTGTCCTTGCCGTCGTTCTTCAGCGCCCACAACAGCGTCACCAGTCCGGCCGGCGCCGGCTTGATCAACGCCGGCACGAAGATGTGGTAGGCGCCGAAGCGCACGCCGAGCCGGCGAAGGGCGGCGCGGCCTTCCTGGTCGAGCGACTTCATCTCCTCGGCGATGTCACGGCGGTTGATGAGGCCGAAATGCTCGACGAGCTGGAAGGCGATGCCACGGCCGATGCCGGTGATCTGCTCGGCGTTCTTGAGATCGACAAGCGGCTTCAGCAAGGACTCGATCTGAAAATTGACGAAGCGCTCGGCGCGCGCCGCGACCTTGTCGCGGGCGGGACCGGTGAGCTGCTCGTCGGCCAGCAGCACAAGGCGCGGCTTCAACGCCTCGTCGCCTGCGACCAGCGTGCCGATCGGCGCGCCGATCCAGCGCAGCGTGCCGTCGGAGCCGAGCGCAATGTCGCCGTTGGCCGAGGCGCCGAAGCGTTCGGCCCGCGCCTCGAATTCGGCTGCAAGCGCCTTCTGGGCTGCCGTGCGCACTGCCTTGGCGTCCTCGCCGCCGGCGCTCTGGTCGGCGGTGAAGCGGAACCCCTGCAACTCGCCGATATGGTGGCCTTCGACGAGGACGGTTCCGGTTGGGCTGATTTCGGCTTCAGGCATGGTATTTTCTCTAAGGCGCCGCATGAGGACGGAAGTCCTGCGGTCTACGAAGCGTTTCGTCAACCGCTCATGCAGCGCATCCGACAATCTGTCTTCGATTTCGCGCGTCTTTTCCTGCCAGTGTGCCTGATCGGCCAGCCAGCCGGGCCGGTTGGAAACGAAAGTCCAGGTGCGGATCTGGGCGATCCGGTGCGACAGCGTGTCGATGTCGCCTTCGGTGGTGTCGGCACGACGCACTTGCTCGGCCATGTAATTCTCGTCGACATGGCCACGCCTGGCAAGGTCCATATAGATCGAGGCGATCAGGTCGGCATGCTGGGCCGGCGCGATCTTCCTGTAGTCGGGCAGGGCGCAGGCCTCCCACAACAGCGCCACGCGCCTGGCGTCGGTGGCAAGCGCCCGGATGTCCTCGTCGCGGGACAAATGTTCGAGCGCCTGCGCGTCCACCGCCGGCAGAGCGCGTGTCAGGCCTTCGACCGGCGCGTTGGTCTCGATAGAGCGCTTCAGCGCATCGAGGCTGGCGAAATCGAAATGCGCGGTGCGCCATTGCAGCACCTTGACCGGGTCGAACTCATGCCCTTCGATCTTCTTGACCAGATCTTCGTCCAGCGGATCGACCTGGCCGGTGACGCCGAAGGTGCCGTCGCGCAAGTGCCGGCCGGCGCGGCCGGCGATCTGGCCGAGCTCGGCCGCCGTCAGGTTGCGATACTGGTAGCCGTCGAATTTACGGTTCTGGGCAAAGGCGACATGGTCGAGGTCGAGGTTCAGGCCCATGCCGATCGCATCGGTGGCGACCAGGTAATCGACATCGCCCGATTGGAACAGCGCCACCTGCGCGTTGCGGGTGCGGGGCGATAGTGCGCCGAGCACAACGGCCGCACCGCCTTGCTGGCGGCGGATCAGTTCGGCGATGGCATAGACCTCGTCGGCGGAAAAGGCGACGATCGCCGTGCGTCGCGCAAGGCGGGTCAGCTTCTTCGAGCCGGCATAGGCAAGATGCGACAGCCGTGGCCGCGTCACCACCGATACGCCCTTCAGCAGACGCTGGAGGATGCCGTGCATGGTGGCGGCGCCGAGCAGCAGCGTCTCCTGGCGGCCGCGCAGATGCAGGATGCGGTCGGTGAAGATGTGGCCACGTTCGAGATCGCCGGCCAGTTGGACCTCGTCGATGGCGACGAAGGCAGCGTTGGTCTCGCGCGGCATGGCTTCCACCGTGCAGACCGAATATCTGGCGCCATCGGGCTGGATCTTTTCCTCGCCGGTGATGAGCGCCACCTTGTGAGCGCCGACCTTCTCGCAGACGCGTGAATAAACCTCGCGGGCGAGCAGCCTGAGCGGCAGGCCGATGATGCCGCTTTCATGCGCCACCATACGCTCGATGGCGAGATGGGTCTTGCCGGTGTTGGTCGGCCCGAGCACGGCAGTCACGTCGCGGCCCGACAGGATCAGCGGCTCAGTGTGTTTCGGCTGGATGTTCATCGACCTGGGAATAAGGCTCTCTGCCCCGCGTTGTCGGGAGCGCGCCCATGGAGGCGCGTGTGACAGGCGACACATAGGGATTTAGCGCGCGAAGCGAAAGCGGAATGTTCCGCCGGCACGTCGAAGGCTCTCGCTCAGTGCTGTCAACAGGCTCCGATTAACAGTTGGAACGAGTCTGGAACGAATCGGCTACGAATCACTGACTCGCACAGATTCAGGCTTTGTTCACGGCTACATCTGGATTTTTTGCCGGCGAGTCTCACCACATGCTGAATCGCCGAACTGGCCCGATTCATGCAGGGCGAGCGTCGCCGTTAACCTTTGCCGGTGAACGATCGGCGCGGACCGGCGAGCGTCATCCAACATTATGAAATTATTGATCTTTCCTAACGCGCCTTAACGGTTTGACGGATGTTTTCATCCGTTGTCGTTAACCTTCTGGTCAAAGCCGGAACGAAACGGCGACGAATCAGCGCTGACGGATGTTTCCCGGTTTGTTCACCCCAACATGTTGTGTTGTGCACAGGTTTTCCACCGAGAATCCACAGGTGAGGAGCAGGTTTTGCACAGGCTGCGCGGCGACCGTTAACCCTTGCGTGCCGGATTGGGGCAGGGTCTGGCATCAAGACCTCGCGACGAGGAACAACTGATGAAGACGGACCGATTTCCCGGCCCGTTTATTGCGGGCTTTTGTCTGTCCCGGTGTCCCTATCCAGGCTTCAGGTAATATACTGGCCGCCATTGGCTGTGATGGTCGATCCGGTGATGAAACCGGCATCGTCGGAAGCGAGGAACACGACACAGCGTGCGATCTCTTCCGGTTCGCCGAGGCGGCCGACCGGAATCTGCGGAATGACGCGCTCGTTGAGCACCTTCTCGTCCATCGCCTTGACCATCTCTGTTGCGATGTAGCCGGGGCAGATGACATTGACGGTGATGCCGGCCCGCGCCCCTTCCTGGGCGAGCGCCTTGGTGAAGCCGATGTCGCCGGCCTTCGAGGCCGAATAATTGACCTGGCCGGTCTGGCCCTTCTGGCCGTTGATCGAGGATATGGTGATAACGCGGCCGAATTTGCGGTCGCGCATGCCGCCCCACAGCGGGTGCGTCATGTTGAAGACGCCCGACAGGTTGGTGTCGATGACCTCTTTCCAATGCTCGCGCGTCATCTTGTGGAACATGGCGTCGCGGGTGATACCGGCATTGTTGACCAGCACGGAGACCGGGCCGAGGTCGGCCTCGATCTGTCTGATGCCGGCGGCGCAGGCGTCGTAGTCGGCGACCGACCATTTGTAGACAGGTATGCCGGTCTCGGCCTTGAATTTCTGCGCTGCTTCGTCATTGCCGGCGTAATTCGCGGCGACCTTGTAACCGGCGTTTTTCAGGCCGATCGAAATCGCTGCGCCAATACCGCGCGACCCACCGGTGACCAGTGCTACCTTTGTCATATCATCCTCCCCTTTGGTTTCATGAGCGGCGGGCGGGGAACGCTCTAACGGCGATTGAGCCCCGTTCGCCACCGACTATTTCATGGCTTGCTCATTCTGTCTTCACTGTCTTCACAGCGCCTCCACGCACATGGCGACGCCCATGCCGCCGCCGATGCACAGCGTGGCGAGGCCTTTTCTGGCGCCGCGGCGGCGCAGCTCGTAGACCAGCGTGTTGAAGATGCGGGCACCGGATGCGCCGATCGGATGGCCGATGGCGATGGCGCCGCCATTGACATTGACGATGGACGGATCCCAGCCCATGTCCTTGTTGACGGCACAGGCCTGGGCGGCGAAGGCCTCGTTGGCCTCGATCAGGTCGAGATCGCCGACCGACCAGCCGGCCTTGGCCAGCGCCTTGCGCGAGGCGGGAATAGGCCCTGTGCCCATGATCTGCGGATCGACGCCCGCGGTCGCCCAGGACACGATGCGCGCCAGCGGCGTGATGCCGCGCCTTGCGGCCTCGGCTTCGGTCATCAGCACCGCGACAGCGGCGCCATCGTTGATGCCGGAGGCGTTGGCGGCGGTCACCGTGCCGTCCTTGTCGAAGGCCGGTCTTAGCTTGGTCATGGCGTCGATCGTGGCGCCGTGGCGGATGTACTCGTCCTGGTCGACAATGGTGTCGCCCTTCTTGCCCTTGACGGTGAAGGCCACGATCTCGTCCTTGAACTTGCCGGCCTTCTGCGCGGCCTCGGCCTTGTTCTGGGACGCCAATGCGAGCCGGTCCTGGTCCTCGCGGGTAATCTGGAACTGGCGAGCGACGTTTTCGGCTGTGTTGCCCATGTGGTAGCCATTGAAGGCGTCCCACAGCCCGTCCTTGATCATGGTGTCGATCATCTTGTAGTCGCCCATCTTGACGCCGGCACGCAGGTGTTGGGCATGCGGGGCCAGCGACATCGATTCCTGTCCGCCCGCGACGATCACCTTGGCATCGCCAGTGGCGATCTGTTGCATGCCAAGCGCGATGGCGCGCAGGCCTGAGCCGCAAACCTGATTGAGGCCCCAAGCGGTGGTTTCCTTTGGCAGGCCGGCATTGATGGATGCCTGGCGGGCGGGGTTCTGGCCCTGAGCCGCTGTCAGCACCTGGCCGAGGATCACCTCGTCGACCTCCTTGCCGTCAACGCCGGCGCGGACGAGCGCTTCCTTGACGGCGACAGCGCCCAATTCGTGGGCCGGTGTGTTGGCGAAGGCGCCGTTGAAGGAACCGACAGGCGTGCGCGCCGCACTGGCGACGACAATGGCATTGGAAGCGGACATGTTGTTCTCCAGACTTCTAGGGGTCGAATTCAGGCTATGGTTAGCGACTTTTCTTGCCCTTTCCATGAGCCAAGTCAAATTGGAAATGGGCATGCCGGCCAGGCGCCGCAAGCAGGGTGCGCGTCGTCATGGAGACCGCCCGTCCGTTGCTGCGCAGCATTAATTGATCCCGCACTGCACAAACCGCTTGGAATTGTGACGCTTTTGCGCATATCCTTGAAAAAGCGCAATCGTTACCGGCTACTTACTCAAGTGCGCCGGTGTCCGGGGAGGATACTGATGGCCGCGAAAGACGAACCGATTATCATCAAGAAGTATGCCAATCGTCGCCTCTACAACACCGGCACCAGCACCTATGTGACGCTCGAGGATCTTGCCGAAATGGTCAAGAAGGGCGAGGACTTCACCGTCCAGGATGCCAAGACCGGCGACGACATCACGCATCCGGTGCTGACCCAGATCATCTTCGAACTTGAGAACAAGGATGGGCAGAACATGCTGCCGATCCCGTTCCTGCGTCAGTTGATCGCCTTTTACGGCGATCAGATGCAGATGATCGTGCCGAGCTTCCTCGAACAGTCGATGATCGCCTTCTCGAAAGAACAAGAGCGTTTCCGTGAGCAGATGAAGGGCGCCTTGGGCAAGTCGCCGCTGGATGTGATGAAAATGGCCACGCCGATCAAGGCGCTGGAAGAGCAGACGCGCCGCAACATGGAGATGTTTCAAAATGCCATGCGCCTGTTCACGCCCTTTCCACCCGCAGGCTCGAATGGCGCTTCCGCAGTGCCGACAGAGCCAACCAGGAAAGAGACACCGGAAAAACCCGACGATCTTCAGGAGTTGAAGGAACAGATCGCCGCGATGCAGCGCAAGCTCGACACCATGTCCTGATCACGGGCTGGACGAAGTCCGGCCGAAACCTCTCAGCAACTCGGCCGAGTGTCTGCGCTGCCGCATCAGGTACCGGCGCATCAGCTTGAACGTAATCGTCGATGGTTGAAGGAAGTACCGGCTGTCGAGGATCGACCCGGTTGCAGACTCATTGTCGTCGTTTCCGGCACAACGTCTCATCGATCTATTTCGTTGTCACCGTCACCAGAGCGGTAACAGGTTTGCCGTCCACTAGGATAGGCTTGTGACGATCGTCGGCAATGAGGACGCCGATCACGTGCTTGCCGACGACAACCGGACAGTGGCCGAAACGAGCCTCGATGAGGTCGCCGCCAAAGTCGCTGTTCATGCTGTTGTACGGCTTGCCGGGGATGTTGCAGGTGTCTCCGTCGGGATCGATCTTCATATGCACGTGGCCGCATTGGCTGTTGTCGCCGCACTCACCCGCAGAGAGCAACGTGAAGTTGCTCCTGACGACGACGCCTATCGCCTTCTCGGAATCGTTGCCGAGTTCGATGACCGAAGCGGCCGCCGGCCAGGCGATTTCCAGGGTGGGCCGATCTTCGGCCTGTGCCGATACGAGCGACAATAAGGAGAAAGCAAGGGTAGTCATCGCGATGATGCGAAACATGGTAACCTCCGTTGATGTGTAATCACTGATTACATACAAATTGCTTGGGCGCAAGGAAAATAATCAGTGATTACATTTTGGCTGCATGCTATTGGAAGGCATGACCAAGACTCCTGTTTCCGGCGAAGCCGGCCACCCAAAGCGTTATCATCACGGCAATCTGGTCGAGGCCTTGATCAATGCAACCGTGCAGATCATCGAGGAACGCGGAGCAGAGCATGTGTCTGTGCGCGAGGCCGCAAAGCGTGCCGGCGTTTCGCCTGGCGCGCCATTCCGGCATTTTCGGTCGAAAACAGCACTGCTGACCGCAGTCGCCGAACAGGCCATGAACCGGCTGACTGAGGCCGTTGCCAAGGCACAGTCAAAGGTCGACAGCGCAGATCCCATTGAGGCCTTCGAGGCAATCGGACAAGGCTATCTGGAATGGGCGATCAGCAATCCCACGCATTTCCAGATCATCAGTTCCCGGACGCTGATCGATTTCGATGCGTCGGATAGTCTTCGTGATCAGAATGAAGCGATTCGCCGGAAGATGATCGACCTGCTGATCCGAGCGCAGCAACAAGGTCAGCTTGCTGCGGACACCGACTCCGATCATCTGGTGCTTGCCGCGCGTGCGCTTGTCTACGGATTGGCACGCATGGCGATTGATGGTCATTTCCCGGAGTGGCATCCGTCCGAGCCGCCATCCCTCGCTGCGCAGAAGGCTCTGCGTCTTTTCATGAGCCAGATGACCATTCCATCCAAAATGCGCACCCCGAAGTGACTCCCCAGGATCGCTGACAAAACTTGGTTTTCACACGGCCTGTCAGGCGCACAACTTCGAGTGAGAACGGCCTCTTCATGACAAAAATTTCATGTCATCGCCAATCGGTGCCGCTGTTCTTGCGCCGCATGAGACATATATGCTGCACTGCAATATGTTCCCGTTGGCACCGCACTGAAGGATTTCGCCTTGCCCACCAGAAAAACCGCCATCGTCACTGGTTCCACCTCAGGCATCGGTCTTGCCATCGCCCATGCGCTCGCGGCGGAAGGCTGCAACATCGTCGTCAATTCCTTTTCCGACACGGCCGACGACCAGGCCATTGCCGATGCGATCGCCAAACATCACAAGGTGAAGACCGCCTATATCAAGGCCGACATGTCGAAGCCGGCCGAATGCCGGGCTTTGGTCGCGAAGGCAGCCGATGCATTCGGCTCGGTCGACATACTGGTCAACAATGCCGGCATCCAGCATGTCGCGCCGGTGGAAGAATTTCCGATCGAGAAGTGGGACGCGATCATCGCCATCAACCTGTCGTCGGCCTTCCACACCATTGCCGCCGCCATCCCGCTGATGAGAGAAGCCGGCGGCGGCAGGATCGTTAACATCGCCTCGGCCCACGGGCTGGTCGCCTCGCCGTTCAAGTCTGCCTATGTTTCGGCCAAACACGGCATCATGGGGCTGACCAAGACGGTCGCTTTGGAACTGGCGCGCGACAGGATCACCTGCAACGCCATCTGTCCCGGTTATGTGCTGACGCCGCTGGTCGAGGCCCAGATCCCCGACCAGATGAAGGCCAACAAAATGGATCGCGAGACCGTCATCCGCGAAGTCATGCTGGAAAAGCAACCGACCAAGGAGTTCGTCACGGTCGAGCAGGTCGCCGCAGCCACGGTATTCCTGTGTTCCGATGCGGCGGCGCAGATCAACGGCACGCATATCTCAGTCGACGGCGGCTGGACCGCCCAGTGAGTTCGGGTGCGCGTGATAAATCCGGCCGCCACATCAAGGGCAACGCCATGACGACAAACGGCAAGGCGGAGGAGCCAAAGAAGATCAACATCGCGCTGCAGGGCGGCGGCTCGCACGGCGCCTTTTCCTGGGGCGTGCTCGACCGGCTGCTTGAGGACGGACGGCTCGACATCGCTGCGGTTTCGGGTACCAGCGCCGGCGCTATGAACGCGGTGGCGCTGGCCGACGGCTTCGTTCGCGGCGGGGTCGAGGGCGCGCGGCGGAAGCTCGACGAATTCTGGCACGCGGTGGCGCTGAAGGGCCGGTTCAGTCCTGTCCAACGCATGCCCTGGGATGTGGCCTGGGGCAATTGGTCGATCGAGAACACGCCCGGCTATCTCTTTTTCGACACCATGTCGCGGGTGTTTTCGCCCTATGTCGCCAACCCGCTCGGCCTCAACCCGCTGCGCGACGTGATCGAAAAGGAGATCGATTTCGGCAATGTGCGCGCCTGCAAATCGATGGAGCTGTTCATCTCCGCGACCAATGTCGAGACCGGGCAATTGCGTGTCTTTTCCGATGGCGAGATCGACCTCGAAACGGTGATGGCGTCGGCTTGCCTGCCGCAGCTGTTCCGCGCCGTCGAGATCAAGGGCGTGCCCTACTGGGACGGTGGCTATGGCGGCAATCCGGCGCTGTTCCCGTTCTTCAAGTCGACCGTCACCGAGGATGTGCTTCTGGTGCAGATCAATCCGGTGGTCCGCGAGGGGACGCCGAAGAGCGCCAACGAAATTCAGAATCGCATCGACGAGATCACCTTCAATGCCGGGCTGCTGCGTGAATTCCGCTCGATCGCCTTCGTCAAGGAACTGATCGCCGCCAACCGGTTGCCGCATGGCGAATACCGCGACATCCGCATGCACCGCATCGATGCCGACGAGGCGTTCAAGGATCTGTCTGCGTCGTCCAAGGTCAATGCCGAATGGGCGTTCCTGACCTATCTGCGCGACCTTGGCCGTACCGCTGCCAGCGACTGGCTGGAGGAGAATTACGACGCCGTCGGCAAACGGCCGACGCTCGATCTCTCCGGCGAGCTCGACGACGGGTTCAAGCCGATGCGTGGTCCGGCGCCGGGCCGGCGGGTCAAGGAATTCCTTGCAGCGCGCAAGAAGCCCGAGGCCACGCGCCGTCAGATCTGACCTCACCCAGCTTTCAGCGCGAGGTCGATCACCTTGATCAGTGCGGCCGCCGCCTGCCGCTGCTCGTCCGGGTCGCTGATGCGCGTCTTCATGCCTTCAAGCCCGTCGAGCAGCATGTCGGCGAGCAGTCGCGCCGACAAGCCCTTGGCCGCCAGATCGACGCCATTGCGGCCGGCCTCGCTCTGAACAGCCTTGGCGATGTGCTCGACAAGTCGGCCGCGCCAGCAGCCGACCAGGTCGGCGAGGCTCGATTTCATATCGAGGAGTTCGGCGCCGTGCGGCGAGGCGTGGACGGCACGCATCATCGAGATCAGCGCCTCGTCGATGGCCCGCATCATGCGTTCGGCAAAGGGTCCTTCGCCGGCGAGCGCCGTTTTCGCCTGCTCGAGCGAGCGGGAAAGCAGCATCAGCGCGATGGCGCGATAGATGTCGGTCTTGTTCTTGAACTGGAGATAGAGCGCCGGCCGCGACATGTCGGCGGCACGCGCAATGTCGTCCATGGTGGTGCGAGCGTAGCCATAGGCCAGAAACACCTTCATCGCGCCGTCCAGAATGCGGACGCGCTTGGGGTCGGTGGCGATGTCCTCGATCTCGATCATGGCACAACTTTATCCTGCAAAAAGCTCTATTGACAAAATAACGAAATTTGTCAAGATGTATGAGGACGAAATGGCCAACCGGCCATTCGCCTCGGGCTGTGGACGACAACGAAGGGTATCCCCATGCGCCTCACCGTCGACGGGCAGTCATTCGACATCGATGCCGATCCCGAAATGCCGCTGTTGTGGGCGCTGCGCGATCTCATGGGCAAGACCGGGCCGAAGTTCGGCTGCGGCATCGCCGCCTGCGGCGCCTGCACGGTGCATGTCGACGGCCGGCCCGTCCGTTCCTGCTCGCTGCCGGTCGGCGAGGTCACTGGCGTCGTCACCACGATCGAAAGCATCGGCAGAGGCGGCAAATTGCATCCGGTGCAGCAGGCATGGCTGGAGGAGCAGGTCGCGCAATGCGGCTACTGCCAGGCCGGCCAGATCATGAGCGCGGTGGCGCTGCTCGACGAGATTGCCGACCCGAGCGATGCCGACATCGACAACGCCATGGGCGGCAATCTCTGCCGCTGTGGCACCTATCCGAAGATACGCGCGGCGATCAAACGAGCGGTCGTCCTGAAGACAGCGGGGATCTGACCATGGCCAGCGTCGGAAGGATCGCCCGCCGCACGTTTCTCATCGGCGCGGCTGCCATTGGGGGCGGCGTCGCCGTCGGCTATTATTACTACCGCAAACCCTATCCGAATCCGCTGGAAGGCGATCTCGCCGCTGATGAGGTGACCTTCAACCCCTATGTGAAGATCGGCGCCGACAACACCATCACCATCGTCGCGCCGCGCGCCGAGATGGGACAAGGCATCTCGACGACGCTCGCCGCCATGGTCGCCGAAGAGCTCGATGTCGGCCTCGACCGGATCAAGGTCGAGCACGGCCCGGCCTCCCATGCCTATTACAATGCGACGATCCTGGAAGAGGGCGGTCCATTCGCCTTCTTCGACGAGAGCATGACCGCTCAAGCGATGCGCGCCGGCATGGGCGTGGTCGGAAAGCTCCTCGCCATCCAGGCCACCGGCGGCTCGACCTCGACGCGCGACGCTTTCCTGAAGATGCGGCAAGCAGGGGCCGCCGCGCGCCAAATGCTGGTTGCCGCGGCAGCGCAAAGGCTCGGTATAGCTGCCGCCGAGCTGGAAACGGCCAATGGCAGGGTCCTGCACAAGGCGTCGGGCAAGTCGGTGACCTATGGCGCGGTCGCCGCCGCTGCCGCGGCCATGGCGTCGCCCGCCGATATCAGGCTCAAGGACAAAGCCGACTGGAAACTGCTCGGCAAGCCACAGAAGCGCATCGACATGCTGGCCAAGGTCACCGGGGCGCCGATCTTCGGCATCGACGTGACGCTGCCTGACATGCTGTACGGCACGGTCAAAATGAGCCCGCGCTTCTGGGCAAAGCCGGTCAAGGCGGACCTCTCCAAGGCCGAGAAAATGCCCGGCGTGATCAGGATCGTGCCGATCGAAACGAATTACGGCCACGGCTTCGGCATCGTCGCGGAAAACACCTGGGCGGCGTTCAAGGCGGCGGAGGCGATCGACGCCGAATGGGCCGATCCCGAATATCCGCTGGACAGCGCCGCCATTTCCGACGTGCTGAAGCAGGCGCTTGGCACCAAGGGGTCGGAAATGCGCGACGATGGCGACGTCGACACCGCCTTTGCGGATGCGCCGCGCGAAAGAATAGTCGAGGCCGACTATGCGGTGCCTTATCTGGCGCATGCGACGATGGAGCCGATGAACGCCACGGCGCGGCTGAAGGACGGCGTCCTCGACATCTGGTGCGGCAACCAGGCGCCGACCCTGGTGCGGCAGCTTTGCGCCAATGCCGTCGGCATCGAGCAGGACAAGGTCAGCGTCCACACCACCTCCATGGGCGGCGGCTTCGGCCGGCGCGTCGAGGTGGACTATGCGCTCTGTGCCGCGCTGATGGCGAAAGAGACGGCCGGCCGGCCGATCAAGGTGATCTGGACGCGCGAGGAGGACATGCGCCACGACGCCTACCGGCCGGCTTCCGTCGGCAGATTCCAGGCGCGGCTTGGCGACGACGGCATGCCGGTCGCCGTCGACATGAAAATCGCCTCGCCATCGATGATAGCCAGCACCTTGCGCCGGCTGTTTCCCTCGATATCGCCGCTCGGCCCCGACAAGTCCATCGTCGACGGAGCCCACAACCAGCCCTATACGATCCCGAACTACCGGGTGACCGGCATCGCCGCACCCGTCTCCATCCCCGTCGGCTCCTGGCGGTCGGTCGGCAGTTCGATCAACGGTTTCTTCCATGAAGGATTTCTGGACGAGATCGCCGTCGCCGGGAAAACCGATCCGGTCGAATTGCGCAAGAAACTGATGGCTGCCTATCCCGCAGCGGTGAAGGTGGTCGAAAAGGTCGCCGAAATGGCGAAATGGGGCGAGGCGCTGCCCGCCGGCAAGGCCAGGGGCATGGCGTTCACGCTGTCCTTCGGCAGTTGGGTCGGCGAGGTCGTCCAGGTCGCCGACACGCCGGCCGGGTTCCTTATCGAGAAGGTGTGGATCGCCGCCGATGTCGGCATCGCGCTCGATCCCGGCATCATCGAGGCGCAGCTCATCTCCGCCGCCATTTACGGCCTGTCGGCGGCGATGGCTCAGGAGATCACCTTCGCCGACGGCTTGGTCGAACAATCGAATTTCCATGACTACGACGCCATGCGCATCTTCCAGTGCCCGGTCTTCGAAGTCGCGATCCTGGAGAATTTCCACAAGATGGGCGGCGTTGGCGAAGTCGGCACGCCGCCGGCGGCGCCCGCACTTGCCAACGCCATCTTCGCACTGACCGGCAAACGAATCCGCACGCTGCCCTTATCCAAGGAGGTGACCTTCGCATGAAATTATTTCCACAATGCTGACACCTGCTGCCATGCTGCCGGGTTAGGGCCGGAAAGGGCTCGCGGGCCGGCACCAGGGTCGGTGGAAACCTATGAAGCGATAGAAAAACTGGATGGCGGCGGGTGCACCTTATCCGAGCATGTAATGATCCAGCAACTTTTCTGACTATATTGCAGTGCAACTTTGATGTAGAAGCGCGTTTCGCCGGTCACGGCAAATTGAACACGGCCTTGCGCGCACCCATATCGGCGACGCGCCCGAGTTAGAAGACGCGGCAGTTTTTAGAAGACACGGTCTGGCCGAACCCCGCGCACTGGAAAACGACGATGCCGAAATACAGGTTTCACAAGCTTGCAGCCATTGTTGTGCTTGTCGGATTCGCCGCCTGGATGGCGACGGGCGAGTTCTCGTCCGTCGGCAGCGCATCCGCCGACAAACCCAAGGCGGGAGAAGTCGAACAGCCAAAAGCGGCCGACGCCGGCAATCCCCAGGTGGCTGAACCCAATCCCACCGAGGCAGAGCAGCCCAAGGCGCCATCGCGCACCGTCGCGGTGGTCACTCCACCGCGGCGCACCTATGCGCGCGCCATCCGGGTTTCCGGACTGACCGAAGCCGACAAGCGCGCGGTCCTGGCGACGCGCGTCGCCGGCGTCATCGACAAGCTGCCGGTCAGCCAAGGCCAGCACGTCAAGACCGGCGACCTGGTGCTGATGCTTGCCGCCGAGGAAAAAATCTCAGCGGTCGACAATGCCAGACAGCTTGTCGTGCAGCGTGAGGCCGAGCTGGCTGCAGCCCTTCGGCTGATGAAAACCGGCAATCTGCCCAAGCTGCAGCTCGATACCGCGCGCTCGAATTTGACTTCGGCGCAGGCCTTGTTGGAGACGGCCCAAGCCGAGCTCGATCGCAACGAGGTGAAGGCGCCGTTCGACGGCGTCATCGACCGGGTGCCGGTGGAGCTTGGCAGTTCCGTGATGCAGGGCGGCGAGGTGGCGACCATAATCAAGCTCGATCCCGTGATCGCCCGCGGCGAGGTCAGCGAACGCGATCTCGGCTATCTGAAGATCGGCGACAAGGCGAATGTACGGCTGGTCAGCGGCCAGACCGTCGAGGGCACCGTGCGCTACATCAGCCGCGACGCGTCCTCGGCAACTCGCACCTTCCGCGTCGAGATCGCGATCCCCAATCCCGAGGGCACTATTCCGGCCGGAATGACCGCCGAGATATCGCTGAGCGCGCAGCCGACCGACGCCGTCATGCTGCCGCGCTCGGTGGTGACGCTCGGCGACAAGGGCGACCTCGGCATCCGCGCCGTCGACAAGGATAGCAAGGTCGTGTTCTTCCCGATCGACCTGGTCGACGACACGCCGACCGGCCTGGTGCTCGGCGGCATCCCTGCCGATGCGCGCATCATCGTCGCCGGCCAGGAACTGGTGAAGGAAGGCGAAGTGGTCAAGCCGGTCGAGGCCGATCAGGCGACCATCCAGAAGCTCTTGGGCGAAGCGACGGCCGGGACGCAATAATCATGGATATCGTCAAGCTCGCAATCAACAATGCCCGGCTGACCATTTCGGTTCTGGTCTTCCTCATCCTTGCGGGTGCGGTCGCCTATCAGTCGACACCTAAGGAAGCGGAACCCGACGTTCCGATTCCGATGATGTATGTCAGCCTGATCTATCAGGGCATCTCCCCGGAGGACTCGGAACGCCTTCTGCTGCGGCCGATGGAAGCCAAGCTGAAAAGCCTCAAGGGCCTCAAGGAGATGCGCTCGGCTGCCTTCCAGGGCGGCGGCTACGTGCTGGTCGAATTCCAGCCGCAGACGGATCTGGCGACGGCGTTGCAGGACACACGCAGCAAGGTCCAGGACGGCAAGGCCGACCTGCCGCAGGCAGCCGAGGAGCCTGTCGTCACCGAAGTCAACATCTCCGAGTTCCCCGTTCTGGTGGTGACTCTGTCGGGCGAGGTGCCCGAGCGCGTGCTGACAGCTGCCGCGCGCGAGCTGCGCGACCGCATCGAGGAGGTGCCCGGCGTGCTGGAAGGCGCGCTGCAAGGTGCGCGCGACGACCTCGTTGAAGTCGTCATCGATCCGATGAAACTGTCTTCCTACGGGTTACAACTCGAGCAGCTGATCGGTGCGGTTGGCGATTCCAACAGCCTCGTCGCCGCCGGCAACATCGAAGGGTCCGAGGGCAAATACGCGGTCAAGGTGCCGTCGCTGATCGAAACGCCGGAGGACGTGGCGGCGCTTCCGATCGTCGCCGGCCCCAATGCCGTGGTGCAGGCCAAGGATATCGCCACCGTTCGCTCCACCTTCAAGGACGCCGAGACGGTGACCCGCCTCGACGGCAAGCCGGCGATCGCCATCGAGGTGAAGAAGCGCATCGGTTCCAACCTGATCGACACGATCGCCCAGGTGATGAAAGTGTCAGATGCCTATCTCAAGTCGATGCCGGAAGGCATGCACGTCACATACACGCAGGACAAGTCGGTCTTCGTCAACCAGTTGCTCGGCGATCTACAGAACCACGTCATGATCGCCGTGATCCTGGTGTTCATCGTCATTCTCTACGCGCTGTCGGGCCGTGCATCGCTGCTGATTGGCCTCGCCATTCCATCGTCCTTCCTGATCGGCATCCTGCTGTTGGCCATGATGGGCTACACGATCAACATGATCGTGCTGTTCAGCCTCATCCTCGCGGTCGGCATGCTGGTCGACGACGCCATCATCGTCACCGAATTCGCCGAGCGGCGCATGAGCGAAGGCATGCCTAAGGCAGAGGCTTTCGCGCTTGCCGCCAAGCGCATGGCGGGGCCGGTCATCGCGGCGACGATGACACGCATCGCAGCCTTTTCGCCGCTGCTGTTCTGGCCGGGCATCATCGGCGACTTCATGAAGTACATGCCGATCACGCTGATCGTCACGCTTTCGGCCTCGATGCTCTATGCACTGGTCTTTGCGCCGGCGCTGGGCGCCTTGTTCGCCAAGGCGCCGCCGCATCACGAGAATGACAACCGCGACGGCTGGTACATGGCCGTGGTCAAGCAGGCGGTGCGCTTTCCCATCACCGTGCTTCTGCTGACCGTCGGTCTTTTGTTCGGTGTCGGCTTCGCCTATTCGAAATACGGCGCCGGCGTCGAATTCTTCCCGAATGTCGAGCCCGACTACGGCCTGCTCTATGTGCACGCCCGCGGCAACCTTTCGCTCGCCGAAATGGATGCCGCCACAACCACCGCGGAAAACCGGCTTCTCGGCTGGCCAGGCGTGAAATCGGTCTATACCCGTGTCGGCAAGACGCAAGGTGGCGGCCAAGACATTCCTGAAGACGTGGTCGGCGTGATCAATTACGAGTTCGTCGACTGGCGCGAGCGCAAATCGGCGAACGCGATCCTCGACGAACTGCGCGGCGTCATGGCCGGAATTCCCGGCGTCGATGTCGAGGTTCGCGTGCCCGAGGCCGGCCCGCCCACCGGCAAGCCGATCCAGATCAGGCTTTCGGCCGTCGACCCGAAAGGTCTCGACGACAAGGCGCGCGCCGTCGCCGCGCGCATCGCCAAGGTGCCCGGCGTCATTGATGTTTCCGATGGCCTGCCGCCGCCCGGCGTCGACTGGGCGCTCGACGTCGATCGCGCCAAGGCGGCACAATACGGCATCAGCCCGACCGCGGTCGGCACGGTGGTGCAACTGGTGACGAACGGGCTGAAGCTCAGCGAGTACCGGCCCGCCGGAGCGGATGACGCCGTCGACATCCGGCTGCGCCTGCCCGAGGACCGGCGCACGCTGTCGATGCTCGACGAGCTCAGGGTGCAGACTTCGCAAGGGTCGGTGCCGATCTCGAATTTCGTCGTGCGCAAGCCCGAGCCGACCGTCGGCATCCTCAACCGCATCGATGGCGCGCGCACGGTGGTCGTCCAGGCCAACGTTGCCGCTGGTGCTCAGGTCGCGGCCGTCCAGCAAGAGGTCACCCAGGCTGTCGCCGATATGGATCTCGGCAGCGGCATACGCTGGAAACTCGCCGGCTCGAACGAGGACAGCGCCGAGGCCAGCGCATTCCTTGGCAAGGCCTTCGGTGCGGCGATCTTCCTGATCTTCTTGGTGCTTCTGATGCAGTTCAACAAATTCACCAGCGTCTGGCTGGTGCTGTCCTGCGTGGTCATGGCGACGGTCGGTGTGTTCCTGGGATTGCTGTTGACTGGAGAGGCGTTCGGCATCGTCATGTCGGGCATCGGCGTCATCGCGCTGGCAGGTGTGGTGGTGAACAACAACATCGTGCTGATCGACACCTATGATCGGCTGCGCGAGGAAGGCTGGGACAAGATGGACGCGGTTCTGCAGACCTGCCGCGAACGTGCCCGCCCGGTCGTGCTGACGGCGGTGTCGGCGATCCTCGGCGTGCTACCGATCGCTTTCGGCCTCGGTCTCGAGATCTTCCATCACGAGACGACGATCAACGCGCCGTCGACGCAATGGTGGATTTCACTGTCCTCGGCGATCGTCTTCGGCCTGTCCTTCGCCACCTTGCTGACGCTGGTGGTGACACCGTCGATGCTGATGGTGTTCACGCGTAGTAAGAACAGCCGCTTCTATGCATTCTTCCGTCGGGTGTTCCGGCGCGGCAAGACAGCCGATGCGACTGTAGCGACCTCCGCAAGACCGGGCTCGCTTGACGAACCGGCGATAGCCTTCCCGAAGGCCGCCGAATAGGCGGACTCCGGTCGGAGCGCCGCGCGTGTTTTGAACGTGCGAAGAAAAAGGCCGTCCGGAACCGGGCGGCCTTTTTGCCTTGCCTCGATGAATTCGATTTCGATCAAGCGGCCATCCGGCTGTGTGGTGCGCCAATGGTCGCAATGCCGATATCGGCAAGGGCATCCGCCACCGCCTTGTCCAGCGGCGTATGCGGGATCGTGCCGATGATGCCTTCGAGCCTCGCCGAGGTCAGCTGGTGCGGCTCGAAGCGAAGATAGGACATCGAGACGATTTCGCGCCACATCGCCACGAACGGGCTGCCGCCGCGCAGCACCCACCACGCCATCGACGTCAGTTTCAGCGTGCGCCCAAGCGCTTTTTCCGCGGCCGCCTTGATCTCCAGATCGGTGACGGCGTGGCCGGGAAAGTTCAGCGCCTCGTAGGCAGCGAGCTTGTCGAGATTCCGGCCAGCCCGACGAATGCCTTGGCCAGGTCTGGCAGATAGGCCCATTCATGCACGAGATCGACCGGTCCGGGGGCGGTATAGATACCCTTGCTGATCTTGGCGGCGACGACAAGGTCGAACCACGAGCCGGTGCCTGTGCCGCCGAAGAAATCGCCGGCTCGCAGCAGAATGGTGCGCACTCGACCCGCTTCAGCCTCACGGCGAAAGTGGTCTTCCATGGCGACGCGGATCCGGCCCTTTTCGGTCGTCGGCAGAAATGGCGTGTCTTCGGTGATCACCGCCGGCATCGGCGAGCCGTAATTGTAAACGTTGCCTGGAGCGAGGTGCAGCGCACCGTTCGCCCGGCAGGCGGCCATCACGTTCTCGGCCATCGGCAGGCACTTGCCCCAGTCGGTGTAGATCGGGTTGAGGCCGTTGAAGATGATGTCGGCGCCTTCGGTGGCGCGGATCAGCGCTTCGCGATCGAGGCCGTCGCCGGCGACGGCCGTGGCGCCGGTTAGTTCTGCCGGTATCTTACCGCTGCGAGTGACGGCGCGCACGTCGTAGCCGGCTTCGATGAAGGCCTTGGCCACGACGCGGCCGAGTCGGCCGTTGGCACCCAGAATTGCGATCTTGGTCATCTTTCGTCTCCGTGTTTGCGTAGCGTCCTGATTATGATCAACTCGCAAACGAATGGAAATTGACCGAATCTGGCGGTATGATATTCATTTTTGAATGGACATCGATTGGAATCTGATCAAGAGCTTCGTCACCGTGGCGGAAACCGGCAGCCTGTCCGCTGCCGCGCGCAAGCTGGCCGCAAGCCAGCCGACGCTCGGCCGCCATATCGCCGAGCTGGAGCAGGCGCTCGGCGTCACGCTGTTCCGGCGTGGGCGGCGCGGCTATGCGCTGACCGAAGCCGGCAGCACGCTCTATGAGCGCGGCCGGGCGGTGAGCGAGCAAGCGAGCGCCTTTTCGCTATTGGCGCTGGGGTCGGCCGAGGCGATCGAGGGCACGGTGCGCATTGCCGCCAGCGAGGTGGTGGCGGCCTATGTCCTGCCCGGGATGATGGCGCGGCTGGGCGTCGAGGAACCCGGCATCGAGGTCGAGATCGTCGCGTCGAACCAGGTCGAAAACCTTTTGCGCCGCGATGCCGACATCGCCATCCGCATGGTCAAGCCGGCGCAGAACGAATTGGTGGCGCGCAAGGTGACCGACATTCCGCTCCGCGCCTGCGCGGCAAAATCCTATCTCGACCGGCGCGGCCGTCCGCGCGAACCCGGTGATCTCGCCGGCCACGACCTGATCGGCTTCGACCGCAGCGACGAGATCATTCGCGGCTTTGCTCAATTCGGTGTCTCGCTCACCCGCAATGCCTTCCGCTTCAGGACCGACAACCAGATCGTGCTGTGGGAGGCGGTGCGGGCGGGCAACGGCATCGGCTTTGGCCAGGAACCGCTGGCCGACCGCGATCCGCTGGTGGAGACAGTGCTGCCGGACCTCGCGCTGCCGACGCTGCCGGTATGGCTGGCCATGCACCGCGACGTGCGCACCAGCGTGCGCATCCGCCGTGTCGCGGATTTTCTTCATGAGGCGTTGAAGCGCTATTCGGCTGGTGCGGCGTCGGGGGCGAATTCGGCGCGATGAGCGAGCCCGGCCATCAACAGAACGACGACCAGCAGCCCCGACAAAGCGACGAAGATCGGGCCGAAGCTCGAGTGCTCGGCGATGAAGCCGATTGCCGACGGCGCCACCAGAATGCCGGAATAGCCCATTGTGGTGACGACGCTCATGCCGGTGCCGGACGACATGCCTTCCTGGTTGCCGCCGGCGGAAAACAGGATCGGCACCATGTTGGCGATGCCGAAGCCGCAAAAGGCAAAAGCCGCTATGGCAAGCCAGGGTGAGGGTGCCAGCCCGGCCACCAGCATGCCGGCGGCGGCGACAAGGGCCGAGACGCGCAGCGTCGTCACCGCGCCGAAGCGGTTGCGGACCCCGTCGCCAAGGAAGCGCATGACGGCCATGACGCCGGAAAAGGCGGCGTAAGCAAGGCCCGCTATGGCAAGATCGGCGCCAAGTTCCTGCCGCAGATACAGCGCCGCCCAGTCGAGCACCGCGCCTTCGGAGATCATCGTCAGCAGCGCCATCAGCCCGACCAGATAGACCAGCGGATTTCCCGGCAGCGCGAATTTGCGATGCCCGTTGCCGCCTGTTGACCCTTGGAGCGGCTTGTCTTCGGCTACCAGGTGGCGGACCGCCACTGCGATCACGGCAAAGGCCAGTGCCGTCACGACCGTCGCGTGGGCGAGATGGCCATAGTTCTGGATGGCGAAGCCGCCGAGAGCGCCGCCGGCGAAGCCGCCGAGGCTCCAGAAGCCGTGCGAGGACGACATGATGGCGCGGGACAACCGCCGTTCCACCGCGACCGCATTGGCGTTCATGGCGACATCCATGCCGCCGATCGAACCGCCGAAGATGAACATGGCGATCGCCGCCAGCGGCACGTTGGGGGCCAGCGCCACGACCAGCAGGCCGAAGCTGCCGACGAGACCGAACCAGCGCAATACGGTGCGCGAACCGTGCCTGGAGATCAGGTGACCGCACCATGTCATCGCCGTGACCGCCCCGGCGCCGAACAGCAGGATCAGCAGGCCGAGCGTGAACTTCGAGATATCGAGCCGGGTCAGGAACACCGGGATCTGCGGCGCCCAGGCGCCGGTCAGGAAGCCATTGGCGAGGAAGATGGCCGCCACCGCCCATCGTCCACGAATGGCGGCCTGCATGACGTTTTGCGCGTGCATCGTGTAGAATCCGGTCTGAAAATGGCCTCGCGCGGCAAATTAGATCGATTCAATCGTCAGTCAAGCGCTCTCGGCCGAAAGTGCTTGGGCCAAGCGGCCACCTGGGACCGATCGATGAAATCAAATCGAATGGGGTCAATCACGATCTTATCCGAACCGCAGGTCAGTGCAGCAAAAACCGGATTTCCACTTTTCGCTTACGCGGCCCTTCGGTCCGGGATCACGACCCTAATGATCCCTGGGGCGTTTTGCCTCGAATTCCGCCTTCTTGGCGTCGGAGGCCTCGGTCTGGTTGAGCGCCTGCCATTCGGCATAGGGCATGCCGTAGATGATCTCGCGCGACTGGTCCTTGCTGAGATCGACGCCCTCGGCCTGCGCGGCATCGCGATACCAGTTGGACAGGCAGTTGCGGCAGAAGCCGGCAAGATTCATCAGGTCGATGTTCTGCACGTCCGTGCGTTCGCGCAGATGCGCGACCAGCCGGCGGAAGGCGGCGGCTTCGAAATCGCGTTTTTGCTCGTCGCTGAAATCGGTCATTGCTTCCTGGCCTCCTTGGGCCTCCGTCATAGCGGCCCGGTGCGCGAGCCGAACATCTTCACCGCATGTATATCGGGGTGGCGATTGACCGCGTCAACGATCGGCGCCAGCCGTTCGGCCCATGCGACCGCATCCTTCCGATCGGCGATCAGGTCCTGGCGGATTTCGATCAGCGCATGGGCAAAGCCGTTGACGATGGCATGCCTGAACATAGTGTCGCCGCGCAATGCGCCATCATAAGGCTCGTTGTCACCAACGACGAGGTCTTTGTCGGCGGCCAGCATGTCGATCAACGGCCGCGCCACCCGGTCGTCGCGATCCCACAAGATACCGACATGCCACGGGCGCACCAGCCCCTGCATCACCGGCGTGAAGGAATGTACCGAGAAGATGAAGGGTGCGCTTGCGGAGGCCTGCGCCACCGAGGCGATCATGGCGCCGACCGCGTCGTGATAGGGCCGGTAGAAGCGGTCGAGCCGCCTTTCGCGCTCTTCCGCTGATATAGGGTAGTTTCCCGGCACGACCGTGCCGTCATAGAGTTGGCGGATCAGCGTCGGATCGTCCTCGCCGCGATTGGGGTCGATCAGAAGTCGCGAAAAATTGGCGAACACCGCCGGCACGCCGAGCAAAGCGGCCAGTTCGCGTGTCACCGTCTCGACTCCGATGTCGTAGGCGATATGGCGGTCGAATTCCGCCGCCGGCAGGCCGAGGCTGCCATAGTCCTCCGGCAGGTCGCGGCGGGCGTGATCGGCCAGGAGCACGATACCTGGCTTGCGGTCGCCTTCGACGATGTCGAAAGGCGCGAAAACTGTGGATCGGGTCATTGGTGGGAAATGGTCTGTTCGCTGGCTTCCGGGGAGGGTGGTATCGTCATTCCACGAAGAGGACGCTTGCGCAATGCCGTTGTTTGGCCACGGTTTCTGCGGAAATCTGGCACAGGGCGGCAGACCGTGCGCCAGGGCCTTCCTAAATCGATTGGAATTGGGCAAATGGGCGCGTTGACATGCGTCCGGACTTTTCCGAAAAGGGGCGTTGAGAGATGCAAATGTGGTTCTTGAGGGGTTTCAGGATGGGTTCCGCCGGCAGGCCGAGCGTACGCTATGCCTTCGCCATGCCGCTCCTGACCCTTGCCGTGGGCTTCGCCGCGATGGTTGCTGCCTCGCCCGCGCGCGCCGATTTCCGTGTCTGCAACGCCACGCAGAATTTGGTCGGCGTCGGCATCGGCTATCGCGCCAAGGCCGGCTGGATCACCGAAGGCTGGTGGCACATCGAAGGATCAAGCTGCAAGACGTTGATCGAAGGGCCGCTGTCATCAAGGTTTTACTATCTCTATGCAGAAGACGCGGAGCGCGGCGGGCGCTGGGACGGCCCGATCAACATGTGCGTGGCCGAAAAAGAGTTCAAGATCGCCGGCGTTGCCGATTGCGTCGCCCGGGGCTTCCAGCGCGCCGGATTCCAGGAATATGACACGGGCGAGCAGGCAAGCTGGATGGTCCAGCTGACCGACGACCCCGCAACGGGGGGCGCTCCAGCCGCCCCGGGAACAAACAGTCAATGAGACGCAGCCGCAAGGTCAAGATACTCGCCACCATCGGTCCGGCCTCCTCCTCCGAGGATATGCTGAAGAAGCTCTTCGAAGCCGGCGCCGACGTGTTTCGCATCAATATGAGCCACACCGATCATGATTTGATGCGCACACTTGTCGGTCGCATCCGCGCGGTCGAGAAAGCGGTCGGCCGGCCGATCGGCATTCTCGCCGACTTGCAGGGGCCTAAGCTGCGGGTCGGCAAATTCGCCAACGGCAAGGAGGCTCTGACACTCGGCCAGACGTTCACGCTCGACGACAATCCCGAGCCTGGCAATTCGACCAGGGTTTATCTGCCCCATCCCGAAATCCTGAGATCGGTCGAGGTCGGACACCGCCTTCTGATCGACGACGGCAAGCTCGAGCTTAAGGCGGTGAAGAGCGACGGCAAGGCGATCGTCTGCACCGTCGTCGCCGGCACCACCATCTCCGACAGGAAAGGCGTCAGCCTGCCCGACACCGACCTGCCGGTCGGCGCGCTGACCGAAAAGGACCGCAGGGACCTCGATGCGGTGCTGGCCACCGGCGTCGACTGGGTGGCGCTGTCGTTCGTGCAGCGGCCGGAGGATCTGGCGGAAGCGCGCAAGATCGCGCGCGGCCGGGCGCTCATCATGGCCAAGATCGAAAAGCCGCAAGCTGTCGCGCGGCTGGCCGAGATCATCGAACTTTCGGATGCCTTGATGGTCGCCCGCGGCGATCTCGGCGTCGAAATGCCGCTCGAAGCCGTGCCCGGCATCCAGAAGCAGATCACCCGCGCCGCGCGCCGCGCCGGCAAGCCGGTGGTGATCGCCACGCAGATGCTGGAATCGATGATCGCCGCGCCGGTGCCAACCCGCGCCGAGGTGTCGGACGTCTCGATCGCCGTGTTCGAAGGCGCCGACGCCATCATGCTCTCGGCGGAGTCCGCGGCCGGCGCCTACCCGGTCGAGGCGGTGGCGATGATGGACCGTATCGCCACCAAGGTCGAGACCGACCCGACCTATGCCGGCATCATCAATGCGCAGCGCTCGCAGCCGGAAGCGACCGGCGCCGATGCCATCTCGCTGGCCGCCCGCGAAATCGCCGAGACGCTGAAACTGTCGGCGATCATCACCTATACGGCGTCCGGCACGACCGGCCTGCGTGCCGCGCGCGAGCGACCGCAGGTGCCGATCGTCGCGTTGTCGCCGATTGTCAACACGGCGCGGCGGCTGTCGCTTTTGTGGGGCACGCATTGCGTCGTCTCGCCCGATGCCATCGACCTCGACGACATGGTCGACCGCGCCTGCCGCATTGCTTTGGACGAGGGATTCGGCAAGCCGGGCGACCGGGTCATCATCACGGCCGGCGTGCCGCTGAGGACGCCGGGCTCCACCAACATGCTGCGCATCGCCTATGTCGGATCGGAGATCCAGGCCAGCCGCTAGAGCGAGTCGCTCAAAGATGCGCAGCGATTTTTAATGCATGTCGCGCAAAAGTGTGCAGGGTTTTGCGATAACGACATGCATAAAATCAGGACTTAAAGCGCGTCACACGAATCCATTCAAACGCGACGCGCTTTAGGCCGCCCACAGGCGAATTCACCAAGCTGAAGCCTCGCCTCGATGCGGAGCGCAGCAACCTGTTGCCTGCAACCGGATCAAGAAGGTGAGGCGACGGCGAGCACGATCGAGATTATCAGCAAGAGCGGCCCCATCCATTTGAAATGTCTGGGAAGGCGTGCCAACCAGGCCTGTTGTCCGGCTTGGGATTGGTTTGGCATCTGGATGAACCCGTAGCCGACGCCCGACATCCATAGACCGGCGCAAAACATTATGAACTCGTCGATGTAAGCTGCAATCATGATTGCCCCAACCACTCTAGCCCATACAGAAACCACACATCACGCTCACCGGCAAGCAGTGCCGAGACAAGTAAAAGCGATGAGATTGGTCATTCACTGATCGGAAGATGGCTATGGCCACCGCAAGACCGACAGCAATGTTGAAATTGCCGTGGGAACGTTGCAGCCTGGGGCACTGACCCTCCGGTATCAAATCCCTTCGCCGGCGAGCTCTTCCGAAAGCGTGCCGACCTGACCCTGGGCGCTGCGCAACATCGGATAGATGCCTAGTACGCGCTGCCACGCTTCCAGCGCCGATTCCTTGTGGCCGGTTACGGCCATGATCTGCGCCAAGCCGGAAAGCGCGCCGAAATGGCGTGGTTCGAGCTGCAGCGTGCGGTCGATGTCCGACATCGATTTTCCAAAGTTCTTCATCATGAAATGCGCGGTGGCGCGCCGGTTCCATCCTTCCGCAAAGGCCGGTTGCAAGGTCACCACCTGATCAAGGAAATCGAGCGCCACGTCGAACTTCTGGTCTTCGATCGCCTTTTGCGACCATTGCATCATCAGGTCGATCGAGGCGCTGCCGGATTGCGCCCACTCGTTCGAGATGCGCGCGGCGATGCGCTCGGCGGCTTTTTCGTTGCGCTCGCGCTTCAGGTCGGCGAACAACTGGTCGAGCCTTGCCTCTCTGGTCGTGGCGACCGGAGGTGCGACCGGGTCGTCCGCTTGAGCCGGAAGCGAGGCGGAACCGAAAAGAAAAAGCGCCGCGAGAAATGCAAAAAGAATCCGCATAGCCGGAATCTAGCCCCGGACAGCGGATCGTCAAACTGAATTTAGCGTGAGAGGGCCCGGCAGGCCGGTATTAGAGCCACGCGTCCTTTTCGACGCGCAAAGGACGTCGATGCGGTAACATCATGCGAGCGCGGAGGCAGGCCCCACGCGCAAGGTTCAACCCTGGCGCGCCTTGTAGCGCGGAGCGGTCTTGTTGATGATGTAGATGCGGCCCTTGCGGCGAACCAGTTGGTTGTCGCGGTGACGCGCCTTCAGCGCCTTGAGCGAATTCTTGATCTTCATGGTCTTGCCCGTCGGTCTGGGCCCGGTCCCGGGCCGAATTATTAAGGCGCGCTCGGAAAGCGCGCCTTTCAACTTGTGCGTGGCTCATAAACGAGGAGCCTTGCCCGTGTCAACCGCAAGCATGCTTCTTAGATGAGCCGGTGACGGCTCATTCGCGTAAAATGGCCCATCTTGCGGCCGGGCCGCGCCTCGGCCTTGCCGTAGAGATGCAGCATCAGATCGGGCTCGGCGAGCAGGGCTGGGACGCACAGGATGTCGTCGCCGATCAGGTTTTCCATGACGCAGTCAAAATGGCGGCCGGGATTTCCCAGCGGCAGGCCGGCGACAGCGCGAATGTGCTGCTCGAATTGCGAGACGATGCAGGCGGCTTCCGTCCAGTGGCCGGAATTGTGAACGCGCGGCGCAATCTCATTGGCCAGCAGCGAGCCGTCGGCAAGGACAAAGAACTCGATGCCGATGACGCCGACATAGTCGAGCGCTGCAAGTATTTTTGCCGCGGCCGCCTGCGCCGAAACCGCTGTTTCGGACGTTATTCCAGCCGGCAGGGTCGAGCTGTGCAGTATGCCCTCGCGGTGGACGTTTTCTGCCGGATCGTAGGTGGCGAGCAAACCGTCTATGCCGCGCGCCGCGACCACCGAAATCTCGCGTTCGAAGGCGACTAAGGATTCGAGGATCAGCGGCACGTTGCCCATCGCCTCGCAGGTGCCGGCAAAGCCGCCCGTTTCCATGTTGCGGAAGACACGCTGGCCCTTGCCGTCATAGCCCATGCGCCGCGTTTTCAATATGCCGCTGCCACCGAATTTCTTCAGCGCCGCCGTCAGTTCGTCGTCATTGTCGACGGGACAGAAATCCGCGGTGGGGACGCCGATGCCGTTGAGGAATTTCTTCTCCGCCACCCGATCCTGCGCCACTTCCAGCGCACGCGCC
Organism: Mesorhizobium tianshanense; assembly: GCF_007830515.1. GTDB lineage: Bacteria > Pseudomonadota > Alphaproteobacteria > Rhizobiales > Rhizobiaceae > Mesorhizobium > Mesorhizobium tianshanense. The sequence goes on from NZ_VLKT01000001.1 coordinate 99,967, forward strand.
GGCGGATAGACCGGGACCGTGACGGCAAGCGCGCTGGCGGCTGCGACCGGCACGTTCTCGAACTCGTAGGTGACGACCGCGCTGACCGCCGCCAGTTCGGCGAGCGCGGCCGTATCGTCATAGGCAGCGGTGATCTGCCGGTTGGCGACCTGTGCGGCTGGGCAATCCGGCTGCGGTTCCAGCACGACCGTGCGGTAGCCGAGGCGGGCCGCGGCCATGGCTAGCATGCGGCCGAGCTGGCCGCCGCCGATGATGCCGATGGTCGAGCCGGCGGGCAGGCTCATGGCGCGTCCGTGGGCTCGGCGGCGACCTTGGCGGTCTGGGCGGCGCGCCAGGCATCGAGCCGGGCAGCGAGCTTTTCGTCGGTCAGCGCCAGCACGGCGGCAGCCAGAAGGGCGGCATTGGTGGCGCCGGCCTTGCCGATGGCCAGCGTGCCGACCGGAATGCCGGCCGGCATCTGGACGATGGAGAGCAGCGAGTCCTGTCCGGAAAGTGCCTTCGATTCCACCGGCACGCCAAAAACGGGGAGCGGGGTCATCGCCGCCGTCATGCCGGGCAGGTGCGCCGCACCGCCGGCGCCGGCGATGATCACCCGAAAACCGGCCGCCTTGGCGCCCTTGGCGAAGTCATAGAGCCGGTCCGGGGTGCGGTGAGCCGAAACGATCAGCCGCCTGTGCGGGATGCCCAATGCCTCCAGCGTTTCGGCGGCGTGGCGCATCGTCGCCCAGTCGGACTGGCTGCCCATGATGATGGCGACGTCGGCGCGTTGATCGTCCAAGCTTCTGCTCCCGGCGGCAAAGGCGCGCATTAGCGGAATTCGGGGAGAGCCGCAAGGATGCGGTGCCTCTGCGCAGCATTCGGACGCACAGCGCCATCGTTGCCTAATCCGGCCAGCGCAAGACGCCGGCGGTGTCCTTGCGGGCCGACTTCATGGCGTCCGCGGGACGCTCGGCGCTGAGCACGGCGCGCATGCGCTCGGCGACGATCTCCGCCTCGCCGGGATGAAGGTTGCACGGATCGAGGAAGAAATGGCCGCGTTCGACCTCGTGGTTGCGCACGATGATCGGAGGTGAGCCCGCCGCCAGCGCCGAGGCAAGACCGGCGGCGCTGAAGCGGCTTTCCGGCCGGACGAAGACCTGCAGGCGGTTGAGCGGGTTGGCCGTCGGATCGGGGATGATCTCGGCGCCAATTCCGGCAATGCCTTGCAGTGCGTCCTTCCACAGATTGAGTGCAGCTTCCTCCCGCTGCCGGATGCCGACATGGTCACGCTTTTCCCAGGCTTCGAGTGCCGCCATGGTGCCGGCGATGCTTTCCTTGCCGATCTTCATCGCCCGCGCAACGCCACGGTTCTGGAAATAGGCGGCCCGTACCAGATCCTTGCGCCCGGTCACGATGCCGCTGGTCGGTCCTGAGAGGAATTTGTGCCCGCTATAGACGACGATGTCGGCGCCGCGTGCGAGAAAGCCACGCAGGTCGTATTCGGAGGCGGCGTCGACGATCACCGGGACGCCCCTGGCGTGGCAGATTTCGCAGAATTCCTCGAGTGAGAGCATGCCGTACTGCACCGTGTGATGCGCTACGACATAGAGGCCTGCCGCGGTGCGGTCGCGGATTGCCTCGCGTACGTGATAGTCCTGCGTCACGCTGACCGTGCCGGCCGGCACGGTGCTGGCTCCGGCAAGCCGGATCGACTGGTCGATCGGCGCGCCGTAGTTGACGATATGGCCGAGCTGGACGATGACCTCCGACTTGAGGCCTTCGGTGTCATCCGGCAGCCGCTCGATCGCGAGAAGGCTGGTGCCGGTCATCGCGCCGGCAATCGCCATCGTGATGCCGCTGGCGCAGCAAGCCGTGATGAAACCGGCCTCGCCGCCAGTGAGGCGCGCGACGATCGTGCTTGCGGCGCGTTGCAGATCGTCCATCTCCACCCATTGCGAAGCGATCTCCGACATCGCGGCGATCGCTTCCGGGACGATGATCGAGGCGCCGAGCGCCGTCATCGTGCCGGAAACATTGATGATCGGGCGAAGGCCGAGCCGTTCGCGAATTGTCGTGTTGGAGCCGTTAGCGGAATAGATCGTCATCTCTAGAGATCCCATTGGTAAGACGTCAGGCGGCGATCTCGACGACCGCCTCGATTTCGACTGTGATGTTCCCCGGCAAGGAGCCGACACCGATCGCCGAACGGGCGTGGCCGCCGATCCTATCAAAGACAGCGGCGAAAAGATCGGAGCAGCCGTTGACCACTTTCGGGTGGTCACTGAACGTCGGGATCGCATTGACGAAGCCAAGCAGCTTGACGACGCGCACGATGCGGCCGAGGTCGCCTGCCGCGGCGTGCATGACTGCCAACAGGTTCAAACCGGTGAGACGGGCATGCTCATAGGCTTCCTCCACCGTGATGTCCTCGCCCACCTTGCCGGTGCAAAGCGTGCCATCGGCGCGCAACGGCCCCTGTCCGGAGAGGAAGATCAGCCGTCCGCTCTCGGCGTGGGTGACGAAATTGGCGATGGGCGTCGGCGGCTCGGGCAGCGTCAGGCCCAATTCGGCGAGCCGGATGTAAGGCGTCATGAAAAAGCTCCTTGCGACGGCTTTCGCCGTCTGATGTCAGAAATGCGAGGCGCGAAACCGCGCCAGGAAGCTGCGAAGACGCTCGTTGTCGATCTCCGCGCCCAGAATCTCGGCAGGCGGCCCTGCGGCGCTGACGCCGCCATCCGCCATGAAGACGATGCGGCTCGAGGCGTCGCGCGCAAAGGCCATTTCATGCGTGACCATCACCATCGTCATGCCGTCCTCGGCCAGGCTGCGCACGACTTCGAGCACCTCGCCGACGAGTTCCGGATCGAGCGCGGAGGTGATCTCGTCGAGAAGCAGGATTTTCGGCTCCATCGCCACCGCGCGGGCGATGCCGACGCGCTGCTGCTGGCCGCCGGAAAGCTCGGCCGGCAGGCTGTCCGCCTTATGGGCGAGGCCGACCCTGCCTAGCCAGTGCTCGGCAATCTGGCGAGCCTCGGCGCTGCTCTTGCCGCGCACCTTGCGCAGGCCAAGCATGATGTTGCCGGCCGCTGTCAGATGCGGGAACAGGTTGAAACTCTGGAACACCATTCCGGTCTCGGCCCGCATCGCCGCCAGGTCGCGCTCGCTGCGACGCTGGCGTGTTCCCGTCTCGCGGAAGCCGACCTCCTTGCCGTCGATGCGGATGGAGCCGCTGTCGTAGCTCTCCAGGAAGTTGACGCAGCGCAGCAGTGTGGTCTTGCCGCTGCCGGAAGGCCCGATGACCGTCACGACTTCGCCACGTGTCACCTGCAGGCTGACGGAACGCAGGACCTCAACGGACCCAAAGGATTTGGAAACCTCAGAGACATCGAGAAGTGCCGGATTGGCGTGCGTGGACATCTTGCTATTCCCGGATGAAGGAGAAGCGTCGCTCCAGCCGCCGGCTGGCGAGCGAGAGGGCGTAGTTGACGGCGAAGTAGATGACCGCGCCGAGGATGTAGAGCGGCATCGCCTCGTAGGTGCGGCCGATGACCTGGTTTATGGCATGCATCAGATCGGTGATGCCGAGCAGCGAGACTAGCGCGCTGCCCTTTACCGCATCGGTGACGCCATTGATCCATGGGGGCAGGAAGCGCCTGAACGCTTGCGGGAAGATCACGTAGGCCAGTCGCTGGCGAAAGGTCAGCCCAATCGCCATCGACGCTTCGGACTGCCCCTTTGGTATGGAACCGACCGCGCCACGCAGATATTCGATGACCTGCGCCGTCTTGAACAGGGTGAGCGCCAGCACGGCTGCCCAGAAGGATTCCAGGTGGATGCCGACGGCAGGCAGGCCGTAATAGACGAAGAAGATGAGCACCAGGATCGGGATGCCGCGTATGGTGTCGCTGAAAATGCGCACCACCCAGCGCAGCGGAGCCGGACCGTAGACAAGGCCGACGCCCATCATTACACCGGCGACGAGCGACAACGCCACGACCAGCAGCGACACCCACAGGGTCACGGCAAAACCCTGGGCCAGGAAGGGCAAGGCATAGGCGATCTGGCCAAGCATCCTAGTGCGCCACCCTGAACCGGCGCTCGACAAGCCGAAGCGCATAGAGAAGGGCGTAGCCCGTGAAGAGGTACATCGCCGTCACGACAAGGTAGACCTCCACGATCCGGAACGTGTTGAAGTTGATCCATTGGGCGCCGTAGGTGAGCTCGGGCACCGAAATGACCGAGGCGACGGACGTGTCCTTGAAGAGCGATATGAACGTGTTGGAAAGCGCGGGCAGCGTTATCCGCAGCATCGTCGGCAGGCGCACATGGAGCAGTCGCTGCCAAGGCGTCAGGCCGATCGCCTTGCCGGCGTCGATCTGTCCGCGCGGAACCGCTTCGAGGCCGGAGCGAAACACCTCGACCAGATACGCGCCGCTATAGAGCGACAGCGTCGCGACGAACGACGTCTGGGCGCTGTAGGCGACGTCGATCACCGTCGGCAGGCCGTAGAAGACCAGATAGACGAGCAGGATCAGCGGCACGTTGCGGATGAACTCGACATAGCCCGCGATGACGGTCCGGACCACGCGCCCGGCCGAAACGTACCAGACCGCCAGAAGCAGCCCGATGACGATGCCGATGGCTATCGAGATCACCGCGAGCTCGAGGCTGAGCAGCAGTCCGCCCCAGAGCTTGTCGAAATTTCGCCAGATCAGGTTGAAGTTGAGAGTATAGCCCATGCGTCTCCCTCAATATCGACGGCCGTCGAGGAGAAGGTGGCGGAAGGACGCCGGACGCTTTCCTTCCGCCGACTGGATCAGATGGTCGGAAAACCAGGATGCCGCGCCGGTGGCTCCATCCCGAAATAGTCCTTGAACGCTGCATCGTAGAGCGCGGTTTCGTGACCGAACATGGCGATGGTGAAGGTCGAGTTGACGAAGGTCAGCCAGTCGAGATCGCCTTGCCGGAGTGCTGCGCCGTAGAGCATGCTGTACCAGCTCTTGCCGGCGTCGAAGTAGCGATCCGGATTGCGCGACGCGAGCCAGCGCACCGTGGAAAGATCGACGGCGGCGGCGTCGACGCGTTTCGATTCCAGCGCCTGCAAGACGTTTGCCTGCGTATCTATCTGCATCACCTGCGCCTCCGGCAGGACGACGTGCACCGATGCCTCGGCATCGACATTCTGCAGGATGGAAATTCGCGTCGCGGAACCTCCCGCAAGCAGCTTGTCGAAGGTCTTGTTTTCCGCATCCGGACGGGTCAGCAATGCGATGCCTTCGACGTAATAGGGCCGGGAGAAATTGATCAGCTGCGAGCGCTGGGCGCTCATGGTCATGAACTGTATCGAAATGTCGACCTTGTTGGTGGTCACGTTCGGAATGCGCTGTGCCGGATCCTGCATGACGAAATCGACCATGGTCGGATCGTCGAAAAGCCCCTTGGCAAGAATGCGGCCCATGGTGATGTCCATACCGACGAGTTCGCCGGCATCGTTCTCGAAGTGCCAGGGCGCGTTGGTGCTGCCGGTGCCGACGATCAGCTTGCCGCGATCGAGAACAGTGCGCAGGAGACTGTCCGGCGCCGCCTGCGCCGCCGCCTTCTGAACATCGACCGCTGCTGCTGCGCCCATCACTCCGGCCGTTGCAAGCCCGGCCATTCCCAGTTTCAGAAATTCACGCCTTTTGGATGTGTCGTTCACGGCGACCTCCTTTTCGTGTTGAGTTCCCCTTTGCCGATACATGCATCAATGATCTGCTGGATTGTCTCTTACAAAAGACACATGTATCCTGTACAAGACAGATACTAACATCGGGAATCAACAATGCAAGATGGCAATGCCTTGGCGGCTCGGCCGGATATCGGTCCGGACGAGGACAAGATTTCGGTCTCTCGCGAGAAGGGTCTCAACCGTGTGCTCCATATTCTGGAGTTTCTGCACACGACCCAGCGCGCGGTCGGCATTGGCGACCTTGCAAAGGGCGTGAATGCGCCCCGTTCGACGACCTACACGCTGGTGCGCGAACTCGTGGATGCGGGCCTGCTGGAAATGGCCGGCGACGGCAATCGGGTCTATTTCGGCAAGAAGCTCTATCTCTACGGAATGGACTATGTGCGCGGCAACGACCTGCTCAGGAGAGGCCGCCAGGAGGTCGACAATCTGTCGCGCGAGACAGGCGAGACTTCTGAACTGTGCATGCTGCAAAGCGGCCGCTACACAATTGTCCATTCAAGTCCGGGCACCAGGCCGTTCCGGATCAGCTCGGCCACAGGTCTGCAGATACCGCTTCCCTGGACCGCTTCCGGACGGTTGCTTCTCGCCGGGTTCGAAAGGACCGTGATCGAGGACATGGTGTCTGAGGACGATCTCGTCCTGCCGGACGGCCGCAGATTGCTGCTCGACGACTTCATAGCCGATATCGCCATGGCCGGGGCCGCCGGCTATTGCGTGACCTCGGGTCTTGTCGACGCCTATACGAAATGCCTTGCCGCGCCGGTCTTTTCAGCGCCGGGCAAGGTCGAGGCGACGATGTGCCTGGTGGTTCCCATCGACACCTCCGAGGAGAAGACAGTCGATCTCATCGCCCTGCTGCGCGAACGCGCCGCGAGGCTTTCGATCGCGGGATGAGCGGTTCTTGCCGAGACGGCAAGTGGGGTTTGCTCACGCGATGATGTCGGGAATGATCCGGTCTTCCAGCGCCATCAGCCGGTCTTTCAGGAAAAGCTTCTTCTTCTTCATGCGCTGGATCTGCAGAGGGTCGCAGTTCACGGCGATCATTGCATTGATGGCCGCGTCGAAATCGGCGTGCTCTTGCTTCAGCCGGGAATATTCGAGGCGGATATCAGCCTGTTCCTGTTCGGACATCATCTACCGTCTGCACGTCTGCGGCGCCCAAAAATGGGCCTGATTGGGCGAGGCCGGCGGTATCTTGCACCGGCGCGCAGCCAATATCACATTTCGTATTGTCGTGGAATGCTACCACGCAGCATTCGACATCGATGCCCGATGGTGGCACACTGTCATTATGCCGTCACAGAAGCGAGCCTGCGGTGGATGCGCCTTGACGGCTGCAATCGAGGAAACCATGAAAGGGAGAACCAATCATGTCTCTTGCATCCCATCTTGATGAGCTGCAGCGGAAACACGGCGACATCGAACGCGAAATCGATGATGCGATGAATCATCCATCGGTCGACGACCTCGAAATCGTGAATCTCAAGCGGCGCAAGCTGGCACTCAAGGACGAGATTGAAAAACTGAAGGCGAAACCGACCACGCACTGACGCCCTTATACAGCTATACAGTGCCGCGCGTCCTTGGACACGCAAAGGATGCTGATTTGGCGCATGATTCCAGCGAAAATCGATTCCGATTTTCGAGGTCATGCGCGGGATAGCTGCGCCGCTTTCGGCGCGCGATCGTCTTTCCGGTGGCAACCATGCCGCCGGAAGGTTTATTATTTTGCTCCGGCGACATGGACAGGATGGATGGTTTGCCGCCGTCTTTCTGTTATTGATTTGATAGGCCTGCCTTCCTGTCGCCATTGACAAGCCATCTTTGCTCCTCCACCTCATGCCCGGACCTTCTACAGCGACCTTTCGGACGCGCAAAAGACGCTGTAGCATTTTGATTTTGCGCATGATCCCTTGCGAAGACCGATTCCGGCGGCCTTCGGGCCCATGCGCTAACAAAAGGCAGCCGGCATGACCGGATATTTTTCCTCTCCCTTCCCGCGCCGCACGTCGGTCGGCGTCGATGTCGGCGGCGTGACGGTCGGCGGGGGTGCCCCGGTCGTCGTCCAGTCGATGACCAACACCGACACCGCCGATGTCGACCAGACGGTCGCCCAGGTTGCGGCGCTGCATCGCGCCGGTTCCGAGATCGTGCGCATCACCGTCGACCGTGACGAGAGTGCTGCCGCCGTGCCCGCCATCCGTGAGCGGCTCGAACGGCTCGGCGTCAGCGTGCCGCTGGTCGGCGATTTCCACTATATCGGCCACAAGCTGCTCGCCGACCATCCGGCCTGCGCCGAGGCGCTGGCCAAATACCGCATCAATCCCGGCAATGTCGGCTTCAAAGACAAGAAGGACCGGCAGTTCGCGGCGATCGTCGAGATGGCGATCCGGTACGACAAGCCGGTGCGCATCGGCGTCAACTGGGGGTCGCTCGACCAGGAGCTTCTGACCCGGCTGATGGACGACAACCAGCGCCAAGGCTTTCCGCTGACCGCGCAGGAAGTGACCCGCGAGGCGATCGTGCAATCGGCGATCCTTTCGGCTGAACTGGCCGAGGAGATCGGCCTTGGCCGCGAGAAGATCATCCTGTCGGCCAAGGTCAGCGGCGTGCAGGACCTGATCGCGGTCTATACCGAGCTTGCCACCCGCTCCAACCACGCGCTGCATCTTGGTCTCACCGAGGCCGGCATGGGTTCCAAGGGCATCGTCGCCTCGTCCGCGGCGATGGGCATCCTGCTCCAGCAAGGCATTGGCGACACGATCCGCATCTCGCTGACACCGGAGCCGAATGGCGACCGCACCCGTGAGGTGCAAGTGTCGCAAGAACTCCTGCAGACCATGGGGTTCCGGCAGTTCGTGCCGATCGTCGCCGCCTGCCCCGGCTGCGGCCGCACGACTTCGACGGTGTTCCAGGAACTCGCCCAGAACATCCAGGCGGATCTGCGCAAGAACATGCCGGTGTGGCGTGAAAAATATCCCGGCGTCGAGAACCTCAAGGTCGCGGTGATGGGCTGCATCGTCAACGGCCCGGGCGAATCCAAGCACGCCGACATCGGCATTTCGCTGCCTGGCACCGGCGAGATGCCAACAGCGCCGGTGTTCGTCGACGGCAAGAAGGCGGCGACGCTGCGCGGCCCTTCGATTGCCGCCGACTTCGAGAAGATGGTCGCCGACTATATCGAGCAGCGGTTTGGACAACACGGCAGGGCCGCGGCGGAGTAGGTCAATGCGGCGCTTCCCCTGGGCGACGCTGGTTCTGTTTTGTGGGCTGGGCTGGGCGACAACCGTCCAGGCCGATCCGCCGCGCCCCGCCAAGCAGAGGCTGCTCGACCGGGTTTGCAACCTGATCGAGGCTCATGCAGACCAAAACGGCCTGCCCAAGGATTTTTTTGCCAGGCTGATCTGGAAGGAAAGCCGCTTCGATCCCAATGCGGTCAGTCCGGTCGGCGCCGAAGGCATAGCCCAGTTCATGCCGGGCACAGCGAAGATGCGCGGTCTCGCCAATTCCTTCGATATCCAGCAGGCCATCCCGGCCTCGGCAAAATATCTCGCTGAAATGAAAACCGGCTTCGGCAATCTCGGCCTGGCCGCCGCCGCCTACAATGCCGGCGAAAGCCGGGTGTCGCGCTGGCTGAGTTCCGGTGGCTTCCTGCCGATGGAGACCGAAAATTACGTCCTGGACATCATGGGCGAGCCGGCCGACAGGTTTACAGACGCCACCTATGCCGGCACTATCCAGCCGCTCGACAAGAAAGCGAACTTCGCAGTCTCCTGCCGCAAGCTGCCGACGATCATGTCCAGAACCGTGGCCATGGCGTCGATCAACGTCAAGCCATGGGGCGTGCAGGTCGCCGGCAATTTCCGCCGCGCTGCCGCGCTCAATCAATGGAGCGGTGTAAAGCGCCGGTTTCCGGTCTTGCTTAACGGCCATGATCCGGTGGTCAGCCGGGTGCGCACGCCGATCGGCAGGCGTGGCATCTATGCGGTCCGGATTGGCGCCGACTCCAAAGCTAAGGCCGACAATATCTGCCAGAAACTGCAAAGCGTCGGCGGCGCATGCATTGTGGTGCGGAATCGGTGATGGATACCGACCGATTTGCCCGACAAACCGTCGAAACTGCGCTTTGACTCCACGAATTCTGCTCCACGGCTCCAGCTATAGGCCTACCATGACCGACCATCTCTACAGCGATCCCGACCTCGTCCAGTTCTACGATATCGAGAACGAAGCCGGCGTGGACTTCGACTATTGCGTCGGCTTTGCCAAGGATGTCGGCTCGGTTCTCGATCTCGGCTGCGGCACGGGGCAACTGGCCGCCGCGCTCGCCGACCGGCGCAGCGTGACCGGCGTCGATCCGGCGCCGGCGATGCTCGATATCGCGCGCTGCAGAGCCGGCGGGCAAAGGGTCGACTGGGTCGAGGCCGATGCGCGAAACGTCCGGCTCGGACGACGTTTCGATCTGGTGCTTTTGACCGGCCACGCCTTCCAGGTGTTTCTGACGCCAGAGGATCGAGAGGCGGTGCTTGCCACGATCGCTGCTCATCTGGCTCCCGATGGGCGCTTCATCTTCGACACGCGAAATCCAGCCACGGAGGAATGGCTCGAGTGGACGCCGGAACGGTCGCAACGGGAACTGGGTCATCCCGGATTGGGCACTGTGAGAGCATGGAACGATTTCCGGCGCGATCCCGCCACCGGTGTCGTCATCTACTCGACCCATTACGAAATCCCCGACAGCGGGAGGGTGCTCAGCGCCGAATCGAAAATTGCCTTCCCGGCAAAGGAAAGCCTTGCGCAGATGCTGGACGAGACCGGTCTGGTCGTCGAAGAATGGCTCGGCAGTTGGCAGGGCGAGCCATATATCGAGACATCGCCGGAAATCATCCCGATTGGCCGGTTGCGCTAGCTAGTGACGCCGTGACTATCCGTCGCGGCCGTCCGTCAGCTGGTGCGGGCCGCCACGAATTTCGCAGCTTCCTTCAGAAGTACGGCGGCTTCACCATAGGGATCGAGCAGCGCGTGGGCCTGGCCGACGAGGCCTTGAAGCTGGTCCCGCGCCCAGTTCGCGCCGTGCAGCGCCACCAGCGTCGCCTTGCCGGCGGCTGCATCCTTGCCTGTCGCCTTGCCCATCTGGTGCGCGTCCGCCGTCAGGTCGAGCAAATCGTCGGCGAGTTGAAAGGCAAGCCCGATCGCCGAACCGAACTCGGCCAGTCTTTCACGATCGGCCGCCGGCGCGCCGGCAAGGATTGCGCCCGCCTCGCAGGCGAAGCGGATCAGCGCGCCGGTCTTCATCGCCTGAAGCCTGATGATGCCGGCTTCGTCCGGCCTGATACGCTCGGCTTCGAGGTCGAGCATCTGGCCGCCGACCATGCCGCCGGCCCCGGCGGCGCGGGCCAGCGCCAGTATCAGCGCCGCCCGTCGCTCGCCCGGCAGCATCGTCGCTTCGTCGGCAACAATATCGAAGGCAAGCGCCAGCAAGGCGTCGCCGGCCAGGATGGCGGTCGCCTCGTCGAAGGCCTTGTGCACGGTCGGCTGGCCACGGCGCAAATCATCGTCGTCCATGGCCGGCAGATCGTCATGGATCAGCGAATAGCAATGCACGCATTCGAGCGCCGCCGCCACGCGCAGCGCCGCCTCGCCGTCGGCGGAAAACAGCGCGGCACTTTCCATGACCAGGAAGGGGCGCAGGCGCTTGCCGCCGTTCAGCACGCCATGGCGCATCGCCGCCATCAGGCGTTGCGGCCGCGCGATCTCGCCTGAAAGCGGGCGGTCGTCGAGGAGCCGCCTGAGCAGCGCCTCGAGCGGACCTGCGCGCTCGACAAGCGCTGCCTCGAATGGCATTTGATCGTCTTTCATCATGCCCGGGACGGGTAGCCGACACTCAGACGTTGCGCAAGAAGCCAAGCGCCATTATGCCGGGGCAGGGAGCAGCATGGATTGGGCGGCTTGGCGGAACCGATCGTCGATCACGAAACCGAAGGGCTGGATATGGTGAGGCCGAAACGCGGCAGCCGCATCGGTCTCAAACGCCGGCCCCGGCGCTGGGTCCGGCGCGGTATCTCCGTCGCCGTCGTGCTGGCGCTGATACCGGCGGTGCTGACCTTCCTGTATCTGCCGCCATTCGTGCATCCGATATCGACACTGATGCTGAAGGATCTGGCGACGTTTTCCGGCTACGACCGGCGCTGGGTTTCGATCGACGATGTGGCGCCGGCGCTGGCGCATTCGGTCATCATGTCGGAGGATGGGCAGTTCTGTTTCCACCGCGGCATCGATCTTGGCGAGTTGAGGGGCGTCGTCGACGACGCATTGGCCGGCGAGATGACGCGCGGCGCCTCGACCATCACCATGCAGACGGTGAAGAACCTCTACCTCTGGTCGCGGCCGCTGGGCTCGGTCCGGAAAGTCGTCGAGCTGCCGCTGGCCGTCTATTTCGACGCGGTGATGTCGAAACGGCGCATCATGGAGATCTATCTCAACATTGCCGAATGGGGCCCGGGCATCTATGGCATCGAGGCCGCCGCCCAGCACCATTTCGGGGTTTCGGCAAAACGGCTGTCGCGACGCCAGGCGGCGCTGCTTGCCGTCACCTTGCCGAACCCAATCGCCCGCAACCCGGCGAAGCCCGGACCGGGGCTGAGACGTCTGGCCGCGCTGATCGAGCGGCGCGCAGGCCGGTCCGGCGCCTATGTCGGCTGTCTGCGGTAGCTTAAAAAAAATCGTGACGGCGCTGGCCAAAACGGCACAGGGCGTGTATAGGCACCCGACTTTCTCAGATTCCGGCCCCTGACGCGGCCCTTTCACGAGGGCAGCCGGGGCATTTTGACCATGTAGTGGAGCATATCCATGGCCGTACCGAAACGAAAAACCTCCCCGTCGAAGCGCGGCATGCGCCGTTCGGCCGACGCGCTGAAGGCCCCGACCTATGTCGAGGACAAGAATTCCGGCGAGATGCGCCGCCCTCACCATATCGACCTGAAGACCGGCATGTATCGCGGTCGCCAGGTTCTGGAGCCGAAGGAAAGCTGAGAGACGCTTTCGACGGTTTTGTGACTCCCGAAGGACCGGCCATTGCGCCGGTCCTTTTGCATTGTGCGCAGGTGATCGCATACCGAACCAGTTTCAGACATCCCTGCAGCCGTATCGGATGGCAGCCGGGGCCGGCTGACATGGTTATTTCGTACGGTCTTTGTCCGTGTTCGCGGTCACGTACGAAACTTCTTGACGGCAAACGCCGGGCGCATACTAGAGAAGGCTGTCCAACCGGAGACGTCAGATGTTCGGTGCCATTCCGCTGCTGATCGTGCCTTTCGTCCTCTACAATCTCGGGCTTCTGGGAATATTCGGCAGTGGCGACGATCCCTGGGCAATCCAGATGTTATCGATCCGCATGATGTCGGGCGGGGTGTTCTCGATGACGCTCGGCGATCTGATCGTGCTGATCGGGCTGCTCCTCTTCTTCGTCGAAATCGTGAAATCGACACGCACGTCGAGCGCTTCGATCATGGACCACCTGTTGTCGACCTTCGTCTTCGTGGCGTTCCTGGTCGAGTTTCTGCTGGTGAAGGGCGCGGCGCACTCGGTCTTCTTCACGCTGATGGTCATCGCACTGGTCGACGTCCTGGCCGGCTTCTCGGTTTCGATGCGAGCGGCCACCCGTGACATAAACATGAACTAGAGGCTTGATGAATTAAAGGCTTGGCCTCAGCCTGGATCGGCGGTGAAACCAGCCGCTTCGATGCCGGCGATGGCGGCTGCCTCATCATTGTCCGATGTATCGCCGGAAATGCCGACGGCGCCGATGATGGCGCCGGCCTTATCGCGGATCAGCACGCCGCCAACGACGGGCAGGATGCGTCCGCCCGACACGTCGGAGACGCCAGCGATAAGATGCGGACGTTCCTTGGCGAAGGCTTCGACGCGGCGCGAGCCCATGCCGATGGCAAGCGCGCCATAGGCTTTGCCGGCCGACATTTGCGGGCGCAGGAACGAGGCGCCATCCTGGCGCTGGAACGCGACCAGATGGGCGCCCGCGTCGAGGACCGAGACGCCAAGCGGCCTGAGCTCGAGCTCGGCGCCTTTGGCGAAAGCGGCGCCGATGATCTCAATAGCTTTGTCGAGCGTCAGTGCGGTCATGGCAGTCTCCTGTTGAAAGTAAGCGCCAAGCTGACCCCATCTGGCGCGGCTTGAGGTGATGAGCGAGAGATAGTGACACTGAAGCAAGGAGCCGAGGAGCTTGCAGTGTCAATTTCTATGTCTGCGCCTATGCCTGATGATAGAAGTTTCCATGTTCTTGAGGCGGTCCCGAACCGGCTGGAGGCAAGCCCGCAGCGTCCGCGGCGGCGCTGGTCGGCGGAAGCGAAGTCGCGGCTGATCGAGGCGACACTGAAGCCGGGCGCGAATGTATCGGCCATTGCCAGACAAGCGGGGATGGCGCCCGCCCAGCTGTTCGGCTGGCGGAGCAAGGCGATCAAGAGCGGTGCGGTCACGCCGCAGCGAGATGCGGATCGGCTTGGCTTTGTCGAGGTCACCCAAGCGGCGTCTTCGACAGTGGAGATCTGTTTGGGCGATGTGGTCATTCGGGCCGGCGCCGACGTCGGCCAGGATCATTTGGCCAGGATTATCCGCGCGGTTCGCCAGGCATGATCCCGGCCGGCGTGAAGGTGTTGGTCGCCAGTCATCCCGTCGATTTTAGAAAAGGTCCCGACGGCCTTCTGGCTCTAGTGCGCGATGCCGGCTCGGATCCGTTCAACGGCGCGCTTTATGTCTTCCGCGCCAAAAGAGCGGACAGGATCAAGATCGTCTGGTGGGACGGTAGCGGCGTGTGTCTTTATGCCAAGCGACTGGACGACGCGAAGTTCTGCTGGCCGCGGATCGGCCACCACCGGGTCCAGCTCAATCATGCCCAGCTCATGGCTCTGGTTGACGGAATGGATTGGAAACGGGTTCGGACGGAGACCGTCAGGCGGCCGCAATCGGTTGGGTAAAACCCTGCGGCATGATGAATCAGGGAGCTGAAAAAGCGGGAAAACTGGCCGCGAATATGCTCTGATTTTGGCCATGTCGGCACCCGATCTTGCGCTCCCGGACGACGTTGACGCGCTCAAGGCGATGGTTATTGCCATGGCCGAAAAGGCCGCCCTTCTGGAGGAGCGCAACGTCCATCTCGAGCTGGTCAACAAGAGCGCCGATGAGCGGATCGCACGACTGACGGCGGTCGTGAAGATGCTGGAGCGGGCGCGCTTCGGCAGCCGCTCCGAAAGGTTGCGGACCGGCGCGCTGAGCGAGGAACAGTATGCGCTGGTGTTCGATGAGATCGAAACCGGCGTGGCGGCCATCGAAGCGCAGATGGAGAAGTCTGCGGGCGGCTCGAAAGCGAAGCGCGCTCCGCGTCCTCGCAAAGGCTTTGCGGCCCATCTCGAACGGGTCGAGGTGGTTGTCGAGCCCGAAACGCCTGCCGGCTGCGAAGCGCTGGAAAAGATCCTGATCGGCGAGGACGTCTCCGAACGGCTCGATGTCACCCCGGCCAAGTTCCGGGTGATCGTCACGCGTCGCCCCAAATATGCCTACAAGGGCTGGGACGGCGTCATCCAGGCAGCCGCACCCGCCCGCATCATCGAAAGCGGCATTCCGACCGAAGCGCTGCTGGCGCAGATCGCGGTGTCGAAATACGCCGATGGCCTGCCGCTCTACCGCCAGGAAGCGATCTATGCCCGCGACCAGGTCGAGATCGACCGGTCACAGATGGCGCAGTGGATGGGCAAGGTCGGCTTCGAGCTCGAGCCGCTCGCCGATTACGCACTGACCCGCATCAAGCAGGGTGAGCGGGTCTTTGCCGATGAGACCACGCTGCCAACGCTGGCCCCGGGATCGGGCAAGGCCAAGACGGCCTATTTGTGGACTTATGTCCGCGACGACCGGCCGTTCGGGGGCAGCGGACCGCCCATCGTCGCCTACCGCTTCGAGGACAGTCGCGCCGGCGAATGCGTCGCCCGCCATCTGGAAGGCTATTGCGGCATCCTGCAGGTTGATGGCTATGCCGCCTATAACCGGCTGGCCAAGCCCGATCGGGCCAACGACGGCATGACGCTGGCCGGATGTTGGAGCCACGTGCGGCGCAAGTTCTACGAACTGCATGTCGCAGGCTCGTCCGTCATCGCCTCGCAGACGGTGGCGCAGATGGCCCCGCTCTGGGCGACTGAGGAAACCGTCCGCAGCAAGGATGCAGCAGCCCGGATGGAAGCCCGCCAGGACAAATCGGCTTCGGTTGTCGCCGCGCTCTTTGCCCGGTGGGAAAAGGAACTGCCCAGGCTATCGGGCAAGTCGAAGCTTGCCGAGGCGATCCGCTACGCGCTCGGCCGCCGCGCTGCGCTCGAACGCTTCCTTGCCGACGGCCGCATCGAGCTGGACTCCAACACGGTCGAACGTGCGATCAGGCCTCAAACAATTACGAGAAAGAACTCGTTGTTCGCCGGCAGTGACGGTGGTGGACGGACATGGGCCACCATAGCCACGCTTCTGGCCACCGCCAAAATGAACAATATCGATCCGCATGCCTGGCTCACCCAAACCCTCGAGCGCATCGCCAATGGCTGGCCAAACAGCGACATCGAGGCGCTCATGCCTTGGAACTACCAGCGCTAAACGGCATCAGCTACGCGCTAACTGTTGAAACGTGATTCATTGATCCGGGACGACAGATACAAAATCCCGGTTTCGGTTGAAATTGCTTCGCGTGAAATGGCGAAATGGCAGCGCCGCTGACGGCACTGTCCTGATATGGCGCTGCCATCCGGACGCTTCCAGACCCGTTGTCGAGGATCAGAGCGCCGCGCGTCCCGTTGGATGCGCAAAGGACGCTCTACAGTTTGAAGCAGCTCATGATCCTTTCCGGACACCGATTCCGGTTTCCAGCGTCATGCGCAACGAACCGGCCCTATTTTTTCTTGGCCCGCGCCGGCTTTTTCGCCGGGACAGCCGGCGCATTGGCGAGGTCTTCCGCTTCCTTGGCAAGGCGCAACGCCCTCAGCTTGTTGGTCTTTATCTGACGGGCGTCGCTCTCGGCGACATATTCCGCCATCGCCTTCTGACGAACCGTGGCTGCTTCTTCCTGCTTCTTGAAACGCAAATCGGCCCGCGCGCGGGCAGTATCCTTAGAGTTCTCAACCAACGGTTTTTTCCAATCCCGTAAATTATAGTTTTCAATCCCTTTAATAGCAGAGCCGGCCTGCAATGGGGAAAATAAGTTGGTCAGGCGCCCGGATCGCACCCGGCGCCCGTCGCCTTTCGGGCGACAACCGCCTCGTATCCGGCCTGCAAGGTCGCGCGGACGGTGGCATCCGGCGGCGTGCCGGAAGGCATGCCCAGATGTTCGTGGCGCAGCTCGTCCATGAACTTTTCCCACATCGGCGGGCCGCCCTTTTCCAGAAGCTCGGCGCGGATCGAGAGCTCCTCGCTGACCGGCAGCCAGATGCGACCCCAGGCGCCAAGATGCGCCAGGATCGGCACCAACGTTATGGCCATTTCGGTCAGACTGTAGATCGCCTTCTGCTTGTGAGAGGGATCGTCGGCCTTGGTCAGCATGCCCAATTCCATCAGCCGCTTCAGCCGGTCGGCAAGGATGTTGGAAGCGATGCCCTCGATCGAACCGTTGAGCAATTCGCGAAAATGGCGTTTGCCGCCGAAAATCATGTCGCGAAGGATGATCAGGCTCCACCGGTCGCCGAACACTTCAAGCGACAGGTTGATCGGGCACCCAGACCGGCGATCGATGCTCATGCGATTCTCCGACAAAAACTGGTTGCAATATCATATCAGTTGTATCATAGTGCAACTGATTGCAAAATGCAATTGGTTTACAGAGAGGAGACTGCGATCATGATGAAGGCTGCGGAACCCGAAATCGTGTCCCAGACGTTTGGCGATCCCGCGCATCCACCGATGCTGCTGATTATGGGCGCCATGGCGTCGATGCTCTGGTGGCCGGAGGCGTTCTGCCGGAAACTGGCCGGCAAGGGTCTGTTCGTGATCCGCTACGACAATCGCGATACCGGTCGTTCAACCAAATATGCGCCGGGCGAACCGCCTTACACATTCGACGACATGGCGGACGACGCCATCCGCGTGCTCGACGACCACGGCATCGCGAAAGCGCATGTGGTCGGCATGTCGATGGGCGGCATGATTGCGCAGTTCGTGGCGCTGAAACACCCGTCGCGGGTCATCTCGCTTACGGCGATCAGCACCTCGCCGATGGGAACCGACACGTCGCATCTGCCAGGGATGACCGAGGCCTATATGAAGCATTCGGCCGAAGGCGCCAAGGTCGACTGGTCTGATCGCGACCAGGTGGTCGACTTCATCGTCAAGGACGCGCACGCAATCGCCGGCACCGCGCATGCCTTCGACGAGAAGCGGACGAGGGCGTTCGTCGAACAGGATTACGACCGATCCGGCGGCTTCTTGAGCGCGACCAATCATTTCCTGCTCAAGGGCGGCGAAGATCGGGGCGGCGAAGATCGGGGCAGCGAGGACTGGAAGGGCCGCCTGCACGAATTGAAGGTTCCGCTCCTCGTCATCCACGGCACCGAGGATCCGATCTTTCCAGTCGAGCATGGCGCCGCTCTCGCAGAGGCGGTCGCCGGCGCGAGGCTTGTCCGCATCGAAGGCGGCGGCCATGAACTGCATCCCGACGATTGGGCCACGATCGTCGAGGCCATCGTCACCCATGGCCAAGCCGGGTAAATGGCGGGCCGAACCTCGACACCGAATGTCCGTGAGGCGAACCACCAAAGGAACGAGCAAAACAATGTCCCTGACGATGCAACGCGCATTATCCAGGACCGGTCGAGCTGATCCCTGCCGATGTCGATCTCGCCCGCCAGACCCGCCTCGCTGACCGCTTCTATGACTTTTACGTGCAGCACCCGATGCAGAAGATCGTCGGCGACCGCCTGCGGCCGGAAGACAAGACCGATCCGTTCGGCGTCGAGGAGGCGCGCGTCCAGTTGCGCAGCGCCTACGCCATCATCGAACAGGACATGCAGTCGAGGACATGGGCCATATGTGAAGCCTTCACCATGGCCGACTGCGCCGCTGCCCCGGCATTGTTCTATGCCAACAAGGTCGAGCCGTTCGGCGACAAATATCCCGCAGTGAGGCGCTATCACGACCGGTTGCTGCGGCGGCCGTCTGTTGCCCGCGTGATCGAGGAAGCGCAGCCGTATTTCAAGCTCTTCCCCTACAATAACGGTTAGGCCCGATGCCGCATGATCCGGCACAACTCGGGCTTCTTGTTCCAGGCGCTCACCGATCCGGAAGGCAAGAGCACGCGGCTGGACGCGCTTGGTGCGTCACTGCCGAGGCGTGGTGGCGCATTCTCAGTTCCCGCGGTCAACCAGGCTGCTCTGCGTCCCAGAACTGGTCGAGCCAGATGTTGAGCTTCAGAAAGCCGGCATTGCTGACCGTATAGACGCGCCTTGTCCCTTCCGGCTTGGCATTGACCAGCCCGGCTTCGAGCAGCACCTTCAGATGCTGAGACACAGCCGGGCGCGAGACCGGCAACCCAGCGGCCAGTTCGTTGACGGTCTTCGGGCCGCGCCGGAGCTCTTCCAAGAGATAGCGCCGGTTGGGATCGGCAATCGCCATGAAGGCGTCGGAAAACATCATGCCTTATTTGTGGGGCAAAGTTTTCCAAATCTCAACCGTTGGTTTCAGGCTTTCTGCGCGGATCGAGCCGCAATGCTTCCGGCGTGATCGAGCGCTCGGCCGGTTGCGTCTTGAAGGCGTCGCGGTCTTCGATCGGCACCGGCGCGCGACGGTTGATGCGCAGCAGCGTGTAACCCGCCAGGCAAAGATGCGCCAATGCAGTCGCAAGGAACAGGCCTTCCGGCCGCATCCAGCCCATCAGAGCGGCGCCCAGCAACGGCCCGATCATCGTGCCGAAACCATAGAGCAGCAGCAGGCCGCCCGACACTTTGACGAAGTCCTCCGCCCGGGCGTGGTCGTTGGCATGGGCCACGGCGATCGAATACAGCGTGTAGGCAAAGGCGCCGTAAGCGGCGGTGCAGACAATGACGAAGACGCCGGAGCGCGGCTCGAACAGGAAGACAGCGACGGCGAACAGCGCCGCGCCGAAGGCCAGGCCCGCCAGCACAAAGCGGCGGTCGGTCTTGTCGGAGAGACGCCCGGCCGGAAGCTGCATGGCCGCGCCGGCGACGACCACCAGGCTCATCATCAGCGCGATCTCGGCCGTGGAAATGCCGATGCGGGCGCCATAGACAGCGCCGAGCGTGCCCCAGGCGCCGTTGGCGATGCCGATCAAAACGCAGGCGATCGCCGACACCGGCGAATTGACATAGAGCCCCTTGACGTCGAGCGAGACGTCCTGCAGCGGCTTGGGGTGCGAAGCCGTCGAGACCGCGGTCGGAATGAGCGACAGGCAGAACAGGATGCCGGTGATCATGAACAGCGAGGCCGACTTCACGTCGCCGCCGGCAACGATCATCTGGCCGCCCATGATCGAGGCATAGGTGACCATCATGTAAAGGCCGAAGACGGCGCCGCGGTTCTCGTTGGTCGACTTCTCGTTCAGCCAGCTTTCGATGACCATGAAGGCGCCGGCCATGGTGAAGCCGGTGAAGGCGCGCAGCAGGATCCAGAAATATTCGTCGATGATCAGGCCGGTGAGCAGTGCGACGATGGCTCCCGATGCCGCAAAGGCGCCGAAAGCGCGTACGTGACCGGCGCGACGCACGATGCGCGGCGCAAAGAAGCAGCCGGTGACGAAGCCGCCGGCCCAGGCCGTGCCCATCAGGCCGAGCGATGCGGTCGAGAAACCTTCCACCTGGCCGCGCAGCGGCAACAGCAGCCCGTGCAGTCCGGTCGCCGCCAGCAGGAAAGCGGTGCCGCGAAGCAGCGAGAGGATCGGTCGGTAGCTTGCGAACATTTAGCTGATCCGGCTGGAATTTAGAATTTAGGGAGGGTCTGAAGACAGTCGCATTCGGGCTTTTCGGCGGCGGGCGCTTTCCGCTCTGGAAACTATCCGCGACGGAACAGCGCCTCGGCAGCCGACTTGGTGGTGCCCTTGGCCTTGAGCTCGGCTTCCAGCCGGGCGATCTCGTCGCGCAAGATGCCGATCCGCTCGGACAGTTCATCGACGGAAAGCAGCGACAGGTCCTGCCCGATCTCATGCGGGCGCGCTTTCTTTTTGGGTTCGTCGTCGAAGATCGCCATCGTCGCTCCTCGCTCATGCGCAAAAATTAGACTGCTGCAGCGTCCTTTGGGCGTCCAATCGGATGCCCGGCGCTGTCGTGGCCATTTGCCTGATTTGGCAATCAGCATACATAGGGCAGGGGCATGGATGCAAATGGTCGGCAAGAAACTGGCGCTGGCAAGAAACTGGCGAAGCGAGACGGGAAAATTCATGGCGAATGGACAGAATAAAATTCCGGCGAAGATGACGGCCATTGCGATCTCGGAACCCGGCGGGCCGCGGGTGCTCAAACCTGAAACGCGCGACGTGCCCATGCCCGGTCCCGGCGAAATCCTGATCCGGGTGCGCGCCGCCGGTATCAACCGGCCGGATGTGCAGCAGCGCAAGGGCGCCTATCCGCCGCCGCCCGGCGCGTCGGACCTGCCCGGCCTCGAAGCCGCCGGCGAAGTCGCAGCCCTTGGCGACGAGATATCGCGCTGGCGCGTCGGCGACCGGGTCTGTGCGCTGACGCCCGGCGGCGGCTATGCCGAATACGTTAGGGTTCATGCCGGCAGCGTGCTGCCCTTGCCCGCCGGCTTTACCCACACCGAAGCGGCGGCGGTGCCGGAAAACTACTTCACCGTCTGGCACAACGTCTTCGAGCGCGGGGCCTTGAAGAGCGGCGAGACGCTGCTCGTGCATGGCGGCTCGTCCGGGATAGGCACCACTGCGATCCAGCTCGCCTCGGCCTTCGGCGCTTACGTCATCACCACTGCCGGCAGCCAGGAGAAATGCGACGCCTGCCTGAAGCTCGGCGCCGACCGGGCGATCAACTACCGCGAGGAGGATTTCGTCGCGGCGGTCAAGGAGGCGACCGACGGTCGCGGCGCCAACGTCATCCTCGACATGGTCGGCGGAGACTATGTGGCGCGAAACTACGAGGCCGCGGCTGTGGAAGGCCGCATCGTCCAGATCGCCACGCAGGCCGGGGCGGTGGCGAGCGCCGATTTCTCGAAGATCATGGTCAAGCGGCTCACCCACACTGGCTCGACGCTGCGGCCGCGCACCGTCGAATTCAAGGCGGCGATCGCCGCGGCACTGGAGGCGCAGGTGTGGCCGCTGCTCGGCACCCGCAAGGTGGCACCCGTCATGGACATGATCTTCCCGCTCAAGGAAGCGTGGCGGGCGCATGAGCGGATGGAGGACGGCGATCACATCGGCAAGATCGTGCTCGATGTCGGCTGACGCATCGGCCAAGACACACGCCCCAACAAGCTGAACAAAAGCTTAATGCTGCAATGCACAATTGCATTGCGGCCATGCAAAAGCGTCTGTTCAATTCCTGGGCAGCGATGCCTATTTACGCGCCATCGAAACGAATGACCCAACGAAATGGAGGACTACCATGAACCCGATCCGCGCTTTCCGTAACTGGCGCATGTACAACGAGACCGTGCGCGAACTGAACAAGCTCAACGCCCGTCAGCTTAACGATCTCGGCATCAACCGTGCCGATATCGAGAGAATCGCCCGCAAGGCGCTTTGATCTCGGGCTTGATCCCGTCCGAAGGCGCTCTTCGCGGTGCCTAGGTCCGAGATCAAGCTTTAGAAGCCAGAGCCGCAGCAGACGGATTTCCGTCGCCGGTTCCGAGCCCGCTGGACCCTGTCCGGCGGGTTTTGTCTTTTGGAGCCTCGATGCCGGGCCCTTCTAGGCCGAGCTTCAGCTATTGACCGCGGTTTGAAGCCGCGCGGTCGGTCAGCGGAAGCCGACTAGCGAAAACGCGAGTGACATGGCCCCGATCGCCAAGGGCTCTTTGACGGGTCTGGCCATCATCGCCCTCGCGACCTCCCAAAAACATTGCGAAATGGCGAGAGAGCGGTTATACAGACCGCGAATTTCCCATTTTGGTGGCTCTAAAACCACCGCCCGCGCGGGAACGCGGGCGAACGAGAAGGATATCTTGCGATGGCCAATACCCTGCTGATGCCCAAGGCGACCGCCGTCTGGCTGGTCGACAATACTGCGCTCTCCTTCGAGCAGATCGCGCAGTTCTGCTCGCTGCATCCGCTCGAGGTCAAGGCGATCGCCGACGGCGAGTCGGCGCAAGGCATCAAGGGCATGGACCCGATCATGACCGGCCAGCTGACCCGCGACGAGATCGCGCGCGCCGAGAAGGACCCGAACCATCGGCTGAAGCTGTCCGACCCCAAGGTGCGAGTGCCGGAATCCAAGCGCAAGGGTCCGCGCTACACGCCGCTGTCGAAGCGCCAGGATCGGCCGAACGCCATCCTCTGGCTGGTGCGCAACCATCCCGAGCTGAAGGACGCGCAGATCGCGCGCCTCGTCGGCACCACCAAGTCGACGATCGACCAGATCCGCGACAGAAAGCACTGGAACTCGGCCAATCTGCAGCCGATGGATCCGGTGACACTGGGTCTCGCCTCGCAGATCGACCTCGACATGGAAGTCAACCGCGCCTCGCGTGGCCGCGAACAGGCACAGCCGGCCGGCGACACGCTGCTGCCGGCGGCATTGACCGAGCGGCTGGTGCCGGCGCCGGAGAAGCCAAAGGACGAGGATGCGGAACTCGACGCCAATGCCGTCTTCGCCAAGCTTTCGGCGCTGAAGTCGAAGAACGAGGATACGGACGACGAGGAGTAGGGTACTCGGCGAGGCATCAAGCCGGGCGGTATCTCACAGCCCGGCGCGGCGATTTCGTGACCCGCTGGGCGTGGATGCAGTGGCGCGGCGTCTTTTGTCGGGCTCTGCCGCGCCGGCCTTGTCCAGGCGCGGGAGATGGGCCGCTATGCATCTGTCAAGGCGCCCCACCACGTCTTCGGCAGTGATTGCCTCATCGGTCGAGGCGTTGAGCGTCTTGAAGCTCATTGTCTGGAGGCCTTGCGCCGCTCCCGCCATTTTTCGAATTCCATGCTCACCAGCAGGGTGGCGGCAAGGAGAAGCAACATCCCCCACTCGCGCAGCGAAACCGGCGCGATCTGCAGCGTGTCGCTCAGTCCTGGAATATACATCGCGCCGATGTGCAACGCCTGCGCCCCGAGCACGCCGAGAACGAGGAGGGGATTGGCGAACAGTCTTTGACGGAAGACCGAGAGGTGTTCAGACCGGCTGTTAAAAACCTGGAAATTCTCGAAAAGGACGAAGAGAAGGAGCAGAGAGTTGCGCGCCTGCTCCACGGGATAGCCCTGCTGGAGCAACCAGTAGAAGACGGCGAAGCCTCCAACGCCCATGACCAGAACGGAATGCCAGATGCGGCGGATCATCACGCGATCCAGGATCGGCTCGTTAGGACGGCGGGGCGGATGGCGAAGTTCGTCGCCCTCGGCCGCCTCGGCGGCAAGCGCCACGTCCTGTATGCCATTGGTGACCAGGTTGAGCCAAAGGAGCTGGACGGCCAGCAAAGGCATGGGCAGCCCCATCGGCATTGCCAGCAGGAACAGCACCACTTCCGCCGCGCCGGTCGATACCAGCATGAAGACCACCTTGCGGATGTTGGCGTAGGCTACACGCCCCTCCAGGATACCGTTGACGATCGAGGCGAAATTGTCGTCGGTGACGACGATATCGGCGCTTTCCTTGGCGATATCCGTGCCGGCTCGTCCCATCGCCACGCCGACATGGGCATGCTTCAGCGCTGGCGCATCGTTCACGCCGTCGCCGGTGACGGCGACAAAATGTCCGTTGCGTGAGAGGGACAAAACGATGGAGAGCTTCTGTGCCGGATCGACGCGGGCGAAAATACGGGCATGGCGCGTCAACTTGTCGAGTGCCGCTTCCCCCTCCTGCTCGGCGCGGCGCACCGCCTCGCCCGTCACCACCTGGTCGGGATTGAACACGAAGCCGGCCTGCTCGGCGATCACGCTCGCCGTTCGCGGATCATCGCCCGTCACCATCGCCACTTCGATGCCGGCACGATAGCAGTCGCGGATGGCATTGGGCACTTCGGGGCGCACCGGATCCTGCATTCCCGCCATGCCGAGAAAGGTGAGATCCACCAGGTGGTGATGCGCGTACCCGTCATCTGGTGTCGTGTCGATCTCCGCCTGGGCGAACGCCAAGACGCGCAGGCCCATTCCGGCAAGATCCTCCTTCTGGCGCAGCAGAAACTCACCGTCGATCGGCAATGGTCGGCCATCAGCATCCATCTGGCTGGCCATCGCTATCAGGGTTTCGGGCGCGCCCTTGACGAAAATACGAACACGGCCCTTGCGGCGGTGAAAAGAGGCCGCGTATTTGAGGTCAGGCTCGTAGGGGATGCGCGTGATGAGTGGATAGTGCGTGGCGATTTCCTCCTGTTCGATGCCACCCTTGCGGGCTG
Source organism: Mesorhizobium tianshanense (assembly GCF_007830515.1). GTDB lineage: Bacteria > Pseudomonadota > Alphaproteobacteria > Rhizobiales > Rhizobiaceae > Mesorhizobium > Mesorhizobium tianshanense. The sequence goes on from NZ_VLKT01000001.1 coordinate 125,210, forward strand.
CCGCCAGCAGGGCGACATCGACGGGGTCGCCGTGCCGGCTCCAGCTTTCCCGCTCCTTGAACAGACGCCCCTCATTGGGCAAGGAAGCCGCTTTCAGAAGGGCGGATGCGCGCAACGAGGCCTGCACATTGTCGCCGTGCGGCGACACGATCGAACACGCGTCCAGATCCTGGCCCGCCTCGCATTTCAGTCGCGTTCCGTCCGGCAGCAGGATATCCGTGACGGTGAGTTCGTTCATCGTCAGCGTGCCCGTCTTGTCTGTCGCGATCATGGTGCAGGAGCCGAGCGATTCCATTGCCGGCATCTTGCGCACGATGACGTTTACCCTGGCCATCCGCCGCATGCCGATGGCCAAAGCGACGGAGATCGCGACGGGCAGCCCCTCGGGAATTGCGCTGACCGCAAGACCGACCGCAAGCATGAACAGATCGCGGTAGAGGATGTCGCGCAGAAGCCCGACTGCGACCAGCAGAAGAATCGCAAGGCAGACGGCAATCGCGATCATCCGCGAAAAGCGCTCCAGGCGTATGAGGAGCGGCGGCTTGGATATCGAGCGCCTGCCGATCTCCTCCGCGATCTTGCCGATCTCCGTTGCTCCGCCGGTCGAAACGACGACACCTCGTCCGCGTCCACGCGTGATCATGGAACCGGCATAGGCAACGTCCGGCCCCGTTTCCGCACCTGACGATGAGGGCCTCTTCTTCACCGGTCTGGATTCGCCGGTCAGCAGCGACTCGTCGCATTGAAGGTCTTCGCTGAGCAGGAGCTGAATATCGGCCGGAACCCTTGCCCCGGCTTCCAGGAGCACCAGATCGCCGGGAACGAGTTCGCGTGCGTCGATCCTGCACTGCGCTCCATCGCGGACTACCGACGCATGCGGTTCTTCCAGATTTCGGAGCGCTGCCGCCGCCCGCCCGGCCGAATGTTCCTGTGCGGCTCCTATGATGCCGTTGATCACCAGGACAACGCCGATGAACAGCGCATCCTTTGCGTCTCCCAATGCCAGCGAGACCACGGCTGCGAAGACAAGGATGTAGATCAGCGGGCTGAGGAACTGCCGCAAGAATACGGCGGCGAGGGATGGCGCATACGGTTGGGGGAGAGCATTCGGGCCGTATTGTTCGAGTCTGGAGCGCGCTTCGGCATTGGTTAGCCCCAAAACAGGAGGACCATCCGGTATTGGCACACCGTTCGTCTGCGAGAGGACCAGATCGTTCATCTCTTTCGGTTGGCACGGTCCAGACAACTGTGGGCGGCTTCGCCTGGTCCGTGGCCCCTTCGGGTTATCATTGCCGTCGCCAATTTGTGTGGCACATGGCCAACTTAAATTGTTTGTCTTGAATCAAGCCGGCGCGCGTTCCTCATCCCACTAAGGGGTGCCGTGGCGATCGAAGGCTTGGGTGGAGTAAGGCTTGGCGGAGGACACCATCATGGGGAGGCGGAAGGCGAGCAACTTTGTTGGCCCCGCCGATTTTGATGCAAGTCAAGGAGAAAACGCTGGTCTTGGCTACCCTACGCTACTTTCCGACAAGGGTGTTCACATGCTCAAAAGTATTCTCGTTGCCCTGGATGGCTCAAGCTCGAGCATCGCCGGCGCCAGTTTCGCGCTTCGCCTGGCCGGTCGTCTGAGCGCAAATGTGGAGGGACTGGGTGTTGTTAATTCCGACTGGATCCAGCGCCCGCAGCCAGTCCCGGTAGGCGGACTTGCCTACAAAAGGGAATTTGACCTCAAACTACTGAATAGCGCTGACGAACGCATCGATACCGTTCTGCATGCGTTCAGTTCGGATGCGCGGCGGGCGGGCATAACATTTTCCACCAAGCGGATCGATGCCGATGCGCTTTCAAGCATCGGCATCGAATCCATCGAGCACGATCTGGTGGTCGTGGGACGGAACAGCCTTTTCGACGTCGAGGGAGAGCTCGACAGAATTCCGCTCTGCGTGGATCGCATCTTTCGCAGCGGGTTGAGGCCCGTTGTGATGGTTCCGGATGCTGATGAGGGCGGTCAGGCCGAGAACGACACCGCCCCTCTGTTGGTTGCTTTCGATGGAAGCGCCGCCGCTTCCCGCACCCTCCATATGTTGGCACTCCTTGGCATCGCGGCGGAGCGGGAGGTGCATATTCTGACCCAGGACAACAGGTCCGAACTGCAAGCCGCCGCCGAGGCTGAGCGCGCCTGCGCGCTGCTCCGTCGGCACGGGATCGCGTGGGTAAAAGGAGTGGGACTGGGCGATAGGCAAGCCGGCACGCCGGCGGAAGCGATCCTCGGGACGGCGAAGGTGTTGGGCGCCGGCATGATCGTCATGGGTGCTTACGGCCATAGCGGTATTCGCGAGATATTCGGCTCATGCACGCGTGCGGTTCTGACCGAAGCCCGGCAGCCGCTCTTCCTGTACCATTAGGCGCTTGTGCCGTCGAAGCTGCAGAAGGATATGCCAGGCTACCCCGCGCTGTCGCGGGCCCGTCAACGTTTTCACACAGCCCGCCTCAAGCGGGCATTTTTGACGCAAACTCGCGCGTGTCAGGTTCGCGCAGCCCGGTCCGGTCTCATGCCGTAGTCCTCGCTGCGCTCCACCGCGCGATAGAAGTCGGCGAGTTGCTTGCCGCGCTCCGGCTTGAAGACGCGGCCGGCAATGACCACCGAAGCGATGCGATCGATCCGGAAAGCGCGGAAATCGTCGCGCATCTCGCACCAGGCGACCAGCGTCCACACCTTGCCCCAGAACCACAGGCCCAATGGCCTGATGTCGCGCGCGGTGCCGCGGCCTGCTTCGTCGGAGTAGTCGATGGTCAGCACCTGGCGTTTCTCCACCGCGCGCTCGATCAGGTCGATCGCCTCGCGGGCGGCATCGCTCACCACCCACATCGGCGTGTGGATTTCGGTGCGGGCGATGCGGTCCTTTTCGGCATCGGGCAGCACGGCACCGATCTTGACCAGCGCCTCGTCGGCGGCCCGCGCCATGGCGGCACCGCCAAAGGCGCGCACCATACGGGCGCCGGCGACCAGCGCGACGATCTCGTCACGCGTGAACATCAACGGCGGAAGGTCGAAACCCTCCCTCATCATGTAGCCGACGCCGGCCTCGCCGTCGATCGGCACGCCGGTCGACTGCAGGTCGGCGATGTCGCGGTAGATGGTTCGCTCGGAAACCTCGAGCCACGTGCCAAGCTTCTGGGCGGTGACCAGACGGCCACCGCGCAGATGCTGCACGATCTGGAAGAGCCTGTCGGCGCGGCGCATCGTACGGTCCCTCGATTTCTATGGTTCGAGCCCTTCGCGCTTGCGCTGCGCGGCGACGAATGCCGCGCCGAAGGACAATTTCCCTGTTGTCGGCGTCTTTGCGTCCAGCACCCGCCAGAACGGCGCAATGTCGCTCAGCGTCATGCCGCGCTCCAGATCCTCGTTGGCGGCCTCGGCGACGGTGCGCAGATGATAGCCGACCGTGACCGGGCATGTCACTTCGGCACCGTGCTCGATGGCGAGCGCGGTGCGCAATGCGCGGACGTCCACGTCCACGCCCTTTGGGATAGAGCGGATGAAATCATCGACCTGCCGGGCTGTCGGCACCAGCATCGACTGGCCCTCGACGACGTCGCCAACAGTGCGCGGCGACGGCTTGATGCCGTTGGTGCCCGATGTGTTCAGCCTTTCGCTCCAGCTCTTTACCATGCGGCACCTAGACGAAGAGCCCAAAGCTGTTGCCGTCCGGGTCGAGGCAATAGGCGAATGTGCCGGCCGGAATAGAGATCGCCGGCGAGACAACCTGGCCGCCGCTCTGCCTCACCCGTTCCATGGCGTCCTCGATCGGTGCGGCAACCGACAGATGGATTGTCGGGCCGGTTCCCGGTGCCGCGGGTTTTCCGGGGTAGACGTGCCCGGATGCCATGCGGTCCTGCGCGGCGAACATGGCAATCGGGTTTGGGCCGCTCTCCTCCAGAACGGGATCGTTCTGAAGCACCGATGCATAAAAGGCGCGCGCCCGATCCATATCGGTAACAGGGATCTCGAACCAAGCCGAGGCTTTTGCAGGGATGAAGGCCATGTCTGTCTCCTGATACTGTCGCACTATTGCACGCCGCTCCTGACACCATACTGTCAGGAGGCTTCAGCATATTCCCCTTCAGCATACTCCTTGGCGAACAGCGTACGCATCTGCGCGAGGTCGCTGCTTCTCTGGGGATAGAGCGTCTTCAAATAAGCAAGGGCGAAGGTGCCCGGAGCCGAACCCGGCGCGGACACGATGCGACTGTCAGCGACGGCATGGGGCACGTCCTGATAGTTCTGGGCGCCAGCGTAACCCTGTTCCTTTTCATTGATCCACTCACGACCATTGCTGGTGTGCACTGCCTTTTCGAAGAGGCCGGCACGCGCCAGCGCCAACGTGCCGGCGCAGATGCCACCGACCACGCCGCCGCGCGCAGCAATCGCTGTCAGCAGTGCTGAGACGTCCGGCGGCGCATCGACCCATTGGTCGGAACCGATGACGGCGACGGCATCGAGATCGGTATTCTCGTCGACCTCGGCGGAGCGGTCGGGCGTCAGCAGAAATCCGCTGGCCGACCTCACAGGCTTGCCGTCCGGCGTCAGCGACACCGCGCGTGCGCCGAACCATTCGACCGCCGAAGCCGCCAGCAAGCCGTATTCCCAGTCGGCGAAGCGATCGATGAAAAGAATGCCGATGGTCTTCTGTTCGGACATTTCCTGCTCCGTCTTTCGGCTCGCCGGACCTATTATCTGGGCGCTGCGGCGTCCGCGTCCAACCGTTGCCGCGAAAAAATCATCCGCGATTGTGGCGGCCTTCGTAATTATCCGGCCAACCGATGTCCTTGCGGATGCTCTGCGGCAACGCATTCATGAAACGCTGAGTGCGAATCTCGTTGCGCATAGTCCGGATCTTGCCGACATAGTGCTGCACGCTGCGCAGAATGGTAAAACCGTTCATGACTGGTCTCCTCTCTTTCGATGGAGACACTATCGCACACCCCTCCTGACAGCAGTCTGTCAGGAGGGGTGTGCGGTCTTTGGCGAGCGCGCCAGGTTTGGCCGTTTCGCAGTCCAGCATAGCGCCTGTCCGCTTTGATCCCGTCGTGAATAGTGACCAGGGAAGAGCGCAAGGAGCGCTTTGACAGTTGGCCGCGATGCTGGTCAAAGGCAGCATGTCGAAATTCCTCGCGCTCGTCATCGTCGCCATGATGGTCATCCAGATGATCAAGCCGCTCGGCTTGCCGGGGCTGAAGCGGCGCAGCGATTTCTGGAAGCTGGCGGTGCTGGCCATGGCGGCGATTTCCTTAACAGCGGCGCTGGGACATTGGACGTAGATCGGAGGCCGCCCCCCGGCGCTATGGCTCCTGGCCGTTCAAGTTCTTCGAAACGGGACGTTTCGTTCCGCCTGAAGGCGGACCGACTTTCACCGTTCGCAACTCGAGCAAGCCAAATCGTTGGCGTTTCACCGGCTACGCCGGACGTTTCTCATCCAGCACCAGGCCGACGAGATGTTCCGCCCAGGCCCGGTAACCGGCTTCCGAAGCATGAAATCCGTCGGACGCAAAACCGGCCTCGGCATCGGTGATCGGCAGGCGCGGTGCCGGCACCGCCCCGCGTTCGAGGCAAAGGCGCTCGCCCATGCGGTTCATCTCGGCGGCGCGGATTTCCAGGATCGTTCCGAGCAGCGGCGGCATTGCCGGCGCCCGGGTGAATTCCAGCACCGGCGACCACACCACGCGCGCCTCCGGCCATTTGGCGCGCAGCGCGTAGAGCAGGCCGCCAAACTCCCTCTTGAAGCGTGGCACCGAGTGAAAGTTCTTGGTGTCGTTGGTGCCGATGGCGAGCACGATGTGCGTCCACGGATCGGCCGACAGATTGGGCAGCACATGATCGCGGATCTGGCCTGAGGTTGCCGAGTTGAAGCCGGCTGCCCGCCAGCGCACCGCACGGCCAGTGCGTTTCGAGATCAGATCGGCCAGTTGCGCGGCCAGCCCGTACTCGGAATTGCCGATGCCGACCGAGGCGGCGGAAGAATCGCCAAGCATCAGAAGCGAGACCGCTGGCGCCTGGCCCGATATCTCGTGCATGACTGGACCTTGCGCAGGAAGCATGCGGGTGGTGCGGCGGCGCACGCCGAGCCCCTGCCAGACATAGACAGGAAAGGCGAGCCAGGTGAGGAGGGTCAGAAAGCGCTGCATCGCAAACCGTTAATGGGCAAGTCCGTTAATGGGATAGCGAGCAGCACTTAGCGCATGTCGGGCCTAAGGCGAAAGACCCTGCGTCCGCCGTCAATGGCAACAGGCGTCCTGCATCTCGGGCCTGTCCGCATATTCATCGTGCAGCCGTACCCAGTCCATCAGGCTGTGGTAGGGGCCGGTCTCGTTGCGCCCTTTCGGCGTCAGGTCGAGATAGTGATAAGCGCCGATCAGCGGATCGCCGCCCCTGGAACGCGACATGAAGGTCAGGAAGATGTCGCCTTTCTCGTCCCTGTAGAACACGCTGGTACCGGGAAGGTCCTTCGATTTCCGCGCGCGCTGCTCGAAATTGTAGGTCGTATCGCCGTCCGCGATCTGCTTGTCGGTGAAGGAAACCTGCATGTCGAAGTTGAAGTCCGAGGTGTAGGACGACACCCAGTCGAATTTCCAGACCATGCGCTGCCTGTAGGGCAGAAATTCAGCCAACGGCGCGCGCGAGATCACGACCAGCGACACATCGTGGTGCTTGAGGTGCTGGTTGGCGCCGTCAATGTGGTCGGCAAGGAAGGAACAGCCTTCGCAACGATAGTCGGCACCCGGCCCGAACATGAAGTGGTAGACAATCAGCTGGCTTGCGCCTCCGAACAGGTCGGCCAGTTTCTTCGGGCCCTGTTCGGTCTCGAAGACATAGTCCTTCCTGATCTTCAGCCAGGGCAATTCGCGCCGTTCGGCGGCGACGCGGTCGCGAAAGCGCGTCAATTCCTTTTCGCGGGCCAGATGCGCCTTGTGCGCCTGGAACCAGTCTTCCCGTGAAACGATCTTGTTGTTTGGCATGAGCCTGCTCCTCGTTGAGCCCCAAGGACGTTTGGGCTCGACGCAAGCCGACACGGCCATCGCGTTTTTTGGAGTATTTTGGAGCAGATGGAACCTGGGCCATATCGCCCAGGTTCGGACGAAGAAAAAAACGGTCAGGCGGCCTGTTCCAGTTCCGGCTGCCATTTTCCAAGCGCGGCCAGATGGTTCATGTGGGCGCGGTGGGCGAAGGCGGCCTGGGCGGCGGCGACGTTGGCCGCCTTGCCGCTCCATGCCTTCTGTGGCGCCGCCTGCAAGGCGCGGCCGTAGGAGAAGGTCAATTTCCACGGATGCGGGCCGATGGCGTTGATGGCGTTGAGGTTGGCGGTCGCTTCCTCGTCCGATTGTCCGCCGGAGAGAAAGGCGATGCCCCCCACCGCTGCCGGCACCGTCTCGCGGAACAGTTTAATGGTCTTTTCGGCGACCTCCGCGGGGCTGCTCACCTTGCCCGACTTCTTGCCGGCGAGAACCATGTTCGGCTTCAGGATGGTGCCTTCGAGGACGACGCGGGCCGCGTAGAGCTCGGTGTAAAGTTTCGTCAGCGTCGCCTTGCTGATCTCGTAGCAAGCGCCGATGTCGTGGGCGCCGTCCATCAGCACTTCCGGCTCGACGATCGGCACGATGCCGGCTTCCTGGCAGAGCGCGGCATAGCGGGCGAGCGCATGGGCGTTCGAGCCGATCGACGTGGCGGACGGCACGCCCTTGGCGACGTCGATGTCGATCACTGCGCGCCATTTGGCGAAACGGGCGCCGAGCTTGTAATAGTCGGCCAGGCGCTCGCGCAGGCCGTCGAGGCCTTCGGTGATGGTGTCGCCGGGGAACCCGGCCAGAGGCTTGGCGCCGGCATCGACCTTGATGCCGGGGATGGCGCCGGTCGCCTTGATGATGTCGACCAGCGGCGTGCCGTCGGCGGCCTTCTGGCGGATGGTCTCGTCGTAGAGGATGACGCCGGATATGTATCTGGTCATCGCCTCCTTGGCGCGGAACATCATCTCGCGATAGTCGCGGCGGCTGTCGGCGGTCGATTCGACGCCGATGACGTCGAAACGCTTCTTGATGGTGCCGGAGCTTTCGTCGGCGGCCAAAAGGCCCTTGCCGTCGGCCACCATCGCGGCGGCAATGTCCTCGAGACGTTCGCTCATTGTGCTTCTCCTGAAGAAACGGTTTGTCCGTATCCAGCAGACCACCAGAGCAAGGCAGGTTCAAGTCGAACCATTCCGAGCGGAAAGCTCGAATCGATTGAAAAGCGCAAACGCCCTCGTTCGCCTCTCGCCTCAGCCCTTCAACACATCGACACCGGGCAGCGGCTTGCCTTCCATCCATTCCAGGAAGGCGCCGCCGGCGGTCGAGACATAGGTGAAGTCGTCGGCGGCGCCGGCATGGTTGAGGGCGGCCACCGTGTCGCCGCCGCCGGCGACCGAGATCAGTTTGCCGGCCTTGGTGCGGGCCGCGGCGTGCCTGGCCGCCGCCACCGTCGCGCGGTCGAACGGCTCGATCTCGAAGGCGCCAAGCGGACCGTTCCAGACCAGCGTCGCGGCGCGGTCGATCCAGTCGGCAACGGTCTTCACGGTCGTTTCGCCGACATCGAGGATCATGCCGTCGGCCGGCACCTCCGATATGGCGACGGTTTCGCTGGCGGCGCCCGCCTTGAATTCCCTGGCGACGACACCGTCGACCGGCAGGATGATGGCGCAGCCGGCTTCGGCCGCCTCGATCATGATCTGCTTGGCGGTCTTGGCGAGATCATGTTCGCACAGCGATCTTCCGACGTCGGTGCCGCGCGCGGCGAGGAAGGTGTTGGCCATGCCGCCGCCGATCACCAGCGCGTCGACCTTCTTCACTAGGTTCATCAGCAGGTCGATCTTGCTGGAGACCTTGGCGCCGCCGACGATGGCGACGACAGGTCGGGCCGGATTGCCGAGGCCCTTTTCCAGCGCGTCGAGCTCGGCCTGCATGGTGCGGCCGGCGAAGGCCGGCAGCAGGTGCGCAAGCCCCTCCGTCGACGAATGCGCGCGGTGGGCGGCGGAAAAGGCGTCGTTGACGAAGATGTCGCCATTGGCGGCGAGCTTTTCGGTGAAATCCGGGTCGTTCTTCTCCTCGGCCTTGTAGAAGCGGGTGTTTTCGAGCAGCAGCACGTCGCCGTTGTCCATAGCGGCGACGGCGCTTGCGGCCTTGTCGCCGATGCAGTCCGGCGCAAAGCCGACAGGGCGGCCGAGCACGTCCGCGGTCGCCTTGGCGATCGGCTCAAGCGAGAATTCGGGCGACGGCCCGTCCTTTGGCCGGCCGAAATGGGCAAGCAGGATGACCTTGGCGCCCTTGCCGGAAAGCTCTGCGATGGTCGGTGCGATGCGCTCGATGCGCGTGGCGTCGGTGACCTTGCCCTCAGTGACGGGAACGTTGAGGTCGACGCGCACCAGCACGCGCTTGCCATCGATATTGCCGATGTCGTCCAGTGTCTTGAAGCCGACCATGCTGTTCCCTTTCGCGAAAAATCGCGGGGACCTTACCCCGCATCAACGACGATGCAAGACCTGCAATGGTGCTACGCGGAAAATATGACCACAGCCCGTGTCGGGAGCCGTCAGCCCTCGTCGATTGCCTTTTCCACCACCGGCTGTGGAGCCGGTTCCGGGTCCGCCGGCGCTTCGGCATTCTGCTTTTTGGTCCGCTTGCGCCACTTGCGGACAAAGGCAACGATGCGGTCGCCGATCTCGCCAGCACTCAGGAACACAGGCACCCGAGCCATCGGCGCCGTCGGCTCGAGGGAAAGACCGAGGCCAGTGATCTTGCCCTTGTCGTCGACGTCGCGGACGATCAGCTCGATCGGGCCAAGCAGCACGCGGTCGGCATATTCGGCATGGCCGCCGAGCCGCTCCGTCACCAGGTCGCCGACGGTCAGCTTGCGTTCCTCCTCGGTCAGGCCCGGCGCGTAAGCCGCTTCCAGTTCCGCGGCGGAGCGCGCCGGATCGACGGCGAAGGCACCGAAGAAGTCCGCATCCTCGGGATCGACCACGGCGCGGCTGGCGAACAGCTTGTCGAGCAGGCCTGGATAGCGATCCGGCACGAAGATGTAGACATGATCGCCGGCGGCGAGCCTGCCCATGTCCTGGAAGCGCATCGAGCGCCCGTCGCGCAGCACCAGCGAGGGCCGTGCCCAGCGTGGGATGCGCTCACCACGCGCCACCGGGCTGCCAGGTGCTACGCGATAGGCGAGAAGCTCGTGATGGGCGGAGCCCGGCAATTCGAGTTCGACCTTGTCCAGCGGGCCCAGGCGGGCCGGCACGATCAGGCCGAGGCGGCGCGCCAGCGGTCCGACGGTCCATCCCTGAACGACCAGCGATACCAGCACGACGATGAAGGCGGTGTTGAAGATGAGGCGACCGTTCTCAAGGCCGCCAAGCAGCGGCGTGATGGCGAGCAGGATCGACACGGCGCCACGCAGGCCCACCCATGAGACGAAGGCGACTTCCGGGCGCGGCAGGCGGAACGGCATCAGGCAGAGCCAGACGGCGATCGGCCGCGCCACGAATATCAGGAACAGGCCCAGCAGCACCGCCGGCAGCAGGATCGCCGGAAATTGCGAGGGCGTCGCGAACAGGCCGAGGATCAGGAACATGATGATCTGTGCCAGCCACGACATGCCGTCCTGGAAGCGCTTGAGGATGGTGACGGCGCGGATGTCGGAATTGCCTGATATCAGGCCGGCGAGATAGACGGCCAGAAAGCCGGAGCCGCCAATGGCGCCGGCGGCGGCGAATACCATCAGCGACAGTGTCAGCACGAAGATCGGTAGCAGTCCGTGGTCGAGATTGAGCCGCTCGACGAGGCGCACGATGGCGAGGCCGCCGAAAATGCCGACGATGGCGCCAAGCCCCATGTTGAGAAGGAAGCCGAGGGCGAGGTCGGTAGCCAGCACCCTGGCCTCGGGATTGGCGTTGACGGCGATGATCTCCACCAGGGTGATGGTCAGGAAGATGGCGATCGGGTCATTGGTGCCGGATTCCACCTCGAGCGTGGAACGCACGCGCTCGCGCAGATTGATCTCGCCGGCGCGCAACAGGAAGAAGACCGCTGCGGCGTCGGTAGAGGCGACCGCGGCGCCGAGCAGGAGGGATTCCAGCCAGCTGAGATCGAGCAGATAGTAGGCGGCGGCGCCGAACAGGCCGGTGGTCAAAAGAACGCCGACGGTCGCCAGCGACAGCGCCGGTCCGGCCGCCTGGCGCAAGGCGTTGAGCGGCGTGCCGAAACCGGAATCGAACAGGATGACCGCCAGCGCCAGTGAGCCGGCAAAATAAGCCAGCCGTGCATTGTCGAATTGGATGCCGAGGCCGTCGCTTCCCGTGGCCAGGCCGATGCAGAGAAACAGCAGCAAGAGAGGGGCGCCGAAGCGGAAGGCGATCAGGCTCGAAAACGCGGCGGCAACGATCAGTGCGGCGCCGACCAGCGTCACGAGATAGATCGTATGCTCCATCCGCCAATTGCCCCCTCGAATTCGTATTCCACTCGCTTTACGGGAGAGTGAGGCGAAGACATGACCAGTGCAAGGCGGGAGGGTGGTTTTTTGCCCTATGCCACTCCAACGTCGTCATCCTAGGGCGGAGCAGCCGCGAAGCGGGGTTGCGGCGTCCTCAGGATGACGAAGCGCGATCGCCGTTCAGGCCAATCTCCAACGAAAAACGCCCGGACGAAGCCGGGCGTTTCGTACCACGAGACGATGGTTGTTTTCCAATCAGGCGATGGTCTTGCCGAAGGCGACGGCGGTGTCAGACATGCGGTTGGAAAAACCCCATTCGTTGTCGTACCAGGACAGCACCGAAACGAAGTTGCCGTCCATGACCTTGGTCTGGTCGAGCGCCATGATCGAGGAATGCGGATCGTGGTTGAAGTCGATCGACACGTTCGGATGATGGGTGACGGCGAGAATGCCCTTCAGCTTGCCGTTGGAGGCGGCGATCACCGCCTCGTTGATCTCCTGCACCGTGGTCGCGCGCTTGGCGATGAATTTGAAATCGACGACCGAGACGTTCGGGGTCGGCACGCGGATGGAGATGCCGTCGAGCTTGCCCTTGAGGTCGGGCAGCACCAGGCCGATCGCCTTGGCCGCACCGGTCGAGGTCGGGATCTGCGACAGCGCCGCGGCGCGGGCGCGGTAGAGATCCTTGTGCATGGTGTCCAGCGTCGGCTGGTCGCCGGTGTAGGAGTGGATCGTCGTCATCATGCCCTTCTCGATGCCGACGGCCTCATGCAGCACGGCTGCCAGCGGCGCCAGGCAGTTGGTGGTGCAGGAGGCATTCGAAATGACGACGTGGTCCTTGGTCAGCTTGTCGTGGTTGATGCCATAGACGACGGTGAGGTCGGCGCCCTCGGCAGGCGCCGAGACGAGGACACGCTTGGCGCCGGCGGTCAGGTGCGTGGCAGCCTTGTCGCGGGCGGTGAAGATGCCGGTGCATTCGAGCGCTATGTCGATGCCGAGTTCCTTCCACGGCAGCTGCGTCGGGTCCTTGATCGCGGTGACCTTGAATTTTTCCTTGCCGACGGTGATCTGGTCGCCGTCAACCGTCACTTCATGCGGGAAGCGGCCATGCACGCTGTCGTAGCGCAGCAGATGCGCATTGGTCTCGACCGGGCCGAGGTCGTTGACGGCGACGACATCGATATCCTTGCGGCCGGACTCGTGGATGGCGCGCAGGATGTTGCGGCCGATGCGGCCAAATCCGTTGATGGCAACTCTGACGGTCATTTGTCTCTCCCTGGGAGTTGGTGCCCGCAGTTTCATAGCGGCGGACATGAAAAGAATCCAGCCGTCGGCGACTGGAGTTAAATCGATTAAGCTCGGACTAGCCCCGCGACATCATGTCCGCGGTTTCGCCGCCCGAGCAAAGGGTTCACTCGCCGTGCAGGCGGGCTTCCGCCGCCTTCACCGTCGCTTCGGCGGTGATGCCGAAATGCGGATAGAGCTGTTCGATCGTACCAGAGGCGCCGAAACCGGTCATGCCGATGAAGATGCCGTCGGTGCCGATGAAATGATCCCAGCCCTGGCGGATGCCGGCTTCGACGGCGATCTTGACCGGCGCGTTGCCGATCGTCTTCTTGCGATAGTCGGCGCTCTGCTTGTCGAACAATTCGAAGCACGGCACAGAGACGACGCGGGTCGGATGACCGTGCTTCTCCAGTGCTTCGCGCGCCGCCAGCGCGATCTCGACCTCGGAGCCCGAAGCGAAGATCGTCACCGCCGCGTCGCCATTGGCGGCGGCCAGTTCATAGGCGCCCTGGCGGCTGAGGTTCTCCGCGACGAAGTCGTTGCGCACCATCGGCAGGTTCTGCCGGGTCAGCGCCAGCGTCGAAGGCGTCTTTTCCTGTTCGATGGCCAGTTGCCAGCATTCGGCGGTCTCGACCGCGTCGGCCGGGCGGAAGACATTGTGGTTCGGAATGGCTCGCAATGCGGCCAGATGCTCCACCGGTTGATGGGTCGGGCCGTCTTCGCCGAGACCGATGGAATCATGGGTCATGACGAAGATCGAGCGGATGCTCATCAGCGAGGCAAGCCGCATCGACGGACGGGCATAGTCGGAAAAGCACATGAAGGTGCCGCCATAGGGGATGATGCCGCCATGCAGCGTCAGTCCGTTGAGCGCGGCCGCCATGCCATGCTCGCGGATCCCGTAGTGGATGTAGCGCTGGCCGTAGTCGTCCGATGTGATGTTCTTGGTCTGGCTGGTCTTGGTGTTGTTGGAGCCGGTCAGGTCGGCCGAGCCGCCGATGGTTTCCGGCACGGCTCCGTTGATGATTTCGAGCGCCATCTCCGACGATTTGCGGGTGGCGACCTTCGGCTTGTCCTGGCTGAGCTTCTTCTTGTAGTCGGTGATGACGGCGTCGAAATTCGCCGGCAGAGTGCCACCGATGCGACGTTCGAACTCGCCCTTCAATTTGGCGTCGGCCTTGGCGAGGCGGCCTTCCCAGTCGGTGCGCGCCTCGACGCCGGTCTTGCCGGCGACGCGCCAGGCGTCGAGGATGTCGGCCGGAACCTCGAAGGGGGGCGAATCCCAACCGAAGAATTTTCTCGCCCCGGCGATTTCCTCGGCGCCGAGCGGCGAGCCGTGCGCCTTGTTTGTGCCTGCCTTGGTCGGCGCACCGAAGCCGATGGTGGTCTTGCAGGCGATCATCGTCGGCTTGTCCGAATGGCGTGCCGCCTCGATGGCATAGGCGATCGCTTCCGGATCCTGGCCGTCGATGTGGCTGGCGTTCCAGCCGGAGGCCTGGAAGCGGGCGACCTGATCGGTGTTGTCGGCCAGCGACACCGGACCGTCGATCGAGATGTTGTTGTTGTCCCAGAAGACGATCAGCTTGTTCAGCTTGAGATGCCCCGCCAGCGCGATGGCTTCCTGGGAAACACCCTCCATCAGGCAGCCGTCACCCGCCAGCACATAGGTGTAATGGTCGACGAGGTCGTTGCCGAAAGCTGCGTTCATGATGCGCTCGCCGAGCGCGAAGCCGACCGAATTGGCCAGCCCCTGGCCGAGCGGGCCGGTCGTCGTCTCGATGCCGGCGGCATGGCCATATTCGGGATGGCCCGCCGTCCTCGACCCCAACTGGCGGAAATGCTTGATCTGGTCGAGGGTGATGTCCTCGTAGCCGGTCAGATAGAGCAGCGAATAGAGCAGCATCGAACCGTGACCGGCCGACAGGATGAAACGGTCGCGATCGGGCCAATGCGGGTTCTTCGGATCGTATTTCAGGAAGCGCGTGAACAGCACCGTGGCGATGTCGGCGCAGCCCATGGGCAGGCCGGGGTGGCCGGACTGGGCGTTCTCGACGGCGTCCATGGAAAGAAAACGGATCGCGTTGGCCATCCGGTCATGTTGTTCACGCGAGGTCATGCTTCCTCCAGTGTGGGGGTTTGGGCCTTGGGAGAGCCCTTGAAAAGGGTGCGCGACACATAGCAGGCGCGGCTTTTTAGTCAATAAACCGGCGCGCTTTTGCCGGGCTTGTGATGCCGCCAGAAGGGCCTTGAGGAACCCTACATTAGCGTTAGCGGGGGACAGTCGCGAGAGCTTTATTGACGTTGGCTTCACACGGCGCGTAATCTTTCAAGGGTAACGCGTTATGAACGTGGATGATTCGGTGATGGGCAGGGCGCAGGACGAAAGCCATGACCGGGGAGACGACACTCAGGGAAGTCATCGCCAGGCTGGGTAAGGCCATCGATGGGCTGGAAAATGCCGTCGCGGCCAAGCTCGAGCACGAGCGGGACTATACGGAAGCCGAGGCGGAGGTGCAGCGCATGAACGCCGACCGCTCGCGGCTGGCCCAGGAACTCGACAATTCCGAAGCGCGCGCCGAACGATTGGAAGACGCCAACAAGGAAGTGTCGCGCCGGCTGGTGACCGCCATGGAAACCATCCGCGCCGTGTTGGACAGATAAGGGGCTGGCCCAATGGCACAAGTCACGGTTTCCATCGACGGCAAGCAGTATCGCATGGCCTGCGACGAGGGCCAGGAAGAGCATCTGATCGACCTTGCCGAGCGCTTCGACCGCTATGTCTCGCATCTGAAGGATTCGTTCGGCGAGATCGGCGACCAGCGGCTGACCGTGATGGCCGGCATCATGGTCATGGACGAGCTTTCGGAGCTGCAAAAGCGCGTCAAGGGCATGGAAAGCGAAGTGCTGACGCTGCGCAAGACGCGCGATGACGCGCTGACCAAGGCCGACAAGAACGATTCCGTGCTGACCAATGCGCTTGGCGCGCTCGCCCAGCGCATGGAGGATCTGGCGACGACGCTGGCGGTGAACAAGGGCTGAGCCTCCTCGCTTTCATTTGCGGCGTAATTCCTGCTCCATTTGCCGAGAAGAACGAAAATTTTTCGCGGCCGACGCCAACGTCGGCGGCAATAGGCGTTTGAAGGACGACACCGGAGTGGTAGAAAGGCAAAAGCAGCGCCGGTGGTCGGTCAATGCCGGCTGCAATCACAGGGGAGGAACACGTCATGAGCCTTCGTATCAACGATATCGCGCCGGATTTCACGGCCGAAACCACGCAAGGGACGATCAGCTTCCACGAATGGATCGGTGACGGCTGGGCGGTGCTTTTCAGCCATCCGAAGAATTTCACGCCGGTCTGCACGACCGAACTCGGCACGATGGCCGGGCTGGAAGGCGAGTTCAACAAGCGCAACGTCAAGATCATCGGCATTTCCGTCGATCCGGTCGAAAGCCACGGCAAGTGGCAGGACGACATCAAGACGGCGACCGGCCATTCGGTGAAATATCCGCTGATCGGCGACAAGGACCTCAAGGTCGCCAAGCTTTACGAGATGCTGCCGGCCGGTGCCGGCGAAACCTCGGAAGGCCGCACGCCCGCCGACAATGCGACGGTGCGTTCGGTCTACGTCATCGGCCCCGACAAGAAGATCAAGCTGGTCCTCACCTATCCGATGACGACCGGCCGCAACTTCGATGAGATCCTGCGCGCGGTCGATTCGATGCAGCTGACCGCCAAGCACCAGGTGGCGACGCCGGCGAACTGGAAGCAGGGCGAGGACGTTATCATCACCGCCGCGGTTTCCAACGAGGATGCAATCAAGCGTTTCGGCGCCTACGAGACGATCCTGCCCTATCTGAGGAAGACCAAGCAGCCCTCAGCCTGAGCGGCAGGGTCAGCACAGGAGAATTTTCGGTTTTCGCGCTGGCGCGAGCATGCGGTGCTTGACGGTGCCGCGTTCGCGGATGATCATGCTCTTCTTTCGTCACGGCAGAGAAAAGCATTCCTGCCTCAATGCGAGTTGAGGAAACCGGGATTGGACGCATCATCGGTCAAGCCGCAGGTCACAGGCTTTTACGACACGCCGAGCGGGTCCATCCAATATGTCGTTGCCGATCCGCAGACGCGGCGATGCGCGATCATCGACCCGGTCCTTGATTTCGACGAGAAGTCCGGCGCAACGGCAACGAAAAATGCCGACGCGGTACTGGCCTTCATCGGGGAAAGCGGGCTGGAGATCGAGTGGATCCTCGACACGCATCCCCATGCCGACCATTTCTCGGCGGCGCATTATCTCAGCGAAAGGACAGGGGCGCCCACGGCGATCGGCGAGAAGGTCGTCGACGTCCAGAAATTGTGGAAGGTGATCTACAACTGGCCGGATTTTCCCGCGGACGGTTCGCAATGGGACAGGCTGTTCGCTGATGGCGAGAGCTTTTCGGTCGGCAACATTCCGGCGAGGGTGCTGTTTTCGCCTGGCCATACGCTGGCTTCGGTCACCTATGTAGTCGGCGACGCCGCCTTCGTCCACGATACGCTGTTCATGCCGGACAGCGGCACGGCGAGAGCGGACTTTCCCGGCGGCAGTGCCGCGCGGCTCTGGCGCTCGATCCAGGATATCCTCGCGCTACCTGACGAGACACGCCTTTTCGTCGGCCATGACTACCAGGCGGAAGGGCGCGAACCCTTGTGGGAGAGCACGGTTGCCGAACAGAAATCCAAGAACATCCATGTTGCCGCCTGCAGGACAGGGGCCGATTTCGTGGCGTTGCGCGAGGCACGCGACAGGACGCTGCCGATGCCGAGGCTGATCCTGCACGCGCTGCAGGTCAACATGAATGGCGGGCGCCTGCCGGAACCGGAATCCAACGGCCGCCGGTATCTGAAGTTTCCGCTCGATTGCCTTTGAAGGGCTAGCAGACGGCGGCTCGCCTTCCGGGAAGTCAGCGCCGCCCCTCATTGTCCTGCCGGACATTTCTCCCCGTATAGTGACGGGGAGAAAGACGCTTTCGTCGATGATTTCGCCAATTCCCAACGTCGTAGAGATGGAGCCAAGGTTGCGGCCAGCCCCCTTCAGATGAGGGGCGGAGCTGATGTCAAAAGATGAAGGCCGCCGCCATTATTGGCCGAACCCACAAAAGGAAACGGCGGCGCCAGTTTCCTGGCGCCGCCGCTATATCTCGTTGCCGAAGCTGGCTTTACGCCGCCGGCTGCGCGTCGATGGTGCGCAGGGCCTGTATCTGGCGCTTGGCGGCGGCCTTGACGGCGTCCTGCACCTTCTCGAAGGCGCGCACCTCGATCTGGCGCACGCGCTCGCGGCTGATGTCGAATTCGGCCGACAACTCTTCCAGCGTCAGCGGCTCCTCGGCCAGGCGGCGCGCCTCGAAGATGCGCCGCTCGCGCTCGTTGAGCACGGCAAGAGCACCGGACAGCATGCCGCGCCGGTTTTCCAGCTCGTCCTGCTCGATCAGCATCTCTTCCTGACTTTCGTGGTCGTCGACCAGCCAGTCCTGCCATTCGCCGGACTCGCCCTCGCTCGCCCGGATCGGTGCGTTGAGCGAGGCGTCGCCCGACAGGCGGCGATTCATCGACACCACTTCGGCTTCGGACACGTTCAGCCGGGTGGCGATCTCGGCGATCTGGTCGGGCTTCAAGTCGCCGTCGTCGAGCGCCTGGATCTTGCCCTTCACCTTGCGCAGGTTGAAGAACAGGCGCTTCTGGTTGGCGGTCGTGCCCATCTTGACCAGGCTCCACGAGCGCAGGATGTATTCCTGGATCGAGGCCTTGATCCACCACATGGCGTAGGTGGCGAGCCGGAAGCCGCGCTCCGGTTCGAATTTCTTGACGGCCTGCATCAGGCCGACATTGCCTTCCGAGATCACCTCGCCGATCGGCAGGCCGTAGCCGCGATAGCCCATGGCGATCTTGGCGACGAGCCTGAGGTGGCTGGTGACGAGCTTGTGCGCAGCCGTGGTGTCCTCATGCTCGGCATAACGCTTGGCGAGCATGTACTCTTCCTGCGGCTGAAGCATCGGAAAGCGACGGATTTCCTCCAGGTAGCGGCTGAGGCCGCCTTCGCCGGAAACGATACTGGGTAATGACTGGGCCATGATAGCGCCCCCTCTCTTTGGAGTGGTGCCCCCGAAACGCGGCGGGCATATGTCGCGAACGCCAAAGGCTCGTTCGCGACAACGGATGTATATAGGAACAAAACCAGAAAGGACAGCATTTGGTTCAACACGAAACAGTGTGTCACGCCAAAGTGAACAACGCCGGTCAGGTTTTTGCCGATCTGGCTTTGAATGGGTGGAAGGCGGTTCAGAGTTTGCGAAAGCCGTCGACGAGTTCCTCCATATCGCTCGGTATCGCTGCCTCGAACCTCATCGTTAGATGGGTGGCCGGATGCCGAAATTCAAGGAGGCGGGCATGCAAAGCCTGTCGCGGAAATGCCTTCACCCGGCCTTTCATCGGCTCGGGCAGCCGGTTCGCCTTGGTGCGAAAGGCCTGGCCGTAATCGGGATCGCCGACGACCGGGTGGCCAATGTGGGCCATGTGGACGCGGATCTGATGGGTGCGGCCGGTCTCGAGCCGGCATTCGACCAGGCTGGCCGTGGCAAAGTCCTTCTGCTGCTCGCCAAAGCGCTCGATCACGCTGAAATGCGTGACGGCGTGACGGGCATCGTCGCGACCCTCCGGCACCACGGCACGGCGCACGCGGTCGGCGGCGCGACCGAGCGGCTCGTCGACCGTGCCCGTCGGTCTCGTCGGTATGCCCCAGACCAGCGCCAGATAGGCGCGTTTGAGATCGCCGGTCAGGCCATGGTCGGCAAAGGCCTCCGACAATGATTTGTGGGCGCGGTCGGTCTTGGCGACGACCATGACGCCGCTGGTCTCCTTGTCCAGGCGGTGGACGATGCCCGGCCGCCGCACACCGCCGATGCCGGAAAGACTGTCGCCGCAATGGTGGATCAGCGCGTTGACCAGCGTGCCGGTCCAGTTGCCTGCGCCGGGATGGACGACAAGCCCTGGCGGCTTGTTGATGACGATCAATTCACTGTCCTCATAGAGGACGTCGAGCGGGATGTTCTCGCCTTGCGGCTCCGCCGGCTCCGGCTCCGGCATGTCGACCGACACGCGGTCACCGGCCGCCATCTTGCGCTTGGTCTCGCTGACCGGCTGGCCGCCAACCTTCACCGCGCCCTGCCTGATCAGCATCTGCACCCGGCTGCGCGACATGTCCGGACCGAGCTTGCCGGCCAGCCATTGGTCGAGGCGCTGGCCGGCCGCATCGGGGCCTGCCT
Organism: Mesorhizobium tianshanense; assembly: GCF_007830515.1. Classification (GTDB taxonomy): domain Bacteria; phylum Pseudomonadota; class Alphaproteobacteria; order Rhizobiales; family Rhizobiaceae; genus Mesorhizobium; species Mesorhizobium tianshanense. The sequence goes on from NZ_VLKT01000001.1 coordinate 145,305, forward strand.
CCAGCACGGTCGATCCCCCGTTTGGCGATCCCCCGTCTGGCGATCCGCCTTCCATCAATCCATCCCCTGTCAAACCATCCTCTATCAATATGGAGGCCTCTTCGTTATGAGCGCTCATCGAAAAAAGTTCCGGAATATTCTGCCATGGCTGTTGCCGACGAAGACGAGGAAAAGCCGCTCGACCCCGAGGTCGAAAAAGTGCGCAGGAAGCTTGTCCGCTTCGTCGCCATCAATCTCGGCCTGCTGTTCCTTGCCCTTATGGTGGTGATCGCAGCCCTTGTCTACAAAACGCGCACCGCGCCGCCGCCCGCCAACCCATCACTTGCCGGCGACATCCAGGTGCCATCAGGCGAGCCACTGACCGGCGACATCGTGCTGCCGGTCGGCGCCAAGGTCGTCAGCCAGTCGCTCTCGGGCAACCGCCTCTCCATCGATGCCGAGCTTGCCGACGGCAGCCGCGCCATCTTTGTCTACGACACCACCGAGCGCCGTATCGTCGGGCGCTTTTCGATCCGCAACCAATGACTGGCTTTGCCGAAAATCGACGCGTCGCCACTGTTGCGCTCGTCGTTCGAAACTACGATGAGGCGATCTCCTGGTATGTCGGCAAATTGGGCTTTTTGCTCACCGAGGACGTCGATCTGGGCGGCGGCAAGCGCTGGGTCACGGTGGCGCCGGCGAACGGGCAAGGCGCGCGGCTGCTGCTGGCCGAAGCGGCCGGCGAGATGCAGGAAAGCCGCATCGGCAACCAGGCCGGCGGCCGTGTCTTTTTGTTCCTCGAGACCGACGACTTTGTCCGCGACCACGCGACAATGCTCGAAAAGGGCGTCGAGTTCCGCGAGGCACCCCGCGTTGAGCCCTATGGCACTGTGGCGGTTTTCGCCGATCTCCACGGCAATCTCTGGGACCTGATCGAGCCAAAACGATAGGCTTGCGACGGATATTTCGCCGATGTGATCGGCAGCCCGAAGCCCAGTTGCTTTTTCCCGGCCGTCAGCCTATATCGCCGGTTCTTGAACGCGCCCATCGTCTAGCGGTCAGGACACCGCCCTCTCACGGCGGGAACAGGGGTTCGATTCCCCTTGGGCGTACCAATAAAATCAAACACTTAGCTAAAATCGAACCGGCCCTGTCCAACGTTTGGCCAATTTCCTTTCAGGGTATCGGTCGAATCGCCCCCTGTTTGATTTCCAAGGGTTTCCTGCGACTATCGGTAGATCGCACGACATGGGGAGGGCAGACTGCCATGTGGAAGAAGATCGAAATCAGAAACGGCGCCAAGACCGCCGAGATATGGAAAACAATCCAAGACAGCTTCGAAACGATCTTCATTGCGGCCGGCGGTCCGGAGGACGCAGCAATGTACTTTAGCTCGGAAAGCCCGGGCAGAGACGTGACCCTGTACCTATCGCCGGGAGCTACCCGCATTTCGATGGTGGTAAGCAATGGAACGCTCAGCCCTGCGATAAGCCGCCGTCGTCGGCCGGCTTATTGGTCGGGCACGCTAGCGCGGCCTTCAAAGCCTGAAGCAAAGAAAAGCCCGCCACCCAGCGAGAGGCGGCGGGCGCTAGTTCGGGAGGAGAGCCCCCTTGGCCCTTGAACAACGGTACGCCTCGCTTAGCTGGATAATAAGCTCGCACCGGTTGAATCTCTGCATATTCAAGCTGCGTGACTTTTCTGCCACAAGATAAAGAAAGCCCGCCACCTGTGAGGCAGCGGGCCATGTCGTTTCGGACGCGGAATGATCAGCCGGCGGTCACAGCCGCACGAGCACTTCCTGCGACTTCAGGTTTTCGGGCCACATGACCGTCTCGCCGTCGCAGACATCAGGCTCCGCGTCGTGGCTGTCCTCTCGTCATCGCAGTCGTCATGTTCGCGGTCGATCCGGGAAATCCGGACACTTCTGCGTGTTATCCTAAGGCTGTTGGTAGGGCGGCGCGCATAGCCTGCAGGAATTAGCTAAAAGGAATTCATGCTGCCGGCGACCCAAGATGAAATCGATACAGTGACGCGCTACTTTGAGTGGCAGGCTCCTGATCTAACGGTCGAGTTCCTTCAAAAAGTCTATGTCGAAAACGTTCTCGATTATCAGCATTGCGTTTGGGACATTCACACCAACAAGGATCGATGGTGGGTAATCACGAACCCAACCAATCTTTACGCGCAAGAGCAATTTCCGAATATGGATCTCGCGCTGACGTTTCACGTTGGCTTGTGTTTGAGAATTCCGCGGAGTGAGAAAAAGAAGCTGTCCGATCTCCCCGTTGAGCCGATGGCTGAATGTTATCGCATTATGTCCGGAGCCTCCGACGCGCTGGCTCAAGCCCAAGAGGTCGCGGACTATCAGGCTATAGGAGTGCGATGCCGCGAGGCGCTGCTGGCATTTGTGTCAGCGGCGCAAACCGTAATGCCTTGGCGTTTCGAGCAGGAGAAGCCCCAGCGCGCTAATCTCCAAGCATGGGCTGATCATATCTGCCTCGTTTCCATGCCGGGTGAAACACACAAGGAACGGCGTCATCTGTTCAAGACGCTTCTGGAAAGCGAGTGGCAGTTCGCGAATTGGCTCACTCATTCAAAAACCTCAAAGTGGCACGATGCAGAAACTGCGGTTTCGACCACTGAGAATGCGATTAGTTTGGCAACTTCTGCAGTCATCCGACACATGCGCGGAGTTCCTGAAGTCTGCCCGTCCTGCGGGTCCCATCGTCTTTCACCCGAGCGTGGATATCGTTCGGAAGACCCTGAAGATGAGTGGGAACGACCGACATGTGACGTTTGTGACTGGAAAGGCAGGCCCGTCCAAATAGTAAAAGTACCTCAGCCCCCAGAGGAAGATAATACTCCGCCAGAGGGGGATTGCGTCATACCGACGGTTCCCCTTCGGAAACTGATGAAGCCGTGAAGGTCGTTTGGTACGTCCTCAGCCCGTTGACTGGCGGGTGAACATACCGCCGGCAGGCACGCTCCGTTTCGCTTGGCGATAAGCCGCCCATATTCGTCGCTTCTGGCGCGGCGCCCCCAATTGAATTAGCATCGCGTCACATAATCAGGGGCCAAGGGTCCAGCATGGTGCGCAGAACGCCGCCGGGGAACGACGTGCAGCGAACATAGGTCGACGCTCGTCCAGTATCGAGACGAGAAGATCGCAGGGAGGAAAACCAATGCAGAAACTGCAATCGCAGGGCGTCCATCACATCACGCTGGTTGGTGCGGGGCGCCAGACCTCGATCGATTTCTGGGAGGGTGTGCTTGGCATGCCCTTCATCTTCGAGCAGCCCAATCTCGACAAGGCAAGCGAAAGCCACCTCTATTTCGATCCGGGCGATGGCCGGCTGATCACAGTCTTCACCGATGAGAGCCGCACGCCGGAGAAACGGCGCACACCGACCGATATCGGCTGCGTCCACCACATCGCGTTTGCGGTGTCGCGCGTCACCTTCCTGCAGGCGGTCGCCAGGCTCGACGAGCGCGCCGTCAAGCACAGCGGCGTCAAGGATCGCGGCTTCATGGATTCGATCTATTTCGAGGATCCGCTCGGCCTGCTGATCGAACTCGCCTCCTACCGTTTCGAGCCGCCGGCGGGCTTCAGCCATGCCGACGTGCTGATGCAAGCGCACAAGGTCCGCGTCGCGCGCGGCGACTACAATATTGCTGAAGTGCATCTTGCCGACGCGATCCAGGCGCTGGTCGAGCGTTCCCGCGCCACATTGTCGGACGACCGGGCACCGAAAAATCCATACTGACGACAGCCAAACAAAGGAGGAACACAATGGCGAAGACAGCGACGGCGAAGAAACCTGTGGCCAAGGCAGCCAAGCCGGGAGCGAAACCGGCGGTCAAGGCTGCCGCCAAGCCAGCGGCGAAAGCGGCAAAGCCGGCGGCCAAGGTTTCGGCCAAAAAGCCCTCGGCGAAGGCCAAGGCGAAATCAGCGAAAAAACCCGGACTGAGCCTCAGCATGCTGAAGCCGAGCGTCAACAACATGACCGTCAGGGTGTTTGCCCGCGCGGCCGGGCTCGACCATTCCGAGACCGACGTCTGGGGCCACACGCGCTCGCCCGAATATATGGCGCGAAACCCGGCCCATCTGACGCCGATGATCGAGGACAAGGGCTTGCCGAGAGGCGTCTTGTGGGAGAGCTGCGCCATCATGCAGTATCTCGCCAACAAGCACGGGCTGGAGAAATTCTACCCGAAGGCGCCTGCCAAACGGGCGATGATCGACAGCGCCATGTTCTACCTGATCGGCACGCTCTACCCCTATGTGGCGCGCGCCACCTATCCCGCGCTGAACTTTCCGCAATATGCCGGCGAGGTCGGCCATAGCGACGCCCACCCCGACAAGAAATCGGAAGCCCAAAAGACCGCGGCGGCCGCAATTGCCGAGCCGCTGGAGGTCTTTCACAGCTTCTTCCGCGACGGCAAGCCGTTCATCGGCGGCAAGAACCCATCGATCGCCGACATCCGGTTGGCGGCGACGCTCGAATTCCTGGCCGTCATCGACTACGAGCTGCCCAATTGGGCGAAGGAATATATGGCGGCGATGGAAAAGAAGCTCGGCAAGGCCTATGCCGAGCCGGCTGGCGACGTGCGCGGCTATATCGCCTATGTGAAGTCGCAGGCCAATGCGTGAGGCGCTTCGCTCCAACGGTTGCTTCCCTTAGGCCGACCCAAACCAAGGTCGACTGGCAATTCAACTCCAATTCGTGACCACGGATGTATTGGCGCGGGATATCGAGGTGGAAGGAAAGGTCGGTCATGTGTCGGCCTTTTTTTGGTTTCTGCGCGTGATCACGGGCAGGGACGCCACGGGGCGTGGGTCTTTCAATACGTTTGTTCGTGCAGCTCCTCCAAGGCGATCGCGGGATGATAGGCGAGCCTGTTGGAAGCGGTATGCCGCGACATCCCGGAAGGAATGCATTTACTTGTCGTCCTGCGAGAAACTGGCGATACTCCGCGACATTTCGGGGAGATTGCAGATGAATGTATCCAGATTCGTTCGTATCGCCTTGCTGGGAGCCGCTTGGTCAGTGCCGTCGATCGCTTTGGCGCAGGAATCGTCCCTTTGGCCGGTTTATGAGAACACGCTCAAATCGGCAAAGTATATCGATCTGACCCATGCCTACGAGCCGGTGCAACCCGTATGGCCGGGCTTCGCCAATGCCAAATTCAAACCGGCTGTCGCCGGGAAGGGCATCGAGGGCTACGTCAAGGCCGGCGAAGAGTTCACCTACGACAAGCATGGGTTCGTCGCGAGCGCCTACGAGTTGTCGACGGACCAGTATGGCACGCAGCTCGATCCGCCCTCCCACTGGAACCCGCTCGGTGCAACGATCAGCGACCTGCCGGCCACTTATGCCGTGCGGCCGCTCGTCGTCATCGACATCAGCGGCAAGGTGCAGACTGACGAAGGCTATCACCTCCAGGTCGCCGACATCGAAGAGTGGGAAAAGGAGCACGGCCGCATACCGGAGGGTTCGGTCGTCTTCGTGCGTTCGGATTGGTACAAGAAATGGTCCGATGCCGCCCGCTTCAACCAGAAGCCGTTTCCGGGCGTCAGTCTGGACGCGCTGAAGTTCCTGCATCTGGAGCGGAAGATTCTGTTCCACGGCCATGAGCCGCTCGACACCGACACCACGCCCAATCTCGAAGGCGAACATTGGCTGCTACACAACGATTTCACGCAGGCGGAAGGCGTTGCAAACCTCGACAAGGTGCCAGAGGCCGGGGCGTTGGTCACAATCGGCTTTGCCAAGCCGCTCGGCGGGTCAGGCGGATATGCGCGTTACATCGCTATCGCACCCGCCGACTGGACGGAGGGCGTTTCGGTCACCGAAGCGCCTGGTGTGCCGCTTTCCCGGCAAAACGCGCCGCTCAAGCGCGACGAGAACGGCGTCTTCCGTCCGACGCCCTGATCGCTGGCGATATCAATCGCCGGGCCGGGCCATGGCGCGTATCTGTCGCGCAAGCCGGGACAGAAGGTCCAGGCGATCAGCCGCTCCGGCGCTCGCGAAAACGTGACCGTAACGGCGATAGCCATCATGATCGCCAGCGCTATCGTGGCATGAGCGCGCCAGGCCTGCCACGGGAGACAGCCATGCTCCGCCTATCCGCCGCCGTTCTGCTGACCTTGGCTTTCTGGCCGCTCGCCGCTTTGGCCCAGGGCGTGCCGCCGCCGTCGAGATGCGTTGCGATCGCCGAAGCGCTGCCGTCGGCCACCTATGCCAGTTTCACGACGCCAGAGGCGCGGGCGCCTCTGCTGGCCGAGGCTCTCGCCGACGGCGACGTTACGATCACCTATGCCGGCCATTCGACCTACATCATCGAGACGCCCGCCGGCGTCAGGATCGCCACCGACTTTTCCGGCGTCTACGGCACTGACCCGCTGCCGCGCGTGGTGACCATGAACAAGGCCCACCGCACCCATTATTCGGACCTTCCGGATCCTGCTATCGAATATGTGCTGCGCGGTTGGAATCCGGACGGCGGTCCGGCGCGCCACGCCCTTGTCGTCGACGATGTCTACATCCGCAACGTGCCGACGGATATCCGCAATGGCGGCGATCTCGGCAAGGACGGCAATTCCATCTTCATCTTCGAAGTGGCGGGACTCTGCATCGGCCATCTCGGCCATCTGCACCACCGGCTGGAGGACGCGCATTACGGCGCCATCGGCCGGCTCGACATCCTCATGGTGCCTATCGACGGCGGCATGACGCTGTCGCTCGACCGGATGACCGAAATCACCACGCGGCTCTATTCCTCGATGATCCTGCCTATGCATCGCCATTCAACTCCGATCAGCGAATTCACAGGCAGGATGGGCGACGATTTCGCGGTGGAATTCCTCTCCGGCCGGTCGCTGACGGTTTCGCTGAAGACCTTGCCCGACCGGCCGACGATCATCATCCTCGAAGGGGTTTGACCGCTTCGTCCCGATCGTTCCGCCGTGCGCAAACTCTTCGTTCCACCTGACCGCGATCAGGCATGTCCCGGAGGAGTATTACGCCAATGCCGGAGACGATTTTGAAATGAAATGCAAATTCTCGAATTGGCTGCATGGCTGAACCGCTGAAGTCGCTGACAAGCTATTCTCATAATCAACTGCAGGCGACAGCCCCGACCAGCCCGCTGCTTTTTACTGGACGTAAGAATGTTTGATGCGTCGACGAAGAAGCGACGGTTGACCTGTCGGGCACCGGTCCCGATGATGACGCCTGCGCGGGTGGCGTCCATGGAAGGGACTGTATATGACCCGCAAACTGCCCTTATTCGCCGCGTTCGGCCTGGCGCTTGCTGCCCTCGCGGCGTGTAGCCAAACTCAAACAGGAGGAACGCCGGCGACGACCGCTGGCCAGCTGCCGCCACCTCCAGCCGACACGATGACGCCGGCACCAGCTCAGACCGCCCCTGTTCAGTAGCGGATCGTAGTTTCAGAGAAATCGAACCCTCGCCTCGCCCGAGGCGGGGGCTCCTTCGGCGTCAATCGCATCGAGCAAGATCACCGACGCGTCAGCCGCAAATCGGTGCAGCCTGATTGATGTCGCGCCTTCGTTCAGGGACCGAACAGCACAAGCTCGGTGAACGTCAGATCTCCGAGCGACGGTGGTCTGGGACCCTTGAAGTATTTCAGTCCCCTGTTGGGGCGGTACCACCCGTACAGACCCGCAATCGGCTCCTTGGCATCGACGACACAAAGCAGGATCCCGCGTCGCAAGAGAAAGCGCCCCAGAGCACCGGCGCACTGGGCCAAATCCGTGAGAGAGCGGCAATAGGCGATCTGAAAGCATGGGATAAGGCCGCGCAATGTTCGGCGCGGCATCAACACAAAGGGAAACGCCTCTCCGTCGCAAATGCAAATCAATGACAGGCAGCCCAGCGCGGCGTGTTCCGAGAGGATGTATCTCTCGCTGTCGGACAGCATCGCCATTTCCGCGAGATCGGGACGAACTTCGAGCCCGCGACATGACCGCGGCGCCGAATTCAAAGCCGGCAAGAAGGCAAATTGTCCGGTGGAAAAGGGGCGAAAGCCGAGCGCCCAGTTGGCCTTCAATGTCGCGGGCGCCGGCGAAATGTTCGTGTAGGTCACATCCCTTCGCCTGAGAACCTTCGCAACCAACATGGCGGCATAGGGACGGAATTCCGCGTCGACCGACCAGCTTGAAAGGTTGCAGCGGATTTCGTCGCCGTCCTGCCCCCGGTAACGGCTGTAAAGGGTCAGCACGACGCCGACGATCCGATCAGCCTTCTCCAAGGCAAAGCCGTATCGTTGGAATTCGGCGACGGCGGGCCGCTGCGACAAACGGGTCAGCGCCTGTATCCAGTAACTCCGATCACGCTCCGGAAAGCCCCTGCACAGGCAGTCGACCACTCCTTCCCAATCAGCTTCGCAAATTGGGCGACAGCGAAGATCGGAAGGGAGAGCGCCAAGTACGGCCATAATCAACTCTAGGATACGACAAATTTACTTAGATATGCTTCATGCGCCAACATATTGGTCGGCAACGATTAATAATCTGTACGTCTTTTCAAGACGACTTTCCGCAGTCATCGGATCGCATGATGCGTCGATGACCTGCTCCCGTCAGCTAAGGATTCGTTAACCAAAACCCTATCTACTGATCGGCAATTCACCTCCAACTCGCGACCACGGATGTACTGGCACGGGTGTCGAGGTGGAACGAAAGGTCGGCCGTGTGCCGGCCTTTTTGCTTTCAAGGGCTATTATGCGCGGGAAATCACTTCGCGGTTTCGTTGGGCATCGTGCCTTTGCAAAACATATTGTGATCGCCGCCATTGTCCGTACCATATCGCGGTGCGGGCAAGGCGGAAGGACGAGGACTTGCAATGAAACGCGCAGCGGGGCTGTCGGCGATTGCGGGCGCGATGTTGGCAGGCGCCACCTGTCAATCGAATGCCACGACGCTCAACACCATGGACGACGTCGGGTCTGCGATCCAGGCGTGCTGGACTCCGCCGGCGGATGCCGGGAAGTCCACCGTCACGTTAAGCTTCAGCTTCAAGCGCGACGGCACGCTGATCGGCCCGCCCAGGCCGACCGCCATCAATGTGACCGGCGACGCGAAGGCACGGCAATCATTTGTCGATGCCGCGATCGCCGCCTTGGAAGACTGCTTGCCGCTGCGCTTTTCGCCGGCGCTCGCCCAAGGGATTGCAGGCAGCGTCTTCACCCTGCAATTCGACTCTCCCAAACAATAGCTTGTCGCCCAAACAATAGCTGGGCGCTATCCCCGCTCGTTTCCGGGTGAGCCGACGGCATCAGCGGTGCCCGCGCCTCGCATCGACATGGCGTGCCAGTTCCGGCGTCTCGAAGACGTAGTCGCTCCAGGCCGATTCCGGAATCTGGCCGGCCAGATAGCATTCCAGCAGAAGACTTTGCCCAGGACTGAGAGGTCTCGGCGCGCGTTCGTGGTCCAGTCCAAGCGAGTGAAACAGATTTCTGGTCAGGTCCGAGACATTGAAGTGGATCGACATTTGCGGTGTCCTTTGACCATCCAGCGCACGATCCCGAAAATCGATTTCGATTTCTCGGAAGCGCAAAATCAAACGTACAGTCTCCTTTGCGCATCCCAACGGACCGCAGCGCTGCAATGGCCAATTAACGCCGAAGGCAGGATAAAGGTTTCAGCGTGGATCTGGTGGTAACGACAGATTGATCGATGGCGGCCGGATTGATCGAGCGAACCCAAAATCCACCGGTTATGTTAGATTTTGGCGATCGCGTCGGAGTTGTTTTCAGGTTCGGCTAAATCTTGAAACAAAAGTGTAAAATCGAATTTACGCTATTGAATATATTGCGCAAATATTGAAGTCTCTGGCAAACGTAAGCTTGCCAGAATTAGATAAACCTCATTTAGAAACGACTTATTCAAGATCGACAAAGAATACGCTCCAGGTTCTCGGCGGAAACAGGGACAATAGTCGCTCCAATGACACGTTTCTGGTCTGACATGGTCCTTGTGCTGGTATCGGTAGCGACATTTACGCTCGGCATTTCCTCTTCTTATGCGGATAGCTGCAGCGCGATCAGAAGCCAGATGCGTTCGGCCGATCGCGGCGGGTCGAGTCCGCAGCTTGCCCAGTTGCGCCGGCAGCTTGTCGCGATCCAGAGGTTGGAGAAACAGCGCCAATGCTCGGCGAAAAGTTCGATGGTCGGGTTCTTCTTCAACCCCTGCGCCGATCTCGTCAGGAGTAAGGCGCAGGTGCAACGCCGGATCGCGAGCGCGTCGAATTCGTACAGGGACAAGTCCGGCCTGCAGGCCAGGTTCGTCGCCCTGGGCTGCGCACCTGCAGCCAAGAAGCGGGAACGGCAAGCGCAACAGCGTTCAGCGGCCCAGTTCGCCGGCGTGACGCCTGGCGGTTCGATGCTGTTTTGTGTGCGCCTTTCGGACGGATATTTCTTCCCCGCGCCAAAATCGCAATTCGCCAAAAGGGATGATCTGAAGGACACTGTCGATCAGTGCCGCTACATTTGCGACGATGCCGGCGTCGACCTCTACATGCTGGAAGATGCCAGCCGCGAGACCGAAGAAATGGTCGCTCTCGAGACGCGAAAACCCTATACGGAGCTTCCGGCCGCCTTCAGGTACCGCGACGACGCGAATTTCAAGGCGTGTAATGTCAGGCGGTATTCCCGGCGGGTCGCCGAACTCAGGGCACGGACGGTAACGCCCGCCAACATGGCCAATGCCATCATTCCATTGCCGACGGCAAGGCCGGATCCTGGAGCCGTTGCGGAAATTCCCGGACCCGATGCCAAAGCCTTGGACATCAAAGCATCAGGGGTCGAGGCCAAAGGCGCCGCCCAGCATCAGTCGATCGAAAAATTGACCGACGCGCGGCCGGTAAGGGTGGTCGGCCCGGCTTTTTTCCCTGAAGACCGACCACTTAAGCCCGGGCCGCAGAACTGATGGCGTGCGGCCGACCGCTGCATCGGATGCGCAGCAAGGTTTTGAGGGCGGATCTTTGGTAATCGTCGTTTGAACGCCGGCTGGCTATTCACAGACCATCCGGACCCGTTTTCCGGGTTGACTGACGTTCTTGCAGGTGAGTGGTTTTGCCGGTTCGGACGACACGGGCGAATTGTTGGACGACTTCGTGATTCGTCTTCTCGGCGTGACAGGCGGTGTCGTTCTGCGGGTCGCCGCTTCCTTCGGGACTTCGGGCGCCACCGGAAAGACATCGGTCCCCACCTGCGGCTGTCCGGCTTGCGCCTGCGGCGGCCTGTCCCAGACCCGCCGGACATCGAGCGGCCTTGGAATGATGACGGTGCCGTCGTAGCTGCGCGAGCAACCGCTCCCGAACAGCAGCATCGGGCACAGGAAAAAAGGCAGGATCCGTCCCAACATCAGCAACACCTTGCAGGATTTATAACGCGGCTTCGGTTCTGCCGACAACCGACGGAACGCCGCGGGCAAGGCTAGCGCATGACCCAGAAAATCGGAATCGATTTTCGCTGGGGATCATAACGCAACATTCAAGTGCTGCAGCATCCTTTTGCGCGTCCGAAAGGACGCGCGGCGCTGCAGTGGGGCGAATCCGAAATTCGTCCAGGTTTGAGCAGCGCAACGGGCGAATTCCAAATCCACCGCACCGGTGACGATCCGTTAAGGTTAGCGGAACGTTAATGCTTGTGGGGCACATTCCGCCGGCGAACCGCGGAGGGAGGGGTTCGGCCCTGATTCTCGAGTTGGGACGGCATGGCGGAAGCGGACGGACCAGTTGGAAGACGCGGCAAGCGCGCTCCCCGCAAAGCGGCTGCGCGCGGCGGCGATGCGCCGTCGTCGGCCGGGGATCCTGATACGTCGGAAGCGCTTCGCGAACTGGTCGAGGCGGGCTCGGACTGGATCTGGGAGAGCGACGCCGAGCTGCGCTTTTCCTGGCTTTCGGAAAACTATCGAGCCGCAACCGGTATCGATCCGGCGAGCGTTATCGGCCGGTTCCGCTTCGACTTCCTCAAGCAGGTTGTGAGCGGCAGCCGGAGTGCGGCCGCACATCTGGAAGACCTGCAGGCACATCGGCCGTTTCGTGATTTCGTCTACGAACTGAAGGGTGGCCGGCCCGGCTGCCGCTGGGTTTCGATCACCGGCTTTCCGCGCTTCGACGCCGAGGGAAAATTTGCCGGCTATCGAGGTATCGGTCGCAACGTCACGATGCTCGCCGGTGCGTTCGACGAATTGAGGCAGGGCGATCCATCGACAGGCGGCGAGACGGCGCAGCATCTGGCCGATCTCGAGCGGAAAACCTTCGACAACCTTCGCACGATGGTCGATTCGATGCCGATCGGCATCGTCGTCGTCGACACCGAACTGCGCGCGGAAGTGATCAATCGTGCCTTCTACGATTTCTGGAGGATCGACCCCCGGCGCGCCGAGGTCGGCTGCCGTTTTCGCGACCTGATGGAGGCCAGCCGGGACGTCGACCCCTATGGTTCCGATGACGAGGCGTGGCAGCGGCACGTCGCCGAGCGCGAGGCGGAAATCAGGGCGGGTACGATCGGATCGAGGCAGCTGCCGCGCAACGATGGTCGGACGCTGATCGCATCCACAGCACCGCTTGCCGGCGGCAAGCGACTCATTTCCTATGTCGACGTCACCGCCATGAAGGACCGCGAGGCGGAACTTGCCGAAGCGCTGGAAAAATCGCGGCTGGCCGAGGCGGTGATCAACGACGTCAAGGATCCGATCTTCGTCAAGGACGACAATCTGCGCTTCGTGTTCGTCAACGAGGCGTTCGCCGCGCGGTACGGACGGCGACCGCAGGCAATGCTGGGCAAGCTCTGCGGCGATTTCACCACGCCCGACGAGGCCATGCGCTTCGAAGAAAGCGAAAAGCAGGTCCTGGCAAGCGGCCGGCCCTACGAGGTGGAAGAAGACTTCGCCTTCTCCGGCATCGGCCGCTCCCGCATCGTCAGGAAAAACCGCGTCAGCATGGCAAGTGGTCGCAACTATGTTGCCGGTTTCATCTTCGACATTTCCGACATGAAGCGCCGCGAGACAGAAGCCGAAGATGCGCGCAGGCAACTCGTCACCGTGCTGGATTCGCTGCCAGCCGGCGTGATCATCTACGACCGCGACGACAATTTCGTCTTTGCCAATCGAAGGCTGCGCGACACGTTGCCGGCACTGAAGCCCGCGTGGCAGGCCGGCCGCACATTGCGCGAGGCGTTGGCGCTCGGCCATTCGGTCGGTTATTTCCGGCTCAGTGGCGATCCAGAACTCGACCGGCTCTACGACAGCGATTCCGACCGCTGGCTCGACGGCATGCTGGCACGCTACCGCTTACCCAACGCGCCCTTCGAACGCGTCAATCCCGACGGCCGCTGGCATCAGGTCCACGACATGCGGACCGACGACGGCACTTTCATTGGCGTGCGTGTCGATATTTCCGAGATCAAGAGCCGTGAAAAGGCACTGCATGACAGCATGCGCGAGAACGAGGTGTTCCGCAGCCTCATCGACAATGTGCCGGTGTCGATCTACGCCAAGCGCTCGGACCTCAGGCTGTTCTACGTCAACAAAGGCTGGTGCGATCTCACCGGCTTCAGCAAGGAAGAGGCGATCGGCAAGACCGACATCGAGATTTTCGGGGCGGATGGCGAAGCCTTCGTAAGAGGCGATCTGGCCGTGCTTCGCAGCGGCGAGACCCAGGAGATCGAGGAGACCGCAACGCCGGCCGACGGTAGCGTCCGCCATCAGTTCGCGCGCAAGGGCGCGATGATCGCTTCCGACGGTTCGCTCTATCTGATCGGCTCGACCACCGACATCACCGAACTGAAGCAGCGCGAGGCCGAGCTGCGCGAGGCGCGGCAGAGGGCCGTGCTCGCCGACCGCGCCAAGTCGGAATTCCTGGCCAATATGAGCCACGAGATCCGCACGCCGATGAACGGCGTGCTCGGCATGGCCGAACTCCTTGCCAAATCGGATCTCGATCCGAAGCAGAAGATCTTCACCGACATCATCGTGAAATCGGGAAACGCGCTGCTCACCATCATCAACGACATCCTGGATTTCTCCAAGATCGATGCCGGCCAGCTCGTGCTCGACCCGGCGCCCTTCAATCTCCCCGAGGCGATCGAGGATGTGGCGACGCTGGTGTCGACACGCGCCAAGGAGAAGGATCTCGAGCTCATCGTGCGCATCGAGCCCGGCCTCGAAAGTCTGTTCGTCGGCGACGTCGGCCGTATCAGGCAGATCGTCACCAATTTGCTCGGCAACGCGGTGAAGTTCACCGACGAAGGCTACGTGCTGGTCGACGTGACCGGCGAAAGAGGTCCGACGGGAACGAAGCTCACCATCTCGGTGACCGACACCGGCATCGGCATTCCGCAGGACAAGCTGCAGCTTGTCTTCGAGAAATTCAGCCAAGTCGACACGTCGTCGACGAGACGGCATGAAGGCACCGGGCTCGGCCTTGCCATCACCTCGCGGCTCGTCGACCTCATGGGTGGCGAGATCGGCGTCGACAGCGCCGAAGGCAGGGGCTCGACCTTCTGGTTCACCGTGACGCTGCCAAGCGCTGCGCCGTCGACCAGGCAACGCATCACGCCCGTGGATGTGACCGGCGCGCGGGTGCTGATCGTCGACGACAACGCCGTCAACCGTTCGATCCTGACCGAGCAAATGACGTCATGGACCTTCGATTCATGCGCGGCCGAAAGCGGTGCCGAGGGGCTGAAAGTGCTTATCGCCGCCGCTGCCTACGGCGTGCCGGTCGACTGCGTCGTGCTCGACTATCAGATGCCCGGCATGAACGGGGCCGAGATGGCCCGGATCGTGCGCAACACTGCCAGTCTCGCCGATACGCCGATCATCATGCTGACATCCGTCGACCAGTCGCTGGCCAACACCGGCCATCATGATCTCTACATCGACGCGCAATTGATCAAGCCGGCGCGCTCTTCGGTGCTGCTGGAAACACTGGTCGCCACCATCCAGCGGCACCGTCAAAACACGATGGGCACCGGCGCGCAGCCGGCGGCGGACGGTTCCAAGAGCGACATGTCGCAGCCATCGCCGTTGCCGACATATGGGGCAGCGCCCGGACGGGCGCTGCTGCAGCCGCCACCGGTTCGTCCCCGCACCAGCGCGTCGGCGGGCGCCGGGCATCGGCTGGACGTCCTCGTTGCCGAGGACAACGAGGTGAACCAGATGGTTTTCACCCAGATTCTCGGCGAAACCGGCTACGGCTTCGAGATCGTCGGCAATGGCCGCAAGGCGCTCGATGCCTTCGGCAGGCTCAATCCGCGCATGATCCTGATGGATGTTTCGATGCCCGAGATGAACGGCCACGAAGCGACCGCCGCAATTCGCCGGCTGGAAGAAGAGACCGGCACGCATGTCCCGATCGTCGGCGTCACCGCGCACGCGCTGAAGGGCGATCGCGAACGGTGCCTGGAGGCAGGCATGGACGATTACCTGTCCAAGCCCATCAGCCCCAGTGCGTTGCTCGAAAAGGTCGAGCGCTGGCTCGGCGCCGACGGCGAAACCCAGCGCAACGCGGGATAGGGGTTCCTGTCGGGCTGTGGCGTTCAGCCGAGATTCGGCAACGCGTTGCGGACAAGACTATGGCGCGATCGCACCATACCAAAGCGTGCGCCCGGTTGGGACAATAAGCGCATTCGAGTTCCGCTTCTCCAGTTACGGGCGGGAGCAGCGACCGCCGGCAAGAAACAGGGTCAGATCTACCCCAACGGACCTGTTTCGGCGATGGCGCGGCCTTGACATGATCTGGCCGTACGCAACGCGCTCCCGCCCGGATTTTCTTTCGACGCCGACTGTCGAGGGGGAATTCCGGCCGGAAACCGTGCAAGCCACTGATTCCGGCGGCAAACCACGGCTATGCCGGCGGGACCAGCGGCCATCTCTTTTCGCCATCGCTGTGCGGCGTTACCGGGGTGACATGAAACTGTCATGTGACTGTAATAATCGGGGGCTATGGCCTCTCTGGGCGCCAACAGACAATGGCGCCGAGAGACCATCTTCCGAACAGGAGCAGGCCACATGAACAAATTCATCCTTACGGCGTCGGCGGCAACGCTGGCGCTCGCCGCGTCGGCAGGCTATGCCGCCGCGCGCGACCAGATCAAGATCGTCGGTTCGTCGACCGTGTTTCCGTATTCGCAGGCGGTCGCCGAGGAATTCGCCAACAAGACCGGCAAGCCGGCTCCGGTCGTGGAGTCGCTCGGCACGGGCGGCGGCTTCAAGGCTTTCTGCGGCGGCGTCGGCCCCGACCATGCCGACATCACCGGCGCCTCGCGCGCCATCAAGGAATCCGAAGTCAAGCTGTGCGCCGACAATGGTGTAACGGACATCACCGAAGCCCTCATCGGCTATGACGGTCTTTCCATCGCCGTCTCGCGCGCCAACACCACCGACTGGGATTTGACCGAAGAGCAGATATTCAAGGCGCTCGCCGCCGAACTTCCGGACGGCAAAGGCGGCTTCGTCGCCAACCCGAACAAGAAGTGGTCGGACATCGACGCATCCCTGCCGGCGACCGCGATCGTCGCTTTTGGCCCGCCCCCGACGTCCGGCACACGCGATGCATTCGTCGAGCTCGTGATGCATGACGGCTGCAAGGATCTCCCGGGCATGGCGGATCTGAAGAAGGCCGATGAAGACAAGTGGACCGAGGTCTGCTCGCGCATGCGTCAGGATGGCCCCTTCGTCGAAGCCGGCGAGAACGACAACCTCATCGTTCAGCGTCTCGAATCCGACCCGAACAGTGTCGGCATCTTCGGCTATTCGTTCCTCTATGAGAATTCCGATAAGCTCAAGGGTATTAAGGTCAACGACGTCGAGCCAAACTTCGACACGATCGCCGACGGTTCCTATCCGGTGGCGCGTCCGTTGTTCTTCTACGTCAAGAACGCTCATCGCGACGTTATTCCCGGCATGAAGGAGTTCCTTGAGGAATACGTGTCCGAAGCCGCCCTCGGCCCGGATGGCTACCTCGCCGAGCGTGGCCTGACCCCGCTCGCCGACGACAAACGCGCCGAGGTACAGAAGGCCGTTCTCGAAGGCAAGAAGTTCGGATCGTAAATTCCGACAGCCTGCCGCCCGCGTTTCGCGGGCGGCAGTTTTAATTGACCGGCAGGGGACGTCATGGCGGCATATCTTTTCGGCTTTCTGGCGCTCGCCGCCATTGTCGTATCGCTACTGGGGATCTCGCGCGCACGCCGGGTCCGCACCAGTCAGGCGGAGAAAGTTCATTCCCGCCCGATCTATCACGGCCTGAACGCGGCTATCTGGACGGGCGTGCCCGCTTTCGTGTTCCTCATTCTCTGGTTGACGGGGCAGAACGCCATCGTCGACATGATCGTGATGGGGAGCTATCCGGGCGCCGATGCACTGAGCGGCGCGCAGCGCTCGCTGGTTCTGAGTGAGATCAGGCAGGTTGCCAACGGCAACAATTTCAGGGAACCGTCGCCCCAAATCCTGGCTGCCGTGGCGCACCTCCAGTCGCTCGAAATGCTGGCACGCTGGGCCATGGTCGCCTTGGTCGCGGCGCTGGTGACGGTCGGCGCGTTCTTCGGCCTGAAGGTCATCGAAAGCCGCTACCGCGCCCGTCACAGCGTCGAGCGGTCGATCACCATCTTCATGCTTTTCTCGTCTCTCGTCGCCATTCTGACCACGCTGGGCATCGTCGGTTCGCTGGTCTATGAGGCGGCACAGTTCTTCGCTCGGGTTCCACTCACCGAGTTTCTGTTCGGCCTCCGCTGGGAGCCGCAGATCGCGCTTCGCGCCGATCAGGTCGCCGGCCAGGGCGCATTCGGCGCAATCCCGGTGTTTTTCGGCACGTTCGTCATCTCGGCACTGGCGATGCTGGTCGCCGTACCGACAGGCATTCTGTCGGCAATCTACCTGACCGAATATTCCGGCGCGCGGTTCCGGGCGGTGGTCAAGCCGCTGCTTGAAATCCTGGCCGGTATTCCGACCGTCGTCTATGGCTTCTTCGCGGTTCTGACAGTCGCCCCCGCCGTGCGCAGCCTGGGCCTCACGATCGGGGTCGAGGCCGCGCCGAACAGCGCGCTCGCGGCCGGTGCGGTGATGGGCGTGATGCTGATACCGTTCATATCGTCGCTCTCCGACGACGCTTTCGCGGCCGTTCCGCGTGCCATGCGCGACGGCTCCTATGCGCTCGGATCGACGAAGGGCGAGACGATCCGCAAGGTGCTGCTGCCCGCGGCGCTGCCCGGCATCGTCGGTGGCGTGCTTTTGGCGCTAAGCCGCGCCATCGGCGAGACCATGATCGTGGTCATGGCCGCCGGGCTGATCGCCAAGATGACGCTCAACCCGTTCGATGCGGTCACGACCGTCACGGTACAGATCGTCACGCTGCTGATCGGCGACAGCGAGTTCGACAATCCCAAGACCCTGGCAGCCTTCGCGCTTGGACTGATGCTGTTCATTATCACGCTCGGGCTGAACCTGATAGCGTTGCGTACGGTCCGCAAATACCGGGAGAAATACTGATGACGGCCGTCACTTTTCCTGCAGTGGTAATCAACTGGGGGTCCGACGAGATGGCGGCGCGGCGAAAGCGGCGCTACGCTGCCGACCGGCGGCTGCAGATCTACGGGATGATCGCGATTGCATTCGCGCTAGGGTTTCTCGCGATCCTGATCGGCACGCTGACCTTCACCGGATACCGTGCCTTCACGCAGTCCGTAGTGACGTTCGAACTCGACCTCAGCAAGGCCGAGATCGATCGGAGCGACGTCATGGGCGCGGATTGGCGCGGCATCGTCCGCGGCGCGCTGCGCGAGAAGGTTCCGGAACTGCCGCGTTCATCGGAACGCGCCTATTTCGCCATGTTCACCTCATCCGCCCAATTCCTGGTGCGCGACCAGGTCATCAGGAACCCGGCCCTGCTCGACGGGGTCGCCCGGTTCAGCGTGCCGCTCTCCGATCCGCTCGATCAGCTCGCGAAGGGCCAGGTTGACCGCGATACTCCGGAAAGCCAGCGTCGCGTGACCGATCGGCAGATCGAGTTCTACGAGCAGCTGTCTGCGGCGGGCGCCATCTCGAAACCGTTCAACTGGGGGCTGTTCTTTAATTCCGACAGCCGCTTTCCCGAGCTGGCGGGCCTTGCCGGTGCGATCTCGGGATCGTTCTGGGCGTTGCTAGTGTGTTTCCTGATAAGTTTTCCGATCGGCATCGCGGCGGCAATCTATCTGGAGGAATTCGCCCCGAAGAACCGGTTCACCGACCTGATCGAAATCAACATCAACAATCTCGCCGCCGTTCCGTCAGTCGTCTTCGGTCTGCTCGGTCTGGCCGTCTTCCTCGGCTGGTTCGGGCTGCCGCGCTCCGTTCCCCTAGTCGGCGGCATGGTGCTGGCGCTGATGACCTTGCCTACGATCATCATCGTTACCCGCGCCTCGCTGACCTCGGTTCCCTCCTCCATCCGGGAGGCGGCGCTTGGAATCGGAGCGTCCAAGACCGAAGCGATCTTCCATCACATCCTGCCGCTGTCGATGCCGACCATCATGACTGGCACGATCATCGGCCTGGCTCAGGCGCTCGGCGAGACCGCGCCGCTGCTGCTCATCGGCATGAATGCATTCATCACCAGCCCGCCGGCCGGCGTCCTCGAGGCGTCGACGGCGCTGCCCACCCAGATTTACATATGGGCCGACAGTCCGGAACGGGGTTTCGTCGCGCGCACTTCCGCCGCCATCCTGGTTCTGCTCGGCTTCCTTATTCTGATGAACGCAATCGCGATCTTTCTCAGGCAGCGCTTCGAGCGCCGCTGGTAATGGAGTAAAGGGACATGAACGTGCTGACCGAAGTGGCTGTCGAAAAGAAGCTGAATCCGATGACGAAAGAGTCCAACATCAAGATGCGCGGCAAGGACGTGACCGTGCACTATGGCGAGAAGCAGGCGCTTTTCGCCGTCAATCTCGATATTCCCGAACGTCAGGTCACGGCGCTGATCGGGCCGTCAGGTTGCGGCAAGTCGACTTTTCTGCGCTGCCTCAACCGGATGAACGATACGATCGACAGCGCTCGCGTCGGCGGAAACATCACGCTGGACGGCGAAGACATCTATGATCCCAAGATCGACGTGGTCGAATTGCGCGCCCGGGTAGGCATGGTATTCCAGAAGCCGAACCCGTTCCCGAAGTCGATCTACGAAAATGTTGCCTACGGTCCGCGTATCCACGGACTGACGCGCAACAAGGCCGAGCTCGACGAGGTCGTCGAATCCAGCCTCAAGAAAGCAGCGCTCTGGAGCGAGGTGAAGGACCGCCTGCAGGAGTCCGGCACCGGCCTTTCGGGTGGGCAACAGCAGCGGCTGTGCATCGCACGCGCCATCGCGGTCTCTCCGGAAGTGATCCTGATGGACGAGCCGTGTTCCGCCCTCGATCCGATCGCCACCGCCAAGGTGGAGGAACTGATCGACGAGCTGCGGGCAAACTATACTATCATCATCGTCACTCATTCGATGCAGCAGGCAGCGCGTGTGTCGCAGCGCACCGCCATGTTCCACCTCGGCTATCTGGTCGAGGAGGGCGCGACTGACAAGATGTTCACCAACCCTGACGACAAACGCACCCAGGACTACATCACCGGCCGGTTCGGTTGAGCGGTCCGGCGGCGAATTTCGAACACGAGGACAGTATCATGGGTGAACACACCGTCGCATCTTTCGACGAGGAATTGGAGCACATCGACCGGCTGCTCCGCGACATGGACGAGCTCGCCGCCGCGATGGTCGCGGCGGCGATTCGCGCGTTGCTTGCGTCAGACAATGCGATGGCGCAGCGCGTCGTCTCCGACGACACGATCATGGATGCGCGGCAGCGCGAACTCGACGATAGTGCGATCACGCTGATCGCCAAGCGGCAGCCGATGGCGCAGGATCTGCGCGCCGTGGTCGGCGCAATCCGCATGGCGGGCGATCTCGAGCGCATCGGCGACCTGGCCAAGAACATAGCCAAGCGGGTCAGCGCCGTTGGGCAGAGCGCCACGCCACGCAATCTCTCGCACGGTATCGACGCCATGGCGGATCTCGTTCTCGAGCAGCTCCGCGGCGTGGTCGAGCACTATGTCTCGCGCAACGCCGACGCGTTGAAAGAACTGCGCGCCGCCGACGAGAGGATCGACGTGAAATACACGGCGGTTTTTCGCGAGCTCCTGACCTACATGATGGAGGATCCGCGCAACATAACCGCCTGCACGCATCTTCTGTTCTGCGCCAAGAATCTCGAGCGTATCGGCGATCATGTCACTAACATTGCCGAAAACTCCTATTATGTCGTGACCGGGAAGCAATTGCCGGCGGACCGCCCGAAGCTCGACGAAACGACGATGTCGGCGCCGGCGACATGACAGGGGTAACCGGCCGATGATCGCGCCGCGCATCATGGTGGTGGAGGATGAAGAGCCTCTGGGCGTCCTCCTCCGCTACAATCTGGAATCCGAAGGCTACCAGGTCGAGGTGGTGACACGCGGCGACGAGGCCGAGATCCGGCTGCAGGAGAACGTGCCCGATCTTCTGGTGCTGGACTGGATGGTGCCGGCGATTTCCGGCATCGAGCTTTGCCGGCGTCTTCGGGTGCGTCCGGAAACCGAGCGGCTGCCGATCATCATGCTGACCGCCCGCGGTGAGGAGAGCGACCGGGTGCGCGGCCTTTCCACCGGGGCCGACGACTATCTGGTCAAGCCGTTCTCGACACCGGAATTCATGGCCAGGGTCAAGGCGCTGCTGCGCCGCGCCAAGCCGGAAGTGCTGTCCAGCGTTCTCAAGGTCGGCGACATCGTGCTCGATCGCGAATCGCACCGGGTCTATCGTAAGAAGAGCGAGATCCGGCTCGGGCCGACCGAGTTCCGGCTGCTCGAATTCATGATGCGGCACCCGGGGCGGGTGTTCTCGCGAAGCCAGTTGCTCGACAATGTCTGGGGCGAGACGATCTACATCGACGAACGCACGGTGGACGTCCATGTCGGCCGGCTGCGCAAGGCGGTCAACAATGGTCGCATGCCTGATGTCATCCGCACCATCCGCGGTGCGGGCTATGCGATCAGGGAAGACTAGCTCCACGGCGCGGAAGTTCTGACAGTCGGATGTGCTTGCGTTGGCGGATCGCATGTCTTGGCGACTAGCGAAAACGCCCATTGCTTCGTCATCCTGGGCGGAGCAAGGAGCGAAGCGACGCGGCGCAGACCCCAGGTCCATGCCGCGACTTCAGAGCGCTGCTGCGATGCAGAATTCCGCTCCGCTGCACTCTTCGGCTAAGGTCACGGCGTGGATCCTAGGGTCTCCGCGACGGAGCTTCGCTCCTGCTTCGCCCAGGGATGACGAAGTTGGACCGCGCTCTCCGGGTCAAACTCAAGCTACGTTCTTCCCCGCTGAGCCCCCTCTCGCCTGCACGCCCGGCGCGAAAATCTCCTGGTCGACGAAGCTCAGCGCCCGCATGGCGCAGCCTTCGCGGATCAGCGGCAGCTCGTTCGGCTCGGTGTCGAAGGAAATCGAACCCGAATGCTGGCCGCCGGCAGTTTGGGCGATGGCTTCGCGCAGGGCCGGCTCGATCAGGTCGAAGGCGGCGGCGCTGGCGCCGACCATGGCGACCGGCGCCGGATCGATCAGCGCGAACAGGCTGCCGAGCCCGAAGCCGAGCGCTTCGCCGGCCTTGCGGTAGGCTTCGCGCTCCGGTCCGTCCGTCTCGCGCGCCCGGGTGGCGAGCGCCCGCATGTCGGCGTCGCTGACATCGGCGACCGGCTCGGCGTTCTCGCTCAACTGTCTTGCGTTGCGCCAGATCGCGTAGTTGCCGGCATAGGCCTCGACGCAGCCGCGCCGCCCGCAACGGCAGAGCGCACCGCCCGGGCGATGGATCATGTGGCCGAATTCGCCGCCCGAGGAATGGGTGCCGGTGAACAGTTCGCCTTTCAGCACCAGCCCCATACCGATGCCGTGCGAGAGCAGGATGGCGATGAAATCGTCGCGGTAACGATCCGGGTCGCGCCAGCGCAGCGCCACGGCCATCATGTTGCAGTCGTTCTCCATGGTGGCCGGGATGCCGAACTCGTCTTCCAGAATGTCGGCGAAAGCGATGTTCGTCTGCGGCGTGATCGGCGACCACAGCATGGCGCGCGCACTGGAATCGGTGATGCCCTGGATCGCCAGCGCGATGCGGGCAACGCTTTGGACATCGAGGTCGGGATCCTCGAGCTGGCGCCGGACGATGGCGACGCATTCGCCGATCAGCTCGTCACGCGACATGGTCAGCGTGTCCAGCCGGCGCTGTTCCTCGGCGACCACTTGTCCGGCATAGTCGATGACGGCGACCGAAAGGAAATTCAGCGACAGCACGACGGCCAACACCGCAGCCGCTTCCGGATTGAGGCTGAGGCCGACCTGCGGCCGGCCGCGTTTCAGCGAAACGCTCTCGCTTGCCCTGCTCTCGGCCAGGATGCCCTCCTGGATCAGGTCTGAAGAGATCGCCGATATGGTCGAATGGCTGAGGCCGGTGGTCGCCGCGATCTCGGTCCGCGACGGATGGCCGGCCCGGCGCACGGCCGAAATCACCATCGCCCGGTTGCGCCGGCGCAAATCGTCGTGGCGGATTCCGACCGACATGTCTTGCTTTCTCCCGGTCGTCCTCGCGGCCTCTCGTGACGTCGAAGGCCGTCGGCGACACCAAGCAAATATTGGCAGAAGCCGACAGCCCTGTCATTATTTATTCCGAGACGCGAAAAAACGCCGGGCAGGATATCAAAATCCATCAGAATTGATGTTGACAGCGCTTCGGCGTTGGATCAGTATTTTTTCGAGGCTCGAAAAAATAAAGCCTTTTGTGCCGGCCTTCGGGCCAGTTTGGTCGCGCCGTACGTGGTGCAGGGAGGAATATCATGAAGAGATTCGCAGCCGCCATCCTGGCGGGGGTCGCTATGTCGCTGGCGCTCGCGTCGGTCGCACAGGCGAAGGACAAGGTCATTGGCGTTTCGTGGTCGAACTTCCAGGAAGAGCGTTGGAAAACCGACGAAGCCGCCATGAAGGCGGCGATCGAGGCCGCCGGCGACAAGTATATTTCCGCCGATGCGCAATCCAATCCCGGCAAGCAGTTGACCGATGTCGAGAGCCTGATCTCGCAGGGCGCCAACGCGCTGATCATCCTTGCGCAGGATGCTTCGGCCATTGGGCCTGCGGTGCAGAAGGCGCTGGACGAAGGCATTCCGGTCGTCGGCTATGACCGGCTGATCGAGAACAAGGACGTGTTCTATCTGACCTTCGACAACCAGGAAGTCGGCCGCATGCAGGCCCGCGAAGTGTTCAAGGTGGCGCCGGAAGGCAATTACGTCTTCATCAAGGGCTCGGGCGCCGATCCGAATGCCGATTTCCTGTTCGCCGGCTCCATGGAAGTGCTCAAGGAAGCCATCGACAGCGGCAAGATCAAGAATGTCGGCGAGGCCTATACGGACGGCTGGCTTCCCGCCAACGCCCAGAAGAACATGGAACAGTTCCTGACCGCCAACGACAACAAGGTCGATGCGGTGGTGGCCGCCAATGACGGCACGGCCGGCGGCGTCGTCGCGGCGCTGACGGCGCAAGGCCTGGCCGGATCCGTCCCGGTGTCGGGCCAGGACGGCGATCATGCCGCGCTGAACCGCATCGCGCTCGGCACACAGACCGTATCGGTGTGGAAGGACGCGCGCGAACTCGGCAAGAACGCTGCCGAGATCGCCTCGCAACTTGCCGACGGCAAACAGATGACCGACATTGCGGGCGCAAAGGACTTCACCACGCCGGGCGGCAATGCCGTCAAGTCGCTGTTCCTGACGCCGATTGCCATCACCAAGGACAATCTCAACGTCGTCATCGACGCCGGCTGGATCACGAAGGACGCGGTCTGCGCGGGTGTCGCCGCCGGCAGCGTGGCGGCTTGCAACTGATCTCGACCACTTCGCAAGGAAACGAACGCCGCGGCTGTGAGGTCGCGGCGTTTTCAAAGGCTTTCCGCTTCAAATGGCTTCCGCTTCAAATGATTGGGGAAAGCCGATAGCATCGTGTTCCGGCATCCGCGCCAGACGGCAACCCGGTGGGAGGACTTCATGACCGACACGGCATCCAACCCACCGGCCGCCAGAACGGCCGAAGACCGGGCGCGTGAATCCGAACTCAGCACCGTCGGACGGTTCCTCAAGGCAACCGAGCTCGATATACGCATGCTCGGCATGGTCGGCGCGCTGCTGGTCATCTGGTTTGGAATCCACATCCTGTCGGGCGGACTTTTCCTCACGCCGCGCAATCTCTGGAACCTGTCGGTGCAGACCTCCTCGGTCGCGATCATGGCGACCGGCATGGTGCTGGTCATCGTGATGCGCAACATCGATCTTTCAGTCGGCTCCGTCGAAGGCGTGATCGGCATGGTGATGGGCGTGGCGCAGGCCGAATTCCTCATCCGCGTCATGGGATTCCAGCTTGGAAGTCCCTGGATATGGATCATCGCGCTGGCTGCCGGTGTGGCGCTCGGCCTCATGATCGGCGCGCTCCAGGGCTTCATCATCGCCTATCTAGAGGTTCCGGCCTTCATCGTGACGCTGGGTGGGCTGCTGATCTGGCGTGGCATGGCGTGGCTGATGACGAGCGGGCGCACCGTCGCGCCGCTGGACGCCACCTTCCAGCTCATGGGTGGCGGGCCGCGTGGCTCGATCGGGGCAACCGCGAGCTGGATCGTCGGCGCTCTCGCCTGTGTGGCCGTCGCCTTCATGCTGCTCAACGGCCGGTCGCAGCGCAAACGGTTCAAATTTCCACTGCGCCCCGTCTGGGCGGAAATCTTTCTCGGCGTGGTTGCTTGCGCCGCCATCCTTGGCGCCGTCCGGATCGCCAACTCCTATCCCTGGCCGGTCGGCATCGTGCGCCGCTACGCCCAGCAGAACGGCATCACCATCCCCGAAGGCGGCCTGTTCATTGCCCATGGGATCGCCATACCGGTGCTGATGGCGGTCACTGTGGGCATCGTCATGACCTTCATCACCAGGCGTACCCGTTTTGGCCGCTACGTCTTTGCCATCGGCGGCAACCCGGAAGCGGCGGAACTCGCCGGCATCAACACGCGCTGGGTGACCATGAAGGTGTTCATGATCATGGGCGTGCTGGCCGCAATCAGCGCGGCGATTGCGTCGGCCCGCCTCAATGCGTCGACCAATGCGCTGGGTACGTTGGACGAGTTGCTGGTCATCGCCGCAGCCGTTATCGGCGGCACGTCGCTTGCCGGCGGCTCCGGCACGGTGCTCGGCGCCATGCTGGGCGCACTCCTGATGCAATCGTTGCAATCCGGCATGGTGTTGCTCGGCATCGATTCACCGCTTCAGAGCGTCGTCGTCGGCGCCGTACTGGTGGTCGCCGTCTGGCTCGACACCGTCTACCGCAAGCGGGTCTGAGCATGATTCCGAACCGAAGGTCCGCGTCAGCGAAAAGTGGATACCGGTATACGGGCAGGCTCATGCTCAAGCAAAAACCTTAGGGAGGAACGATCATGGCTGACACAACTGCTCCCACGCCACTGATCGATATGCGCAACATTTCGATTGCCTTCGGTGGCATTCGCGCCGTCGACGATGCGTCGATAGTCCTGTTCCCGGGCGAGGTGGTGGCGTTGCTCGGCCACAACGGCGCCGGCAAGTCGACGCTGATCAAGATCCTGTCCGGCGCCTACAAGCGCGATGCGGGCCAGATCTTCGTCGATGGCGAAGAGGCTTCGATCTCCAACCCGCGCGACGCCAAGAAATACGGCATCGAGACGATCTATCAGACGCTGGCGCTCGCCGACAATGTCGACGCCGCCGCCAACCTCTTCCTCGGCCGCGAGCTGATGACCGGCTGGCGCACGCTTGACGATGGCGCCATGGAGGCCGAGGCGCGCAAGGTAATGGGCAGGCTCAACCCCCGCTTCCAGCGCTTCAAGGAACCGGTGATCAAGCTTTCGGGCGGTCAGCGGCAGTCGGTGGCGATCGCGCGCGCCATCCTGTTCAACGCCCGTATCCTGATCATGGACGAGCCGACGGCGGCACTGGGGCCGCAGGAGACGGCGCAGGTCGGCGAACTGGTCATGCAGCTCAAGGCCGACGGCATCGGCATTTTCCTGATCAGCCACGATATCCATGATGTGTTCGAGCTTGCCGACCGCGTCTGCGTGATGAAGAACGGTCAGGTCGTCGGCACGGCGCGCACGAGCGACGTGACCCAGGACGAGGTGCTCGGCATGATCATCCTGGGCAAGTGTCCGCCTGGCGCCATTCCGGGACCAGGTGCACTGAAGATCGCCGCCTGAAGCTTCAAGTAAGCCGGCTAAATACCAGCTGTGTGGCCGGGCCACGTGATATGCCAGCCATCACGATGGTTTGGCCGCGCCATTGTGTTGGCGCGGGGACTTGCCCATAAAGGTCGAAAACCATTCACGGGCCGCGGCAGCAATTGAAGAAGTTCTTTCCGATCGTCGCTTTCATCGCCGTCGCGCTGATCAGCCTGACGATGGCGGGATTCGCCTATTTCGCCACGCAGGAAGCGGCGCGCATCAAGTTCGAGGCGACGGCGGACGACGCGCTCAACCGCATCGATAGCCGCATCGACCTGCATCTGTCGCTGCTGCGATCGACGCAGGCGCTGTTCAACGCCCGCAATGGCGGCATTTCGCGGGGCGAGTTTAAGGCATTCTTCAGCGCGCTCGATATTGACGGCAATTTCGCCGGCCTGCGCGGCATCGGCTTTCTCCGTTTGGTGAAAACAGGCGACGAGGTGGCGGTCGAGCGTGCCCTCCTGCACGACTATGGCGCCAGCCATGTGATCTATCCGTCTACGACGACGCTGTCATGGCGCACGCCCATCGTGCAGTTCGAGCCGTTCGACACGTCCAGCCAATCCAGCATCGGCTACGACATGTTCACCGAACCGGTGCGGCGCGAGGCGATCGAAAAGGCGATGGCCGACGACCAGCAGCATGCAAGCGGGCGCGTGCAACTTGGCCAAGAAACGGGTGCTGCGCAGACCTTCACCGGCTTCCTGGTCTTCGTGCGGCTCAACGTTGAAACCGCGCCGGACGGCGTCAATGCATCCACATCCTCGACATCAGGTTTTCTCTATGCGGCCTTCCGCGCCCGCGACCTGTTCCAGACCGCGCTCAGCCGGACGCCGCTGCTGCCGGTCAACATCGAAATCTATGATGGCAAGGTGGACGCCAACAATCTCTTATTCCAGTCGGAGACGCCGCCGGTGTCGACCTTCGGCGAAAAACTGGTGGTTTCCCGCGAGATCACTGTCGCCGGGCGTCCGTGGACCATCCTGTTCAGGCCGACAAGCGCCTTCTCGCAACCCTCGTCGCGCGCCATTCCGGTGATGCTCGGCCTGTTCGGGCTGCTGCTCGCGGGCGCCATCGCGCTGGTGGCGCGCTATCAGGAGCGGGCTTATGACGCGGTCTCTCTGCTTCACGAGACGACGGAAAAGAGCCTGCTCGAAAAAGACCTGATGCTGCAGGAGATGAAGCACCGTATCAAGAACTCGATCACGCGAGTGTTGGCGATCGCGCGCCAGACCGCGTCGCAGGCCACCGACGTCCACGAGTTCTCGTCCTCTTTTTCGGCGCGGCTGCAAGCAATGGCGGCTTCCCAGGACATCCTGACGCGCTCGCGCTGGCAGAAGGCCGATCTCGGCGATCTCTTGCGCATCGAGCTTGGCCAGGTCTTCGGCAAGGAGCTTCCCGAGGGGATATTGTCGGGGCCAGAGGTGTTGCTCGACGAGACGACGACGCAAGCGCTCGGCCTGACCTTTCACGAACTGGCGACGAACGCGCTGAAGTATGGCGAAGCCGGCAATTCGGCGAATAACCGAAAGGGCGACTGGGCGCTCAAGGTCGACTGGTCGGTCGAAGGCCGCAGGCGCGACAGGACGCTGGTTCTCAACTGGCGCGAAGCGGGCCAGAAGAAGCTCGAGGCTCCCGTCAAAACCGGGTTTGGCACCAAGCTGATCGATTTGAACGTCACGCGCGAATTGCGCGGTACGATCAATCGTGATTTTCACGATGGCGGATTGAACGTGGAAATCAGGATGCCACTATCTGACTGAAATGCTGCCGCAAACCGGCAGTTTTCGAAGGCACTAAGCGGAGACCGGGCGAGCCGGCCTCCGCTTAAATTGCTCCATGCGTTTTGACGGGAATCAGCAGCGAGCCGTATAGAGGCGGCCACGGTTGTCGCGATACTGGCAATAGCCGTTGCGCAGGTTGCGCACCAGCAGGCCGGAACCGGCACCGACGGCTGCGCCGACGAGCGCACCCCTGCCACCGCCAATCAGGCCGCCGGCCAGAGCGCCGACACCGGCGCCGACGCCGACATCCTGCTCGGTGGTGCTGCAACCGCTGACCGCCACCACGGCAACCATCGCAATAATCATCTTCCGCATAGAGTTACTCCTCGCTTTTGTCCTCACTTGTAGTCCGATCCGTCATTTATCATGCGAAAAAGGGTTTTGCCTGCTCGATTTCACTGTTGGCTAAGAGAATCTTTTTCGCGAGGCGCGCCGTTCGAGGCAACCACAAGATTGGAAATCTCCACGGAAGCGTCGAGCGTGCCGTCCGGACGTACATTCCAGACGATCCGGTCGTAATCATCCTCCAGCGCCGGATCGACGGAGAGGCATTCGGCAATTATACGTGGAGCCTGGTCCTGCACGTCGCCCAAGGCGAACGGCCGCTCGGCGGTGCATTCCTGAGCGGTTTCGAAAACGCTCACCGGTACGGGAAGTTCACGGCACTCGGTCATCGTGTTCGAACAGCCGATGACCAGCAACACGGCAGCGATATGTTCCATGGCGACGGTCCTTTCGCCATAGCAACGGGCCACATCCGCCAAAGTTCCTGCGAGGCAGGCTGGCGCGCGATCATTTGGAGAAACACGTCGACATGAGGCAAGCGCAGCCGCCGGCCATTTTGGTGCTCTAGATTACCTGGAGCGCGACGATCAGGGCTGTCAGCATCACCAGCGCAAAGGCAGCAAAGCGGGGGAACGGCTGAGAAGCAATATGCGACGGCATGGCGGATGCTTCGAGGTCCTGAAACCCGCCCATCGAAATACGTGCGGCCTGTTCCAGCCTGTTGATATCGGCAACCGTCAAAGCCATTCCTCCCGTACTGCGCAGCGAACTGCGACCGAAAACGTCATGTGGAGCGGTCTGGGAAAAACAGCATCGGACTTTATGGTGAACAGGTGGTTAAAGCCGGCGCGGCCGGTATCAATCCCGGCCTCTTTGGCTCGGCTGTTGTCCGTTCAATCCGTCTCGAAGTTGCCGCGAGGAACGACAAGGCGATACTCTACACGGCCCCCGGTGATTTCGAGTGTCGCCGTACCGTTCAACGACGCAGGCACGACGCGCTCGAGCGCGACACTGCCAAAACGCTTCTCGCTGGGCTGATTGTCGTTGGTTCCGATGGCTTCGGCCCATACCAGCGACAGGGCGGTTTCGCCAGCGGAAGCGGCCGTGAGGTCGGCCGTCACCTCGACGAATCCGTCGGCTCGCGACAGAGCGCCATAGCTGACCGAATTGACGGCAAGCTCGTGCATGGCCAAGCCGATATGCAGGGCGGCATTGGGGTTGAGGTACGGATTTGCACCCCGGAAGCGCAGGCTGCGCAGGGGATCGGCCCCATAGCGGCCGACCTGCCCGGACACCAGTTCGCGGAGTGCCGCTCCCCGCCAGTTGGACGAAGTCACCAGATCCTGGGACGAGGCAAGCGACTGCAGCCGGCCGCGAAAGCGTGTCAGGAAGTCGGTGAGCGTGTCCGAATAACGGCTGGTCTGGGTGGCGATGCTCTGGATGATGGCCAAAAGGTTCTTCGAACGGTGGCTGACCTCGCGCAGCAGCGTCTTCAGGGTCTGCTCGCGACGTTTCTGCTCGGTCGTTTCGACCATGGTGGTGACGACGCCCTGCACGGCGCCGCCGTCGTCGTGATCCGCGTCTACCCACACCTGGAACCAGCGAACGCCATCGTCGGCGGGAATGCTGAGCTCAAGATGTTCCGGATTGCCGGATGCGACGACGTTGCGTTTGGCCGTACCGATGCGCTCCGCCTGCGCCGGCGGCAAGATGCCGCTGTCGGCCGTATCGGAAGCCCATGGCGGGCGCATGTTGCGGGCCCAGACGGTCTTCATCTCGCGATCCTGATAGAGAACCGAAATGCCGGCATTGTGCAGCGCATGGAGAAGGGCCCGGCCAAGCTGCATTCCGCTCTCAGCGGAATGCGGAGCGATGATCTCATCGCTCCGGCCGCTGTCTTTCATGTCTCCAGCTCTGGATTGCATCGGTCACTTCACCCACCCAATCTAAGCTGAACGGCTGACGGAAAAATGGGTTCCCAAAAGAGGTCCGCCGAGCGACGTCCGTTGAGGGACATCGCCCGGCGGTAGCTGGAAACCGCTTGAGGGGTGCGGCTCCCAGTGTTCGATCGCACTGGCGTTCACGACGCCCGTTTGAACAAGCCAGCGATAAGGGAAATGACCAGGAAAGCGAGAAAGACGAAAAACAATATCTGCGCTATACCGGCCGAGGTCCCGGCAATGCCGCCGAAGCCGAGAGCGCCGGCAATGATCGCTACGACGAGAAATACGAGCGCCCAGTAAAGCATGATCCATCTCCTTCGAATGGTACGGCAAAAACGCCGTTCGCTGCCGTTTGTTCCACCATTTGCCGAAAAAGACGATCCCTAGAAAGCTCTCCGGCCCGAATTGAATCGTCACGCGCAGGGGACGTTCGAGGCGCGCAGACGTATGCCGGCCGCAAGGAGCCAGCGTCATTAGATCTGCGAAAAAACGAGCGGCGCGGTGAAGTTGCGCTTACCCCGGTTTGCTATGCAGCCGCTTTCGCATGCCGGTCAAAGAACAGCGCCTGGCTGATCAAAGCCTTGACCATGTCCGGATTGAACGGCTTGGTGACGAGGAAAGCCGGCTCTGGCCGCTCGCCGGTCAGGAGGCGCTCAGGAAAGGCGGTGATGAAGATCACCGGCACCGGCGTGGACGACAGGATCTCGTTCACTGCTTCGATGCCCGAACTGCCGTCGGCAAGCTGGATGTCGGCCAGCACCATCCTTGGTCGCGTCTTTCCGAACATCGCCACCGCCTCGGCGTGGGTACGCGCAGTTCCGACGACGCGATGGCCCAGGCTTTCGACCATCTGTTCGATGTCCATGGCGATCAGCGGCTCGTCCTCGATGATCAGCACATCGGTTGCCACCTGGCGGGAAATCTCGTTGCTGGCCTCGGCGAGAAGTTCGGAGAACTCCTGATCGTCGACATCGAGAATTTCCGCCGCCTCGTCTTCGCTAAAACCTTCGACGGCGACCAGCAGGAAGGCTTGGCGGGGGCGGGGTGAGATCGCGTTCAGGTTGGCGGCGGCGCGCTGTTCCCACGCCGACTGCGCTTGCTCTTGCGGAACGCGGATGGCGACCGAGGTGAACAGCCTGGCGAAGACCTTGTAGAGCGCGATGCGGTCGTTCGATGCGTCCGGAAAGATGTCGACGTCGGCGATGATGGCTTCGAGCATCGCGGCGACCAGCGCGTCGCCACTCTCCTGCGATCCGGAAACGGCCCGCGAGAAGCGGCGCAAGAACGGCAGGTGCGGAGCGATGGTTGCGGATAGGCTCATGATGGACGTCTCCCTCTGACGTAATTGCATAAGATTGCAGGCTAAGCCGACTACAAGTCCCGAAATAAGCCCTGAAAACACAAACGCCGGCTTTCCGAAAAAGTTCCGATGGTTGTGGAACTAATATAAGGGGACGGCGTTTGAGGTCGGGATGGGCAACCAGACGAGGGTGCCGCTTGCTTTGCGTCGTGTGTTGAAGGGCGGCAGGGTGCTGGGAACAAAAGGGCGAAATGAAGACATGACTAAAGATACCACGGCTGGCGCTGTAAACGGGCGCCGGGCCGTTTCCGGCGACCCTCTCGGGCCAAACTCGGAAATCGGCCGCAAACTCAAACAATATTATGACGAGCTGGTCTCTGACAATGTGCCGGATCGCTTCGCCCAATTGCTCAGCCAGTTGGAACAGGCCCAACCCGCACGGAAAAAGGACTGAGGCATGGCGGCCGTCTCCCAGAGCTTCAAGACCGATCTGCTCGGCTCGATTCCGAGCCTGCGGGCCTTTGCCGTGTCGTTGACGCAAAACGCCGACAAGGCCGACGATCTGGTGCAGGAAACGCTGGTCAAGGCGTGGGACAAGCATGAAAGTTTCGAGCCGGGCACCAATCTGAAGGCATGGCTGTTCACCATCCTGCGCAATGAATTCTATTCGCAGATGCGCAAGCGCGGCCGCGAGGTGCAGGACAGCGACGGCATCATGACGGCCAGGCTAGCCGTCCACCCGGCCCAGCACGGCCAGCTCGACCTCAAGGATTTTCGTGGCGCGCTCGAGCAGTTGCCCGAGGACCAGCGCGAGGCCATCATCCTCATCGGCGCTTCGGGCTTTTCCTATGAGGAAGCCGCCGAAATCTGCGGCTGCGCGGTCGGAACGATCAAGAGCCGCGTCAGCCGCGCCCGCACCCGGCTACAGGAAATCCTGAAGATTTCCGGCGAAGACGAGTTTGGCCCGGACGCGATCTCGGCTCAGGTGACGGGGTCGAACGCCGCCTGAATACAGGCCCCGTTTCCGGATTTCAAACAAGAGGTCCGCGCCCGCACGCTGCCGCCACCGCCTCCACGAGATCGTCTCCCGAATAGGGCTTGGTGACCAATCGGATATCCGGAAAGGACACCTTGATTTCATCCATGTCCGAATAGCCCGAGGCGAAAACGAAAGGCACGCCCGATTCACGCAGCCGCGAAGCGAAATCGAGCGTCGAAGCGCCGCCCAGCATGAGGTCGACGATGGCCGCGTCAAATTGCGAGGCAACGCTCTTGCGATCGATTTCAGTCAGATCGCGGGCGATGACCACGTCGCCGGCGCCATAGTCGCGGCAAAGCTGCTCGACATCCATGGCGATCAGAAATTCATCCTCCAGAACTAGAATCCGCAATCCGTCAAGCAGTCGGGGCACGTGGCAATGTCTCCTTGAAGCGCAGGGATCAGGGGGGAGCGCAGGGTATAGAGGAGTCATGATCTCTATTTGGCATCCTGTCATTTAAAGTTATTTGGCATCCTGTCATTTAAAAAAGACATGCCCATCGCGGATGGCGGAACCTCGACGCCTGCAGGGCGTTTGCTATCGCCCTTTCAAAGAGGGCAACGCTTTCAAAGCGGGGATCGAAATGCCTGGCCAGAACGGCCGTTCTTCTCCCAGTCGCCGGTATTCATGCGGGAACTGTCCGTTGCGGCCGTTGCCGGCGTTCGAGAAGCAGGAACTCGTCTTCGTCGACGCGTTCAAGAAAGGCGAACTGGCCGTCGACAAGGGGGCCACGGTTTTGGTGGAAGGGAGCCACAGCGCCCACCTCTATACGGTGCAGTCGGGTTGGACTTTCCGCTACAAATTGCTGTCCGACGGGCGCCGCCAAATTCTGAACTATTCCATGCCAGGCGATCTCATCGGTTTGCAAGGCAGCCTGATGGGCGAAATGCAACACTCCGTCGAAGCGCTGTCGCCGATGCTGCTCTGCGTCTTCGAGCGGGAGGCCCTTCCCGATCTCTACCGCAGCCATCCGGGCCTCGCCTATGACATCACCTGGATCGCTTCGCGTGAGGAGCGCATGCTGGACGAGAACCTGCTCAGTATCGGCAGACGCACCGCGCTCGAGCGTGCAGCCTGCCTCATCGCCTTCATATCCAGCCGTGCCAAGGCGGTCGGGCTCAATGGCGGGACGCCCGTGCGGATTCCGATCCCGCAGCAGCACATCGCCGATACGCTCGGCCTGTCGCTGGTCCACACCAACAAGACGATCCGGAAGCTGATGAACCGCAAGCTTATCTTCTGGCGCGGCGGAGGCTGCGAGGTGGTCGACAACGAAAGGCTCAAGGAACTCGCCCGCTGGGAGGGGTTGAGCGAAGATCGCCGACCACTGATTTGAAGGCCCGGCCAAATACGTTCGCGCCGGGCTGGACTCGCCTGCGGAAACACCCTTTCATGGACCGTGTTCCGATTTAGGAACCTTGGCGTGTATCGGGCGTTTGAAATCAAGCGAACGCAAGGAGTTAAGCAATGGCGACTGCCGCAGGAAAGACCGCAAACGAAAGCCGGGCGAATTCGGACCTCGAGGCTGACATCAGGCAATTGAAAGCCGATATCGAAAAACTCACCAAGCAATTGGCCAAGACCGGCGAACATGGCTATGGGACGGCCCGCCGGGCTGCCGTTGAAGGTGTCGAGCAATTGCGCACCCAGGGCGAAGCAGCCTTCGACACCGTGCGCAGCAACGCCAAGGATATCGAGGCGCAAGTGGCGGCGAGCGTGCGCGAAAAGCCGGTGACGTCGCTGGCGATCGCGGCAGGCGTCGGCTTTCTGTTCGCGCTTCTCGCGCGCCGCTAGCCTCAACCCAGATGGCAATGCTGGCATCGCTGATCTCGGGCCTGGCCTCGGGTGAAATGATTGCAGCCGCGCGCCGCGCGCGCTCGGCTGCTGTGGTTTATGCACTCGCAGCACTTGCAGCACTGTGCGGCCTCGGTTTCCTCGTCGGAGCGGCCTATGTCTGGGCGGCGGGCCGCTATGGGCCGATGGCAGCCTGCCTCGGTTTCGGGATCGGCTTCCTTGTGATCGCAGCGCTCCTCCTGCTCATCCATCAACTGTCGGCCGGTGCCCGAACCCGACGTCGGGCGCAGAGGCGCAATGCCGACATGAAGGCAATCGGCATCGCGGCCGCGCTCGCCGTGCTGCCGACGCTGCTCAAGGGGAAAGGCGGCCTGGGCACGATTCTCGGCCCGGCGATTGCACTCGCCGCCTACGCCATCTACCGCGAGAATATGAAGCCCGACGCCGACGATCCGGACGCCGGCGAAGCGAAATAACTCGAAACCGTTCTTCTTGTTTGACCATGTTCTTGCCCGAATCCGGGCGCCACTTTTCGCGGAAGCGGACCTTCGGTTCGGCATGATTCTAAAGCGCGCCGCGTCTGAAGGCGTCATGCGACGCGCCTTAAGTTCCTGTCTTAATGCATACCCCAAGACCGCTGCGCCGTCACTTCGACAGGTCCTCCAGCGGCATCGATATTTCGGCGAACACGCCTTCCGGCCGGAATTCATGGATCACTTCGCTGGAGATGACCTTGGCCAGGCTGCGGCGGATCAGGATAGAGCCGAAGCCATAGCGTTCGGGCGAGGCAACTTCAGGCCCGCCGCTTTCGCGCCAGGTCAGCACCAGCCGCCGTGCGCCTTTCCGGCCCCGTGCCTTCCAGTCGAGATCGACCTTGCCCGCGGCCGCCGACAGCGATCCGTATTGCAGCGCGTTGCTGGCCAGTTCATGCAGGATCAGGCCAAGCCCGACAGCCTGGTCGGGTGAAAGCAGGAGGTCCGCGCCTGAGATCGTCATGCGCGGCTGTTCGGCGGTGTCGAACGGTTTGACCTCGACCTGCACGAGTTCGCGAATGCCGATGCCGCGCCACTCGCGGTCGGACAGCAGGCTGTGAGCGGCGCCCAGCGCCTGAAGCCTGGCGCTGAAGGCTTCGAGGAACTCGCTCGGCCGGTGGGCATGGCGAACGGTTTGCGTCGCCAGCGCCTGCACGGTCGCCAGCGTGTTCATGACGCGATGGTTCAGCTCGCGCAGCAAGAGCCGTTGCCGCTCGTCGCCGAGCTTGCGTTCGGTAACGTCGTAATTGACGCCGAAGATCAGCGTCGGCTTGCCGTCGCCGTCGCGCTCGATGACGCGGCCGCGCGTAGCGACCCAGCGCGGCGGACTGAAGCCCTTGACGCGGTATTCGCCAAAATAGTCGTCGCCGCTGGTCAGCGCGTCGCGAAAGCGCGTCTCGGTCTGGTAGACATCGCGCGGGTCGATGGCGGCAACGATGTCGCGCGCCCTCAGCCGGTTCGAGCGCGGCAGGCCGAACAGTTCGGACAACCGGACATCGCATTCGATCATATCGGTGTGGATATCCCACGCCCAGCTTGCGAGCGAGGCGGCATCGAGCGCGATGGCGCGCCGCTTTTGTTCGCGCGCCAGCGCCGCAGCGGCGCTGGCGCCGTTGCGGGTGGCGTCCTTCAATGCGAACAGGCTGGCGGCGAGGCTGGCGAGCGCCGTCAACTGTCCGAGCTTGGCGGCAGACGGCGACGCGCGCGGCTTCCGGTCGAAGACGCAGAGCGTGCCGATCCGGGCGCCGGCCACCACAATCGCCACACCTGCATAGAAACGGACATGGTGCTTGCCAATGACCAGCGGGCTGGCGCTGAAACGTGTATCCGCGGCCGCATCGGTCACCACCATCGGCTCGTCGCCGGCAGCAATGGCATAGGCGCAGAAAGATGTATCGGTGGCGGCCTCGGTCTCGTCCAGGCCGACACAGGATTTGAACCATTGCCGTTCGACGGCGAGCAGTGTCACCAGCGCGATAGGCACCTGCATGACCGCGGCGGCGAGCCCACTAATATGGTCGAAGTCGGGATCGGCCGCGGTGTCGAGTGCATCGAGACCGTGGAGTACGGCAAGCCGATCCTGCGCCCTTAGCACGCTAAGGACATCGACCGGCAGATTCGGCTTTTTCTCTACCCGGCTATCCACAAGGCCCCCAAATTCATCGGCTTGCAGCCATTCGCGCCAGGCCGGCTGCCTGGCTCCGAAACCGGAACCTTCGCCTTGAGGAACCGTTACCCAACCACGTTTTGCCAGCCGCGCCCGCCGGCGCCAAACGACATGCCAGCGCCAAACGACATGGAGGCCGATCATGCCCAAGATCGTTCCTGAAGACAAAGCCCGCCAGGGACGCTGGGGGTGGCACACCCTCCGTATCCTGATCGCCGCGCTGCTTCTGGCGTTTATCGCCTGGGGCGTCGCGGAGATTTACGGCAACATGAT
The DNA here is from genome assembly GCF_007830515.1 of Mesorhizobium tianshanense. GTDB lineage: Bacteria > Pseudomonadota > Alphaproteobacteria > Rhizobiales > Rhizobiaceae > Mesorhizobium > Mesorhizobium tianshanense. Next base: position 183,245 of record NZ_VLKT01000001.1, read on the forward strand.
AGACAAGACGCCGCCAACCGAACAGGGCGAGCTTCCCAGGAACGAACAGGGCGAGCTTCCCCAGGGCTGAAGCCCGCCGATTGACCGTGGCGGGCCGCATCACGCGGCCTTCGCTTGGGCAGCGCGCGCCGGGACGAGAACGTTGAGCGCGCCAGGATGGATTTCGATCGTCGTTTCGCGGTCAAGCCTGATCAGTTCGCCATCCAAGACGGCGCGGAATCTCTTGGCTGCCGAGTGGATTTTCAAAACGACCCGGTCGGCCTGGTGGATTTCGACATGTCCGCTGTCGCGCCATTTGCCCCGCGCCATATCGAAAAGGAACCGGACCAGTTCGCCACGCTGCCGCGCCACCGTGATATAAATGCCGAGCACGCCGCCGGCGGGATTGTCGGCATAGGGCAGGTGACCCTCACCGAACAGATTGTTGGTGACGCCGATGCCGGTGGTGCGCGTCACGATTTCGGTTTCGCCGATTGTCAACGTCACCTTCATTGCCGACGGGTTTTTGATCGTCGCCCAGGCAGCCCGCACGGAGGCCTGCATCTTTCCCAGCCGCGAGCCAAACTCCATGTTCTGGCGAAGCTGCACCATCTTGGCATGCATGCCGATCGAGAACTGATGCACGAAGGGTCGGCCGTTGGCGGTTGCCATATCGACTGCGATGACCTCGCCGTCGGCAAAGGACTTCACTGCCGCGTCAAGGGTCTGCGGGACGCCGAGCCCGCGCGCGAACAGGTTCATCGTGCCGGCCGGTAATATGGCAAGCGCCGTTTTCCTGCCCATCAACCGGGCCGCCGCGGCCGAAATGGTGCCGTCGCCACCGCCGGCCAGCACGATGTCGATGCCGGGCTTCGAGGCGACGCTGTCCAGCGTTGCGACGATATCCTTGCCGGCAACGACGTCGATGTCGATGGAATGACCAGCTGCCTCCAACGTCCGGCGCATCTGGTCCGAGAAGGCGAAAAGATCAATCGTTCGCAAGGTGCCGCCCTCCTGGTTCAGCACCGCCGCAAATCGCATGCCCCCACTCCGTTCTTTCTTGGCAACCATGGGCAACCATTGGCCGGGACAGACCCAGCCACAGGCTGAAACGGGGCGGTTAAAAAAAGGTTCCGTAAGCTCTGACGAAAATACAGGAGTGCGGTTTACCGATGGAACGCATGCATAAGCGCGATTTAGACGGATTTTTACGACGTTCGCCATGGTGTTTCGGAACAACGGCGTGGTCACAGCGTTGTGACATGTGAAGACGCTGCGTCCGATCTTTCCATGGCTCAATTGGACGCGGCGTACACGAAATCACGAGGAGAGATGATCATGGTACGCACCCTTCTAGCCACGACCGCACTCACAATGCTGATCGCAACAGGCGCTTACGCGCAGTCGCAGACAACTCCGGCCCCGGCGCCGCCTGCCACCCAGGAAGCCGAACCGGTCGACGTGCAGCGCGCCGAGGGCAGCCTTGTCACCAACATCATCGGTGAATCGGTCTATAACGGCACAGGCGACGACGCCGAGAACATTGGCATGGTGAGCGATGTCGTCTTCGATGAAAACGGCCAGGCAAAATCCATCGTCATCGGCGTTGGCGGCTTCCTTGGCGTCGGCGCCAAGAACGTCGCTTTCGACTACGACAAGCTGGAATGGGCCGAACGGAACGGCGATCGTTGGCTGATCGCCCAAACGACAAAGGATGAGTTGACGGCTCAGCCGGACTTTGACCGCAAGCCTTACGATCCGGCTCCTGCGGCCACTGACACCACGGCTGCGGCTCCTGCCGCCCCTTCTGGGTCGACCGATACCACCGCACAGAACGCTCCGGCGGCCCCGGCCGAGCCCGTGAAGCGCTCCGACGGCAACCTTGCCACCAACATCGTCGGCGAAACCGTCTACAACGGCACTGCCGACGACGCTCAGAACATCGGCGACGTGAACGACATCGTCCTGGCCAAGGACGGCAAGGCAGAGTCGCTGGTGATCGGCGTCGGTGGCTTCCTTGGCATCGGCGAAAAGAACGTAGCCTATCAGTTCGACAAGGCCCAGTGGGCCGAGAAGAATGGCGATCGCTGGCTGGTCGCCCAGACCACGAAGGAGGAACTGGAGGCGCAGCCCGATTTCGACCGCAAGCCCTATGATCCGGCCCCGGCAACCACCGCATCCACTGACGCGGCGGCGCCTCAGCCGGTGACGACAACCCCTGCTGTCACCCCGGCTCCAGCCCCTGCGGATCAGACGGCGGAAGCCCCGACGGCAACGCCTGACACCGCTGCTCCGGCGCCTATGGACAAGACAGCCGAGGCTCCGGCTCCAGCGCCTGCGGATAAGACGGCGCAGGCCCCGGCGGCAACGCCTGATCCTGCTGCTCCGGCCCCAACGGACCAGACGGCCGAGGCTCCGGCTGCCGGAACGCCTGACGCCCCCGACCAGACGCAGACCGCGGCGATCGACAAGTCGGCACTGACCGAAATGCCGGTCGACGAGATCCGGTCGGAGGACCTGGTTGGAACCACCGTCTATGGCGCCAATGATGTCAATGTCGGTGAGATTGGCGACGTCGTGCTGACGGGCGACAAGAAGGTCGATGCCGTCATCATCGACGTCGGCGGCTTCCTCGGCGTTGGTGAGAAGGAAGTGGCGGTCGGCATGGACAACCTCAAATTCATGACCGACAAGGATGGCAAGAAGTACTTGTACACGACCTTCACCAAGGAGCAGCTCGAGGCGCAGGTCGTCTACGACAAGGGCAGCTATGCCGAGAAGCGCGACGAGCAGCGCATGATCATGCGGTAGTTCGCTCCACCGACGAAAAAAGGCCCGCGCCGGCAACGGCGTGGGCCTTTTTCATGGCTGGAAAGGTAGCAGGCCCGCGACGTGGCCGGCGACGCCATCCTCGGTCAGTTCGGCAAGCGCCAGTGATTGGTCGAGATGTTCGGCCCGCCAGGCAAGCAGCCTTTCGGCAAGCTCCAGCCGGACGCGCAGATAGGCCGGGTCGGCAGCGACATTGGTCAGTTCGTCTCGATCTCTTTCGAGGTCGAAAAGCAGCGACGGCAGGCCGCCGCCGAAATGGACATACTTGAATTCTTTCGTGCGGATGACGGCGAGGTTGCACTGGCGCGGACCGATGCCAAAATGGCGCTCGGCATGACCGTCGGCAACCGAGCGGAAATCGAACTCCCAATGCGCGGCCTCGCGCCAATTGTCCGGCTCCCTGGCATCCAGGAACGGCTTCAGCGATTGTCCGTCGAGATGCGGCGGCGTTTCCTCGCCAAGCAGATCGAGCAATGTCGGCGCTATGTCCACCGCCTCAGTGAAGCGGTGGACGCCGGCGCCAGCCGCTCTGCGACGGAGCGGGTCGCGGATGATCAGCGGGATATGAAAACTGCCGTCGAAGAAGCCGCCTTTGCCCAGCATGAAATGGTCGCCCATCATCTCGCCATGGTCGGAGGTCAATACGATGATGGTGTTATCCCAAGCATCCGCTGCCTTGACCGCTTGCCAGATGCGGCCAAGCTGCGCATCGACCTCCGAGATCATGCCGTAATAGAGTGCGCGGATGCGGCGAAAATCGTCGTCGCTCCAGTCGCGCACCTTGCCTTCGGCTCCCGGGCGGAATTTTGCCCGCTCCTGTTGGTCAAGATCATAGGCAAGGTAAGGGTGGCTTTCCGCCTCGGCCCGCCAGCTCGCGGCGCGGCGGAAGGCTGTACCGTCGGCGGGATCATACATCCTGTTGTAAGGCTCCGGCACGATGAAGGGCGGATGCGGGCTAAGGAAGGAAAGATGCGCGAACCATGGCGTGTCGCGCTCCTGTTCGCCAAGCCAGCGGACGAATTCGCCGGTCAGGAAAGCGGCTGGGGTTTCGTCCTTCGAGTAGACGGGCGACGCGTCGGTCACCGCGCCGCCATGGATCTCGTTCGCCGGGCGATGGATGTCGGGAAAACCGGCGCCGCTATCGACGCCGCGCGCCTTGAGCCAGGACAGCCATGGTTTCTGGTGCTCCGGCAGGAGTTGGCGCACGGTGAAGCCGGGCAGCACGCCTTCGTAGCTTTTCAGCCGCGGGTCGCCTGGCGCCAAAGCGCGCGGATCGGGCGACATGTCGGTGTAGCCGAACAGCGTCGGATCATAGCCGAGGCCGCGCAACGAAAGCGCGATGTTGCCGTGGCGGGCGTCGAGCGGCGTGCCGTTGCGGCAAACGCGGTTGTTCATCTGGTAAAGGCCGGTGTAGAGGCAGGCGCGCGCCGGGGAGCAGGGCGCCGCCCCACCATAATGTTTTCTGAACAGCACGCCCTCGGCAGCGAGCGCGTCGACGTTCGGAGTCCGCACCACCGGATGACCGACAGCCGACAGGCAGTCGCCGCGCCACTGGTCGCAGGTGATCAGGAGAATGTTCGGGCGCCTGCCTTTTCCGGTCAATCGCTGTATCCTTCATTGTAGCGTGCCGCTCATGGAGCCGAATTTTTGCGGCGACGCAAGCCAGAGGGTTTCGCCAGATAGTGAACGAAGGCCGTTTTATTGTTCACTCATAGAGCACAGTCTATTCTGTGTTTGTGGCCTTTGACGCCGGCTGGCGGGTCCTCATATTTGCGTGGACAGCGGCATGGGCCGCACAGGGCAAGGAAGGAGCAGGAAAAATGCTCAACCAGATCAAAGGCCTGCATCATGTCACCTCGATGGCCAGGGATGCGCGCCAGAACAATGAATTTTTCACAAAAAAACTCGGCCTGCGCCGGGTCAAGAAAACCGTCAATTTCGACGCACCGGATGTCTATCATCTCTACTATGCCGACGAGATCGGCACGCCCGGTTCGGTGATGACTTATTTTCCGTTCCCCAACATCGGCAAGGGCCGCCACGGCGTCGGCGAAGTCGGCACCACGGTCTATTCGGTGCCCGAAGGCACGCTCGCCTATTGGGAAAAGCGTTTTGCCGACGAGGGCGTGGCCGGCCTCTCGCGCGAAGAGACCTTCGGCGAGAAGCGTCTCGCTTTCGTCGGCCCCGACGGCGATGGTTTTGCGCTGGTCGAGGACAAGGCGGACACCAGAGCGCCATGGGCGAAAGGCGGCGTGCCCTCCGACGAGGCGATCCGCGGCTTTCATTCGGTATCGCTCAGATTGAGGGATGGCGGCGCTACGGAAGAGCTGCTGAAATTCATGGGCTATGAGGAAGCCGACACATCCGGCGATGTAAAACGGCTAGCGGTGAAGAACGGCAATGGCGCCAATGTCGTCGACATCGAATCGCTGCCGGGCGCTGCTTTTGCCGATCTAGGTGCCGGCTCCGTTCATCACGTCGCCTTCGCCGTCGAAAACCGCGCCAAGCAGCTCGAAGTGCGCAAGGCGCTGATGGAGACGGGTTATCAGGTGACGCCGGTGATCGACCGCGATTATTTCTGGGCGATCTATTTCCGCACGCCGGGCGGCGTGCTGTTCGAAGTCGCCACCAACGAACCGGGCTTCGACCGCGACGAGGACACCGCCCATCTCGGCGAGGCGCTGAAGCTGCCGTCGCAGCACCAGCATCTCAGGCCCTATCTCGAACAGCATCTGCAGAAGCTGGAAGACTGAAGCGCATCGCGTTTGATGAGATTGGGCGACGCGCTTCAGTTTAGTTTTGTGCATATCGTTATCGCAAAACCGCTGCGCACTTTCGCGCGGCATGCATTAAGGATCAGGTCATGAGCAAGGACGCTTACATCCACAAGGTGCTGCCCGGTTCGCCGGGCGGCGCGCTGCTCTTCGTCTTCCACGGCACCGGCGCCGACGAGGGCCAGCTTTTGTCGCTCGGGCGCGATCTTGCGCCGCAAGCGACCATCGTCTCGCCGCGCGGCGATGTCTCGGAACAAGGTGCTGCGCGCTTCTTCCGCCGCACCGGTGAGGGCGTCTACGATATGGGCGACCTGGCGCGCGCGACAAACAAGATGGTTGGCTTCGTCACATCGCATGTCGAAGCGGCAAAGCCTTCGTCGGTGCTTGGCCTCGGCTATTCCAACGGCGCCAACATCCTGGCCTCGGTGGTGTTCGCGGCGCCCTCGCTGTTCGACGCGGCGGTGCTGATGCACCCGCTGATCCCGTTCGAGCCGGAGATCGAGGGAAGTCTCGCCGGCCGCCGCATCATGGTCACGGCAGGCAGGCGCGATCCGATCTGCCCGCCCAACCTGACGTCGCGGCTGGAGGCCTATTTGCGTGCCGATGGCGCCGATGTCACAGTGGAGTGGCACGACGGCGGCCATGAGGTGCAGTCGAACGAGATAGAGGCGGCGCGGCGATTCCTATCCGCCACGCCGGTAGAAGGAGCGTAAGCAATGACGGACCAACTTCCGGAGATCGAACTCGAGGACCGCGGTTCCAAGGGTCGTTATCTCTTGCGCGGGCCGGACGGCGCTGAGGCGGAGATGACCTTCACCAAGATCGGCGAGCACCAGATCATCATCGACCATACCGACGTGCCGGATGCGTTTCGCGGCCAGGGTGCGGGGCTTCGCCTCGTCACCCGCGCCGTCGAGGACGCGCGCGCGGCGGGCAAGAAGATCATCCCGCTCTGCCCGTTCGCCAACGCCCAGTTCCGTCGTCACCAGGAATGGGCCGACGTGCTGAAGCAATAGGATCCTACCCACGTGCCTTGGCGTGCGATCACGGTTGAGGTCGGGCAGCCGCCAGAGCATGCATCGGCGTGGCATTTGCGCAGATCGCCAGTCTTGCCTAGTGGGTAGTGTCTTGCCTAAGTAGGTATCTTGCCTGCTGCTGGCTTGCCGCCGCCTGCCCGACCAATCGAACCGAATGACCCCCTGATGACCGAAACCGATCGCGTTCCCGTCTTCGACGGCCACAACGACACGCTGCTCAGGCTCTATCAGTCGAAAGACGCGGATGTCGAAAAGCTGTTCATCGAGGGAACGCCGGGTGGCCACATCGACCTGCCGCGGGCGAAGAAGGGCGGCTTTGCCGGCGGCATGTTCGCAATCTTCCCGCCGCCGGTCGAGAAATCCAGGCGCAGCGCGGTGCCGCCGGCGCCAAGCGACAACGAGCCCTTGCCGTCCGAACTTGCCCGTGTCGACGCGCTTCCCTCCACCATCGCCATGGCCTCGATCCTGTTCAGGCTGGAGCGAGCGTCGGCGCTCACCGTCTGCCGGAGCGCCGGCGACGTGCGAAACGCAATGGCACAAGGGTCGATCGCGGCGGTGTTCCACATCGAAGGCGTCGAGGCGATCGATCCAGAGCTGACGATGCTCGACGTGCTGCACGCTGCGGGCCTGCGCTCGCTTGGCATCGTCTGGAGCCGTCCGAACGCCTTCGGCCACGGCGTGCCGTTCCGCTTTCCGTCGACGCCCGATACCGGGCCGGGCCTGACCGATGCCGGCAAGGCGCTGATCAAGGCCTGCAACCAACTCGGCATCATGGTCGATCTTTCGCACCTCAATGAAAAGGGGTTTCGCGACGTCGCCGAGATCAGCGACGCGCCACTGGTCGCGACCCATTCCAATGTCCATGCGATCTGCGGGCATTCCCGCAATCTCACCGATTGGCAGCTCGGCGCGATCCGCGAGTCGGGTGGCATGGTCGGCTTGAATTTCGCCACCGGGTTCCTGCGCGACGACGGCAGGATGAATGCCGATACCAGCCTCGACATCATGGTGCGCCATGTCGACTCCTTGCTGCAGGCACTGGGCGAAGACGGCGTCGGCCTGGGTTCGGATTTCGACGGCGCCATGATCCCGGCTGTCATCGGCGATGTCGCCGGCCTGCCGAAGCTGCTCGATGCGTTCGCCGCGCGCGGCTTTGGTCGCGCGCTGATCGAGAAGATCGCCTATCGCAACTGGATCAGCATGCTGGAGAAAACGATCGGGTAGGGTACTACTCGAAACCCATACGCCTCAGCCAGTCCTGGCCAACGCCGCGGTCACGGATGATCGGCAGCGGATTTTCCGAATCCAGCCGGGCGCAGATACGGTAGACTTCCAGTGCTTCGGCACTCATCTCGCCGCGCTTGTAGAAGAACATGGCGGCTGCGTAGCGCGTGCGACCCGACCATTTTTCGCCGAGCGGCGTATTGACCAGCTCCCACTGTTCGGTGGCCTCCCCATCGACGTCGGACTTGTCTGTCTTGTCGGTCATGGTCAGAAACCCGCCGGTGGATTGGCGGTGCGGCGGTCGAGCCTGATGAAGGGTCGCGGCACCACCTTGGCCCGCTTCATCAGCTTCTGGTATTGCAGCTCGCGCATGGCGTAGATCTCGACCCAGAGGTCGTCGACCATCGTATCTCCAAACGGCCGCGCCAGCGAGGCGATGGCGATGTTGCGCTTGGCCATCGGCGACCACATGGCGGCGCTGATCAGCCCGACCTCCTGGCCTTTCCTATAGTAGACGATGGCATGCTCGGCCGGAATGCTGCCTTCGATTTCCAGCCCGACCAGCACATGACGAAGACGCTTCTTCGTCCGCGCGTCGAGAATGGCGCGGCGGCCGTTGAAATGGCCTTTTTCGAGGTCGACCATGAAACCGAGACCGATTTCGTCCGGCATGCGCAAGCGGTCGGCGCGGATGGCGTGCTCGGAGGTGACGAAGTCGGAATTGGCGACAATCAAGCCGGCTTCGAGCCGGGCGCGATTGAGTGCCGTGTAGCCGATGGCACGGATGCCGCGCAATTCACCAGCCGCCATCAGCCGGTCCCAAAGGCTTAGTGCTTGCTCAGATGGCACGAACAGCTCGTAGCCGAGATCGCCGGTGAAACCGGTGCGCGAAATGGTGACTTGGCTGTTTCCCTGGGGGTCGCCATCATGTGGGAAGTCGGCGAGGTCGAAAACCTTCAGATTTTCGACGCCGGCGAAACCGGCATCGTGCAGCACGGCGAAGGCGGTCGGTCCTTGCAAGGCCAGACCGGCGACGGCCGCGGTTTCTTCTTCGACCGTCACATCGAAACCTATGGCGCTGTCGAGCAGCCAGGGCAGATGCCGTTCCTGGGAGCACAGCCGGAACCGCGTCGGCGACAGGCGGAACAGCGTGCCGTCGTCGAGGACGAAACCTTCGTCGTCGCACCAGGCGGTGTAGTGGACGCGGCCCGACTTCAGCTTGGTCACGTCGCGCAGCGTGACGCGATTGAGGAAGGCCTCGGCATCCGGGCCTTCGACGCGGTATTTCGTCATCGGCGAGATGTCGAACAAGGCCGCCTGGCTGCGGATGGCGAAATATTCGAGCTCCTCGTCCCACAGCGAATGCGGGGCTCGGTAGCCGGCCCAATTGTACCAGTCATTGGTCCTGGCCAGCGCATCGATGCGTGGCTGAAACGGTGTGCCGCACCGCAAGGTGCGGAAGTGCGATTGGGCTGTGGTGCGGGCGGTGTCGATGCTCGGTTGAGGGGGGGCGTCGTAGAGCAGGGCCTTAGCTCTTTGGATCATCATATCACCCCTTCATCGCGATGATGCGCCGCGCGGCGTTCAAGCCGGGCGCGCCGGAGACGCCGCCGCCCGGATGCGAGCCGGCGCTGGCGAGGAACAGCCCCTCAACCGGCGTGTCGTAGCCCGACCAGCCGGAGACGGGCCGCGACATCAGCATCTGGTCGGCCTGCAATTCGCCGTGGTGCCAGTGACCGCCCGGCATCCGGTAGCGCGCCTCGATGTCGGGCGGTGTCAGCAATTCGGCATGGCGCACTGTCTTGCCGATCCCCGGCGCATAGGTCTCGAACTGAGCCATGATCGCCTTGAGGAACTTCGGCTTGCCGTCGCTCCAGCCTTCCTTGAGTACATAGGGCGCGTATTGCACCACGGCCGACAGCACACACGCACCGTCGGGCGCCAGCGACGGATCGGCAAGGCTGGGCAGAGTGATCTCCATCACCGGTTCGGGCGAGAACGCGCCGTACTTCGATGGATTGAAGGCGCGCTCGACATGATCGGGCGAGGGCGCGATGACCAGACGACCCTTGTGGCCCGCGGCATCGACACCGGCGAATTGCGGCGGCCGGTCGAGCGCGAGATGCAACTTTGCCGCATCGCCCTTCATGCGGATGTTGCCGACCTTGCGAACAAAACCGGTATCGATCTCGCGCGGCCCGACGAGGTCGAAAAAAGTGGTCGCCGGATTGATGGCGGAGACGATCGTTTTCGCCCGGATTTCTTCGCCGCTGTCGAGTGCGACGCCGACGGCGCGGCCTTTCTCGACGATGATCCTTGCCACCGGTGTCGACGTGCGGACAGCCACGCCGGCCTTTTCCGCCGCTGCGCGGATGGCTGAAATGACCGCGCCCATGCCGCCCTTCGGCAGCGTCTGGGCGCCAGCGACACCACCAGTTTCCCCGGCCAACCGATAGTACAGACCAAGCAGCGAGGTCGGCGAGCGCGGGCCGAGATGACTGCCGAGCGTGGCATCGAAGGCGAGCAGGCCCTTCAGCCGGTCGTCGGCAAGCTGCTCATCGAGCAGGTCGGCGACGTTCATCAACAGAACGCGCAGGAAGTCGCGCATGTCCTCCTTGCCGAGCCTCTTCAACGCCAGAGCTGTCTGGCCGAGCGACGCCGTCTCAAGCAGCGACATGCCGCCAAGATCAGGCGGGCGGCGTGCGAGGAACGGCTTCAGGATGCCGGCGTAGCGCAGCAGCTGGGCGCGCAACCCCTTCCAGGCGGTCTGCTCCGAGGCAATCGCGCCGGTCAGCACCTCGCCATAGGCGCCATGCAGGACAAGCGGCGGGCCGTCTTTCGACAGCGCTATGGATGGCACGAAGTCGCCGCGCGCAATGTCCAGCCCGTGCCTTTCCAGCTCCAGCGTCTTCACCACATCGGGATGCAGGCGGTTCAGCAGATGAGCGATGGATGAGACGCGAAAGCCCGGTGCGAATGCCTCGGTGCGCGCCGCGCCGCCAACATCGTCGGCGGCTTCCAGCACCAGCACCTTGCGGCCGCTCTTAGCCAGAACGGCGGCCGAGACGAGGCCATTGTGGCCGCCGCCAATGACGACTGCGTCAAATGACATCATGGGCCGGGCTCATATGGGTGGTTGGCTTGGCGAGGTCGCGCAGGATTTCTGCCGCCGCATTGCGGCCAGGCGCCCCCATGACGCCACCGCCGGGATGGGTCGAGGAGCCGCACATATAGAGCCCGCCGACCGGCGAACGATACTGTGCGTAACCCGGCACCGGGCGGTTGAACAGAAGCTGGTCGAAGGTCAGCTCGCCCTGGAAGATATTGCCTTCGGTGAGGCCGACCTCGACCTCGATCTCACGCGGCGTGCGCACCTCCATATGGACGATGCGATCGCGAAAGCCCGGCGAATAATCGGATATCTGGGCAATCACGCTTTCGGCGAAACCATCGCGGTCGGCGTCGGTCCACTCGCGGCCGTTCACCTTCGGTGGTGCGTACTGCACGAAGCAGCTCATGAAGTGCTTGCCGGGCGGCGCCATGGTCGGGTCGAGCGTCGTCGGGATCACCATGTCGAGGAAAGGGTCGGCCGACCATTGCCCGGCCTTCCAGTCGTCATAGGCGCGCTCCATGCGTTCCATCGAGTCGGTGAAATGCATATCGCCGCGATAGACCGGCGAATCCTTCGGCAGCGCCGGGAATTCGGGCAGCGAATCCAGCGCGAAGTTGACCTTGCCCGACGAGCCGCGGATCTTGAAGTTCCTGACCCGGCGCAGGAAGATGTCGGGCAGTTCCTTTTCCTCGACCAGTTTGAGGAAGGTGCGTTTCACGTCCGCATTGGAAACGACGAGCTTTCCGGAAATCTCCTCGCCGCCGGCCAGCACCACACCACTGGCTTTGCCGCGCCGGACCAGCACATGGTCGACCTTGGCGCCGGTGCGGATGGTTCCGCCGGAGGCTTGGAAGCTCGCGGCGAGCGCCTTGGTAACGGCGCCCATGCCGCCGCGCGCATAACCCCAGGCGCCGACGGAACCATCGACCTCGCCCATATAGTGGTGCAGCAGCACATAGGCGGTGCCCGGCGACATCGGGCCCAGCGCGGTGCCGATGATGCCGGACAGCGCGAAATTCGCCTTGATGACATCGGTCTCGAAATACTCGTCGAGGAAGTCCGAGATCGACATGGTCCAGAAGCGCAGCGTCAGCGCCATTTCCTCAGGCGTAAGCCCGGCGAACTTTCTGCCGAGATAGAGGAGCTCGCCGATGTCGCGTGGCCGGAAACTGGTCGGGTCGGGTGCGGTGCGCATCAGCAACGGCTGGATGAAACGGCACTGCCGCGTCACGTCGCGGGAATAGCGGTCATAGGCTTCGGCGTCGCGCCTGGAAAAGCGGGCGAATTCGCGCCGGTGGGCATCGTGATCGCGGTAGTTGGCGAGATAGTCGCCGTCGCGGGTGAACACCGCGCCACCTTCGTAGGAGATCACCTGCAGCCCGTAACGCGGCAGTTCGAGGTCGCGCATGATCTCGGGACGGAACAAGGAGCAGACGTAGGAGCAGTTGGAATAGAGGAAGCCGGGCGTCAATTCCCTGCTGGTGGCAGCGCCGCCGACCCAACCGTTCTTTTCGACGACCAGCACGTCGAGCCCGGCGCGCTGCAGGTAGCAGGCATTGACCAGCCCGTTATGACCGCCGCCGATGACGATCGCATCCCAGGCTTTCATTTTGGCCCAACCCTCATTTCTGCCCGACCCTGATTTCGCCGATCTGCTGCGAGGTGCGTGAAATTTTGCATGGCAGCGGCCGCTATGTCCAGCCATATTGAATGAATGTTCAACAAATGGTGTTGCATTTTCGCGTGTATGCGCTAGGCTTTGCCGACATTCGGTAAGGGCTTGGGACTGAGGTCTGATGGTCGAAACAGCGGACGCCGAGCCGGAATATGACGATACCGCCATCCGCTTCCTCGAGGCGCTGTGGGGCGACGGCTATCTGTCGCCCGGCGGCCCGGATGAGGTCGACCGGGTGGTCGAAGGGCTCGCGCTCAACGGCAGGGCGATCCTCGATATAGGCTGCGGCTCCGGCGGCATCACGCTGCATCTGGTCGAGCGTCACGGTGCTGCCCACGCCACCGGCTTCGATGTCGAGCGGCCGGTGATCGAGACGGCCAGGCAAAGGGCGGCTGCACGCGGGCTTTCCGATCGCGCCAATTTCGTCCAGACGCCACCAGGGCCGTTGCCCTTCGCCGACAGCTCCTTCGACGTCGTGTTCTCCAAGGATGCGCTGCTGCATGTGTCCGACAAGGATGCCTTGTTTGCCGAGATCTTCCGTGTGCTGAAGCCGGGCGGGGTCTTCGCGGCATCAAATTGGATGATCTCGCATGATGGCGAACCTTCACCTGACATGAAGGCCTATATCGCCGCCGAGGGCCTTTCCTTCGCCATGGCGTCGCCGGTGCGCTACACGCAAGCGATGCGCCAGGCAGGTTTTGCGGACGTCACCGTGCGCGACCGCAATCCCTGGTATCGCGACGTCGCGCGAGAGGAATTGAGGCGCCTTAAAGGACCGCTCTACCCGACAGTCGCGGCTGCGGTCGGAGCGGCCTATGTCGACAAGAACATACGAACCTGGGAAGCCATGCAGAAGGTTCTTGACAGCGGCGAGCACCGCCCCACTCATCTTCGCGGTCGAAAGCCGGTTGGATAGCCGGCGATGCTGGAGACCATCACGCCCATGAAAGCAGAAGCCAGGGACGCCCTCCTTGAATCAACGCGGAAAAACGAGCCCGAAAAACGCGGCCGCAAGGCGTCGAAGGAAGTCAGGCAGCTTCAGCTGATCGAGGCGACAATCGATTCGCTGGCCAAGCGCGGCTATTCGGAGACGACGATGGCCGATGTCGCCGATGGCGCCGGCCTGTCGCGCGGGATCGTCAATTTCCACTTCGAGAGCAAGGAGAAGCTGCTCGTCGCCACGCTGCAATATATGGCCGATGAATATGCCGCACACTGGCGCGCTGCACTCACCAAGGCTGGCGATGATCCCGCCCGCCAGTTGAGGGCTCTGGTCGCCGCCGATTTCGACCGTTCAATCTGCAACAAGCGCAAGCTGGCCGCCTGGTGCGCCTTCTGGGGCGAGGCCAAGTCGCGCCCGACCTATCAGGCGCTGTGCGGTGCGCGCGACGCGGCCTATCAGAAAGTCTTCATCGACCTTTGCGCGACGCTCAAGCAAAGCGGTGGCTATGCCTTCGAGCCGCACGTCATGGCGCTGGCGCTCTGTGCCTTGCTGGAGGGTCTGTGGCTGCGCCTGATGATGGGCACCGAAGACACCACCCGCGAGACTGCGCTGCAAGCGGCGAACGAATTCCTGTCGGCGGCATTTCCAAAGCATTATCCGTGGGCCAGCGGCCCCAAGACGGCATGAAACAACCAAAAAAAGGAGGATGGAACAGCAATGAAGAACATGATCCGACGCCTGACATTGACATTGGCGCTGGCAGGAACGCTGGCGGCCTCAGTCGCAGCGCTTGCGGTTGCCGCGGACAAGGACCTGATCGTGTTCGACTGGTCCGGCTACGAGGACCCCGGTTTCCACCCGAAATACGTCGAGAAAAACGGCGACTCGCCGACCTTCACCTTCTTTGGCGACGAGGACGAGGCATTCGAAAAAGCCCGCTCAGGTTTCAAGGCCGATCTCGGCCATCCCTGCTCGCAGAGCGTGGTGAAATGGCGCGAGGCGGGTCTGCTGCAGCCGCTCGACACCTCGAAAATCACCGGTTGGGGCGACCTCAATCCCGGCATTCTGGCAATGAAGGATCTCGCCACCACCGCTGACGGCAAGGCCTGGTTCATGCCCTGGGACTGGGGCAACACGCAGCTCACTTATAATTCCGACAAGGTCGACGAGAAGGATATCCATTCGCTGAAGGCCTTCGCCGATCCCAAGTTCGAGGGCAGGGTCTCCATCGGCGACAATGTCGACGACGCCTATGCGCTGGCCTCGCTGGCGATCGGGCTCAAGGACTGGACCAAGATGACGGACGACCAGTTCAAGCAGGCGTCCGACTTCCTGCGCCAGGTGCACAAGAATGTCCGCGCCTACTGGACCGACAGCACCGACATCGTTCAGCAGTTGGGCGGCGGAGAGGTCGACCTTGCCTGGGCGTGGAACGACGCGACGGTGCAGTCGGTCGCCGCAGGCGTGCCGATCAAGGCCAAGAAGGACACCGACGAAGGCATTTCGACCTGGGTCTGCGGCTACGTGCTGTTCAAGGACGCACCGGGCAACACCGACAGGGCCTATGACTATCTGAACGCAATCAACGATCCCGAAGTCGCCAAGGTGCTGGTCACGGACTGGGGCTACGGCCAGGCCAACGCCAAGGGCATGGCCGGTGTCGACCAGGCCGTGCTGAAGGAAAAGGGCTACGACGACGTGCAGAAATTCATCGACAAGACGCTGTTCCAGGCGCCGGTTCCCTCGGATCTCAAGCAGCGGATGATCGAGGAGTTCGAGAAGATCAAGGCCGGCTATTGAAGAGCGGGATCGAAAGAACCGACGTCGGCATCGTCGGAGCCGGCTTTACCGGCCTGTCGGCTGCGCATGAACTGAGGGAGGCCGGTATCGATTTCGTGCTGCTCGAAGCGCGCGATCGTGTCGGCGGGCGCGTGGAGTCCGGGCGGAACGGGCTCGGCGAATGGATCGACAGCGGCGGCCAGTTCCTGTGCGAGGAGATGCCGGAACTGATGGGGCTGCTGCAGGCGCGCGGCAAGACACTGGTCGAGACCTATGTCTATGGGGAATTCGTCACCCAGCCGTGGATGAGTGCACAGCAAGCCGACCGAACCTATTTCGGATCGATGGCGATCCGCGACCGCATGAACATGATCGCCCCGGATGATCCTGGCATCGCCGGATTGACCGTCGCCGCCTGGCTCGAGCGCCAGACCGATCCTGACGAGGCCAAAGCTGCTTTCCGTTCGATGATCGAGGGACTGTGGTGCCAAGGGCTCGAAGAACTGCCGCTGTGGCACCTGATCGACAATGATCGCCGCATCACCAACGAGGGGTCGGAGCTGCAATATTTCGTTCGCGAAACCATGCAGTCGCTGGCGGACGACCTGGCCAACGATCTCGGCGATCGTGTGCGGCTAAGCACACCGGTTGAGACCATCGAGCACCGGCCGGAAGGGGTTCGCCTGGTCACGGCGACGGGCTCGATCGAAGCACGGATGGCACTGGTCGCCGTACCGCCGATGACGGCCTCGAAACTGGATTTTGCACCGCCGCTGCCGGCTGGCCTGGGAAGGGCGCTCGGCGCTTGGCAAAGCGGCGCGGTGATCAAGGCGCTGGTGCGTTATCCCAGTGCCTTCTGGCGCGACAAGGGCCTGAGCGGCGTGGTGATGTGGCGCGATCTTCCAGGGCTGTTTGCCTGCGACGTCAGCAAGGACAGCGACCATGCCGCGCTGGTCGTCTTCGTCGGCGGGCCTCTGGCCCTGCGCTGGCGTGAGCTCGGCGACGCGGCGTTACGCGCTGAGGTGACGACGAGGCTGGAGGACGCGCTCGGTATGGAGGCCGCCAACATGCTCGATTTCAGCTATCGCGACTGGACGGATGATCGCTGGAGCGGCGGCGGCTACAGCGATCTTATCGTCGATGCGACGGCGACCGGCGCCGAACGCATCATCCTGGCCGGCGCACCGCCAGTGCATTTCGCCGCGTCCGAACTGTCGCCGTCATTCCCGGGCTATATCGAAGGCGCTGTTGCGGCGGGGGGCATCGCTGCACGAAAGATCATCCAGGGATTTCAATCCGCCATCGCCACCAGCGCATCGGGGTCATAGGCGAGGCGGATCGAGGTGCCGACGGGGATGTCATCGGCGCCGAAATCGTTGGTTTCGGTTACCGACAGCGGCTTTTCCAATCCCGGTATCTCAACGATCAGGTGAGTGATCTCGCCAAAATAATGGCGCTCGACCACCTTGCCGGCGACCTCGAATTTCGCCGTGGCGTTGTCCCACAACACGCGCAGACGCTCTGGACGGATGCCGAGCGTGGCGGCCCCGCCATTGCGGACGAAAGCTTTCGGCTTGTCGGTCTTGACGCGGCCGAAGCCCAGCGTGTCGACGACGAGCGAAGCGCCGTTCTCCTCGACGATCTCGGCCTTGACGAAATTCATGCCGCCGAGAAAGTCGGCGACCTGGCGGTTGACCGGCCGCTGGTAGATCTCCTTGGGCGAGGCGACCTGCGCGATCCTGCCGCCGAACATCACGGCGATGCGGTCCGACATCGCCAGCGCCTCATATTGGTCGTGCGTGACCAGGACGAAGGTGATGCCGACCGCCTGCTGCAGGCGGCGCAGCTCGACTTGCATCTGCTCGCGCAGCTTCTTGTCGAGCGCCGACAGCGGCTCGTCGAGCAGAAGCACCTTGGGGCGCATCACCAGCGCGCGGGCCAGTGCCACGCGCTGCCGCTGGCCGCCGGAAAGCTCGGTGGCGAGGCGTTTGCCAAGGCCGGTCAGAGAGACCTGGGCCAGCGCCTCCTCGACGCGGCGTTTTTCTTCCGATCCTGCCAGCTTTAGCCGCTTCAACCCATAGGCCACGTTCTGCTCGACATTGAGATGCGGGAAGATCGCATAGCTCTGGAATACCATGTTGGTCGGCCGGCGATTGGCCGGGATGCCCTGCATCGACTGGCCGTCGACCGAGATCAAACCGCTGGTCGGATTGTCGAAGCCGGCGATCATGCGCAACAGCGTGGTCTTGCCGCAGCCGGACGGGCCGAGCAGGGAAAAGAATTCGCCCTCCTTGATTGTGAGCGAGGCGTCGTCCAGCGCCTTGAACGAACCGTAGCTGCGGGTGACGTTGTGGATCTCGATCATTGGTCGTTCGAGTTGGGGCCGTTCGGATCGGGGCCGCTCAGGCATGGAGGCCTCCCTCGTTCTGGGTGCGTCTGGCCGCGCGGCGGCGCAGGATTTCGGCGATAGTCAACAGCAGGAAAGAGGCAACCAGCAAGAGCGTGCCCAGCGCCAGCACGCCGGGCAGCTTCGACGCAAATCGCAATTGGCCCCAGATGTAGATCGGCAGCGTCGCGTCAGTGCCGGTCAGGAAGAAAGCGATGATGAACTCATCGAGCGAAATGGTGAAGCACACGAGCAGGCTGGAGATGATCGCCGGCGCCACCATCGGCAGCGTCACCCGCCGAAACGTGCCGAAGGCACTCTCGCCGAGATCGGCGGAGGCCTCCTCCAGGCTGCGGTCGAAGCCCTCGAAGCCGGCGGTCAGCACGGTGATCGAATAGGGAATGCAGACCAGGACATGGCCGAGCACGATGGTGAACAGCGATAGGCTCAAACCCAGTTGCAGTATCACCAAAAGCAGGGAGATGGCGACGATGATTTCGGGCAGCACCAGCGGCGCCATGATCAGGCCGTTAATGGCGCGGCGACCGGGGTAGCGGTAGCGGGTGATCGAGCGGGCGGCGAGAATGCCAAGCACGGTGGACAGGATGGAGGCCGACACGCCGACGACCAGGCTGTTCCAGGTCGCGTCAAGCAGTGCCGGCGTGCGCGGCAGGTCCTCGTACCATTTGAGCGTGAAGCCGGAGAGCGGGAATTTCGGTGTCGCGGCGGTGTTGACCGAAAAGATCGGCAGGAAGACGACAGGCAGATAGAGGAACATGATATAGAGGAACGCGTAGGCCGACAGCCAGCCGCTGGCCAGGAAGCGCCGCATCGCAATCATCGCGCCAGCCTCATCGCGCCAGCCTCTGGGCCGCGCGGATGATCACCACGGTGGCGCCAGCCATCAGCGTCACGATCAGCATGGTGGTGACGGAAAGTGCTGCACCCAGCGGCCAGTTCGAGGCCTTGCCGAACTGCGCCTGGATCGCGTTGGCGATCATGACGCCGTCCTTGCCCCCGACAAGTTTCGGCGTGACATAGTCGCCGACCGTCGGGATCATGACGATCAGCGCCGCCGAGATTATGCCGGGCGCCGACAGCGGCAGGGTCACGCGCAGGAAGGAACGGATGGGACCGTCGCCGAGGTCCGTGGCCGCCTCGACCAGCGTGCGGTCGACCTTTTCCAGCGACACGAAGATCGGCAGTATGGCGAAGGCCGCCCAGGCATGGGTCAGCGTGATGATGACGGCGCTCGAGTTATAAAGCAGCGCTGTCGACGGCTCGTCGATGAGGCCAAGGCCCATCAGGCCGGAATTGAGCACGCCATTGTAGCCGAGGATGACCTTCCACGACATGACGCGCAGCAGGTAGCTGGTCCAGAACGGGATGGTGATCAGGAACAGCCACAGGCTCTTGTGTCGGCCGCCATGGAACGAAATGAAGTAGGCGATCGGATAGGCGAGCACCACGGTGAAGAAGCTCACCATCAGCGAGATATAGAGCGAGCGCCAGAGCAGGTCGCGATAGATCGGCTCGGTCAGCGCGGCGCGGTAGTTTTCCAGCGTGAAGGTGCGATCGATGGTGAGGTAGTTCTGCGTCCAGAAGGAATGCGCGATGACCACCAGGATCGGCAGGACCAGAAGTATGAGCGCATAGAGAAAGGTCGGGCTGATCAGGGCAAAGCCTTGGACGGATTCGGACTGCAGAAGGGCGTTTCGCCTGGCCCGCGTCATGCCGAACGCGGGCGCCCCTTCCGCAGCTGCCGTCATTGCAGGCCCTCGGGCAGGGCCCCGGGCGTGATCTCGGTTGCTGGCGCGGATTGTCCTGCCATGCGACGTCCCATTGGCTAGCGCGTCGGCCCGAAAAGCACGATGCGTAGATTCAAAATGCCGGAGCGTACCTTGTGATCGAATTGGACGCACGTCGCTCCAGTGCCGGCGCTTGTTCCCGATTTTATGCCTGGAGCGCGATCGAACGCAAAGCCGATGATAACTCTGCCGATCGCTCTCCGAGCTTGCCAGCTTTCTTTCATCATGCGCGCATCCGCCGATTGAAATCAAGCGCTATTTCTGTAATATTGATTGAACGGACATTCAAAATGATGCGAAGAAAGCCGATGTTTCCGGTATTTGGCGCTGAGCTTCATGTCCGATGAAATTTGCGACGAAACGATGCGAGGCGATGATGGCGACTGCAAGAGATTTGAGGGCGACTGAAGCGGCTGGGCTTGGCGATGCCGATGCGGTCGAGATGGCCAAACGCCACCTCGTTCAGCCCTGGCCGTTCGCCGGTTCGGTCGGCAGCGAGGCGCGCACCCTGATCGGCGAAGGCGACGGCATCTACATCACGGATGGCACCGGCAAAAAGCTGATCGACGGGCCGGCCGGCATGTGGTGCATCAATATCGGCCACCGCCGCGAGGAGCTGGCGCGGGTGATGTACGACCAGTCGATGGCGCTGTCCTACAACACGCCGTGGTATACGATGAACGCGCCATCCGCGGAACTCGCCATGCGCATCGCCGGTCATGCGCCTGGTGATCTCAGCCATGTCTTCTTCACCACGGGCGGCTCCTCGGCCGTGGAGACGGCGCTGCGCTTCATGCAGTTCTACAACAATGTGCGTGGCCGCCCGGAGAAGAAGCTGATTGTGAGCAGGAGCGGCGCCTATCATGGCTCGACCTATCTGTCGGCCTCGCTCAACGGGCGTCCGCGAGATCGCGACTGGATGGACGGCACCGACGATCTGGTGGTCAAGCTGTCGTCGCCCGATCCGTTCCGCCGCCCGAAAGACATCAGCATTGCCGCATTCACCGATGCCCTGGTCGATGAATTCCGCGATACGGTCGCCCGCGTCGGCGCCGACAGGATCGGCGCTTTCGTCGGTGAGCCGGTGCAGGCATCGGGGGGCGTCGTCGTATCTCCGGACGGCTATCTTAAGCGGATTCGCGAGGTCTGCCGCGACAACGACATCCTCTATATTTCCGACGAGGTGGTGACCGCCTTCGGCCGGCTCGGCCATGTCTTTGCTTCCGGCGACATGTTCGGCATCGACCCGGATATGATCACCTTCGCCAAGGGCGTCACGTCGGGCTATTTCCCGCTTGGCGGCGTCATCATTTCGGAACGGCTGCTCGAGGAGCTGCGCCGCTCAAACCATCCGGACGCCATGTTCGGCCACGGGCTCACCTACACCAGCCATCCGGTCGGCTGCGCGGTGGCGCTGAAGAATCTTGATATCCTGGAAGAAAGCGTGCTGACCCACACACGCGAAGTCTCGCCCTATTTCCAGGCGCAACTGAAGACGCTCGAGGAACTGCCGCTGGTCGGCGAGGTGCGCGGCCTGGGGCTGATGGGCTGTGTCGAATGCGTCGCCGATCGCGAAAGCAAGGATCCGATGCAGCTCGACAAGGACGTCGGCAAGCGCATCGATGCGCATTGCCACGAGCTTGGCCTGCTGGTCCGGCCGCTGATCAACATGTGCGTGATGTCGCCACCGCTGATCATCACGCGCGACCAGATCGACGACATGGTGTCGATCCTGCGCGAGGGCATTTCACGGACGATGGACGATTTGCGGAAAGAGGGCGTGTGGCGGGGATGAGATGACGGCCGATTTTCCCTCTTGTGGGAGATCGGCAGCTTCGCCGTCCTGCTCTCTACGACCTCGACCGCAGCGCGTCGTTCAGCGCCCACATGTCCTTTTCCTCCGGTGCCGTTTCTAACCCGAGCACGGGGATTTGCTCGCGCAAATGGTCGTGGTGGGTGCGTACGCCATATTCGAGGTCCGAGAGATAAAAACCCTCAAAGGCTTCGGACAGCATGGATTCGTTCGACCACACGGAAAGCTGTACGTCCTCGTTCATGGTGTCGCGATCGATGCGGTAGGAGAGATAGCGTGCCGCCGCCTGCTCCCTGGTTTCGTCGCGATAGCGGTAGATGGCGCCGCGCAACAGCGTCTCGCCGGTCGACAGCGGGAATTCCTGATAGAACTGCACGGATTCCGGCATGACCGACAGCACGTTATTTGGGAAGATGCCGTAGTAGATCCAGGCCTTGCGCAGGTGCCCCGGCAGGTGCGCCGCTTCCGGCGCGACCTTGATGTACTGCCTGACGCTCCAGCGCCGACCGGCATGTGGATTGTAGGTGGCAAAGGAGCGTGACACGCCGTTGACGAACGGCTCGTCGAAATAGGTCGCGCCGTAAAGATCCTGCAACGCAGGATGCGCCATGGCGACGTGGTAGCCTTCATTGTCGACGTCGCGCACCGACTTCCAATTGACCGGGCTCTTCTGGGTCCAGACGCCCCAGGACGGCACCATCTCAGCGACACCGTAGTGGGCGATCTCGGCCTCGATCGGCCTCAAGAGCTCGGCCACCGACGGCTGCGGGCCTCCCATGCGGAAGCGGATGAAGATGAAGCCCATCCAGATCTCGAGATCGAGCGGCGTCAGGCCGAATTCGGTCTTGTCGAGATCGGGGAAGGAGCGTGGACGGGCAGCACCGCGAAGCGTGCCGTCGAGGTTGTAGACCCAGCCATGGAAAGGACAGACCAGAGCGTTCTTGCAGGTGCCCTGGCTGTCGGCGACGACGCGGCTGCCGCGATGGCGGCACATGTTGTTGAAGGCGCGCACGACGCCGTCCTTGCCGCGCACGATCAGCGCCCGCTCGCCGACCACATCCATGGTCAGATAGTCGCCGGCATCCGGCAGGTCAGAGACATGGCCGGCGATCTGCCAGTGGTTGCGGAAGACGTATTCTTTCTCGAGTTCGAGCAGGGCGTTGGAATGGTAACTCCAGCCCGGCAGACCCCGCCGGTCCCATTCGGCGGGGATCGCAACGTCACGGAAGTGCGGGTTCATGAGCGGTCTTCTTTGTTGAATACTCATTCAATAAAACCATATTTCCTATTTAAATGCAACGGCTTGTGGGAATATTAGTGATTCTTTGCGCAAAGTCGTCAAGCGCTTTTGGTCGGAGTCCAGATGCTAAGGGCCTGAGAAATCCCCAAAAATTCCGTGTGTTAGCCAAGGTTCGCATTGGCGTCCCATCTCGGCTTGAGCCTTGGAAGGCTGCGTGGAAATAGAACTCTCAGGTGGAAAACAAACGCCTGGGACTTGCCCTGTTTCGGAGATCTGACGATGCGGGCCGATGCGCGAGCCGGCCCGCTTTCCTCGCCACAGTCAGCGAGGCACGATCCCCTTGCCCGATTTGTGACCGGTTTTGACCGAGAGCCCCACAAAAGGTTGGTTTCCTGCCTGTTACATGGCTGGATACGCAGCATCGCTGGCCTGTTACAAGGTGCGACTAAGTTCGTTTCAAATGCAAAAGAAAACGAACGAAGGGGACGGTGATGTATACAAAGACCCAGACTGCCTACAATGACCGCCGCCTGCAGGCGCCTGAACGCAACAACCGACGGCCGAGGCTGGCGCTGCGCCGGAGCGCAAACGACCATCCGATGGCGCTGTTCGTGGCGCTGGGCGCCGCCGCATTCGTCGGCATGGCGTTCGCGCCGACGGTTGGTCCAGCTTTCGTTTCATTGAATCCGCCGGCAAACATCGTCGACGGCGCGCCGACCACGACCAAGACCGCGCGCCTGCCGATGCCGGAGATCGATTTTGTCTGCAAGGGGCAAGCCTGGGGCGCCGAGAGCGCGGAATGCCTGCGCGTCATCGCCGAGCAATCCGGCATTCACAAGGCTCGTGCGGTCCGCACCATCGCCAACGCCGCACCGCTGACCGATACGCCGAACGTTTTTTGAGACTTTCCCGAGCGTCCTCCAGCGCTGGGTCAGGCTCCCGCCGCATCGTCGGTCGGGAGCCTTTTCTTTGGGCTCTACCCGCCCAACGCGATCTGGTCGGCAATGGCCGAGAGCACGCCGCGCACGTCCAGCGTGCTGAACGGCTTTTCCAGGATCTGCGGCCGCTGTGGCGCGGGCAATGCCTCGATCTCGGCTTTCGCGCCGATCAGATCGCCGGTGACCAGCACGAAGCGCCGCGCCAGATCCGGCTTTTCGGCGAGCAGTTCGTGATAAATGGCGATGCCGCTGGTGCCGGGCATGCGCAGATCGGAAAAGACGATGTCCGGCGGCATGTGGCCGGTCAAGGTTGCGGCAGCCGATTCCCAAGCTGGCACGATCCGTGACTTGATGCCCATCAACTCCAAAATGTCGGAGAGTGACGCGGCAACATCCGGCTCGTCGTCGATGATCAGCGCGTGACGCAATCCGCTCGAGCGCACCGGGCTGTCTCCGGCGGTGGCGGCGGCGGCAGGGATCGCCGGTAACTGGACGACGAAACGCGCGCCCCGCGGCAGAACCTCCTCGAACCAGACATTGCCGTTGTGCCGTTCGATGATCGATTTCGAGATCGACAGGCCGATGCCTGTGCCGACGCCAACCGGCTTGGTGGTGAAGTAGGACTCGAAGATACGGGAGCGTATCGCTTCCGGCACGCCCGGCCCATTGTCCTCGACCGAGAATCCGGGGTTGCCCCGGTCGCTGCGAAACGTACGGACCTTGATCAGCCGGTCGCCGGCAACCCCGGCCAAGGCGTGCTGGCTGTTGATGAGGAAATTGGCGGCCACCTGCGTCACATGGTCGGCATCGGCCAGGGCCAGCAGCGGACCGCTGGCGAAATCGGTGTCGATGATGATGCCACTCGACCTGGCGCCGTAGGCTGTCACTTCGAGCGCCGCGCGGACCACGTGGTTGAGGTCGGTCTCGGCCTGCGTGGCGGGATGCAGGCGGACCATCGAGAGGAAGCTCTTGACGATGCGGCCGCAGCGCTCGGCGGCAGCTCGCACCTTTTCGGCCCGCACCTTGGTCTGCGGGTCGGAAGCGAATTCATGCAACAGCGTCGATTGGGCGACGACCACCGCGAGCGGGTTGTTGAGTTCATGTGAAACGCCGGCGAGCAGCGAGCCCATAGCGGCCATCTTCTCGTTCTGATGCAGCTTTTCGCGCTGGCGGCCGATCTCCTCTTCGGCGCGGAGCTTGTCGCGCAGGTCGCGGATCGAGCCGAAGATCAGGCGGCGGTCGGCGACCCGCATCTCGGTCGCCGTCAGTTCGATCGGAAAGACCTCGCCGGCCGCGTTCTGGGTGACAGTCTCCAGCCGCTGGCCGACCATCGGCGCGCCGCGGCCCGACATGTATTCAGCACCGGACACATAGCCCTTGCGATAATATTCCGGAACGACGGTGTCGAGCAGGTCCTTGCCGAGGATGTCGCTGCGCTGATAGCCGAACATCTTTTCGGCGGCGGGATTGAATTCGATGATCGAGCCGGTCTCGTCGATGACGATGATCGCGTCGAGCGAGGCCTGCAGCATGGTGCGGCGGATGACTTCGCTGGCATGGGCGTCGGAAAGCGATCGTTCGATGGCGTCGCCGATGGCCAGTGCTACGATGTGGAGGGTCGCCTCTTCCTCGTCGGTCCATTCACGCTCGTTCACGCAGTCGTTGACCGCCAACGTGCCCCACAGATGGCCATGCGCAAAGACCGACACCGACAGGAACGACTTGATGTTCTGCTTTTCGAAGTCGGTTCTCAGAAAGCCTTCGAGGTCGCGCGTGTGTCCGGCGAAGATCTTGCCTTGCCGCTCGTCCTCCGCCAACCGTTCCAGCAACGGATCCGAATTGACGATCGACTGCATGATGACCGTCGGCGATGCCAACTCGCCACCAAATCTGGGGTCGATCCAGTAGGCCGCGACCGACTGGGCAAAGCCCTGGCCGGGCAGCTCGCGCAGCCGAAACAGAATGCCGCGCTGACAATCCATAGCCCCGCAGAGCGTTTCAAGGATGCTGTCCATCTCGCGCTGCCAGTCGCCAGCTTCCCGGAGCTGGCGAACGATACGGACGGCCGCCATCGCCGCGCCCTGCCTGACGCTCTGCATCTCGGTGCGTGCTGCTTCAGCCTTCATGATCAGCCGTTATTTCAGAGTCATACCAAGCCAGAGTGACACCCGGGCTGGACTGATACCAGGCGGTCGCCCGGCTCAGTTACTTTCGCCGGTAGGCAGCGAGAAGATATAACCTTCGCCGCGCACCGTGCGCAGGAATTTCGGATTGGCCGGATCCGTCTCGATCTTCTTTCTCAGCCGCATGATGCGGATGTCGACGGCGCGCGACGATTCAGAGTCCTCCACGAAGCCGATCGCCTCGGAGATCGCCGTGCGCGTCAACAGCCGGTTGGCGCGCGTCAGGAAAACTTCCAGCACGTCGAATTCGCTTTTGGCCATGTCGACGACCGTCCCGTTGGCGCCGGTCACAAACCTGCCGTCGAGATCTGCATGGAAGGAGCCGAAGCTCATGAAACGGCGCTTGGCAGTTTCGACCTTAGCGCCCTGCGGCACGGTTGGCTGCGGAACGCGACGCAATACGCTGCGGACCCTCGCCAGCACCTCGCGCAATTCGTAAGGTTTGACAATGTAGTCGTCGGCGCCAAGCTCCAGCCCGACGATACGGTCGAGCGCGGTGCCGGCGGCCGTGGCATAGATGATGCCGATCGGCATTTTCGAGCGCAGCCAGCGGCCGAGCGACAGGCCGTCCTCGCCGGGCATCGCGATGTCGAGGATGGCCAAATGGAAGGACTGCGTTTCCAGCAAGGTTCGCGCGGCGGCGGCACTTTCGGCCGTAGCGACATCGTAGCCGCTGGCACCGAGATATTCGGCGACCGCGTCCCTCAGATCGGGCTCGTCCTCGACGACGACAATTCGTGCCTGCACTATGCTCTCGCTCCCGCTTTCAGCGGAAAGTAGATTGGGTATAAACATCATGTCCAGCACTCATCTTGGGTTGCCGGTTGCAGGGGATGGAAAAAGATGGCTGCACGATCCGTCATCGCGCTTATTTCGGTCGCCGAAGTGGTTGCGGCCGATCTCGCCGACCATCTCGAACGGCGCGGTCATGACGTGCGCGCGGTGCGGCAGCCGTGGGAGGCCGAATCCCTGCTTTCCGAAAAGGGCATCGATGTCGTCGTCGTTGGCGATAGCCTCAGTCAGGCGGAAGGGCGTGACCTGCTCAGGCGCCATGGCGGCGAGGGCGGGCCGGATTTCATCCTGATCTGCCGGCCGGCCGATCTCGTCGACAAGGTGCTGGCGCTCGAACTCGGCGCCGCCGACGTCGTCGAGAGCCCGCTCAACGTCAGGGAACTCGCCGCCCGTATCGGCGGCCTGCTGACACGGCGCGGCAGGAATGCCGGGGAATTGGTGGTGCTGGAGAATGCGACGGTCGACCTGCGGTCGGCCATGGTCATGCATCGCTCCGGTACGGAAGAACAGTTGTCGCCGGGCCAGGTGGCGCTGCTCAGATTGTTCCTGGCGAGTCCGCGAAAGGTCTTGACGCGCGACGACATCATTGCCGCCGCGCCCGCCGAAAATGCCGATGCCTTCGATCGCTCGATCGATTCGCGGATTGTGCGGCTGCGCCGCAAGCTCGACACCGAAACCATCACCACCATACGGGGTGCGGGCTACCGGTTCGATCCGCCGACGCAGTTCGCCGACTGACGGCTGGGCCGTCACCTTACTGTCCACCGGCCCAGGCGCTCAGCGCACCACGAGAAGCGATGGGCCTGACGGCATTTCGCTGGCCCCCATCTCGCTGGCTGTGACGAGTTCGCTTGCATGGGCACGATCCCTGAGAAGCACCGTGGCGAGGCCGGCAAAGCCGAGCAGGCCCTGTGCGTAGAGCAGTGCGGTAAGCACCGAAGCTGCAAATTTCGTGTTCATCCTATCCGCTCCCCAAATTCACATCTGCTGCGTGTGCCCGTTTTCGGGGCATGATCTTGTTCCGAAAACCAGCACCCATTTGTCGCTACGCGGTGTTCCGGTTCGGGTCCTCAGCACACCCCCGAAGTGCCCGCGCCGCCAGCGGAGCCCCCCGTCGCGGCGCGGGCCTTCGGTCCTCTCGGCTGCAAGTTGCCGGAGGGGCCGCGCATCCTCTTCAGCCCAAAACCGACCCGCCAGAAGGTCTTGAACCGGTAGATGCGCAGGCTGGACACGATCCAGACCGCGGCGAAAAACAGTGCGGCATGCAGGGTCGAACCCTCGCTTGAAGTCATTCCCGCGAGCCTCGTCACCGGAGCGCCAGCGGCGGTGCCGACATCGCCAATGATCGCTGCGGTCATGCTTGCCCTGAGAAGCCAGCACGTCGCGTTCGATTGCATGCTCATCTTCGTTTGGTGCCGGCTGCTTTCGTTGGGTCAACTCTGCGGTTGGCCTGTATCCAGAGCATGCCGCTAGGGCCCGCGCTTTGTTGCAGATTGGTTTCGAAGCAAGTCAAATTCTTTCATATGGAGGAAGATCGCACTTTCGTTTGGACATGGCTTGGGACTTCCGCCGGCCCTGTTCTGTGGGTTGACGGCGTCATTTCTTGGTCTTGCCCCGAGGTTCTGCGCGGGGACGGCTTCCCCGGTTGTTAACCGGAGGAAACGTGTTCGAAACGAAAGCGCGCTCTCTGCGAAATACATTCGAAACATAACGCAACGATAAGCCGGTCATCGCATTGGAGCCGGCCATATCCGGCAGACAGGGGGGATAACAATGTACACTGCCATTTCCACCAAGCTCATCAACATCGCTGCCGCCGCCCTCACGGGTGCGGTTGTTCTGTTCGGCCTCGGCAATGGTGGCGCTCATGCCGGCAATCAGATCGTGGCGCGGGTTTCGCTCTCGCAGCAGACCATGGAAGTCCTGGTCGACGGGCGACCGACCTTCGCGTGGAAGGTCTCGACCGGCGACAAGGCGCATGTCACGCCGACCGGCTCGTTCAAGCCGACCCGCATGCACCAGATGTGGTATTCGAGGAAATACGACAATGCGCCGATGCCGCATTCGGTCTTCTTCAAGGGTGGTTACGCCGTGCATGCGACCAATTTCGTCAAGCGTCTCGGCCAACCGGCCTCGCATGGCTGCGTGCGACTGCATCCGGACAATGCCGCCGATTTCTACCAGCTTGTCGAGGTTTTCGGCCCGGCCAACACCCGGATCGTCATCGTCAAGTAGATAACCAAAGACGATCCGCCTGCCGAATATAAATACATTCCGGGTCGGACATCACTGCCCAAGAAAAAGGCCGGAATTTCCGGCCTTTTTTGTCAATCAATCAATCGGCACCGGCATCAGCTTCGGGTCCGGTTTCTCGGCGTGATGCGGCAGGTCCTTGCTGGCGATGAAGGTGTAGAACATCGGCACCACGAACAGGGTGAACACGGTTCCCACCAGAATGCCGGTGAAGATCACCAGGCCCATCGAATAGCGCGCTGCGGCACCCGCGCCGCTGGAGATGATCAGCGGTACCACGCCGAGCGCCATCGCCGCCGTCGTCATCAGGATCGGCCGCAGCCGCACCTTGGCCGACGCGATGATCGCATCGCGCCGGCGCATGCCGTGGAGCTCGCGCTGCTGGTTGGCGAACTCGACCAGCAGGATGCCGTGCTTGGTGATCAGTCCGATCAGCGTGATCAGGCCGACCTGCGTGTAGATATTGAGCGTTCCCAGCCCCAGATTGAGAGGTACGATCGCACCGAAGATCGACAGCGGCACCGACATCATGATGATAAAGGGATCGCGGAAGCTTTCGAACTGCGCCGCCAGCACCAGGTAGATGACGAGGACGGCGGCGGCGAAGGCGATGAGGATCGTGTTGCCCTGTTCCTTCTCCTGCCGCGACTGGCCGGTATAGTCGATGAAGAACGTCTCGGGCAGACTTTCCCTGGCGAGGTCCTCGATGGTCTTCAGCCCTTCGCCGGTGGTGACGGTGGGCAATGGCAGAGCGGAAATCGTGGCTGAGTTCAACTGGTTGAACTGCTCGATCGCGGCCGGCGATGCGTTGGTCGAGATCGTCACCACCGCCGAGAGCGGCACCATCTCGCCCGACGCGCTGCGCACGAAATATTCGGCCAGCTTTTCGGGATTGTCGCGGAATTGCTGCGGCACCTGCGGGATAATGTCGTAGCTGTTGGATTCGCGATCGAATTGCGCCACTTTGTTGCCGCCGACCAAGAGGGTCAGCGTCCGGCCGATGTCGGCGATCGGCAGGTTGAGCGCCGCGGCGCGGTCGCGGTCGATCGTCACCGTCACCTGTGGCGCGTCGAAGGTCATCGAATTCTGCACCACAATGAAGCGGCCGGAGGCCTGCGCCTTGTTCTTGATCTCCTCGGCCGCCTCGTACACCTGGGAGGCGTCGCCGGTAGAGCGAACGACCATCGTGATCGGCAGGCCGCCGCCGGAGCCGGGCAGCGTCGGCGGTGCGAAGACGAAAGCTTCGACGCCCGCCACCTTGCTGAGGCGACCCGTGATGTCCTCCTGGATTTCCTTCGAGCTGCGCGTACGCTCGGCCCAGTCCTTGAAGGCAAAGCCGACGAAAGCGCTGTTCGTCTGGCCGCCGCCGAAGGCGACCGCCGAGAACTGCGCCCGCGTCTCAGGCAGGTCCTTGACCAGGCCGAGTATCTGATTGACGTAGCTCTCGGTATAGTCCGACGTCGCGTAGCGGGGCGCGGTCACCAGCGAAAGCAGGAAGCCCTGGTCTTCTTCCGGCGCCAGTTCGCTCGAGGTCTTGGTGAACATGAAGCCGGTTGTGGCGACCAATGCGATGACGATCATCAGCGTAACCGGGCGATATTTCAGCGAGCCGGTGACCAGCCGTTCATAGACGTTTTCGACGCGCCCGAACGTATTGTCGACAATGCGCTGGAAACGGCTATGCGAACCGGCCTTCAGGATGCGCGCCGACATCATCGGCGTGATGGTGAGGGCGACGACACCCGAAAGCACCACCGAGCCGGCAAGCGTCATCGCGAATTCGCGAAACAGTGCGCCGGTCAGGCCGCCGGTGAAGGCCAGCGGCGCGAACACGGCGGCCAGCGTTATCGTCATGGCGACGACGGCGGACGAGATCTCCCGCATGCCGTTGAAGGCCGCCTGCATTGGCGACATGTTTTCTTCTTCCATGTGGCGGTGAATGTTTTCCACTACCACGATGGCGTCGTCGACGACGAGGCCGATCGCCAGCACCATGGCCAGCAACGACAAAAGGTTGATCGAATAGCCCACCGAAAACAGCAGGAAGCAGACGCCGATCAGCGACAGCGGAATGGTCACGATCGGCATCAGCACCGAGCGGAACGAGCCGAGAAAGAGCAGAATCACGACGATGACGATGGCGACAGCCTCGCCGATGGTCTTGAACACCTCCTCGATCGACGCGCTGATCTGCTCTGTCGAATCGTAGACGATCTCGATCGTCATACCGAGCGGCAGCGTCTCCTGGATCGTCGGCACAATTTCGTGGATCGCCTCCGCTGTCGACAGCGGATTGGCGGCCGGCGTCGGGAAGATGGCGAGGAAGATGCCGGGCTTGCCGTTGAAGCTGACCCTGGTGTCGGTGTTCGCCGCGGCGAGCTCGACGCGCGCCACGTCGCGCAGTCTCACCACGTTGCCGTCTTGCGAACGGAGCGGAAGG
Organism: Mesorhizobium tianshanense; assembly: GCF_007830515.1. GTDB lineage: Bacteria > Pseudomonadota > Alphaproteobacteria > Rhizobiales > Rhizobiaceae > Mesorhizobium > Mesorhizobium tianshanense. The sequence goes on from NZ_VLKT01000001.1 coordinate 214,450, forward strand.
GCGGCAAAAGCCTCCGGCGTCTGCAGCGTCGAGCGGACGGTGATCGAGGAAACCACATACTCGTTTTCGGTATTGCCGGGCGCGGAGAGGAAATTCGAATTGTTGATGGCGGTCAGCACTTCCGCCGCCGTCACGCCGCGCGCCGCCAGTTTGATCGGGTCGATCCAGACGCGCATCGAATATTCGGCGGCCCCGAAGATCTGCACGTCGGCGACACCCTCGACCGTCGACATGCGCGGCCGCACGACGCGCTCAATATATTCAGTGAGCTGCTCCGGCGTCATGTTCGGATTCTGCATCGAGATGTACATCATCGCGAACTGCTCGCCGGTGCCCTTGACGATCACCGGGTCTTCGGCCTCGTCCGGCAGATCGCCGCGTACGCCTTGTACCTTCGACAGGACCTCGTTCAGTGCGACGTCCGGGTCGGAGCCGAGTTTCATCTGCACCGTGACGGTGCTGGAGGACGGCCGGCTTGCCGACGTGACATAATCGATGTTTTCGGTCGAAGCGACGGCACGGGCGATCGGCGCGGAAATGAACCCTTGGATCAGGTCGGCGCTGGCGCCGGGATAGGCGGTGGTGATCGTGATGGCCGTTTCTTCAACCTCCGGATACTGCCGGATCGAAAGGTTGAAGATGCCCTGGAAACCCAGAAGCAGGATCATCAAGGCGAGCACGGTCGAAAGGACCGGGCGGCGGATGAAGATGTCGGAAAAGCTCATTGCTGGGCCGCCTGCTGGTTCGCCGGCTTGGTCGGGTCGATCGTGTTGTCGACGGCGACGGACATGCCGTTGGAGAGCCGGTTCTGACCGGCGGTAACGACTTCGTCGCCGGGCGCGATGCCTTCCAGAATCTCAACCAGGCCGGCATTGCGGCGGCCGGGCCTGACGAACACCTGGGCGAGCACGAGCTGCGGCTTCTGTTCTTCCGCTGTCGGTGCTGCCGCCGGCTTTTCCTCGGGTTTTGCCGCGGGCGCTTCCGCTGCGGGCTTCGCTGCATCCGTGGCCGGCTTTTCTTCCGGCTTTGCAGCAGCAGGGGTCGCGCCATTGGCCGCGGCAGGCTTCGCCGGACGCACAACAAAGACGAAATCACCGTATAGGCTGGAGGTCAGCGCGGTCTGCGGCACCGTCAGTACGTCGTTTTCCTCGGGCAATTCGACGCGCACCTGCACGAACTGGCCAGGGGTCAGCTTGCCTTCGGGATTGGCGACCTCGGCCCTGATCGTCACCAGCCGGCTGGTCGGGTCGATCTTGGGGTCGATACCGCGGATGGTGCCGGCGAACGGCATCTCGCCGTCGCCGATGCCCAGCCGCACCGTCTGGTCGATCTTCAGCAGCGGAAGCTGCTGTTCGGGGATCGAGAAATCGACCCGCATCGTCTCCAGGTCTTGCAGGGTTACCACGGAAGTGCCGGGTGTGAGATACTGGCCGAGATCGATCCTGGGAATGCCCACTGTGCCGCCGAAGGGCGCCGTCAGCTGCTTCTGATCGAGCACCGCTTGCAATTTTGTCACCTGCGAGGCGGAGGCCGTGGCCGTCGCCCGCGCCGTGTCGAGCGTCACATCCGAGCCGACGCCGCGTCGCTGCAGTTCGATGGCGCGCGCCTGCGCCGTCTGGTCGAGCGCGGCTTGCGCCCTCGCCGCCTCGAGATCGGCGCGTTCGACGGCATCGTCGAGCTGAAGGAGAACCGCGTCGCCTTCAACCTTCTGATTGGCATGAAACAGGATGTCCTTGACGATGCCGGCGGTTTCGACTGTCAGATCGACGCCGCGGACCGCGCTGACCGTGCCGATCGCCTCGACGCCCGGCGTCCAGTCCGTCGGCTTGACGATTGTCGTCGACACGGTCGCGGCCGGCGGCTTCATCGTAGCGAAGAATTGCTGGATCGCATTGTCGCGGAACAGATTGAAACCGACGATGCCGCCGCACACTAGTACGAGCAGAATGAAGGCGATGATGAAGCGCTTGATCACAAACAATCCCCTCGGCCGGCGACCGGTGTAACGGTCGGGTATCGGAACACATATCCATGCTGGGTTCCGATTTCAAATGACGGCGGTCTTACTGTACCGTCTGGACGGTCTTGTCAATTGGGCCTAGGCTAATGTATTGGGAGGGATTGATGAAAGTTCGCAGAGCAAATTCGCGCGACAGGATACTCGCGGCCGCCGCCGACGTGGCACGCGAGACAGGGCCCGGCAGCCTGTCGCTGGACGCCGTCGCCAGCCGTGCTGGCGTGTCTAAAGGCGGCTTGTTGTACAATTTTCCGACCAAGGCGAAACTGATGCAGGCGTTGGTGGAGGACTACTTGCGCGAGTTCGAGCGGGCGCTGGAGTCCGCCCGCACGAGCGGCGCCAGCGACGAAAGCCCGCTTGCGGCCTATATCAGGCTTTCGGCCGAACGTGCCGAGGAATCGAAACCGTCGGCTTCCTGGATATTTTCGGCGATCGCCGAGGATCCCGATTTCCTGACACCGATAAAATCGTTCAGGCGGCAGGTTTTCGAGCGGCTCAAGGAAGAGACGCCGGACCTCAAGGCGCTGCTGGTCTGCTATCTCGCCATCGAAGGGCTTCGCAGTATGAACCTCTTCGACTCAGACGTCCTTTCACAGGACGAGCGTCGGTTGCTGGTATCCTCTTTGCTGGAGATTGCGGGATAGATTGCCGGGAGCCATTGGGCCGGCGCGCTTCAGGCCGGCCATGGTGCGCGCCTTCGTTGACCTGCTGGTGGCGGCGGCTGAACGAAAGCGCGCGTAGCTCCATCCCGGGTTGATTGCCATGACTGGCCGGCCAAGTGGTTGAGCCGGTTGCCCAAGGCGCCGCTCAGGAAACTTTTGTCCGGCTGGCGCTTTTGGATGTATACTGGGAATCTGTATGGCCAGGAGGGTTGCCGATGACGAGAAAAAGCTTTGCGATCCGCGCCCTTGTTTTCGGGGTGGTCTGGAGCATATCCGCCTCGGCTTTCGCTGGAAGTCGCGACCACAAGGCCCAATCCGAACGCTACGTTCCCGCAGATGGCGATATCATCGACATCCTGTTCGGCGGACCGCGCTACTATGACCAGCAATTAGTCACTACGGCCGCGGGAGCCTGCTCCTACCACAGGGTCGGGCCTGACGCGAATGCGTTGAACAAGATCAACGATCATCACTGCGGGAAGTAGGGAGTGGCCTCAGCGGCCGCCGGTCTCCTTCATGCGCTCGATGATCTCGGCCATCAGGGCGAGGTCGCGGCGAGAGTCCGCGAGGTCCGTCAGCGGCTTCGTGCCCTCGGTCACGTGGCGGTGGAAGGTTTCGAGCTCATTGGAGAAGGCATCGCCATAAAGCGGCCCGAAGGCTTTGGTCACCGGGCCGAACGGTCCGGCTTCCGTCACTTCGAGCCGCGTCGGCAGGCTGCGGATATAGGGCGTGTCATAGATGATGCGTACCCGCTTCTTGTTCGAGCGCACCTCGATCATGGCGTCGAATAGGCCCAGATCGTCGACGACCGCGTCGTACAGACAAGCAAAGTGGCCATAGTCGAAGGTCACTGAGGTGTTGGCGCCGCCATTGGTGCGGTGCGCCGCCAGCACGCGGACCGGCTCGCCGATGAGCCCGCGCATCGCCGAAATATGGTGCGAGGAGAGCGCGGTCAGGCCGCGATAAGCGCGAACCAGATCGGCGGGCGCATCGCTGCCCACCACTTCGCGGATCAGTGCTTCGCGCTCCTTTGCGCCCCGCGCCAGCAGGGCCGGATCGATGTCGGTGGGATAGAGAATGTTCTGGCTTTTCTTCAGAAAATGACGGCCTTCCGAGATCAGGTCGAAGATACGGACATGGGTGATGTTGGCAGAGTCGGGCAGTTCCTCTCGCGCTGCCTGATAGGCTGGAGCGTAGCGGCGCATGTAGCCGATGAAGATCGTCTTGGCGTAGTTCGGCGTCAGCGCCAGAAGCTCGTCGATCTCGCGCACCGTCAGGCAGGCAGGCTTTTCCAGGAGAATGTGCTTGTTCGCCTGGATGGCGGCACGCACGAAGCGGCTGTGGGTCTCGTCGGATGAGAGGATGAAAACCGCGTCGATATCCGGCGAACTGATCAGCGCTTCTGCGGAATCGAAGGTTGCCGCGGTTGGATATTCGGAGCGGCACAGCGCCACGAGGCTTGGCGAAACATCATAGACGCCAGCGATTAGCCAGCGGTCCCGCTGATTGCTCAGCACCGGCAGATGGATCGACTGCGCAACCTCTCCAAGCCCTACAAGCCCGACACGGATCACCGCCACGGCACACTCCCTTGCAAACCAATTGCTTCAGCCAACAGCTCGTTTCAACGACAGGTGCGGCTCGACCCGGCCGTTCGTCATGCCGCACCAGTGACGAGCGCGACGAGTTCGTTGCCGGTGGTCTGCGACGAACGCACTGTCGCCACCATCCGTCCCGCCCGCATCACCCAGATCTGGTCGGACAGCCGCCGCACCTGATCGAAATTGTGACTGACCAGGATGACGCTCACCTCCTGCTCGCGCAGGCGCCGGATCAGGGCTTCGACATTGGCCGTTTCCTGCACGCCGAGCGCTGCCGTCGGTTCATCCATCACCACCAACTTGGCGCCGGAGCCAGCGGCGCGGCAGATCGAGATCGCCTGCCGCTGCCCGCCAGAAAGGCGCCGCACGCGCTGGTTGACCGAAGGCATGTTGATCGACAGGCGTGACAGCATGGCGCGAGCCCGCTGCTTCATGGCGGCCCGGTCGAGCAAGGCAAAGGGGCCGATCCGGCGCACGATCTCGCGGTTGAGGAACAGGTTCTGCGCCACGGTCAGTTCGTCGATCAGCGCCAGGTTCTGGTGCACCGTCTCGATGCCGGCCTTGCGCGCCTCGTCGGGGTTGGCGAAGGGGTGTGGCCGGCCGTCGAAGAAGATCCTTCCCGCATCCGGCACATGCACGCCGACCAGACAGCGGATCAGCGTCGACTTGCCGGCGCCATTGTCGCCGATCACCGCGGTAACCTCGCCGCGGCGGGCCTGGAAGGCGACATCGGTGAAGGCCCGGATGCCGCCGAAATGCTTGCTCAGCCCGTCGCAGGCGAGGATCGCCTCGGACGGCGGGATGCGATCGACGGCGCTCATTTCTGATACCGCATGATCAGCGCCGCCAGCACCACGATGGCGCCCACGGCGAGCGGTTGGTAGAAGGCCGAAACGCTGAGCAGCGTCAGCCCGTTGACGAGAGCGGTGAGCATCAGCGCCCCGATCGCTGGGCCGAGAATGCTGGCGCGTCCGCCGAACAGGCTGACGCCTCCCAGGACCACTGCCGCCACCGAATTCAGCAGCAGGCTGGTGTTAATCTGCGGTTCGGCCGAGCCGATGCGCGCCACCAGAAGCAGCGAGGCGATGCCGGCGCAGAAGCCTGAAATCGTATAGGCGGCGATCTTGACCCGGTTGGTGCGAATGCCGAGCGCGCCGGCGCTTTCGACCTGGCCGCCAGTGGCCAGCAGATGCACCCCGAAGCGGGTGTGGTAGAGCGCGATATGCGCGACGATGACGGCCGCGATCGCCACCCAGACGGGATAGCCGAACGGCCCAAAGGAGCCCGAGGCCAGCCGCAGCAGGAAGGTCGAGCCGACCATCGTCGGCTCGCCGCCCGACAGGATCAAGCCAAGCCCGGTGATGCCCGAAAGCGTGCCGAGAGTCACCACGAAGTCTGGAATTTTCCCGGCGGTTATGAGGACACCGTTGAGGAAACCTACGGCGCTGGTGGCGGCGACGGCGAGCACGCATGCGAGGAAAATACCGTAGCCGGCGGCGTTGACGAGGCCGAGGATGATGGCGCCAAGCATGACCGCGGCAGCCAAGGAGAGGTCGATGCCGGCGGTAGCCACGACGAAGGTCTGGCCGATCGACAGCACGACCAGGATCGTTGCCGCCAGGAGCAGGGCCTGCAGATTGGCGATACTGAGGAAGATGGGTTGGCTGATGCCGAACACGATGACGAGGCCGACAAGGCCGACGACCGATGCCCAGTCGGCCCAGAAGGAAGGATCCAGGAGGAGAGCCGACAGGGAGGGGCGGCTCTCCTCCGCCGCGCCCGCGGTATGCACGGGCGCGTTTTGTTCAGGAGTGCTCACTTCAACATCTCGCGGAAGGGATCGGGATAGTCGCCGCCCGGGCGCGGGAAGTTCTTCAGCGAGGCTTCGGCATTGTCCTTGTTGATCAAGAGCACCGGCGCCGGCACGTTGGCGGGCAGTTCCTTGCCCATGGCCGCTGCCTTGCAGGCCTCCACGCCCATGGCGCCGACGACGTACGGATATTGGGCGACAGTGGCGGACAGTTCGCCGGCCGCGACCGATTTCAGCGCGTCGACGATGCCGTCGAGGCCGATCACCTTGACGTCCTTGCCCGAGGTCTGCACGGCACGTTCGACGCCGAGCGCCATAATGTCGTTGGCGGCGAAGAAGCCGGCGAGATCGGGATGGGCGGCGAGGATGTCGGTGGCTGCGGTCAGGGCCTTTTCGCGGTCCCAGTCGGCGCTGACCATCACCACGACGTCGAGCTTGCCTTCGACGGCCTGCTTGAAGCCCTTGATGCGAGCGTTGCTGCCGACGTCGCCGACGATGCCAGCCACAAGCGCGACCTTGGAGCCGTTCGGAACCAGCTTCAACATTTCCTCGCCGGCCAGCGCACCGGCGGCGACATTGTCGGTGCCGATATAAGTCGAGATGTCGAAGCCCGCCGCCTTGGCCTGCTCGGCGTCGATCGTGCTGTCGATGTTGACGATCGGCTTGTTTTTCTGGGCGACGGGAACAAGCGCCTGGACGAGGTTGGAGACGCTGATCGGATTGACCAGGTAGCAATCGAAATCCTGCATGGCCATGGCGGTCAGGCGATCGGCCTGTCCGGTCGCGTCGCCCATATTGGCGGCCGCCTGGACAGTGACGCCGACACCGTCGGCCTTGGCCTGCTCTTCAATGCCCTTCTGCATGTACTGGAAGAACGGATTGTCGAGGCCCTTGACGATGGCCGCGACCTTGGCCGCATCTTCGGCATGGGCCGGCATTGAAATCACGGTTGCAAACAGACCTGCGCCAAGCGTCAGGCCATTGAACATGCGCATGCTTCGTCCTCCTCCTAATTGTTGGTTGCGTTATCTGGCTCGTTTCTTGACGACCGGAATGCCTGGGCGGGGCGCGGCAATGGCTAGCCCGGCGCTTGCGACGGCAGGCTGCCGACAAATCGTCGGTCGCCATGCGGCGCGCAGATTGAGGGCCCGGGTCAGGCCACTTTTCGTATCAGGCATTTCTCCTCCCAGAGTGCCGACCAATGCAGATCAGCATTTCCGCATGTTTTATAAAAATTTGACACGCGTCAAGAATTAAAATGGTGTGCAGCGGTTTTTGCTGTGCTGCAGTGCGGCAGAAGTCGGTAGGGACGACGAAAAATGCAGCGATGAAGGATGAGCGTTGGCGCTGTCCCGCCGACGTCGGAAACTCACGCCGATTGCAGCGGCGCCAGTGCCGGGCCATCCATGCGAAACAGATGGCAAACCGACGGAGCGACGTCGAGCGCGATCGGGCTGTGCAACGGCGTCCTGTCGCCGCCTTTGGCCTGGACGACCAGCGTGATGTCGGGCGCGAGCTCGACATGCAGGATGGTCAGGCTGCCCAGCCGCTCCGCCAGCACAGCTTGTCCCTTGAACCGTCCGCTGGGCGCGATGCGCAGATGTTCCGGTCGCATGCCGAGCAGCAGCTCGTCGCCCGGTTTGGTTGTGCCCGCTGCGACCGGCACGGTAAGCGCCTGGCCGTCCGGCAAGGTCACGGTGACGCCTTCGGGGACGGTCGAGGCTACCTTCAGCGTCAGCAGGTTCATCTTCGGCGAGCCGATGAAGCCGGCGACAAAAATGTTTGCCGGCCTGTTGTAGAGATCGAGCGGCGAGCCGACCTGCTCGATCGAGCCGCCGTTCAGCACCACGATCTTGTCGGCCATGGTCATGGCCTCGATCTGGTCGTGGGTGACATAGATCATGGTCGCGGCCAGATGTTCGTGCAGGCGCATCAGCTCGAGCCGCATGCTGACCCGCAAGGCGGCGTCGAGATTGGACAAGGGCTCGTCGAACAGGAACACTTTGGGATTGCGCACGATGGCGCGGCCGATGGCGACACGCTGGCGCTGGCCGCCCGACAGCGCCTTCGGCCGCCGGTCGAGAAGATGCGAAAGCTGCAGTACCTCGGCCGCTTCTCGCACCTTGCTTTCCTTTTCCGCAGCGGAAACGCCGGCGATCTTCAGCGCAAAGCCCATGTTCTCGGCCACCGTCATATGCGGATAGAGCGCGTAGGACTGGAACACCATGGCGAGCTCACGCTCCGACGGATCGATGTCGTTGGCGCGCACGCCATCGATCAGAAGATCGCCGGCGCTGATCCTCTCCAGCCCGGCGATCATGCGCAGCAGGGTGGACTTACCGCAGCCGGACGGGCCGACGAAGACCACGAATTCGCGATCCTCGACATCGAGGTCGATCCCCTTGATGATCTCGACCGATCCGTAGGATTTGCGCGCGCCGCGCAGCTTGAGTTCAGCCGTGGCTTGCCTCCCTGGCATCGGCACGCTTGCTCGCGCCATTGTCTTCGTCCTGCGCTATCGCCAGCGGCGCGCCGGGTTCGCCTTCCCACAGGATCAGGCTTGCCGCGCCGATAAGCCCGGCCCGATCGCCAAGCTCCGCCGGCACGATCGGCACGTCGCGATAGGCCGGCATCGCCCGCTGCTCGACAGTAGACCTGATCCTCGGCGCCAGGAGGTCGAAGCCGTTGGCGAGGCCGCCGCCCATGACGATCAGGTCCGGCGAATAGAGATGAAGCAGGTTGGTGAAGCCGATGCCGAGCCACTTCGCCTCGGCGTCGACCAGTTCGAGAGCGCTGATATCACCGGCGCGCGCGGCCTCGATGACATGCCTGGCCGAGACATCGCCACCGCCGGAAAGGCGCCGGAGCAGCGAGCCGTCGCCCGGTGCGGTCAGCCGCGTGGCGCGGCGTCCGAGCGCGGTGCCGGAGGCGACGGCCTCGAAGCAGCCGACGGCGCCGCAGAAACAGCGGTCGCCCTCGCCGGTGATGGTCATGTGGCCGATCTCGGCCGCCAGCCCGCGCCGGCCATGATAAATATGGCCGTCGGCAACCACGCCGCCGCCAATGCCGGTCGATACGGTGACGAAGACCAGCGAGCCGCTGCCACGGCCGGCGCCGAAGCGCCATTCGCCGAGAGCGGCCGCATTGGCGTCGTTCTCCAGCCGCACCGGCAGGCTGAACTGCCGGCTGAGAATGTCGATCAACGGCACGTCGTGCCAGCCGGCCAGCGTCGGCGGCCCGATGACGATCCCCGCTTTGGGATCGAGTGGTCCCGGCGCGCACATGCCAATGCCAGCGACCTTTGCCTGTGGATGCTCCGCCAGCAGGGTTCCAGCCAGGGCAATAATCTGGCCGATCACCGCTTCCGATCCCGCACCCGCCATCGTCGGCGCCGAAACGCGCGCGGCAACGGCGCCGCCGCGCTCGACCAGCGCGCCACGCAGCTCCGTGCCGCCGAGATCGAAGGCAAGCGCGAGTTTCGTCATCAGGCGGCGACCTTCAGCCCATGCAGCCAGGCCATGCGTTGCGCAAGGTCGGGGTCGCCGAAAGCCAGCGAGCCAAGTACCACCGTCTCTGCTCCGGCGGCGCGCAGGCGCGGCACCGTCTCGTGGCGGATGCCGCCATCGGCGGCCAGGATGATGTCGGCTTCGCGGCCTGCCTTTTTCATCAGCGCGCGTGCCTCGATCAGGCGGTCGCAAGCCTGGTCGGACAGGCTCTGGCCCTTGACGCCGATGGAGGTACCGAGCAGCGTCACGAAAGCCACTTCAGGCAGGAAGGGGGTGACCGCCGCGACCGGCGTCTCCAGCCTGAGCACGACGCCGGCCTCGGCGCCAAGCGCATGCGCCAGCCGGACGGCACGCAGGCCGGCCTCGCCGTTTTCGGCATGGACGCTGACCAGGTCGGCGCCGGCCTCGATGAACTGCCGCGTCTGCTCCTCGACGATCTCGGCTTCGACCATCAGATGGACATGGATCGGCCTTGCCGTCAGCTTGGCGATCCGCGCCACCAGATCGGGAAAGAACAGGAAGCCGGGAGTGAAGCGGGCATCGGCGACGTCGATGTGATAAAGGTCGACGTAAGCGTCGATGCGTTTCAGGTCGCGCTCCATATTGGCAAGGTCCGCCGACCACAGGGAAAACTCGCCGAGCAGCCGGTTGCGCGGCAGGGCGGCGATGGCGGCAGGACCGGACAGGGATTTGGTCGTCATGAGGGAATAAGGCTCCGGAAATTGGCGTGGGCGTGTAGGAAATCGTTGATCTCGGCGTGGAACTCGGCGAAATGCCTGGCGCTATCGAGCGCCTTGGCAGGGATTTCGGCAAAGGTCGCGCCAGGAATAGTGGCGGCCAAATTGTGCGCGACTGACAAGGGATGTACCGCATCCACGGCGTTGCCGACGACCAGTGCCGGAACGCCAAGGCCAACGATGTCGCTTTCCGAGACTCCTGGCCCGTCGGCGGAGATGTCGGACAGGACCTGCGCGAACGACGCCGAATCCGGCCGGTCGAAAAAACCCAACAGCGAGGCGAGATTGTCAGGCGCCTCGCGCTTGAGGCGCGCAGCCGTCTGCGATTGCGCGAAGATCGTTCTTGCCTTGTCGGGGCCGTGACCGAGGATCAGGCTGGCGACCTCGGCATTAGGTTGCATGTTCGCGGGCGCCTTGTCGAAGGCCCAGGCTGGACGCACGAGCAGCAGGCCGGCCACGCGGTCCGGGTGGCGGCAGGCGAGGCGCAAGGCGATCGCAGCACCCATCGAAATGCCGCCGGCGACGAAACGGTCGAGGCCGGCTTGATCGGCGGCGGCCAGCACATCGTCGGCGAACATGCCCAGGGAAAACGGGCGGCGACCGCCGAGCTCGGAGGCACCGTGCCCGCGGCATTCCAGGGTGAGGCGCCGAATGCCGGCGTCGACAGGGAAAGCCTGGGCAACCTGCGCCTCGCTGCCGCCCAATCCGTGCTGGAACACGACCGCCAGCCCGTCGCCGGTGTCGGAAACGCGCAGCGTGGCGTCATCACGGAGCAAGGTGGTCGGACGTGCCATCACACTAGCCCTTTCAGGAAACGGGCAACCCTGGGCGCCTCTTCGGCCGAAAGTCCGTGCGTCACCAGCGACCCGTCAAAGCCTGACGCCTTGAGGCGGGTGACGAAATCCGGAAAGTCGACGACGCCACTGCCAGCGATGGCAAAGCGGCCATCGGCGAAGCGGTCCTTGGCGTGCGCCATGGCGACATGGCCGGCCGTGCGTTCGACCGCGGCAGCCACGATTGCGCGGGCTTGTGCCGCGTTGGCTTGCTCGAACAGGTTCGCCGGATCGAGAACGACGCGCAGCCGTTTCGAGCCCATCTCGGCGATGAGGCGCATCGCGTCCGCCGCCGAGGTGACGATGTTGGCCTGTTCGGGTTCGATGCCGAGATCGACGGCGTGACGCTCGGCGAGGCCAAGTGCTTTTTCCATCTCACCCCCCATATCGGCCCATGCCTCAGGGTCGGCATTGTCGGGATGATATGCCCACTGGTCGTCAGCGTTGCGCGTTCCCGTGCACAGGGTGACGAGCGGAACGGACAGGGATGCCGCGGCCTCGATGACCACGCCAAGCCGGCGCAGGCCATCGTCGCGCACGGCCCTGTCGGGGTGGGCCATGTTGTAGGTGCCCGAGAGCGCCACCAGGGCGACGCCGAAAGCATTCGACGCAGCCGCGATGGCGTTGACGGCATCGTCGGGCACCGCATCCGGCATCGACGGCAGTCCGGCGCAGGCCAGATTGAACTGGGTGACGGCAAATCCGGCGTCGCGCACGGCCGCCAGCACGCCGGCCGGCTCGCTGCCCGGGAAGGTCTTGGCGAACACCCCGACCTGCATTCAGACCGCTCCCGTCACGCTGGCGATCTCGATGCGCTCGCCGATCTCGACCGAGCGGGCGATCGCCACCATGGCGCGGATCGAGGCGAGGCCGTCCTCGACGTTGGCGCCGCGCAGCGGCTTGCCGTCCAGGACGGTCTCGGCGAGGCCTTCGAGCTGGCGCCTGAAGAAATGGCCGTCAGCGCCAAGCGGCTTGCGCGACGTCGCGTCCTTCTCATGGAAAATGTCGACCTCGCTTGCGCGGAAGTACCAGGGGTTGAAGGTCTTGGCGATCACCGAGCCGTTCTGGCCATAGAGTTGAAAACCCTCGTGCCAGTCCATGCGGACGGCCACGGTGAGGTCGAGATGGCCAAGCGCGCCATTGGCGAATTCGGTCTCGACGAACCAGCAATAGGCGCCGAAGCGCTCATTGAGGCGCGCGCGTACAGCGGTGATCTCGCCGCACAGGAAGCGCGCCGTGTCGACGAGATGCGAGCCGTGCGCCAGCATGAAATATTGCCTGAGATCGGCCTTCGGATTGCCGGCCGGTTTCCTCGCCAGCTTGCTGGTGACGGGCAGTGGCTGGACCGCGTCGGTGTTGGTGTAGCGGTGGGTGGAATCGCAATACCAGGCCTTCAGCGCCAGGATCTCGCCCATCTCGTCGCGGACGAAATCGCGCGCCGCCTCCAGCGCCGGGTCGAAGCGCTTCATGTGGCCGACCTGCAGCACCTTGCCGGAGCGCCTGACCGCATCAGCGAGTTTCTGGCCCTCTTCGACCGAGACGCCGATCGGTTTTTCGCACAGCACATGCTTGCCGGCTTCCAGCGCCTTGATCGACATCGGCACGTGATAGGCGTCCGAAGTTGCGACGATCACTGCCTCCAGTTGCGGGTCGGCCAGCATCTCACCGTAGTCGCCATACATTTTCTCCGGCTCATAGGTAGCGCCCATACGGGCGAGCAGATCGGGCGCGGCATCGCAGATCGCATAGAGATCGGCATTGGCGGCCTTCACGCAGGATTCCAGATGGGCGAACTGCGCGATCGGCCCGCAGCCGAGCACACCGACACGAAGGCGACGGTCTTGCTTCCGGATCATGGTTTCTTCCTCACGCGCCGTAGCCGCGCATCGTCTGGCGGTTGGTCTTGACCGCTGCGGCCGGATCGGCGGCGGCGGTCCCGGATTCCTCCTCCAGCACCAGCCAGCCGTTGAAATGCGGCGCGGCACCGGCGATCTCGATCACCTTAGCCGTATCGCATACACCCTCGCCGAGCATCGCCCAGGTGCCGCCGGCATCGACGTCCTTCAGATGCACATAGCGGATGCGGTCCCGGTAGGTGGTGAGCGTGTCGGCCATGTCCTTGTGGCCGCGCAGGATGTGGCCGGTGTCCGGCACCCAGCCCACCAGCGACGAATCGAGCAGCCCGAAGATCCGGTCGTAGTCGGCGCGGTCGAAGAGCAGCGTGTTGTGGTGCGAGCTCGGATGCACCGCAACCTGGACGCCTGCCTTGCGGCCGAGTTCGCCGGCCTTGTTGTAGACCTCTGCGGCGACGGCGAACTTGTCGTCGCGGGGCCCGTCGGAGACGACCGTCGCTGACCCCATCGACACCAATGCGCCCGGAAATGCGGCCGCGAAATCGATCCAGCGCCGTGCGGCCTCAAGGTCGGTGCCGATCTGATCCTTCAGCGTGAAGCCGCTCTTCGAACCGAAGGCGAAGGAGACGAGCGTCAGCCCGGACGACTTCAGCGCGGCGGTGAATTCCAGCGGCCTGTCGGCATAGCGGCCGATCATCGTGTCGGTGATCTCGATGCCGGCATAGCCGCCGTCGGCGATCGCCTTCAGGAGGTCGTCGGGACCGCCGGTAAAACGGTCTCCCAGCATTTCCCAGGTAAAGGTCTGGCAACCGACTTTCAGGTCTTTCACGATCGTCCTTTCATTCCTTGATACCGCCCTGGGTCAGCCCTTCGATGATGTGCCGCTGGAAGAACAGCACCAGCACGATCAAGGGGACGGTGACGACTGCCGACGCCGCGGCGATGTCGCCCCAGGGCACGTAATATTGGTTGGTGAAATTGGCGATGCCGACTGGGATGGTCTGGCGATCGATGTTGGAGGTGAAGGCGAGGGCAAACAGGAATTCGTTCCAGGCGGTGATGAAGGCGAGCAGGCCTGTGGTGACCAGGCTCGGCAGCGACATCGGCAGGATGATGTGCCAGAGCAGGCCGGGCACGCTGACGCCGTCCATGCGCGCCGCCTCGTCGATCTCGCGCGGCAGCGTCTCGAAATAGCCGAACAGCACCCAGGTGACGAGCGGCAGGCCGAGCGCCAGATAGGTGATGATCAACGCGGTGTAGGTATCGAGCAGACCGAGATTGGTGGCGACCAGGTAGAGCGGCCCGACCAGCGCGATCTGCGGGAACATCGACACCGAAAGGATGACCATCAGTATGCCGAAGCGTCCCCTGATGTTGAGCCTGGACAGCGCGAAGGCGGCCAGCGAGCCGACGAAGAGGCACAGGAACGTCGTCGCCAGCGAGACCACCAGCGAGTTCCAGACATAGCGGTGCAGCTCCTTCTCGACGAAGGCGTTGTAGTAGTGCTCGAGCGTGAAGGGGTCGGGGATCAGCGACGGCGAGCCCGAGGTCAGCGCCTTGTCGAGCTGGAACGATGTCGAGAACTGCCAGATGAAGGGGCCGCCCGACCAGACCAGGATCAGCAGCGCGCCGAGATAGATGAAGACGGTCTGCAAGGGCGAGCGCGTGTCGTTCATTGTGCCCTCCTGATCTGCCGGATCAGATAGAGGCAGAAGGCCAACGCAATGATGCCTTCAGTGACGAACATGGCCGTCGAAACAGCCGAGCCATAACCGAATTGCAGGGTCGAGAACAGCACCTTGTAGGACAGCGTCGACAGCGTCTCGGTGGAATCGGCCGGGCCGCCGCCGGTCAGCACATAGACGAGGTCGAAGACGCGGAACGCATCGAGCGCACGGAACAGGCCGGCGATCAGCAAGGTCGGCATCAGGAGCGGCAGGCGGATGTACCAGAAGGTGATCCAGCCCTTGGCGCCATCCATGCGCGCCGCCTCGATCAGCGAATTGGGCACCGTCTGCAGTCCCGTCAACAGCAGCAGCGCCATGAACGGCGTGGTCTTCCAGACGTCCGCGATGATGATGGTGGTCATCGCGGTGTCGGGAGAGCCGTACCAGTTGATGTTCTGGTCGATCAGCCCGGCGTGCAGCAGGATGTAATTGATGATGCCGTTCTGGCCGTCGAACAGCCAGCCGAACATTTTCGAGGTGACGACGGTCGGCATCGCCCAGGGAACCAGCATGGCCGCGCGGACGAGCCCACGACCTTTAAAAGCCTCGCACAGGATGAGCGCCATGCAAAGGCCGATCACCGTCTCCAGCACCGTCGACGCAGCGGTGAACCACATTGTGTGCCACCAGGCGTTCCAGAACTGCGCGTCGCCCCAGAGCTGCACATAATTGGCGAAGCCCGAGAATTCGTTCTCCTGGGTGATCAGCGAGGTGTTGGTGAGCGAGAGATAGAGCCCGTTGACGATCGGGTAGAAGGAAACCGACGCCAGCGACACGAAGGCCGGCGTCAGCAGAAGCAAGGCCCAGAGCGCGCTGGGAAGCGCCTTGCCAAGCCGCGGCCGGCCAATGCCAGGAACAGTGGCCGCCGCGGACATTGGTTAGCCGACGATCTTGTTGATCTGATCGGAAAGCGCGTCCATCTCGGCCTGGACATTACCCGAAACCAGCGCCTTGGAGATGCCGGACTGGAGCGCCAGCGTCACCTTGGCGTATTCGGGCGTGATCGGCCGCGCCGTGGCGCCGGTGAACACTTTCTCGAGGCTCGCCATGAAAGGCTGTTCCTTCTTGATCTGCTCGTCCTGGAACAATGCCGGCCGCGTCGGCGCGAGGCCGAAATTCAGCGCGATGCGGTGCTGGGTTTCGGTCGACGACAGCCAGGCCAAGAGTTCGATCGCGGCCTCGCGCTGCTTGGAGTTGGCGTTGACGCCGAGCTGGTAGCCGCCGAGGCAGGCCGCACTCTTGCCGCCGGGGAAGGACGGCAACGGCGCGACGCCGACCTTGTCGACCACCTGCGAGGCCTTGGCGTCCTGGGCGATCGGATAGACATAGGACCAGTTGCGCATGAACATCGCCTTGCCCGAGGTGAAGGGCTGGCGCGACGGCTCCTCGTCCCAGGACAGGACGTCCTGCGGGCTGATCTTGGTCGCGTTGATGGTGTCGTGCAGGAACTGGATCGCGTCGACCGCCGCCTTCTGGTTGATCAGCGACGACTTGCCGTCAGGCGCAAGGATCGCGCCGTTGTTGGAGGTGATGATCTCGACCGCGTCGCAGACCAGAACCTCGGCCTGCTTGCCCTGCCAGAGATAGCCGAAATCGACATCGCCGGCCTTCTGCGCGGTTGCGGCGATGGTCGCCATGTCGGCCCAGTTTTCCGGCACCTTGCCGCCATGCTTTTCCAGCACGTCCTTGCGGTAATAGAACATGCCCGAATCCATGAACCAGGGAAGGGCGGTCAGCTTGCCGTCATAGGTACAGGCATTGAGGGTTCCGGAGAAGTAGGCGCTGCGCTTGTCCGCCGGAAAATACTCGTCGAGCGGCAGCGCCCAACCCGCGGCGGCAAAGCCGGCGATCCAGATCACGTCCTGACTGAAAACGTCGGGCGTCCCGGTGCGTCGGGCGAGCTGCTGGACGAGGCCCTGGTAGACCTCGGTCGAGGAACTCGGCGGCGGCAGCTCGATATTCTTGACCAGAACGCGATCCTGCGATTCGTTGAAGGCCTTGATCAGGTCGCCGAAGGTCTCCTTGCCGAAGAAGGCAGCGCTGGCGAAACTGATTTCGGCCCGCGACTGCGCGCGCGCCCGGCGAACGCCCAGTCCCGTGCCGAGGCTAAGTGTCGCCGCGCCCAGAAGTCCGGCGCTGCCGACGAGAAATTGCCTGCGGTCAGCGACCGTCACATGCGCAACAGGCTTCGAGCCGGTGACCGGCCCTTTCTTGATGTCAGTCATTTTCTCCTCCTTGGGCCGGCGGCCTCCCGATATTGCGCCAGCATTTCCGCATGTTCCATAAAAATTTTACGCGCGTCAAGATTTAAAGTATTGTATAGCGGCTGCCGACTGTGCTCGATTGCCGGTGCAGTGGTTCGGTCAGGACATTGCGGTGTTGGAAGGTGAATTCGAAAATGCACGGAAAATCAGGAGCTAAACTCGGTATCGGCGTTGTCGGGTGCGGCAACATCTCGATGACCTATTTGCGCAACGCGGCTCTGTTCGGGGAGGTGGAGCTTCGCGCCTGCGCCGATATTTCGGCCGACATGGCTGCGCTGCGCGCCAAGGAATATGGCATCCGGGCTGCCAGCGTCGATGCGCTGCTGGCCGACCCGGAGATCGATCTCGTGCTCAACCTGACCATCCCGGCGACGCATTTCGACATTTCGTTTTCGGCACTTTCGGCGGGCAAGCATGTCTTCACCGAAAAGCCGCTGGCAACCTCGGCCGCCGATGGCCGCCGCCTTGTCGACGAGGCGGCGAAGCGCGGGCTGCTGCTTGGTTCGGCTCCGGATACTTTCCTCGGCGCCGCCGGGCGGCGCGCACGCCGCCTGATGAATGAGGGCGCGATCGGTCGGCCGGTGACCGGCACCGCCTTCATGATGGGGCGCGGCATGGAGCACTGGCATCCCAATCCGCAATTCTACTACCAGCCCGGCGGCGGCCCGGTTTTCGACATGGGGCCTTACTACCTGACCATGCTCGTCAATCTGCTCGGGCCGGTCCAGCGCGTGATGGCGATGGCGACTCGCGGCCAGGAAGAGCGGCTGATCACCGCCGAAGGCCCCTTCAAGAACACCAGCTTCAAGGTCGGCACACCGACCAACATCCTCTCGCTGCTGGAGTTCCGCTCGGGCGCCACCGTCACCTTTGGCGCCTCCTGGGATGTCTTCAAGCACTCCAACCACCCGATCGAGCTGCACGGGACGGAGGGCTCGCTGCGCCTGCCCGACCCCGACACGTTCGGCGGTACGGTCTCGCTATCGGAGCGAGGCGCCGACTGGGCCGATTTCCACAGCGAAAGCGAGCTCTACGGCGCGCGCAACTGGCCGTTCGCCGCGCCGGATCGCGCCAACTACCGCATGCTCGGCGTTGCCGACCTTTCGCGGGCGCTGGCAACGGGCAGGAAGCCGCGCGCCTCCGGCGACCTTGCACTGCATGTGCTGGAGATCATGGAGGCGATCCTGGCTTCGGGCGAAAGCCGCGAATCGGTCGCCGTCAATGGAACGGTCGATCAACCGCCGCTGCTTGGCGAAGACGAGGCGGCAAGCCTGCTTGCCTGAGATCCGCCCATGACGACATCGCCCTCCGTGCCTTTACTCGATCCCGAGGCTCGGCACGTGCTCGACCTCGGCCGGCAGGCCGCCGTCCGGCCATTCGAGGCCGGCACGCCCGAAGAGGCGCGCCGCGCCTATGAAGAGGGATTTCCTACACTCCAGGGCGAGCGCGAGCCGGTCGCTTCGCTGAGTGAGCGAACCATCGCCGGGCCGGGCGGCCCGCTGACGCTCAGAGTCTATCGCGGACAGGGCGCAGGCGGGGCCGATGCCCCGGCGCTGCTCTATCTGCATGGTGGCGGCTGGGTGATCGGCAATCTCGACTCCCATGATGAGATCTGCCGATGGCTCGCCAACATGGCGGACTGTGTGGTCATCTGTCCCGACTACCGGCTAGCGCCGGAGCACAAGTTTCCGGCGGCGGTCGAGGATTGCGTTGCTGTGCTTTCCTTCATGCACGACGATGCGAGCGATCTCGGCATCGACGCGAGGCGGATCGCCGTTGCGGGCGACAGTGCCGGCGGCAATCTCGCTGCCGTCCTTTGTCTGTTTGCGCGCCGCGAAAAGAACCCGCCGACCGCGCAGCTTCTGTTCTATCCGAACACCGACGCCTCACAGGCGGCGGACAGCTATAGCCGCTTTGCCGGCGGTTATGGTCTCACCGCGGCGACCATGGCATGGTTCCGCGATCACTACATCCGCGATGCCAGGGACATCGGCGACTGGCGCGTGTCGCCGCTCAAGACCGAGAGCCTTGCCGGTGTGGCGCCGGCCTTTGTCGCTATTGCCGGTCATGACATCCTCGCCGATGAAGGCGAGGCTTATGCCAAGCGTCTGGACGATGACGGCGTGCCGGTTGTCCTGCGGCGCTGGCCCGGCCAGATCCACGGCTTCGTCTCGATGGGACGCCATGCCCCGGCGGCGCGGCAGGCGGTTGCTGCTGCGGTTGCCGCATGGCGCGGCTTCGATCCTGCCTTTGGAAACGCTCAGGCCGACTGACGCATGACCAGTGTTGCGTCGAGATTGACCTTGGGGGCAACCGCTGCGTCGTCCTCGTCCAGCAAGGCCAGCAGCGTCTCCACGCTGCGTCCCGCCATGGAAGCGAAGTCCTGCGCCATGGTGGTGAGGGCAGGGCAAGTGTAGCGGCTCAGCGGATGATCGTCATGGGCCGCGACGCGCAGGTCGCAATCAGCCTTGCGGCCGACCTTGCGGCCTTGCGAGTAGGCGGCAGCCATCACGCCGAAGGCGAGACGGTCGTTGGCACACAGGATGGTCTTGCCCGGCAGGCCGCCACGCGCGAGCATCGCTTCCATCTGCTCGTACCCGATCCGTTCGAAATCCCAAGTGTAGTCGTCGGTATTGCCGATGACCACCGGCTCATGCCCGAGCCGCTGCATGGCGCCGACATAGCTGTCCAGGCGTTCGCGCGAATTGTGGTTGACGTGCGGGATGTCGAAATAGACCGGGGCATCGCCGGAGCGGCAGAGATAGTCGACGATGGTCGAGACGCTCTGGCTGTTGTTGTTGCCGACGAACGGCGTGTCACCCTCCAGATAGGTGTCGAAATAGACGACCGGTATGGCCTGCGTCAGCTTCTCCAGCGTGCGGTGGTCGGAGCGCAGGCCGAGCGGCGCGATCAGAGCGCCGGAGACTTTCAGCGAAAGAATGGTTCGCGTCGCTTCCACTTCGAGCTCGCGCGAGCCGTGCGAGGAGATCACGATCGGCCAGTAGCCTTCGTCGCGCAGCCTGAGTTCGATGCGGCTGACCATCTCGGAATAGAAGGGATCAGCGACCGTCGGCACCACGATGCCGATGCTGCGGGTCCGCTTGCGGTTCAGGTTGCGCGCAAAGAGATTGGGCTGGTAGTCGGACGAGAGCAGCGCCACCTCGATCCGCTGGCGTGTCGCCGGCTTGACGCTGGTCGGATCGTCGAAATATTTCGACATTGTCGGCCTGGAGACGCCGCAAGAGCGGGCGAAATCCTCCATCGTCTTGTGCGTCATCGGCATTGAATCCCTCGCGCTGTTCCTTAGCGCTGCCAAGTCCCTACATACGGTGCGCGAGCGTGCAGCTGCAAGGCGAAATTTTACAGATAATTTCGACGGTTTCCACGCGTAAATTTATTAATTGACGCGAAAAAGCGCAAACCGTATTCACTTCCAGTGGGCGAAATTCGAAATTCGTATCCCCCGGAAGATGCTCGCGCGGTTCATCTGAAGCGAGGCCGGGGCGCAACGCCGGGAGGGATTGCGCGAGATGAAGAAGCTGGTCAGCGCCGGCGAGATCCTGGTCGAGATCATGGCCGAACGGATCGGCCAGAGTTTTCTTGAGCCTGGTCCGCTGCTTGGGCCCTACCCGTCAGGAGCGCCCGCCATCTTCATCGGCCAGGCGGCGGCGCTCGGCCAGCCGGCCGGCCTCATCGGCGCCGTCGGCGACGACGATTTCGGCAGGCTGAACATCGAGCGGCTGCGAGCGCTGGGCGCCGACGTGTCGGCGATCGCGGTTCACGAGGGCCATGCGACGGGCACGGCCTTCGTCACCTACCGGGCCGACGCCAGCCGGCACTTCGTCTTCAATATTCGCAACAGCGCCTCCGGCTTGATCGAGACCGACGCGGCGGCGACAAAGCTGCTGGCCGGTGGCGATCACGTCCATGTCATGGGCTCGTCGCTGTTTTCCGACCGCGCCATCGCGGTGGCGCTGTCGGCGATCGAGGCTGTCAAGGCCAAAGGCGGAACCGTTTCCTTCGATCCGAACATCCGCCGGGAGATCATGCAGGCGCCCGGCATGCGCGCGGCGCTCGATCGCGTGCTGTCGCAAGCCGACATCTTCCTGCCGAGTGGCGAAGAACTCTTCCTGTTCTCATCCGCGAAGGACGAGAAGGGCGCGGTCGAGGAATTGCTGGCCCGTGGCCTGTCCTGCATCGTCCTGAAGAAGGGCGCCGCAGGCGCCGCCTATCATGACCGCCACGGCGCGGTCGCCTCGTCGGCCTTTGCCGTCGACGAGGTCGATCCGACTGGCGCGGGTGATTGTTTCGGTGCTGCTTTCGTCTCGTTCTGGCTGCGCGGGGCGGCTCCCGCAGAGGCGCTGCGGATCGCCAATGCCTGCGGTGCGCTCGCCGTCACCCGCAAGGGGCCGATGGAAGGCATTTTCCCGCTTGCCGCGGTCGAGGCCTTCATCGCCACAGGAAAGAACGCTCAATGAGTGCCGCGACGCGGAGGCTTGCGAACATTGCGGCCAGGCGCGCCGCAGGCGAGAGAAGCGGCATCACCTCGGTCTGCTCGGCGCATCCGCTGGTGATTGAAGCCGCCCTGCGCCACGGCGTGGCGCGGAACGCGGATGTGCTGATCGAGGCCACCTGCAATCAGGTGAACCACGAGGGCGGCTATACCGGGATGACGCCCGCCGACTTCCGCGGCTTCGTCGAGGCGCGTGCGCAGAAAGTCGGCTTCCCCGTCGATCGCCTGATCCTCGGCGGCGATCATCTCGGGCCCAATCCGTGGAAGCATATGGCGGCTGCCGCCGCCATGAAGAACGCTGCGGCGATGATCGATGCCTATGCGAGCGCCGGCTTCACCAAGATGCATCTGGATACAAGCATGGCCTGCGCCGACGATCCTCCAGTGCTTGCCAACGAAACGATCGCCGCGCGCGCGGCCGAACTTGCGGCAATCGCCGAGGCGGCCGTCGAGCGGGCCGGCGGCGAGAAACCGGTCTACGTCATAGGCACCGAGGTGCCGGTGCCGGGCGGCGCGCTGGAGGCATTGGACCATTTGCATGTGACGGCGCCCGACGATGCACAGCACACCGTGGAGATTCACGCCCGAGCGTTTTCCCGGGTCGGCATCGAAGCCGCTTTTGCCCGTGTGGTGGGCGTCGTCGTCCAGCCGGGCGTGGAGTTCGGCAACACCGAGGTCGTCTCCTATGCGCCGGACAAGGCGACGGGGCTGGTGGCGGTGCTCGACCGCATGCCAGAGGTCGTTTTTGAAGCGCATTCGACGGATTACCAAACGGCCGAGGCGCTCAATGCTCTCGTTCGCGATGGTTTTGCCATCCTCAAGGTCGGCCCCTGGCTGACCTTCGCACTTCGCGAGGCATTGTACGGGCTTAGCCACATCGCCGATGTGCTCGCGCCGGACCCTTCGCGCGAAAGCCTGCCTGTCGCGATGGAGCGCATCATGCTGGCGTCGCCGGATAATTGGCAGAAATACTATCCAGGCAGGCCGGACGAGCAGCGCGTGCAGCGGCATTTCTCCTTCAGCGACCGCATCCGCTACTACTGGCCGACGCCGGAGGCGCAGCACGCAACACGGAACCTGCTGAAGGTGCTGGGCGACAAGGACCTCCCTCGCCCCCTGATCAGCCAGCATCTGGGGCAGTTCGATGCCGAAATTGCGGCAGGCCGGGTCAAGCCCCTGGCGCATGACCTTTTGATCGGCAGCATCACCCGTGTTCTCGATATCTACGCGGACGCGACGGGGCAGTAGGGGTCGCGCTGCCGGAGATACGGCACGCGCCCGCCTCGCAAATGTCCGATGCCAAAGTCCGTTTCGAAAAAAGCATCCGCTGTAATTTACAACTAACATGTTAGCGTGTTAGTACTGCGCGCAGATTGATGTTGGAGAGCATGGCATTGGCTTCGCGTTTTGGTCTTTCGGTCGCCCTCACCACGCCTTTTGATGCGTCCGGACAAATCGCCATCTCTCCGATGGTTGCGCATGCCCAGGCTTGCCTTGGCGCCGGTTGCAGCAGCGCAACGCTCTTCGGCACCACCGGGGAAGGCGCCTCCGTGGGCACGGGAGAGCGGCGGATCGTCACCGAAGCCATGCTTGCCGCCGGCATTCCGGCACATCAGCTCGTCGCCGGCGTGCTGGTCGATGCGGCAGAAGACGCCGCCGAACAGGCGCGACATGCCTTGCAGTGCGGCATCCGCAACATCCTGCTGGCTCCGCCGAGCTACTTCAAAAATGTCGGCGAGGACGGGCTGTTCGGATGGTTTTCCGCTGTCTTCGCGGCACTCGGCCCGCTGGCTCGCGGCGTCCTCCTTTACAATATCCCTTCTGTCACCATGGTGCCGCTCCCGCTTGCCCTGATTGGCCGGCTGCGCGCCGCCTTTCCCGCGGTGGTCGCCGGTGTCAAGGATTCGGGTGGCGACTGGAGCTATAGCGAGGCGCTGCTAAGAGCCCATGGCGACCTGGTGATCCTAATAGGCGACGAGCGGCATTTGGCGAGAAGCGTGCGCCAGGGCGGGCAGGGCGCCATCTCCGGCATGGCCAATTTCGTCACCAGCGAAATCCGCGCCATGGCCGAGGACGGGCGCGACGATGCCCGCGTCGAGAGCTTCGTGCTCGAATTGCTCAAATATCCGGTCACCCCGGCGGTGAAGGTCATGGTGGCGCGCAAGACCGGCGACGAGTGCTGGCTGGCGGTCCGCCCGCCGCTGGAGCCGATCGCTGCGCAGGGGCGACAACAGCTTGCCGCCGCCTATGACAGGCTTTTTGTGACAGAGCCGGCCTGACCGGCAAGGGAAGCGCGCTGAAATGGACGACAGCAGCGAACCGGCCACCCTTCGGGAAAAAGCTTATGCCAGCTTCACGCGGCATTTGCTGGCCCGCGATCTGCGGCCGGGACAGTTCGTGTCGCAGCGTGAACTGGTTGCCTTTACCGGGCTGCCGCTAGGCGCCATCCGCGAGATCGTGCCGCGTCTCGAGGCCGAGGGGCTTTTGACGACGATCCCGCAGCGCGGCATGCAGATCGCGCATATCGATATCAACCTGATCCGCGAGGCCTTTCAGTTCCGCCTGTTCATGGAGCGCGAAGCGGTGGCGCTGTTCACCGCCAACGCCTCCGACTCCGAACTCGCCCGCTTGCGGCGCGAACATGAGGAAATGTTGGCTCAAGCGCTGTCGCAGGCGCCGACGCCGGAGATGGAAGCCAAGGCCCAGAACATCGATTGGTCGATGCACGACACCTTCATAGATGCGCTGGGCAATGAGATCATCGCCAAGGCGTATCTGGTCAATTCGGTAAAGATACGCCTGATCCACCAGGAGCGTTTCCGTATCGACGGGCGCGTCGTGCCGGTGATGCACGAGCACCTGGCAGTGATCGAAGCGCTCGAGAGCCGCGATCCGCAAAAGGCGGTCGAGGCGATCAGCCGGCATATCGACAATGCGCGCCGGTTGGCGCTCCAGATCTGAGGACATATGGTTCGCGGCTGCCGCGGCGCCACCCACAACGACAGCAACCCAAGGGAGGAAGAAATGTCGTCCAATCCGTTCAAGCCAACAAGAAGGCAGGTTCTTGCAGGAACCACGGCGTTCGCCGCCGCGGGCCTGGCGGGCCTTCGCCCGAGCTTTTCCGCCGGCGTCGACTGGAAGCGCTTTGCCGACGCGACGCTCGACGTCAATCTGGTGAAAAGCCCGCGCAGCGACACCATCCTCCAATATCTCGCCGAATTCGAGGAGCTGACCGGCATCAAGGTCAATGCCGAGGCGACGCCGGAACAGCAGCAGCGGCAGAAGACGGTGATCGAGCTCAGCTCCGGCAAGCCGAGCTTCGATGTCGTGCATCTGAGCTATCACGTGCAGAAGCGCCAGTTCGAAAAGGGCGGCTGGCTGGCCGACATATCAGGCTATCTCGCCGACCCGACGCTCACCGATCCCGGGCTGGTCGAAAGCGATTTCGCCGAGGCCGGCATGCTTTTCGCCAAGGACAGCCAAGGCGTGCTGCGTTCGCTGCCTTTCTCGGTGGACTACTGGATCGTCTACTGGAACAAGGAGCTGTTCGAGGCCAAGGGCCTCAAATACCCCGAAACGTTCGAGCAGTTGGTGGCCGCCGCCGAGGCACTGACCGACCCATCGACCAACACTTTCGGTTTTGTCGCCCGCGGCCTCAAGAATGCCAACACCCCGGTGTGGACATCGCTGATGCTCGGCTATGACATGACGCCGCTCGACGACCAGGGAAAGCTGCGCACCGAAACGCCCGAGGCGATCGAGGCCGCCGCCCTCTATCAGAGGCTGATGACCAAGTCCGCCCCTCCGGGCGTCACCGGCTTCAATTGGGCTGAAGCGCAGTCCGCCTTCCTGCAAGGCAAGATCGGCATGTGGTTCGATGGCGTGGGTTTTGCCCCGCCGATGGAAAATCCCGAAAAGTCGCGCGTGGTCGGCAAGGTCGGCTATGGCGTCATGCCCAAGGGTCCCAAGGCGCATGCTTCCGGGACGTTTGGCGACGGCCTCGGCGTGACGGCCTCCAGCGAAAAGAAGGAAGCCGCCTATCTGTTTTGTCAGTGGGCGGTGTCCCCGGCCATGGGCGCGCGCCTGCTCCAGGCCGGCGCCGGCGTGCCTTTCCGCAAGTCGGTGCTGGAAGACCCCAAGGTGCGCGAAGGCGTCACCATGCCGGCAAGCTGGCTCGATGCCGTGGTTCAGTCCGGCGATATCAGCAGGCTGGCGTTGCCGGTGATCATTCCCGTCACCGAGTTCCGCGACGTCTATGGTGTGGCGCTGACCAACATGATTGCCGGTGCCGATCCTGCCGAAGAGCTGAAGAAGGCCACCGCGCAATTCCAGCCGGTTCTCGACAGGAGCGAGCAAGGCTGATGTCCGCCATCGCCCCAGAACGCACCGGGGCGACGATGCAGGCCATAGGGGAGAGCCAGACGATCCGGCTGGCTCCCAACTACTGGCCCTTCGTCGTTCCGGCGCTCGTCGTCGTTGGCGCCGTGATCGTCTTTCCCTGGGCTTTCACGCTCTGGATGAGCGTGAACCGCTGGACGCTCGGCCAGTCGCGGAGCTTCGCCGGAATGGAGAACTATCTCCGTCTGGCCAGCGACCCGCGGTTTTGGGAATCCCTTGTTCATACGTTGACCTACACCTCCCTCTCGGTTGCAGCGCCGATGTTCTTCGGCACTGTCGCCGCCCTGATCTTCGACGCCAGGTTTCCGCTGCGCGGCCTGCTGCGCGGCGTCTTCGTGATGCCGATGATGGCGACGCCCGTGGCCGTGGCGCTGGTCTGGACCATGATGTTCCATCCCCAGCTCGGCGTGCTCAACTACCTTCTGTCGCTGATCGGCATCCCGGCGCAGGAATGGATATTCAACGCCAAGACGGTCATCCCTTCGCTGGTTGCGGTCGAGACCTGGCAGTGGACACCGCTGGTGATGCTGATCGTGCTGGGCGGGCTGGCCTCGGTACCACGCGAGCCGTTCGAGAGCGCCGAGATCGACGGCGCCAATGCCTGGCAGCAATTCCGCTACCTCACTCTGCCGATGATCGCGCCGTTCCTGATGATCGCGTTGATCATCCGCACCATCGATGCGCTGAAGAGCTTCGACATCATATATGCGATGACCCAGGGCGGGCCGGGCACGGCATCGGAAACCATCAACATATACCTCTACAACACCGCCTTCTCCTACTACGACATCGGCTATGGCTCGGCGATAGCCGTGGTGTTCTTCATCGTCATCGTGGCGCTGTCCTTCATCCTGCTGATGCTGCGCCAGCGCTCGCAGTGGATCGACGCGGAGGGCAAATAAATGAGCTCACGTCTGCTCAACCAGATCGGCCTGTTTTTCGCGGCCCTGGTCATCGTCTCGCCGGCGATCCTGTTCTTCCTCTGGATGATATCGCTTTCGCTGAAATTCGAGATCGACAACGGCGCCTATCCGCCGATCCTGATCCCCGAACGTTTCGCCTGGTCGAACTATGTAAAGGTGTTCGAGGAGAACAATTTCCTGCTCTATCTCTGGAACTCGGTTCTAGTGACCGGCACGGCAACGCTGCTGGCGCTGCTGATCGGCGTACCGGCCGGCTACGGCATAGCGCGGCTCAAGGCGGAAAGATCGGCGGTAGTCATCATGATCGCCCGTATGACGCCCGGGCTGTCCTATCTCATCCCGCTGTTTCTGCTGTTCCAATGGATCGGCATTCTCGGCACGCTCTGGCCGCAGATCATCATCCATCTGGTGGTGACGGTGCCGATTGTGGTCTGGGTGATGATCGGCTATTTCGAGACCACGCCGATGGAGCTGGAAGAGGCGGCCAACATCGACGGCGCCAGCTCCTGGCAGGTGTTTCGGCTGGTCGCTCTGCCCATCGCCAAGCCGGGCATCGTTGTCGCCTTCATCCTGTCCGTCATCTTTTCGTGGAACAATTTCGTCTTCGGCGTGGTGCTCGCCAGCCGCGAGACGCGCACGCTGCCGGTCGCCGTCTACAACATGCTCTCTTATGAGCAGGTAAGCTGGGGGCCGCTCGCCGCCGCGGCACTTGTGGTGACGCTGCCGGTGCTGGTCCTGACCATGTTCGCGCAAAAGCAGATCGTCGCCGGGCTGACCGCAGGCGCGGTCAAGGGCGGCTGAAGCCGCCTTCCAGATGGACATCACTCTTTTCTCCCGGAGAAATCCAATGGCATCGGTAACAATCAACAACGTGCAGAAGGCTTTCGGAGCCACCAAGATCATTCACGACGTCAGTGTCGATATTGCCGACGGTGAGTTCGTCATCCTGGTCGGCCCGTCGGGATGCGGAAAATCGACGCTGCTGCGCATGATCGCGGGACTCGAAACGATCTCGGGCGGGAAGATCGCCATCGGCGAGCGCACGGTCAACAATCTGCGGGCGCGGGACCGGAACATCGCCATGGTGTTCCAGAACTATGCGCTCTATCCGCATATGACGGTGGCCGACAATATGGGCTTTGCACTGAAGATCAAGAAAGCCGATCCAGCCGATACCGCGGGCCGCGTCAGGAATGCCGCCGGCATCCTCGGCCTGGAAAAGCTGCTTGAGCGCTATCCGCGTCAGCTCTCCGGCGGACAGCGCCAGCGCGTCGCCATGGGCCGCGCCATCGTGCGCGACCCGCAGGTCTTCCTGTTCGACGAGCCGCTCTCCAATCTCGACGCCAAGCTGCGCGTTCAGATGCGCGGCGAGATCAAGGCGCTGCACCAGCGGCTGGGCACCACCACCATCTACGTCACACATGACCAGATCGAAGCGATGACCATGGCCGACAAGATCGTCGTGCTGCATGACGGCCTGGTCGAGCAGATCGGCGCGCCGCTCGACCTCTACGACCATCCGGCCAATCTCTTCGTTGCCGGCTTCATCGGCTCGCCCGCCATGAACTTCATTGCCGGCCGCATTGAGGAAGGCGTGTTCCGCAGCGCCGGCGGGCTGATCCTGCCGCTGCCGGCGGGTGCCCGCCCGGCTGACGCCGCAGGACGCGAACTTGTCTACGGCATCCGCCCCGAACATATCCGCGCAACCGCCGAGGGCATGCCCGGCACTGTCACGCTTCTGGAGGCCACGGGTTCGGAAATCTTCGCCAAGGTCGACTGCGCCGGCGAGGAAATCTCCTGCCTTTTCCGCGAGCGGCTTCCGCTCAGGCAGGGCGCACAGGTACGGATCGAGGTCGATCGCATCTGCGCCCACCTGTTCGACGCGAAAACCGGTCGGCGCATCTGATTGGGGCGGCCGCAACCGCACACAAGACGGGCTGCAAGATCTCTCACCCGCTACAATGACCGTGGCCTGGAACGGTTCGTTAAAGCGGGATGCGCAGTTCAATTTGAACGCATCCCGCTCCAGGAGTTGACAACGCAGCCATCGCGCGCCAGTTCGACCCTTGCCGCTTAATGCGACTGCCGGTTGATCGCCATGAACGATACGTCTCCTATGCGCGTGCCCTCCACCGATCTTGCCTCGTCGGCCACTTCCGCCCGTGGCCTGGTCAAGACGTTCGGCAAGCTGCGCGCCGTCGATGGTGTCGATCTCGATGTGCCGCGCGGCATGATTTTCGCCATTCTGGGTCCGAACGGCGCCGGCAAGACAACGCTGATGCGGATGCTCGCGACGCTGTCGCGCCCTGACGCCGGCTCCGCGACAGTGATGGGCCACGATCTCGTGCAGGCCCCGCATGAGGTCCGTGCGGCAATCGCGATGACCGGGCAGTTCGCTTCGCTCGACGAGGACCTGACGGGCCGCGAGAACCTCGTCCTGCTTGCCCGGGCTCTGGGGTTTTCGCGGTCGCGCCGCGAAAGCCCGCGCGGATGACCTGCTCGCGGCTTTCGGCTTGTCCGAAGCGGCGACGAAGCAGGTGAAGGACTATTCGGGGGGCATGCGAAGGAGACTCGACATAGCCGCCTCGCTGATCGTTACTCCGGGCGTGCTGTTCCTCGACGAGCCGACCACAGGCCTCGATCCGAACGCCCGCAAGGATGTCTGGGCCATGATTCGCGGCCTGGCCGAGGCCGGCGTCACCATCCTGTTCACCACGCAATATCTCGAGGAGGCCGATCAACTCGCGGCGCGCATCGCCGTCATCGACCACGGCAGAAAAATCGCCGAGGGCACCAGCCGCGAATTGAAGGCGGCCACCGGCTCCGGCTTTCTCCATGTGGCGCTCGCCGACGTTGAGCGGCTGGACGAAGCAGCGACCATTCTGAAACGACGGCTGGAACATCCCGTCCAACGCAGCACCGAGGGTGCCGAGCTCTCCGTCCTTGCCGGTACGGCGAAGGCCGCCAACGAGGCGTTGGCCGATCTGGTCGCCGGCGGCATCGAGCTGTCGGATTTCTCCATGGGCCAGCCCAGCCTCGAAGAGGTCTTCTTCTCGCTGACGGGCCAGCCGGGCCTGGGTGAAAGCCGAAAGGACGACAAGCCATGATCGACACGACATCGCTGCAGCGGCTGCAAAGGGTCGCCCGGCCCGGGACCCCATCAGCCCTTTCCAACGCGCTCGTCTTCGGGTGGCGCGCGGTGCTGAAATTCAAGCATGTGCCGGAGCAGCTCTTCGACCTGGTGATGACTCCGATCATGTTCACGCTGCTCTTCACCTTCGTCTTCGGCGGCGCGCTCGCCGGTTCGCCTGGCGAATACCTGTAGTTCTTCCTGCCCGGCAACCTGGTTCAGACCGTGGTGTTCAACGCAGTCTATTCGGGCATGGGATTGTCGACCGACCTCGGCAAGGGCTTGTTCGACCGCTTCCGATCGCTGCCGATCTGGTCGCTCTCCGTTCGCCGGCCCGATGGTGGGTGATATCCTGCGCCATTTGATTGCCGCCTCGATCATCCTCACGATCGGGCTGATCCTGGGCTACCGGCCTGAGGCGGGGATCCTCGGCGTGCTTGCCGCCTTCGCCATGCTGATCGCCATCGGGTTCGGCATGGGCTGGGTATTCATCGTGCTCGGGTTGCTGATCCGCACGCCAACCACGGTGATGACGCTCGGCTTTACCTTCCTGTTCCCCCTGGTCTTTGCCTCCAACATCATGGTCGACCCCGGCACCATGCCGGACTGGCTACAGGCCTTCGTCGACGTCAATCCAGTGTCGCTGATGACGACGGCG
Organism: Mesorhizobium tianshanense; assembly: GCF_007830515.1. Taxonomy (GTDB): domain Bacteria; phylum Pseudomonadota; class Alphaproteobacteria; order Rhizobiales; family Rhizobiaceae; genus Mesorhizobium; species Mesorhizobium tianshanense. Next base: position 245,082 of record NZ_VLKT01000001.1, read on the forward strand.
CTGCGCGGGCTGATGGGTGGCGGGGCGACGCTCAGTCAGATCGTCCTCGCGCTGATCGCGCCGGTGGCGCTGACCGCGATCCTGGCGCCGACAGCGCTATGGCTGTATCTCAGAAGGTGAGAGGTCGCGATCCTTGCTGATCGCCCGAGCGTCCGCGGACCAGGGCCGAAATAGCGTAGCGGCCGCCGGTGCCCCGCTGGCCGGAAGTTCGACGGCAGCTATGCGGAGTATGCGTTGTTGCCGAACTCGCTGCTGATGCCGGCCACTGCCACATACCGCGCCCTTGATACACCGGAGGCATCCTCTACTTACCTCCGTGGGCGCGTTGATCGTAAGTTTGCCTGGGGGCAGCGGCGGTTGCGCCGTTCTGACTGCATGCCGCGGAAAGACGGTTGGACCGACGCACTTATGGAGGTGGCCGTGCGTCAATCCCCTGGATCCAGCTGGGTATATTTCGCATTCGCGTGCTCGATCGCGGTAGCTTGCGCAGGAACTGCAGCCGGCGCCCAGGGCGGCGGAGGCCATGGCGCTGGCAGCGATAAGGGCGGAGGCCATGGCGCTGGCAGCGATAAAGGCGGAGGCCATGGCGCTGGCAGCCATCGCGGCAAAGGCAGCGCGCACAAAGGAGCTGGCGACGACGGGACCAGCACTACGGCCGCCGCTGCCGTCAGTGTCGTCCCGTCCGTAGAGGCCGGACAGTCGCTGGGCCTCCCGCCCGCGCTCCAGCCTCCTGGGAACAGTCCATCAACTGTCAGTCCAATCAAAGCGCTGCCGGGCGTCCCGGATGAAGTCGTTCGCGCCTGCCGCGATGCAATCGAGGTGGCCGCCGCCCCGTTTGGGGCGACCAGTGTGCGCGTCAGCAGCGCAGGCTTCATACGTCAGTTGAGCCCAGATATGATCTCGGCTCCCATTAAGGTCAGCATCGACTATGGACGGCAAGGCAATGTGGAGACGCGGCAGGCGCCGATCAAATGCGAATTGAACGCGAAAGGCAGCGTGATCGGGCTGACATAGCGCATTGCGCAACTCCTCGCCGACGAGAGCAGGATGAAGAATAGGTGTTCATCCCGGCCTAAAGCGCGTCGCGTTTGAACGGATTCATGCGACGCGCTTTAGGCTCTTTTTTATGCATGTCGTTATCGCAAAACCGCTGCACACTTTTGCGCGACATGCATTAACGCCTTGTTTTGCCCGAAGCGACCGCGGCGCCGTGATCTCTCCTTGCCTCAGCAGTGTATCGCGAGAGGGTGCGTGGCAATCATCTCAAAGCCTGGGCGTTCAACAGGAGGGCCTGCGCAGTCGTTCACTCCAACGTCGCGTATCTTGGCCTGAGGGAATAGGGAAGCGGGATGGAGCGCACCCGGGCAACCCGCGACGGGTTGCGAGCCTTGCTGCGCGCAGTCTTCTGGCTGACAGCCTTCATCCGGCCGGTAGCGGCTGCGGCGCGGCCAGAGCGCGGCTTCTGCGGGGTTTCAATCTGCGCGCTGCGACGCTCAGCCCTGAGCCTGTCATTGTCCGCCCGCGCGGCGGCCAGGTCGCGGGCAAGAGAAACAGTGGCTTTACGTTGCTTGTCCAGAGCTTCCCTCAGCCTGGAGACCTGTACCAAAAGCGCTCGGGCGGCGTCGCGCTCGAGGCGAGCTTTATCGAGCTCCTCATGGGTCGAGACTGCTGCAGCGCGTTCCCGTGCCAGAGCCTGAGCTGTCTCGGTTGCAGTCTGCTCGGCACGCTCTCTCGCTGTGACTGCACCGGTCCGTTCCTGCTCAGCCGCGTCCGCGCGCTCCACGAGCGCGGCACTGGCCAGTTTCATTTCCGCGAGATCGCGACGAAGGTCCTCTGACTTCTGGCGCTCGTCGTCGAGCATTCCGCTCGCTTGCGCCAGCGAAGCCTTGGCCTTGGCACGGTCCTTAGCGGCCTCGGCCTCAAGCTGCTCAATTTGTGCCCGCGCTCGCGCTAGATCGCCCGTCAGCCGGTCGGCTCGCTGACGCTGCAGATGAGCATCGGGCATCTCCGTAAAGACATAGTTGGTGGCTTCGCGCAGCAGCGCGCGGGCATCTCCCGCAATGCGCCGCAATGCGTCAAGCGTGCGGGCTGCCTCGAGCTCCTTGCGCAATCGCTCCTCGCGTGCTTTGTCGGCGGCTGCCATGCTTGCCCTCAGCGCATCGATCTGCTTGTGCGACTCGAGGAGCGCTCTCTGCAGAGCGGCGCTCCTGGCGCGCTCGCCTTCCGCCGTCCGGTGCGCCAGGCCGGCCAGTTCCCTCGCACCAACTGCCTGAGCACCGGCTGTCCCCAATTGCACCCGGGAAGCCGTGAGATCCGGGCTGAGCAATTCGACACTCGTGCGCCTGCCTCCGTGGGCTGGTCTGTCTAATGCAGCACTCGCCTGAAGCTCGACGAGTCGCGAAAGGTCCCTATGGGCGTAGCCTTGAGCCTGCGAAATGGCGGGGGCGATTTCGACCCAGTTTTGTCTCGTCATCGCATAGCCAAGCGGCACGGCCAGACAGATTGCGGCGACGCCCAAGCGGGACACAAGGCCGATCGGCCTGCCAACGCGAGGAGGTGAGGCCGTCGCGATGGTCGGGTCGGGATCCAGGCTGAATCCTCCGCTTTGAGCTGTGGCCTTCAAACCGCGACGCGCCGGATTGGCCAACCGAGCAACTTTGCGCGGAGGAGCCTTATGACCCAGTTGGTTCCATGCTGACCCGTAAATTCGCTTCCCAGGTTCCGCGAGCGCGAGTTGTCTCGGCACACGGCTCAGAGCCCTCAACACTGGAATGCTTAGAGCGGCAAGATTAGCCGCCACCTGCCTATAAGCATAGTCAGCGATTTCTCTGATCGATGTCGCAAGCCGGCCGGATTGCGGTATGTTCCTCGCGGAAGCGACAGCGTCGGTCTGGGCCACCGGCGAGCTCTCGCAAGGTTTGGAGATTACGTCGAAATACTCGATTCGCACCCCGAACCGAAGGTAATTGGCATTCTGAGGCCGAACATCCAGGTCTGCCATGTCTGAGGCCACGGCAACCTGAGAAGAAGAAGCTGGCTCGGTTGCAAGGTCGGCCGGGCTTTCCCAATCCCAAGAAGACTCCTCGGGGAGATCAGATATGCATTCGCTCAGGTCGGCATCTGGTTTCATGCGACGCCGTTGCACAGCGATAAGGATACGCCGGAGCAAAAGACAGACGCCCACCGATGCAAGTGCTGCTATCCCGCCCAGGACCGCGGGATCTGCGTTGTTTGCGTAAATTTCGGCAAGATGATTTGGCATTGCCGTGCCTGTGCGCTCTTGTGTGTATTCTCAAGCTCGTGAAGCGGTGTTTGGTCCCTCACCTTGGTGCTGGCTAAAGCCTTCGGTCGCTCTCGAAGCTGTCACTTTCTTCGAGGTCCCTCCAGTGCTCGAATTGTTGTTGCATGGCGGAGCGCCGGTCGCGCGCTGTCGACATGCCGGCGCAGATGACGTTTGTTTGAAACGAAACTTGAAGATGCCGTGGCGCCAATTGTCGGTCGCCAAGGGCGCACAGGCTCTGAAAAGCCGACTTGCATCTCTGCATCTCGACGTCCCGAGAGTTCTCCCACGGGTGCGTATCGTTGCGCATTTCCGGCTCTGGACGGTCCATTCTGATCTAAGCTAGGTCACAGACCGCCACGGTCAACCGTCACTCATATTAAACGTCGATCGGCAGCACTTCGGCCATGCAAAACGGCCGTTGCAGCGCCCGCTCTTGGTGGCGAATCTGGGTCGGTGCATGCACCGGCAATTGCCGCGATTTACCTTGTCCGTCAGGACCTGTGTTTACCTGCCCGGGTTGTCGGCCGTTGCGTCGGTGCTGCTGCGCTGGGCGTTAGCGCCGTCGCTCTGTTGCTCGGCCCACCCACCCGGACCGGTCGGAAAGCTAGGCTCTCCTTCCGCCTCTAGGCTCTCGTGGAACTCAGTGGCAGGTCTTCCCGGGTATTCGCGGCCGCTCGACAGGTGCCCTTGATGACCGGGATGGAGCTTCGCTTCATCGTTGCGGGCTTGGTCCGGCGGTTGGGCAGAGGCTGCCGTGGCAAACAGCGATCCGGCGATACGCTTTTCGTCACCCATGGCAGGGGAACCTTGCTGGTCGAGTAGGCGTTCATACAGCGTCTGGCTCGGGGAGGAACAAATGAACCTGCAGAAGATCTACACCGCATTGCTCACCGCAGACCTTGTGGCGGCCGAAGGCTGGTATACGAAGCTGCTCGGTCGTGGACCGGATTACCGGCCGATGGACACGCTGGTGCAGTGGGAGCTCTTCGACCAGGGCGGGGTAGCGCTTTCAACCGACAGCGAGATCGCCGGCAGGGGCGTGATATTCCTTATCGTCGACGATGTCGCGGAGGAGCGCCGTAGGCTGCAGAGCCTGCGGATCGTGCTTGAGGACGATATTGAGGGCGACTACTCGACGCTGGCGCAGGTGCGTGATCCTGACGGCAACCTGCTCACGCTGGCGACGCCGCCCTCGCGGCCCTATCCGCCGGCATGATCCCGGCGGAAGAGCGAAATCCGCCTCACGCAAGAAACGCGTCGGCCATTTCATGGATTTCGTGGCCCCCGTCCACCGAAACAGGTTGCAGCATGGGTGTCGCCGGGGAGGAGGGCAGCGCTGTCGTACTGGAGTTGCAGGGGAGGCTGATACATCGCCTTCAAAGGTGGTTTGTCACCACGGCTTTTGCGGCGGGAACAGGGTAATGCGGTGAGCGGTGAGCGGTTAGCAGGATAGGGGCTTAAGCCGCCGAAGTTCAAAATCGCGCTTGGTGCAGTATAGGTGCACAGAGCGACTGCCAATGCCGTCAGCGGCGCCAGCTTTCACGGGCGCTACGAAATCGGCTGGCGTTGCGGTGTCAGCCGGCGCGCTGAATGTACGCTGCCGTGTCCTACGGGCGGAGTTTAGGTCTGCCCGGCCAGGTCCTTGAATGCGAGTCCGGCCTTTTTGAGCGAACCGAGGAAGAAATCGACGTCCACTGGTCGAATGATCCGCATCGCGACCTCCTGCCGGAGTTTCTTGATCAAGCCTGGCGCGTTTTCTTCAAGCCAGACCCGCTCGCGCCGGGCGTCCGCTTCATATCCGCCCTCGCCGAAAATGGCGGCCGCTATGATGTGATAGTTGGCATTGCCGGGAACCGTGGCTTTCCTGATCCACATGGCCGCCTGCGGATAATCGCCGCGAAAATAGGCGCAAAGGGCAAGCGCGGTCTCGTAATAGGCCAAGGGACCCGGATTGCGTGTGCGAGCTTCCGCCACCAGCGGGCAGCCGTCGTCCCATCCTCCTGAAAGCGCCAGCCGATATCCGTACTCGCCCATCAGTTCGGTATCGTTGGGGTTGATGCTCAAGGCACGTTTGCCCACGGACAGCGCCGCCTCGATCTCTTTGCTGAAATAGAGCGCGAACATTTCCGCCTGCAGGCCGCGGATGTTGAGCGGGTCCAGCTCCACGGCCCGCCTGGCCGCGGCAAGAGCGCGAGCGATCGAAGCCGAAGTCGCGGCTTCGTCGGAAGGGTAGAGGAATCGAATCTCGTCGATATAGGCTTGCGACAGCAGACCCCAGGCCGTGGCGTAGCCCGGGAAACGTTCAACGGCCTTCTCCAGGCAACCGCGCACCGCTGGAAGTTCCTTTTGGTCGAGCTTTGCCCGGTATGCGTAGAAGGAAAGCGTGCAGGAATAGGCAGCCCAATCGTCGGGAGGATTCGAGACGTGGAGCGAGGCGTCGGCCTGAAAGATCACGCCATATGTCTGGGCCAGGCTCGTCGCCACTTTCTGTGCGATATTCGCCTCGGTCTCGAGAAGCGCGGCTACTCTTATCTCTCCATCATAACTGTCCGCCCACAGGACGGAGCCGTCGGCGCGGTTGATAAACCTGACCCGAAGCCGGAAGGAATCCGCCGACAGGTGGACGCTTCCCGCAAGAACAAAGCGCGATGGCGCGACCGAATTTTCGGAAGACTGGACGACGATGACATCCTTGAACTTAGAGAGTTGCCCGACAATTTCCTGTGTCAATCCGCTCGCAATCGCCCTGGAGGCTTCCGTTCCTGAAAGATCGTCAAACGTCTCGACCAGCAGTCGCGGAATCTCAGGCGAAGTTGGGCGGACGCCGCCGCTCGCCAATCCCAACGCCAGAACAGCCAATGCCGCGACGGTAGCCGCGAGAGCTACCGTCAGCCATGATGCCCTCATCCATCGAGGAGGGGTCGGGACTTTCTCTGCCCAGTTAACCGGCAAGACCGGCTCAATGGTCTCGGGGGGCGATCGCGCCGAGAACGTTGGAACGTAACCGCCCTTCGGAATCGTGATGAGAATTGGATCGTCGTGTCCGGCAGTCAGGTAGTAGCGCTCGAGCCCGCGCCGGAGGTGGCCAGCCTCGATGCGGACAATCGGATCCGTCTGCGGGTCGAAAGACATATCGCGGCCGAACACTTCGACTGCGATCGAATAGGCTTTGATACGGTCACCGCGACCCTCCAACGTCTCCTCCACCACATGGCTGAGGAAGCGGCGTTCGCGACCGGTTGCATCGAAGTCCGCGCTGTTGAGGATCAGGGCAAGCTGGGCACGACAATCCTCTGGGGACAACCCTATGCCCCTCCCTGCGGCCGGTTCCGCCCGGATCATCTTGGTTCCCTCGCCTGACGTTCTGGGGTGACTACTCCCAGTTATATTTCTTTTTTCGCCGGTCACCTCTCGCTATGCAATTTTACATGCGTGAGCCAATTCCTGCAATACTCCTGGTAGTAGTCTGAGCGGATAACATCCGGATGACGGCGACGATTGTGCCATGCAGCGGCAGATGACACCGATCGACAGTTAGGCGACGTCACCGGCAACGCAGTTTGCATTTGCGAGGCTTGGTGCCCACCGAACTCGCTACGGGATGTTCAGAAATTACCCTGTCACCCACGTAACTTACATTCCGCAGCCGCCTCCATGCGATAGGCTACGGTGGTTTCGGGAAAATACGAATTTGCGCCATGAGGATGGACGACGAACCGGCTGATAGACAAAGAGCGGTCTCGGCGGCGGTGCGTCGGTTCCCGCAGTTTGAACTGGCGATCCATCGACTGATGGACCGAAGTGAGAGCTTTCAGGATATGTGCGAGGAACTTGCTGAAGCGGAGCTCGCACTGTCGAGGATCGATAGGGTGCCGCCGGCATTGCGCGAGTCTAGACGAGCCGAATGGCAGGAACTGGTGGATCGGCTGGTTGGGGAAGTCGGAGCCGTGCTGCACGCGGACGCCACCCGGAAATCGCGTGTCATTCCTTGGCCGCCACGGTGAGCGGCCAGAATTAGCGGAGGCTGGCTTGGAATTTCTGTCAGGCAATCGACCTCTGCAAACCATAGCAGCCGTGCTCCCGGCCCTGCTTGTCGCCACGGCGGCGTGGGCCCAGGATGACACCCAGGATCTCGCCAAGAAGCTATCCAATCCGATCGCCTCGCTGATCAGCGTGCCGTTCCAGTTCAACTACGACAGCGGCTATGGCCCGAACGATGGTGACAAAGCCTATGTCAATGTGCAGCCGGTCATCCCGATCACGCTCAACGACAACTGGAACCTGATATCGCGCACCATCTTGCCGATTGCCTGGCAGCACGACATTGCAGGACCATCCGGCGACCAGTCCGGGCTCGGCGACATAACCCAAAGCCTGTTCTTCTCGCCTTCCCAACCCACAGCGAGCGGGATCATCTGGGGTGTCGGCCCGGTGTTTCTATTGCCCACTGCGACTGACGAGTTCCTTGGCGGAAAAAAATGGGGAGCGGGACCGACCGGCGTCGTCTTGAAGCAATTCGATGGGTGGACGGTCGGCATGCTGGCCAACCACATTTGGTCATTTGCAGGCGACAGCGACCGCAGCGATATAAATTCCACTTTCCTGCAGCCTTTCGTCTCTTACACGACGAAGGATGCCTGGACCTTCACGCTCAATACCGAGAGCGCCTACAATTGGGAGACGCATCAATGGTCGGTCCCGATCAACTTCCAGGTCTCGAAGCTGGTTGTGATCGACAAGCAGCCAATCAGCCTCTTCGCCGGTGTGCGGTATTGGGCGGTAAGCCCCGATAGCGGACCCGACGGCTTCGGATTCCGCACGGGAATTACCCTGCTGTTCCCGAAGTAGACCCAGAACTATCCTTCCTTGACAGCAACAAATGAACCGCTGTCGACATGAAAAACGATCGGAATCCGATATCCATTAGCTGAGCGGCGCGAATACATATATGGTGTCACTGCGGGCGTGCAGTGATGATCGCATCGGACATGAAGTAAAAGACGGAATTAGAGGGGACTTCGATATGGGGATCATCCGAGCTCTCGTGTTGGCTTGGGCGGGAACAGCGGCAGCGCTGTTTGCGGTGCCGGCGATCGCCGCGGACGCTGCGACGCAACTTCCTGAAACCGCCCCCGCGCCTGCTGAAGCCGCGCCCGCGCCGGTCTGGACCTTCACCGCAGAGCCCTATTTCTGGATGGCAGGCATGAAGGGCAGGGTCGGCGTCAGGGGCCTGTCGCCGGCGGATATCGATGTCGATTTCAGCCAGATCTTCGACCACATCGATTGGTCTCCCCCGCCGGTCATGTTTGCCGGTGAGGCGCGCAATGGCCGCTATGCTCTTTTCACCGACTTCATCTACCTGGGACTCGAGGCCGATGGCACGTCGGCAGGCCCGTTGGCTCTTTCGGCCGAAGCGGACATGAACACGGTGGTGTGGACCTTCGGCGGCTCCTATCGGGTCCTCGACAATGGCACCGCGACCTTGGACGTTCTGGCCGGCGGACGGCTCTGGTACCTGGATACGGATTTGACCGTTACTGGCCCTCTCGCCACGAATGAGGCCAGCGGCAGCAAGACCTGGGTCGACCCCTTGATTGGTGTGGCCGGCGATGTTGCTCTCGGTAACGGATTCGGGCTCCATGGCGAGGCGGATGTCGGTGGCTTCGGTGTTGGCGCCGACATCGATTGGCAAGTGCAGGGCACGCTTCAATACCGGTACAGTGATTCGGTCACGCTGGAAGCGGGCTATCGCTACCTTGCCGTAGACTACGACGACGACGGGTTTGTGTTTGACATAGCAATGCAGGGACCGATCATCGGCGCCAGATTTCGGTTCTGATTGGATTTGAGCCGGGGGTCAAATAGATCATGGCCGCGTGTCTGAGTAATCGCATCGCGAAGTTCGCGCCAGCAGTACAGTGCTGATCGTTTCCGCTCCTGGTTGCGGGGCGGCTTTTGCTGCCCGAGGACGCTTTGGGACGGCTTCGAAACGGGAGGAGAGTTTGGGGAACTGTTTCGTGAGCCTCTCCAAGGTCAGGCGTGTCAGCAACGTTTTGCTGGCGTCGGCATTGGTTGGCCTGCTGTGGGGGTGCGCGTCCCGTCCGACGAATGTGCTGCTGCCCGTGGCCGATACCTCCCCTTCCTCCAGCAAGGTGGAGATGCTGGTCGCAACGACACGCAGTCGTTCCTCCAATCCGGCACAAATGTATACGGGCGAGCGCGGACTGGCCCCTTCGTTCGCGGAAATCACGGTGTCGATCCCTCCGGCATCGGTCCGCAAGGTTGGAGAGGTGGCATGGCCCAAGAAGCTGCCATCGAACCCGGCAACCGATTTCGCGGTTGTAAGAGCCGAGGAAATAACTCCGGAGACCGCGAAGGAGTGGCTTAGCGCCTCCGTCACGAAGAGCCCGGATCACAGCGTCCTCGTCTTTATTCACGGATTCAACAATCGCTTTGAAGACTCGGTCTATCGCTTTGCGCAGATCGCGAAGGATACGGGCACGCAGAGCGTCCCGATCCTGGTCACATGGCCCTCCCGAGGCAGTGCGCTGGCGTATGGCTACGACCGTGAAAGCACCAACTACACGCGAAATGCCCTCGAACTGCTGTTCCAATATCTGGCACGCGATCCTGAAATCAAGGAAGTTTCGATCCTCGCCCATTCGATGGGCAACTGGCTTGCGTTGGAAGGCTTGCGCCAGATGGCCATCCGCAATGGCGGCCTTCCAGCGAAGTTCAAAAACGTCATGCTGGCCGCGCCCGACGTCGATGTCGACGTGTTTCGCACTCAGATTGCCGACATGGGCAAACAGCACCCGCAGTTCACCCTCTTCGTCTCGCAGGACGATCGCGCGCTCAAAGTTTCGCGACGGGTCTGGGGCAATATCCCCCGGCTCGGATCAATTGACCCGGAACAAGCTCCATACAAGGAAGAACTCGAGAGCAACAATATTACCGTCATCGATATGACGAAAGTCAAATCGGGAGATCGCTTGCATCACGGCAAATTCGCGTCGTCACCGCAGATCGTGCAACTGATTGGGACGCGTATTGCCGGCGGCCAGACGTTGACCGACAACAGGATAGGCCTGGGCGACACGATCATTCACGCAACGACCGGTGCGGCGGCAGCGGCGGGCAGCGCGGCAGGGTTGGTGATTGCGGCGCCTGTTGCAGCGGTCGATCAAAACAGCAGAGAAAATTTGGGCAGTCACATCGGCGCCCTGACAGGTTCTGAGACCGGCCAGAAATCGAGTGCTGGCGTCAAGAATTGCGCCCTGCCAGCACCGTCCGCGAAGAAGTGCAAGACATAGTGCTTTGAAGGGCACCCCAGATCCATGTCGCCGGACGGTAAAGCTGGGAGAACAGCGCGATGAAACTCAGTCGACGCTATTTCAGAATAGGTTCGGCGCCAGCTCTGGGGCTTCCAGCACTTGGCTCCAAAAGCGCGCAGGCTGCTGAAATAACCGAGGCTGAAGGCCGCGTCATCGCCAAGGAGGCCTACGACAAAGCAATCGAGATGCCCGATCAGCGAAGGGAAAGTCAGCAATGAACGCGGCACGAAAGTTATTCCTCATCGTGATTGCGGTGACCGAGACGCCGACAGGTTTCGCTCTTCTTTTGCTGCCTTCCGTTCCATTTGCGCTCCTGCTTGGATTGGAACGCGACACGGTTGAAGCAATTTTTGTCGGCCGCATTGCGGGCGCTACGCTGCTTGCTATAGGTGTCGCAAGCTGGATGGCGAGAAAAGACAAGTTAAATCCTTCACTATTCGGATTGCTTATTGGCATTCTGATCTACAACACAGCCGTATCAATTCTCCTCATGTACGCGGGTGCGGTCCTAAAGATGACCGGCGTCATGCTTTGGCCCATGGCTGCATTTCACGCACTTCTTGCCGTCTGGAGTTGTCTGCTTCTACGTGGCGTTCCGAGCGAACTCCGCCGACAAATCGGTGGCAACTGAGGGGTCCTTGAAATAGGACAACGTCACGTTGCTTGTGGGCATATCGCGTGATTTCGCGGCGATGCCGGCCGGCTAAGGAAACGCTGTTTTGGGTAGATTGTCATTGAGGTAGGCGGATCGTGCATCGCCTGCCAGGATAGCAAGGCCCTCAAACATGCGACAACGTTCTCTTTCCGGCGCGAATGCTTAGAATGGGTCGATATTGCTGAAAAAGTCCGCGACTAAGCCAGTTAGGACGCTTGCCGCGACTGCGCCCGGCGGACGATGGCGCTCCGCGCCACCCAAGAAATACACCGCGCCCGGTGCCCGATTAGGCGTCGGGTGGAACAGAATTGCCAATTCTGTTCCAAACGCCAACCTCGCGTTCCGGACCCATGAAAGGCAAATGAGCGGTCAGAGCGGGGTCACTGCGTGAGGCACTTGTGGCCCATTGCCATTGCCTTGTAAGTCCCCTTCAGATCGACGACAAAGGCCCCCTTGGTTTCCGGAAACACGATCATTTCATATTGCTTCGCTACGTCGCGCTTGAACTTCGGGTCGTCGGTCAAGATGTAGCCGCCAGAATATCCGCCCTTGAGTTCGCCGCTCGTGCTGGTGGCCACACCCTCGTAGAGACGGCCGCCGATGGAGACGAAGATTTCCGACTTGGTCCCGTTCTGAAGGCCGATATCCTGCTTCGTGAACACCCCAAGATACCCGACCTCCCGATTTGCGGTAACGCCCATTTGCACCGAACTTGGGCCATCTGAGTGCACGATCAAGCAATCTCCGCGGGTTTGATTGGCGTACACGGTCCAGCCCTCGACGTCGTCCCCGTATCGGACAAGCACATCGCTGGCCTTGGGAAGGGGGTTTTGATCTTGTGCGTAGGCTGCCATCGCAGACGAAAGTGCTACTGACGTTGCCGCGATGAGTGTCATGAATTTTCGCATCGATATTCCCCTTTGTGTGCAGGCTAAATTGTTTCTGGCTATGGGCGCCCTATTCGATTGCTCAGAGGCTGCTGTCCTCTTGCGGGGCGAGGCGATATTGCGCGCTGTGAGTGACCTTGGCCGATCGGCTCACGTCAGGGAACGTAAATAACTGTAACCTACGGGCTAATGCTGGCCAGCGCATTGCGGACCGTTCAGTCCTCGACGCCATCGACAAATGGCGGTTGGCACACATACGAACGCCGCCTAATGTCTTGCCATCCGACTATGTTCGTCAGAACGTCCGCAACGACGGCATGATGTCGGTTTGCCCCCATTGCGGCCGTTCCTGAGAGATAGCCGACATTCCGCGAACGACTATCACGCGACAGCCATTGCCCTTTGGTCGGATGTCGGTTTTGGCACGGCCCGAATTCATCGATGCCTTTCTCAGAGAGTCAGGCCGAGTTCGGATGACGTGGACAGGACCGCGCAGCTCTATGGCGTGCCACTCACCGCCTCCAAGGGGGCCTTGCTCTTTTTCAGGATTTGGTCTGCCTGATGAGCAGCGGCCGCGGTCTCCCCGCCACTCTCGACGTGAACGGTGGGAACCGCGATCTTGATGCCGTTTTCCTCGAATGCCGCCTTGATCATCATGAGTGCGCGCCGCTTGATGCCGAATTGGGTACCCGGCTTTGTCATCAGCTTCATCCTGAGAACGATCGCATAGTCCCCGAAATTGTCGATGCCCTGCATCTTGAGCGGCTCAATCGTGTCGGCCGCAAATTCAGGATCGGCTGCCAGTTCCAGGCCGATCTTCTTGATCAGCTTGCGCGCTAGGTCCACGTCGGAATCATAGGTCACGCCGATCGTGATCTTGTCGATCACCCAATCCCTGCTCATGTTCTGGATCGCCCCGAGCTCACCGAACGGGACGGTATAGATGGGGCCGCGATGATGGCGCAGCTTCACCGAGCGTAGGCTGAAGGATTCGACGGTTCCCTTGTAGCTGCCGCTCTGGATGTACTCACCGACCCGGAAGGCATCGTCGAGCATGTAGAAGACGCCGCTGAGCACATCCTTGACCAGGGTCTGCGAGCCAAAGCCGATAGCAACCCCGAAGATGCCCGCGCCGGCGATCAACGGGGCGATCTGCACGCCGAGCCCCGAAAGCACCATGAGAACGGCCACAGTAGCAAGCAGCACAGCCAGCATGTTGCGGAAGATCGGCAGCAAGGTCCTGAGCCGGCTCCGGCGTGCCGCCTCAGCCGGCGTGATTGTGTCGTCGACCGCGGCCAGTTCCAGCGTCCGGCCGATATAGGCTTTCGCCAGTTGCCAGATGAGATCGGCAACCAGCAAGATCAGGGCACCGTGGAACAGGCCGCGCACGATCCGGTTTATGGTGGTATTACCTTCTGCCATTGCACCTGGGTCCAGGCGCCAGACCAGGCTCAGCCACAGCACCGCGAGCAGGATCACCAGCGCGCGAACGCCGCGGTTGATCAGCACTGTGCGAACGGAATTCGCCGAGGTGGCATTGTCCGGCCGGACCACCAGCGCCTCTGCCACCTGGCCGGCGATGGTCAACGCCTTTGGCAAAAGCAAGGCATAGATGCCGAGCCACAGCGCGCCGTTGAGACCGGCGACCCAGAGCCCCCAGAGGAGAACCAGGTAGATGGTAAGGAGCCATTCCCTCGTGCTTATGCGCTGTGTGGTCGCCGGGCGGCCTGGACGCCGCCAGACCATCTCGACGGCGAGGACCAGAAGCCCGATCCCCAGCAGATAGGCGATCAAACGCGTTGCATCCGGCGAAAAGCCCAGGTGCGGAAGCAGGCTGACGGTCGCCCAGCCGGCCATCAGATAGCCGGTGAAAACGGCCAGCCGGCGATACCAGAAATGGGCTTCGGCATCGCTCGCCGGAACAAGCCGGAGCGGTTTCTCCTGTCCCGCCGGAATGGCGCCGCCATTCGGTGCAAGCAGTATCCTGCCGATGGTCATCACCAGCCGCGCGACGATGAATGCGACCAGATAGGTCAGGATGACAACGCGCAGCAAGGCGGGCCAATCGAAGGCCAGGAAAACCCCAGCGCTGACGAGGGAAAACACGACGAGCGGCGCCAGTTCCGCGAATAATCGGGCGGCACGATTGCCCTCGCGTGCGGCGCTTGCACCGGCTGCCTGGCCCGAGCCGGGCTGCTTCACTCCGCCCACCGCACGCTTGAATAGCCACTCCGCTCCGAAGCCAAGCGCCAGCAAGGCTGCGAAGAGAACAAGTATGGTGGCGAATCCACGGTTGTTGATTTCTGACCTCACAATTCGGACGGTGTTTGCGGCCTCGCCCGGGATGCGCGGAACCGCGCTACGCAACGCAACGAGATGGTTGCGAATGAGGCTGTCCCAGACCGCCATCTGGGAGGCGGCTGGCGCAACTGGCTTGTCCGCAGGGGGCACTGCCATGGCGTCCAGCCGCGCGCGGATATCGGGATCATCAAGCATCTTGATGAACGCCTGAAATTTTTCATCCGCCACCGGCACGGTCGAAGTTTGCTGCGCCTGCGCCATCGAGGCGCTGCCCATTGCCGCCAACCACACCAATGCCAGCGCGGCCATGACGCACACCGCCAAAAATGGCGACTTTTGCCGGGATACCTCGATCGCTCTCATGCCGCCCTCCAGCGAAAATCCGATCTCGACTGATCTACCCAGTCACCGAGCCGGCTCCCAATAACAACCAATCCGTCGAGCCACATTATCACCAAAGCTCCACTTTCTTTCATGCTTTGAGGCATGCTTGGCGAGATGGATTTCGCGATTTCGTCCCTCGAGTATCCCGCTGGCCTCCCCGTCAATCAGCTCGGCCGCCTAGCATGCGGTCGAGTTCATCCGGCAAGCGGATGGAAGGGTCTATGTCACGGGCCTTGGCTGCATTCTCCTTTGCCCGATCTAGTCGCCTTTTGCGTTGTAAGCGATGGCGATGACCGCATAGGCCTGAGCGTTGGCGGGTTCATGGCTGAGCAGCTTTGCCGTGACTTCAATTGCCAGGCCTCAGCCTCTCGTAGAGCAGCTCCTACTGTCGCGGAATGCCTCAATTTGCGGGTCGCAAATTCAGCATGCGGCATGCGTCGCCTGCCGCCGAATATGATTGCTCCCCGCCAGGAGGTTTTCCATTGTTGCCATAGGGCCATCACTTGTGCGCTAGAATGCGCATAGTCTTTTTGATGGTGCCAGTATCAGTATGTAAGTTACGTAGTCGGACTGTTGCTGGCGAAGCTGTATCCGCCGGCGGCCGAGGATCGCCACGCTTGTGGCAGGCGGTCCCAAAGAACCCGCAACGTCTTCCCGATCCCACCAAGCTATTGCGCTGTATCGCTACCGGGAGTTGTATCTCCCTACCGGCCATTGTCGTGTCGAGCTAGATCGCATCCTTGACAGCCCGCTTTCGATGCAACTGCCCGCGAACGACGCCTTCTCGGCCATGCGGCCGAAGGCAACGTCGTCGGCTTGCTTCGACCCGCAGAGGGGTCCGATCGTTTGCAATGAGGCTGGCCCTCTTGCGCCGCTCCGTCGAACGAAACAAAAAAAACGGCTACGTTCCAGCGCCCTCGCTGCGAGCGCCCCCTCGGTCGAGGCGGTCGTGCCTCGCGAGCACCGTCGAGAAAATCGCCACTCAACCACTTCGCTGGCGAAGGCCGTCATCGCTTATGGCCATGCCTTCGGCCTAATCGGGGACTCGTCAGCCGAAGCACGCCCGAAATTCCACGACTGCTCGTCGAAACGTTTGATGATCTGACTGTAACCCAAGCCTCTGCAGCCATCGCATCGTGCGCTGAGCATGAACGCCCCTGGCTCGAAAGATGTGCCGGTTTTGGTGAAGGCACGCGGCAAGGTCTCGATGCGGTTTATCCGTTCGGAAGACGTGGAGTTCTTCCTTGGCTCATCGAGGAAGCCGGACTCACCCAAGGACCGACTCTTGCGCTGGCCGAGCGGATTCTGTCCGTAGGTTACCGTTAATTACCTTCCGCCCCGAGCGGCAATAGGCGAACCTCACTTACTTGCCCTTCAAAGCTATGTGGCGAGAGCGCCGCCAAATGGGAGATCACGATGAGCGATGGCATAGACAACATCAACCGCGGCGTCCTTCCAATACCGACACGTCCGCGAACCGGTCTCATCACCTACGACGCCAAGGATCCGGAATCGAAGTATCCGGTCATCGAGCAACTGCGTCCGCCAAAGGGCGCCCCGAACGTCTTGGTGATCCTGATCGACGATGTGGGCTTCGGCGCCTCCAGCGCCTTCGGCGGTCCGTGCCAGACGCCCAACGCCGAACGCCTGGCGGCCGGCGGTCTCAAGTACAATCGCTTCCATACGACAGCTCTTTGTTCGCCGACGCGCCAGGCGCTGCTCACGGGTCGCAACCACCACTCGGTCGGCATGGGCGGCATTACCGAGATCGCCAGCGGGTCGCCCGGCTATTGCTCGGTCCTGCCGAACACGGCTTCTCCACTGGCAAAGACGCTGAAGTTGAACGGCTATGCGACCGCACAGTTCGGCAAATGCCATGAGGTCCCTGTGTGGGAAACGAGCCCCGCAGGCCCGTTCAACGCGTGGCCCACCGGTGGCGGCGGCTTCGAATATTTCTACGGCTTCATCGGCGGCGAGGCACACCAGTGGTACCCGTCTCTCTATGAGGGCACCACGCCGATCGAGGTGCACAAGACGCCGGAAGAAGGCTACCACTTCATGGCGGACATGACCGATAAGGCGATTGCCTGGGTCGGCCAGCAGAAGGCGCTGATACCGGACAAGCCCTTCTTCATGTATTTCGCACCCGGCGCAACCCACGCTCCCCACCATGTTCCGAAGGAGTGGGCGGACAAGTATAAGGGCAAGTTCGATCAGGGCTGGGACAAGCTGCGCGAGGAGACCTTCGCCCGCCAGCTCAAGCTCGGCGTCATTCCCTCCGACTGCCAGCTGACGCCGCGCCACGAGCAGATTCCTGCTTGGGATCAAATGCCCGAGGAGATGAAGCCTGTTCTGAGGCGTCAGATGGAGGTCTACGCCGGATTCCTGGAATACGCCGACCACCATGTCGGACGGCTCCTCGACAGCCTCGACCAGATGAAGCTGACGGGGGACACGCTGATCTACTATATTATTGGCGACAACGGCGCTTCGGCCGAGGGAACGCTGATCGGCTGCTATAACGAAATGGCCAATTTCAATGGCCTGGCCGCTCTCGAGACGCCACAATTCCTCATGGAGCGGCTGGACAAGCTCGGCGGACCGGACTCCTACAACCACTTTGCCGTCGGGTGGGCGCACGCAATGAACACGCCCTACCAGTGGACAAAGCAGGTCGCTTCGCATTGGGGCGGGACCCGAAATGGCACGATCGTGCACTGGCCAAACGGTATCGCAGGCAAGGGCGAGATTCGCTCCCAGTTTCATCATGTCATCGATGTCGCACCGACCATACTGGAGGCGGCAGGGCTCCCTCAACCACAGGCGGTAGACGGGGTTGCTCAGATGCCGATCGAAGGCGTCAGCATGCTCTATTCGTTCAATGAAGCGAAGGCAGCGGAGCGGCACGAGACGCAATACTTCGAAATGTTCGGCAACCGTGGCATCTACCACAAGGGTTGGACCGCGGTGACGCGCCACAAGACGCCGTGGCTGCTGCACGGAGAGACGGTTCCCGCCTTCGACGACGACGTCTGGGAGCTTTACGACACCAGCAAGGACTGGAGCCAGGCCAACAATCTGGCAAAGCAGATGCCGGACAAACTGCATCAGCTTCAGCGCCTGTGGCTGATCGAGGCCGCCCGCTACAATGTGCTGCCGCTGGACGATAATGTCGCCGCTCGCTTTGACTCTGATCTGGCAGGACGGCCGGTTCTGATCAAGGGGAAATCCCAGATCCTGTTCGGAGGCATGGGTCGCCTCTCGGAGAACTCCGTCCTCAACCTCAAGAACAAGTCGCATTCGGTGACCGCCGAGATCGTGGTGCCGGAGGGAGGCGCTGAAGGCGTGATCATCTCGCAGGGCGCCAATATCGGCGGCTGGAGCCTCTACGCCAAGGGCGGCAAGCTCAAATACTGCTACAACCTGATCGGCGTACAGCATTTCTTCGCCGAATCCACCGACGCGATCCCGCCGGGATCGCATCAGGTCCGCATGGAATTCGCCTATGCGGGCGGCGGTCCTGCCAAGGGCGGCACGGTGTCCTTGTTCATCGACAGCAAGAAAGTCGGAGAAGGCGCTGTGGGCGCAACTGCGCCATCGGTCTTCTCGGCGGACGATGGCTGCGATGTCGGTTGCGACACCGGAGCGCCCGTTTCGCCGGACTACGGCCCGCGTGGAAACGCGTTCAATGGTGTCATAAAGGGCGTGCAGCTCGCCATTGGCGAAGACGCCGACCGTGCCGACCATCACGTCTCGCCGGAAGAGGCCCTTCGCGTCGCACTGGCGCGGCAGTGATGCCGCGCTGAAGAAAACGCCAAGTCCATTCAAAGGATGCGCCCGTCCCGAGGGCGGGCGCGACCCTGGCGAACGAAGAAAGTGCAATGAAAATCAAAGACGGCCTTGTGACTGCTGTGTTCGCTGGCACTCTGGCTGCCACCACCAATGCACACGCTGCCGATGCACTTCCATCCTGGAACGAAGGTCAAGCCAAGCAGTCCGTCGTCGCGTTCGTCGAGCGGGTGACAGCGCAAGGCTCTCCCGATTTCGTGCCCGAGTCCGAACGCATCGCGACATTCGATAATGACGGCACGCTCTGGTCCGAGCAGCCGATATACTTCCAGCTTGCTTTCGCACTCGATCGCGTGAAGGCGTTGGCGCCACAGCATCCCGAGTGGAAGGACAAGGAACCCTTCTCCTCTCTGCTTAGGGGCGACCTCAAAGCTGCGCTCGCCGGTGGCAAGCCGGCAGTTTTTGAGATCATCGTCGCGACCCATGCGGGGATGACATCCGAGGAATTTGCGGGTGTTGTCCACACCTGGATCGCCACCGCGAAGCATCCGAAGACCGGCCGCTTGTACAGCGAAATGGCCTATCAGCCGATGCTCGAACTGCTCGCCTATCTCCGTGCCAATGGCTTCAAGACCTTCATCGTTTCCGGCGGTGGCATCGAGTTCATGCGGGTCTTCGCCGAAGAAGTCTACGGCATCCCGCCGGAGCAGGTGATCGGCAGCAGCGGCAGGCTGAAATTCGAGATCCGTGATGGCAAGCCGGTTCTCGTCAAGCTGCCGGAGGTCGACTTCATCGACAACGAGGCCGACAAACCGGTCGCCATCCAGAAGCATATCGGCCGCCGGCCCATCGCGGCATTCGGCAATTCCGACGGCGATCTGCAGATGCTGCAATGGACGACGGCCGCGTCTGGGGCGCGCTTCGGACTGATCGTTCATCACACCGATGCGGAACGCGAATGGGCCTATGACCGGCAATCGTCCATCGGCCTTCTCGACAAGGCGCTTGATGAAGCCGAGGCGAATGGCTGGACCGTCGTGGACATGAAGGACGACTGGAACACCATTTTCCCGAACCTTCACAAGGTCGAGCCATGAGCGGTATCACCGACGTTAGAGTATCTGATCAAGCATCCGAGAGGCGCAGAGCCGGAAGTGGGCTACCGGCTTCGCACGAGGAATGAACAGGGATGGCAATCGAAGACATTCTGCAACGCTTTTGGGAAGACCTCGTCGCAAGGCCCAGTGGGCCACTGGCGCTTCGGTTCCTGCTTCAGCCGGTAATGGCGACGCTCTTCGCGATACGTGACGGCATCAAGGACGCGCGCGACGGGCGCTCGCCTTATTTTTGGACCGTCCTGTCAAAGCCTGACGAGCGCCGCGCGCGCCTTGTTGAAGGGATTAGATCGACGGGCAAGGTTATGGTGCTCGCCGTGATCCTGGATACTGTCTATCAAATCATGCAGCTCCGGACATTCTATCCGTTTGAAGCTGTGGTCGTCGCGATTGTTCTCGCCTTCGTTCCCTATCTCCTGATCCGGGGACCCGCGGCGCGCATCGCGCGCTGGTGGAGCCGCGCTCGTCTCGGACCAAATCATGAGTGATCAAGAAGCCTTGGGGCCAATCTCGCACGCTGAAACAATGTCGTTGAATAGGGAATTCAAGGGATCAGAATGGTGAGCCAGCCCGCGGATGAGAACCCGCCAAGATTTGAAGTCCATGTGACATCGGACAGTCATTTCTCTTGGCTGCGTACGCGTCTCAGCGTCGAGCGCACGCTGATGTCGTGGGTGCGAACGGCCGTCTCGCTTATCGGCTTCGGCTTCACGATCGTCCAGTTCTTCGAGCGGTTTCAGGACATGCAAGGCGTCGCCCCGGCGCTTCGCCCGCAGTCGCCGCGCGTTCTCGGCCTTGCGCTCATCTTCGCCGGCGTGGGTGCGCTTGCTGTCTCGCTGTGGCAATACCGATCGCTACTTCGTTATCTGTGGAGCAAACAGTTCGCTGCGCTCGCCGGAGTGGACAAGGACCAGCACAAGACGCCGCTCTTTGCCGTCACGATCGTTCTGTTGCTCATCGGCATTCTCACTTTCATTGCCGTGCTGTTCCGGTTGGTCTGAAGGCAAGGATGGCGCAGCATCCGACAACATAGGGAGGAGACGAAAATGGCAGACAAGAAACCGAACATTCTCATCATCTGGGGCGACGACATCGGCCAGTTCAATGTCAGCGCCTACAACCAGGGTATGATGGGCTACAAGACGCCCAACATCGACAGCATCGCCAAGGAGGGAGCGCTGTTCACCGACTGGTATGGGCAGCAGAGCTGCACCGCGGGTCGTGCGGCATTTATCACCGGGCAGTCGCCCATCCGCTCCGGCCTCACCAAGGTCGGCTTGCCGGGAGCGCCCGAGGGCATGAAGAAGGAAGATCCGACGATCGCCGGCCTGCTCAAGAACCACGGCTACATGACCGGGCAGTTCGGCAAGAACCACCTCGGCGACCGTGACGAGATGTTGCCTTCGAACCACGGCTTCGACGAGTTCTTCGGCAACCTCTACCACCTGAACGCGGAGGAAGAGCCGGAAAACCCCGACTATCCGAAGGAATCGGAGTTTCCGAATTTCAAGAAGAACTTTGGTCCGCGCGGCGTCATTCACAGCTTCGCCGACGGCCGCCTCACAGACACGGGTCCGCTGACCAAGAAACGCATGGAGACCTTCGACGAAGAGGTCTCCGCCAAGGCGATCGACTTTATGGAGCGCGCCAAAAAAGCGGACAAGCCGTTCTTCCTCTGGTGGAATTCCACCAAGATGCATATCTTCACGCATCTCAAGAAGGAGGTACAGGGAAAGACGGGGCTCGGCATCTATGCCGATGGCATGGTCGAGCACGACCGTCAGGTCGGCGAGATGCTGGCCAAGCTCAAGGAGCTGGGTCTCGATGAGAACACCATCGTAATGTATTCTACCGACAACGGCTCGGAGTCCTTCTCCTGGCCCGACGGTGGCACGACGATGTTCCGGGGTGAAAAGAACACCAATTGGGAAGGCGGCTATCGGGTGCCGTGCGCCATTCGCTGGCCCGGCGTGATCAAACCCGGCACGGTCATCAACGATGTCGGATCGCATGAGGACATGCTCACGACCATCCTGGCCGCGGCTGGCGAGCCTGACGTCAAGGAGAAGCTCCTGACGGGTCACAAGGCCATGGGCCGGGACTACAAGGTCCACCTCGACGGCTACAACCTCATGCCCGCATTGAAGGGCGAGGCCAAATGGCCGCGCCAGGAGTTCATCTATTGGACCGATGACGGCAGCGTCGCCGCCCTGCGTTACGGCAACTGGAAGGCTACCTTCCTGCGGCAAGACGCACACGGCCTGCACGTTTGGCAGGAGCCCTTCGTGGCGCTGCGTGCACCGATGTTGACCAATCTACGGATGGACCCCTTTGAACTCGCGCATCAGATCGGCATGGACTATGGCCGCTGGTTCGCCGAGCACATGTTTATGATCGCACCCGCGGGCGCCTTCGTGGGACGATGGCTGCAGAGTTTCCGCGAGTTCCCGCCGCGCCAGAAGCCAGGAAGCTTCAACCTCGACCATGTGATGGAAGCGGTGACCGGCACAGGCGGAGGCGGACACTAGCGCCATTGGCCGGGCGGCGGGCATCCCGCCACCCGGCGCTGCCTATGATGGGACGATACAAAAGGTGCTCTGTTGTGAATGACTCTGTTGATCTGACTACGCGCGATCGAAATAGCGCCGTGCCGCCTTTCGAAGGCATGGTGTGGATTCCTGGCGGTACGTTCCTCATGGGCTCGGACGAGCATTACCCGGAAGAGGCGCCGGCTCACCGTGTCAAGGTGAGTGGCTTCTGGATGGATTGCCACACGGTAACCAATCGCGAATTCGAACGTTTCGTCGCAGAGACCGGATATGTGACGCTGGCCGAGCGTCCGGCGGATCCCGCAGACTACCCCGGAGCGATACCGGAACTCCTGGTGCCGTCGTCCTCCATGTTCAAGAAGCCGGCTCAGAAGGTCGACATGCGGAACTCTTACAACTGGTGGGTCTATGTAAGCGGCGCCAATTGGCGCCATCCGCGCGGCCCTGCGAGTTCCATCAAGAAGCTGGGCGACCACCCAGTGGTCCATGTTGCGTTCGAGGATGCCGAGGCCTATGCGAAATGGGCGGGCAAGGAACTGCCGACCGAAGCCGAGTGGGAGTTCGCAGCCCGCGGTGGACTCGACGGCGCCGAATTTGTCTGGGGTGACGAACTGACGCCAGGCGGCAAGCATCTCGCCAACACTTGGCAAGGCGAGTTTCCCTATGAAAATCGCAACGAGGACGGCTACGAGTGGACGGCTCCGGTCGGTTCGTTTCCGGCCAACGGCTTCGGGCTCCACGATATGGCGGGCAATGTCTGGCAGTGGACTACGGATTGGTATCAGGAGCACTCGCGGATCGACAGCCCGTGCTGTACGATCGACAATCCGCGGGGCGGCCAGCGCGAAGCTAGTTTTGACCCTCACACCCCTGAGATCACGATCCCGCGCAAGGTAACCAAAGGCGGCTCTTATCTATGCGCGCCCAATTACTGTCGGCGATATCGGCCTGCAGCGCGCATGTCGCAGCCGGTTGATACATCGACCTGCCATCTCGGCTTGCGCTGCATCGTTCGTTCACGCTCGTGAGGGAGTGATGCAAGAGGGCTTCGCCGTCATCACCGGGTATGCCGTCCTCTTCATCGATGCTATCGCGCTGATCGCTATCGTCGTCGGGACAATTGAGGCATTCGTCGGCGCCATTCGCGCGATGTTGGCCCCTTCGGGACCAACCGAGGGACGCGTTGTCTGGCTGCGCTATGCTCGCTGGCTGGTTGCCGGCCTAACCTTCCAGCTCGCGGCCGACATCATAGAAACTTCGATTGCACCGGGCTGGGATGACATTGGACGACTAGCGGCAATTGCGGTGATCCGAACGTTCCTCAATTACTTCCTCGAGCGGGATTTGCTCGAGGTGAGGGCGTCTCAGCAGACTTGACGGGAGCTATTGCAAGGCAAGGAGAATTTGGATGCTGAGGTGCGGAATCCGTATCGTCGCCCCGGTCGTGATCGTCATTCTAGCTCTAGAAAAGCAGTGTCTTCAGTCCTGCCAAGATTTCCGCCATGGGTAGCGCCAGGAACACGATCGGAACGAACGGCAGCAGCAATGCGATGCAGAGTATGACGATGCTTTTGAGGTCGATCGGCACTAAGCGCAGCGCGTAAACATTTGCGACGATCGCGTACAAATCGGTAGTCGCCGAGAAGTCTGGCTTCTCGATCGCGGAATTGTCGACGGGTCCATTGCGTCCAAGCCATTTCTCTTCGAAAACCGCTCCGACCCGGTTGGCAAGTGCGCCGTATTCGAATGAGCCACGCTGCAACGCCTTCATCAGAATCGGCGTAAAAAAGAACAATGGCGCGGCAAACAAGGCGACGACCGCCACCAAGAGGCCGGCACTGAAGATCGTGTGGTCTCTCGACAGCGCCCCATCGACCAAGACAATATTCGCCGAACGCCCGGCAACGATCGTGGCCAGTGCCATCGCTATGAGGGAAAATGCCCGCAGCGAATATCCCAGCACGGCAAGGCCCGCTGCGCCATCCGGATGGGATGCCATGAGGCGGAGGTCGATCCGGGCGATCCGCCACAGAAGATGCGCCCACAGCGCAAACCTCCACCCCCAGCCAAGCAGCAAGGTCAGGAGCAAAGGGAGACTCACCAGCACGTGCCACCAGCCGGCTGGCGAGAAGGCAGGCGCGAAGCCGCCAGTCTTGTGCCAAACTGGAAGCTGGTCGAATGGCAGCGAAAAGACCGCCGCAGACGTGAGGAGATAGGCCAGAGCGATTACAATAATTTCTGCGGCGCGCGAATTGAGCTGCGCTCGGGTCGATGCGACGGCAGCGTCATATGTCCCACGGTCCTTATCGGTTACAAGCCCGGCGTCAGCAAAGTGCCGGACGATGGCATTGAGCCTTGATGCGCACTGCGCTTCGGCCAGGACGAGTAGTGGTGCGGCGATCAGATACCGCGCGTGCACACCCGTCTCCCAAAGGAGCGACGTAATTCCGTCGGTGTGCATGGTCACATTTTGAATGCCGGCTAAAACGAGAAGGGGCGCCCAGCCTACCGCACCGACGATCATCGCGCGGCGGCCAACGTTGAGTTGACTACCCTTAACAAAGCCGAGACGCCGCTGGAGCCCGACAGGCGGACCATTCTCAAACAGTGCTTCGTTTGCGTGCAGGGCTTCGTTCATTTGCGTGTGCACATCTGCTTCCGATCCCGCCAGCGCGGCTCATCAGCATAGAGATGTTCCCAGTTGGCGCTACGGTTCCAGGGGAATTAGTTCATCGATCCCGGCGAGAGTTTAAGCTGATCTGATTTCCGTTTGTCCATTCCGGGTCCGATCGACCTTCTCCCGCGATCGGAACAATCCGCGGGACGTCTTTTGGTTCGTACATGCCTGCAGCAACCGAGGCGTAGATCGCCTCGAGGGTGGCGGGGGGACCGTGGCCGCTGCACACCAAGCCTACGAGGCCTCGAAAAAGAGCAAGGCCCCTTTGGAGGTGGTGAGGGACACGCCATAGCGCTGGGCGATATTGTCACCTATGAGTACTGATGAACGGGAGTGACAGTGTCGACCCAAGGGTTTAGATTCGACTATACTTCCCGGGCTGTCGAGAGCGCCGCAATCCGGCGCGGAGGGGTTGGGCGATGGAAGAGATACATCCCGCTGCGGTGAAGCATCTGCCGCCGTTCATTACGCCTCCCGGTCAGACTGACATTCTGTTCGTCGTGATGACGGTCTTCCTCATCGGCATCGTCCTTATCATCGGCAACCTCTACCTGCGCCTCCATGCGCTTCCCGAGCAGGTGGCGCATCGGACCCAAAAAGTGCAGATGGAGATCGTGGCGATCCTGGCGGTTATCGCGCTCTTTACCCACAACCACCTGTTCTGGATTGCGGGCCTGCTTCTCGCCTTCGTTCAGTTGCCGGACTTCTCGACACCGATCTCTTCCATGGCCAAGTCCCTCGAGAAGCTCGCTCATGGCGGCGACCGCCGCCGCAGGGAGGAGTTGACTGTGATCCCTGAGGCAATGGCCCAGTCCCTCGAAATGCCCATCCACGCCGCCCGCCGCAGCGACGAGGCGCTAGAGGTGGTTCCGGGGACACCTCCCTTGACCGACAGGCTGGAAGCGCGGAGCTGAGCGATGTTGGAATTGCTGCTGTGCTCCATGCTCACCATCTTCCCGGACTATCTTTTTCGCCGCTATGTCCAGGACAAGCGGATCGGCCGGGAGATCACCTTCTACTCGGTGTGGTTCGAGCTCCGTTGGGGCATCACCGCCTGCCTGATCCTCACCGTCTCCCTCATCACGCTCATCTTCTACTTCCATCCCGCTACGACAGCGGTCACGGCCATATTCCGGACCACCATCATCCTTCCCGAGACCAGCGGGCGCGTCGCCGAGGTTTTTGTGGGCTTGAACGACAAGGTCGAGGCCGGCCAGCCGCTGTTCCGCCTGGACAGCTCGCAGCAGGAAGCGGTCCACGAGTCGGCTCGCCGAACCATCGCCGAAGTCGATGCTGCTACCGAAGTGGCCCGGAGCGAACTGGCGGTGGCGGACGGGCAGATCCGGCAAGCCGAGAGCGCCCATCGTGACGCGCTGGCGGAGCTCGAGACCAAAACCGAACTCCGGCGCCGCAACCCGAATACCGTTTCCTTGCGGGAACTCGAGCGGCTGCGGGACGTCGCGGAAGGTCAGCAGGGTGCGGCTGAAGCCGCGCTGGCGAACAAGCAGGCGCTGCAGACCAAGATCGCTTCGCTGTTGCCGGCGCAGAAGGCGACCGCCGAGGCCGCACTTGTCCAGGCACAAGTCGAAATCGACAAAACACTCGTTCGGGCCGGCGTTTCCGGAACGGTTCAGCAGTTCACGCTCAGGCAGGGCGACGTGGTTAATCCGATGCTCCGGCCCGCCGGCATCCTGGTCCCCGCCGAGGCGGGTCGGCAGGCGCTCGTCGCCGGTTTCGGGCAGATCGAGGCTCAGGTGATCAGGACCGGGATGATTGCCGAGGTCACATGCATCGGCAAACCCTTCACCATTATCCCGATGGTGGTGACCCAGGTTCAGGACGCGATCGCGTCTGGTCAATTCCGGCCCACCGACCAACTGATCGACGTGACACAGACCGTCCGGCCCGGAACCATCACCGCATTCCTAGAGCCCCTCTACGCGGGCGGGCTCGAAGGCGTCCCGCCGGGCGGCAGTTGCATCGCCAACGCCTACACGAACAACCATGACGAACTCGCGTCGGACAAGCTGGGCACCCCGCGATGGCTGTTTCTGCACATTGTAGACACGGTCGGAATCGTGCACGCCGGGATCCTGCGGGCTCAGGCGCTGCTGCTTCCGGTGCAGACCCTGGTCTTGACGGGCCACTGACACGGAGCGACGCATGCAAGGAGTTCGGCTAGCTAGGTCATCGCGCGGCGGCCAACGTTGAGTTGACTACCCCTAACGAAGCCGAGACGCCGCAGGAGCCCGACAGGCGGACCATTCTCAAACAGTGCTTCGTTTGCGTGCAAAGCTTCGTTCATTTGCGTGCGTACATCTGCTCCAGATCCCGACAGCGCGGCTCATCAGCATCGATATTTCCAGTTGGCGCTACGGTTCCAGGGGAATTAGTTCATCGATCCCCGCCGAGAGTTTAAGCTGATCTGATTTCCGTTTGTCCATTCCTGGTCCGATCGACCTTCTCCCGCGATCGGAACAATCCGCGGGTCGCCTTCGGGTTTGTACACGCCTGCGGCAACCGAGGCGTAGATCGCCTCGTAGTCATCGACCATGCGGGACGCGCTGAAGCGCTCCTCGAACCTGCGCCTTACCTGACGCCGGTCGAGCGAATAGGCCCGTTGGATGGCGGCGACCGCATCGTCGATGGTGTCGACCACGAAGCCGGTGACACCGTCGTCCACGACTTCGGGCACCGCACCTTGCGACCAGGCGATCACCGGCACCCCAAATGCCATGGCTTCGATCATCGCAAGGCCGAAAGGCTCCGGCCAATCGATCGGAAAAAGCAGGGCATGCGCGCCGGCGAAAAGAGCGGCCTTACCGACATCGTCCACTTCCCCTAAGAATTCGACATGGGGGCTTTTCATTTGCTCGACGAGCTCTTCGCAGTAGGCGCGGTTGCTGTAATCCATCTTGGCGGCGATCTTTAGCCGCATGCCCGCCAACCTGGCGATCTCGATCGCGCGGTCGGGCCGCTTGTCGCGGTAAATCCGGCCCAGAAAAACAAGGTAGGGGTCTTGTGGGTGAGCCCGGTCGGTGGCGGGATAAAGATGCAGGGGCAGGCCGTGATAGACGTTGCCCACCCATCGCGCCTTGGGTAGCGGCTGGCGCTGGCGCATCGAGATCGAGCTTAGCGAGAAGTAAGGCCACCTGGCATATGTGCTAGGAAGATCGCTGTAGTCGAGCCGTCCGTGCGGCGTGGTTATTGTCTTTTCTGCGAATGTCTCGAAGAGCGGGAAATGCTGAAAATGGCTGAGATGGCAATGAATTACGTCGAACCGGTCCTGTTGCTGGCGCACTTCATCCAGCATTGCCAGATGGGCGGCGATGGAGGACCGTCGCGCGTTTGGGTCAAGGCGCAACGCCGTGGTGCCCTGCGGTACCAGATTGGCGGTGGTGACGGAGTTCCCGCTCGCGAACAGCGAGACCTCATGACCTCTTCTGACAAGCTCCTCGGTGAGGAACGATACGATCCGTTCCGTTCCCCCGTAGAGGCGCGGCGGGACCGATTCGTCTAGGGGCGCGACCTGAGCAATTCTCATTTCTTGCGGCTTTTCGGTGACGACCGGGAGGCTGCCGTGAGGTTACCGCGTGGAGGGCAGTGGGGGAATGTAAGTTACGTGGTTGGCTGGGTAAGGCAGCTATGTGGATCAAAAGATCGCCGGCTCTGTGCGTCCCGATCGATCACGTGATTGCCACTGACGTTTCTGGCGAAGCAGGAAGCAAAATCGAGGCCGTTCGCTCGTGTTCCCGGCTACACAAAAATGCGCTGGATCTGGTGAAGAACAGCCGAGAACAAGTTCGATGAGGATAGCTGCTTCGACGGACGTCGAGCTCTTGCTCGGTTTGCTGAAAAGGCAGGGTTCACATCGAGGACTGACTTCGAATTCTCCAATACAGTAAATTACCTTCCGCGCAGAGAGGCGATGTCTCAACGTCACCTGAGCGCGACAAGTCGGAAGGTGATGTTGATGAAAACTCCGATGCATTCGATCCCTGTCCCGTCGCGAGGAGGGAAGCACTTCGTGCTGGTCGATGAAAAGAAAGCCAGCGCTGCAAAACCACTTTTCCGGCGCCCCGCAAATCTTCGGCCACGCAAGCCGCAGGGGCAGCCACGAGAACTGGATGCGCTGTGCGACCTCGCGGCGAACCGGATTGCGATCGAGGGCGTAAGCCCAGAGATCGACGGCGGGCGCTTCCCGGCCAAATGTGTCGCCGGCGAGCAGGTTCTGATCGAGGCGGACATCTTCGGCAACGCTCACGACAGGATCGTTGCTTGCCTGCGTTACCGGCCCGCAGGGACCGAAAGCTGGACCGAGCAGCCGATGATCCTGTTGGAAAACGACCGCTGGAGTACCACGATCGTGCTCGGCGAAAACCGGCTTTACCAGTTCACCTTCTGCGCATGGCACGACCT
The DNA here is from genome assembly GCF_007830515.1 of Mesorhizobium tianshanense. Classification (GTDB taxonomy): domain Bacteria; phylum Pseudomonadota; class Alphaproteobacteria; order Rhizobiales; family Rhizobiaceae; genus Mesorhizobium; species Mesorhizobium tianshanense. The sequence continues at coordinate 274,475 of NZ_VLKT01000001.1, forward strand.
TTATGCGACCTGGCGCGAGGAAGTAGCCAAGAAGCATACGGCGGGCCGGAACATCGCCCTCGAATTGGAGGAAGGACGCCGCCTGCTTCAATCTGCGGCGCGGTCCGACTGGGCAGGCCCAGATGATGTCGCAGAACTTGAGCAGGTGCTGGCGTCGTTGGAGATTCTGCGTGCCGACACGCAGCGTCTTGCTCTGCTTGGTTCCGATGCGGTGGCCGCCGTGATGAGCCGGGCCGGGGTCAGAACCAATCTCAGCTATTACCACAAGGTTCTCGAGATCTTCGCCGACCGCAAGACCGCGGCGTTCAGCGCTTGGTACGAGCTTTTCCCGCGTTCCCAATCAGGCGATCCCGCGCGCCACGGCACCTTTGACGACGTCATCGCCCGTCTGCCCTATGTGCGCGATCTCGGCTTCGACGTGCTTTACTTCCCACCCATTCACCCCATCGGCGAGACCAATCGCAAGGGCCGCAACAACAGCCTCAAGGCCGAACTGGGCGACGTCGGCAGCCCCTATGCCATCGGCTCAGAGCATGGAGGGCATGATGCCATCCACCCGGAGCTGGGGAGTTTCGAGGATTTCCATCGCTTGATGGCTGCTGCGCGGCGGCACGGGCTGGAGGTCGCGATCGACTTTGCGATTCAGTGTTCTCCAGACCACCCCTGGATTAAGGCGCATCCGGAATGGTTCGACTGGCGACCGGACGGCTCCCTCGAATTCGCCGAGAGCCCGCCCAAGAAGTACGAGGACATCGTCAATGTGAACTTCCATAGTGACGCCTTCCCAGGTCTCTGGCACGCTTTGCGCGACATCGTGCTGTTTTGGATTGGCCACGGGGTAAAGATCTTCAGGGTCGACAACCCGCACACCAAGCCGTTCGCCTTCTGGGAGTGGATGATCGGGGAAGTCCGCTCCAGGCATCCCGAAATTATCTTCCTCGCCGAAGGCTTCACGCGTCCCAAGATCACAAAGCGCCTCGCCAAAGTCGGGTTCAACCAGAGTTACTCCTATTTCACTTGGCGAAACCTCAAACGGGAATTGGAGGAATACCTTACCGAACTCACTCAGGAAGAATGCCGCCACTATATGCGGCCGAACTTCTTCACCAATACGCCCGACATCAACCCAATCTATCTCCAGCATAGCGGCAGGCCGGGATTCCAGGCCAGGCTGATCTTGGCCGGCACGCTCGGCGGCAATTACGGCATCTATAACGGCTTCGAGATCTGCGAGGCTGAGGCCGTGCCCGGCAAGGAGGAGTACCTCAACTCCGAGAAGTACCAAATCCGCGCCTGGAACATGGACGAGCCCGGCAACTTGCAGTGGGACATTGGGTTCGTCAACCGCCTCCGCCGAAACCACAAGTCGCTGCAGGACTTCACCAGTCTCGCCTTCTACAATGCCTGGAACGATAACATCATCTACTACGGCAAGCGCACGGCCGACCTGTCCGACTTTCTGCTGTTCCATGTCTGCCTCGATCCGCACTCGGCTCAGGGCGCGGATTTCGAGGTGCCGCTTTGGGAGTTAGGTCTCACCGACGACGCCCCGGTCGAAGTGGAGGACATGGTCACCGGCCGGCACTTCACCTGGCACGGCAAAATTCAGCACATCCATCTCGATCCGTTCTACAAGCCCTATGCGGTGTGGCGACTTATCTCGCCGGGAGCACACGCAGGGCAGTCTCGACCAGACGCTTGAGGCGGCTTCGAACAAGCCTTCTCGAAGCTTCGCATATTCTGCGGCTTTGGTCGCGATATCGGCGCGGTATGTCGAGCATTGGATCCAGAGTAGTCACCGGCAAAGTGCAGTTTTCCACTCACCGCCAATTGTGCGGCCGCCCTCGCATTTGGCTGCGCGCGTTCGACGTAAATTACATAGAGTCGCTGGTACGGCAGGGCCTATTGGCGCATCTTTTCGCCTGCGGACAGGCGTCCCCAACAAGGACGCTGCTGGCGCCGGCCCTCAGGGCCTTTCTGCCGGCCAGGAGGAGGGGGTGAGATGAAGACCTTTCTTGCCGCTGGAGCTGTCGTGGCTTTCTTGTTTCCGGGACTGCCTTTCGCAGACGCATAGACGGGCCGGCACAAAGACCTGCCGGGACGACGACAAGCAGGAGGATCGAAGCATGATGGGCAATGACATGTTGAAGGTGGGCGCTGCGGCGCTGGCGCTGCTGCTTGCCGGGCTTGGTTCGGCGCACCCTGTCCTTGCACAAGAACAGGTCGCGGCGGCTGACGCTTCGGGCGCTGCGACGACTTCGCCGGAGCCGCTGAGCGCCGACGAAATGGAGGTCCTGGTTGCGCGGATTGCGCTCTATCCGGACGAGCTGATCGCGGTGATCACGGCGGCAGCGCTTTATCCGCTGCAGATCGTCGAGGCAGCGCGCTTCCTCGACCGGTACGAGAAGGACAAGAGCTTGAAGCCGAAGGAGAGCTGGGACGGCTCGGTGGTGTCTCTGCTCAACTATCCGGACATCGTCAAGATGATGAGCGACGACCTCGAATGGACGCAGGCGCTCGGCGACGCCATCGCCTACCAGCAGAAGGACGTGCTGGTCGCCATCCAGCAGCTGCGCGACGAAGCGGTCGCCAAGGGCGTCATCAAGACCGACGACAAGATACAGGTGGTCAAGGAGAACGACAACGTCGTCATCAAGTCTGCCAGCCCGGAGGTGATCTATGTCCCGCAATATCCGCCTCAGATGCTCTATGAGCCCGGCTATGTGTGGGAGCCGATCCGTTACTATCCCGACCCCTATCCCTATTACTGGTATCCCGGGGCGACCTTCTTCGCTGGGGCGGTGACGGGCGCCATCTGGGCCGCCGCCGTCGACTGGGATGACTGGGGCGTATGGGGCGGCCGCTGGAACGGCGGCGACATCGACATCGATTGCAACAACTGCTTCAACAACCGCGACTTCAACGGCAAGGTCAACTTCAATGACGTGGACTGGAAGAACGTCGACCGCGACAAGATCAACATCGACCGTAACCAGTTCAACAAGTTCGACCAGAACAACATCAAGAACCGGATCGAAAAGAACGGCGACAACGCCATCCGCGACCGCGCCAAGGACATCAAGAAGCGCGACCAGGTCGGCAACAGGGGGCCGGGCAAGACGGCTGGAACCAGGGACATTCGCAAGAGCACGCTGGACGGGCTGAAGGGACAGGGAGGTCAGGCAACAAACAGGCCGGCCAACAAGGCGAACGTCAATCGCCCTGCGGCGAAGCCCACCGCCAACCGTCATGCGGCCAAGCCTGCCAACGTTAACCGCAAGGCCGGCAAGCCGAAGCCGGCGACGAGGGTCGACAATCGCCCGAAGAAGCCGTCCGGGCTCGGCAACGTCAACCGCGGCAAGGCTACCAAGGTCAGCTCCAACCGGGGCCACAAGTCGATGGGCGGTGGCAGTCGCGGAGGCGGTGCCCACAAGCAGATCAGGCGACCCAGCGGCGGCGGGCGGCGGCGTTGAGGCAACGGGAGGACAGGATCATGACCAGGATGTTCAGCACCACCCGTTTCACGGGCCTTCATCACAGCGTCTGCGCGGTCGCCATTGCTCTTGGCCTCGCTCTGTCGCTGTCGTCAGTCGCCTCCGCGCAGGATGCGGCGGCCCTGGATGTAGCCAGACCGGAGATCGAATCGTTTGCGGCTGCCGACGAGCCGCCGTCCTTCGATACGCCGGAGGCGGCGCTCGACGCCTTCAAACAGGCGCTTCAGGCTGAGGGCTCGGACGCGGTCGCAGCACTGCTCGGCCTCGACGCCGCAAAACTCAAGGCCGACGAGAACACCGACGACACGCTTGCGGCGGCCAAGGAAGGGGCCGCAAAGCAGCTCGTGCTCGACGGCGAGGGCGACCGCCGCACGGTGCAGATCGGCGAGAAGCTGTGGCCACTGCCGTTCCCGATCGTCAAGGGCGAGGATGGTAAATGGGCGTTCGACACCTATGGCGGGCTTGAGGAGATCGTGAACCGCCGCGTCGGCGAGAACGAGTTGCAGGCGATCGAGACGATGCGCGCCTATGTCGACGCACAGGAGGACTATGCATCCGAGGACCGTGACGAGGACGGCGTCGAGGAGTTCGCGCAAAAACTCGTCAGTACGGAAGGCCTGACCGACGGGATCTACTGGCCGGCGGACGGCATAAACGGGGAAAGCCCCGCCGGTGACCTCGACCAGTCCCAGCTCGACGACGCGGCCAAGGGCGAAGGCTATTTCGGTTACAAGTACAAGATCCTGACCGGACAGGGTGACAGGATCGCCGGCGGCGCCTACGACTACGTCATCAACGGCAACATGATCGCCGGCTTCGGCCTCATCGCCTGGCCAGCCAAATATGGCGAGACGGGCGTAAAGACCTTCGCCGTCAATCAGCACGGCGTCGTCTACGAGACCGATCTCGGGCCGACCACGACAGAGATCGTCAAATACATCGATCGCTTCAATCCAGACGAAACTTGGGAGGTCGTCGCCGATTGAACGGAAAACTGCGTCAGTTCCCAGCGTCCCAAAACAAATGTTGAAAATTGCCGTAACCGCCGAGCTACACCACCTGACGGGACACGACCTGCCAGCCGGATCACCACGGCAGCACAGGCCGCTCCAAACGCTATCCAGCCGCAGAACCAGAGCGGGGGGTGGTTCTGGGAGCGGTTATCCGATTTTAGACTGGTCGCGGACGCCGCTCAGATCCAGCAGAGCAGAGTGAGAAGGGGATGATGTTGCGGGCTTATCGAGCGTCCTTCAATCGGGAGACCCGCAACCTCGCATCTGCTTGTCGATGGAATAGTCGGTCTCAAATGAAGATAGCTAACTTGCCCGCCCTTTTCTCTCGCAGATCGCTGGCAAATCTGGCCGCGGCTTGCCTGCTTATATTCGTAGCCGGCTGCGCGGGCGGAATACCGAAAGACCTGCAGCAGTCGCTCGGGATCGTCACCCCGGAAGCGGTCGATTTCCGCGAACTGGAGTACTATGCATTGCGGTCCAAGGCCTCTTATGCTTCGGAAGAAGAGATCAGGCGGCAGTTTCCCAACACCACTGTCGTGAAGACCGTGGAGCCGATCAACGTCCAGTACTTCGTCGAAACGGACCCAGCGGCGAAAACCCAGACAATCTCCGTTCGCGGGACGGCCAACAAACTGAACATCCGGCAGGATGTGGAAGTGGCCCTGGTGAAGGACAGTTTCCTCGGCTTCCTGCTGCATGAAGGGTTTCGGGACGACGCGGTGAAGGTCCTCGACGACATGAGGCCGCACCTCAAGAAGGACCACACGATACGCGTGACTGGCCACTCGCTGGGCGGAGCGATTGCGCTGATCCTGACCAACTACATCTATCGGGAAGGCTACAAGGTGGAACGACTGGTCACCTTCGGCCAGCCGAAGGTCACGGATGACAAGACCAATCACCGGTACAAAGTTGCGAACCCCGACTACAAGAAGATCACCCGTGTGGTGCGCGAACACGATCCGGTCCCCCTGGTGCCGCCGCGCCCCAAATACGGTCACGTCGGTCCCGAACTGATCCTGAAAGAGGGGCAGGGCTACGTCTTCCTGGATGCCTACGACGCCGACCGTCTGTCGATCGGCGATTTCTGGCGCAACTTCGGGGACGCGCACCTCAAGGACCACAGCATGGATCTCTACCTGGCCAACATCCAGGGGAAGATCCAAGGCGGCGCCCAGCAGGTGGCGTACATGGCGAATTGAGCGCCCGGCAAGGTTCGCCCGGCGCGACGCGAGATGACGGTCGGGGAGCCGACAGCCGTTGGTCCAGATCAAGGAGCAACGCGTGCTTGTGAATGAATGTCAATGTGGCCGGAAAGGGAGGAGAACATGAGGAAGACACGCGCAGCTTCGATTTTGGCGGGGCTCGCCGCCTTGGGGATTGCCGGGCTTGGACTGGCGCGGCCAGCCGCCGCCCAGGAGACCACCGATGTCGGCACCCTCGACGCGGCGAAGGCCGGAAGGGTGTTTGCCGCCAAACCTCCCTACTCGCCCTATGCGGGGCGCAACTTTCCGACCCGCCCTCTGTTCGGCGACACGCATCTGCACACCGGAGCTTCCTTCGATGCTGGCGCATTCGGCGCCCGGTTGACGCCGCGAGACGCCTACCGCTTCGCGCGCGGCGAGGAGATCACGGCGTCGAGCGGCCAGCCTGCCAAACTGTCGCGGCCGCTCGACTTCCTGGTGGTGGCCGACCACTCCGACAATATGGGTATGTTCCCCGACCTGTTTGCGGGAAAGCCGGACGTTATCGCCGATCCGCAGGCCAAGACGTGGTACGAGGAGATCAAGGCGGGACAGGGCGGCAAGGCGGCGCTGGAGATCATCTTCGCCTTCGGCAAGGGCACGCTGCCCAAGGCGATGATCTATGGCCCGGACACGCGCCCCTACAAGAACGCATGGCAGGACACGGTTAAGGCGGCCGAGGAATATAACGATCCCGGCCGCTTCACCGCCTTCATCGGCTACGAATGGACATCGAACACGGCCGGCAACAATTTGCACCGCAACGTCATCTTCCGCGACAGTGCCGACAAGGCCAACCAGGTCGTGCCCTACACGACGCTGAAGCCGTTGGGCAGCGACAATCCCCGCGATCTATGGAAGTGGATGCAGGCCTATGAGGACAAGACCGGCGGCAACGTGCTGGCGATTGCGCACAACGGCAATCTGTCCAACGGCCGCATGTTCCCGCTGATCGAATCCTTCACCGGCAAGCCGGTCGACAAGGAATATGTCGAGCAGCGTGCCCGGTGGGAACGCCTCTACGAGACAACCCAGACGAAGGGCGACGGCGAGGCGCACCCGGTTCTGTCGCCCAATGACGAGTTCGCGGATTTCGAGACCTGGGATTTCGGCAATCTCGACGCCAGCGTGCCGAAGACGCCCGACATGCTGGAGTTCGAATATACCCGCTCGGCGCTGAAGAACGGTCTCAAGCTCGAAGCCGATCTCGGCACCAACCCCTACAAGTTCGGGCTAGTAGGCAGCTCCGACGCGCATACCGGCCTCGCGGCCATGGAGGAGGAGAACTTCTTCGGCAAGACGACGCCACAGGAGCCGAGCCCCGAGCGCCTGACGGCAACGTTCGTCAAGGATGCCAAGACCGGCATCACGGTGATGGACTGGGAGGTCGGCGCGTCCGGCTACGCCGCGGTCTGGGCGGAGGAGAACACCCGCGAATCGATCTGGGACGCGATGCAGCGCAAGGAGACCTACGCTACCACCGGGCCGCGCATGGCGGTACGCCTCTTCGGCGGCTGGGACTTCGAGCCGGCCGATGCGCAGAACCGCAATCCTGGCGCGATCGGCTACGGCAAGGGTGTGCCGATGGGCGGTGACTTGACCAGCGCGCCGGAAGGCAAGGCACCGACCTTCCTGGTCGCGGCGCTGAAGGATCCAATCGGCGCCAATCTCGACCGCTACCAGATCGTCAAAGGCTGGCTCGACGACAAGGGCGAAACGCATGAACAGGTCTACGACGTGGTGTGGGGCGGCGACCGCAAGCCGGGCGCCGACGGCAAAGTGCCGTCGGTCGGCAGCACCGTCGACGTCGAGAACGCGACCTGGACCAACACCATCGGGGCGCCGGAATTGATCGCGGTCTGGAAGGACCCAAGCTTCGATCCGAAACAAAAGGCATTCTACTACGGGCGCGTCATCGAGATCCCGACGCCGCGCTGGACCGCCTACGACGCCAAGCGGTTCGGCACGCAGCCGCTGGACGGCACTCGCATGACCGTCACCGAGCGCGCCTATACCTCGCCGATCTGGTACACGCCCGAAGAGTCTTGACGCCAACACACGAGAACAAGGAATGGTGACATGATGCACCCATCAAGAAGTCTGAACGAGAGAGCTCGGACCGTCATTGCGATGCTCGCACTCTGCGGCCTGGCGGGCGTGACGAATGCTCAGCCCGCTGCGGCCGATGACGCTCAGTCGAAGCAAATGTTCAAGGCCATGACCGACTATCTTGCCGGCCAGCAGGCCTTCTCGTTCAACTATGACGCGACGCTCGACATCGTCACGGCCGACATGATGAAGGTCGGCCTTGCGAGTTCTGGCTCGCTCACGCTGCAACGCCCCGACAAGGCGCGCATGACCCGGACTGGCGTGGTCGATGTCGAACTGACCTATGACGGAAAGACAGTGTCGGCGATCGGGAAGAACCTCAATGTCTATACGAAGATCCCCCTGGAGGGTTCGGTCGAGGATATGATCGATACGCTCCGCTCCGCTTATGGCGTCGAAGCGCCGGCCGCCGACCTTCTGTCGGCCAACGCCTTCGAGATCATGATGGAGAACGTCTCGACGGGCAAGGATCTCGGAAGCGGCGTGATTGGCGGCGAGGTCTGCAACCACCTGGCCTTCCGCACCAGGGACACCGATTGGGAGATCTGGATCGCCGATGGCGATGTGCCCCGTCCCTGCCGTATCACCATCACCAGCAGGATGATGGCCATGGCGCCGTCCTATACGGTGCAGATTTCCAACTGGAAGGCCGGCAAGGACGTGACCGCTGACGATTTCCAGCTGAAGACCGGCGATGCCAAGGAAGTGAAGATCGAGGAGATGCCCGGGCTGGACGATCTCGCCGGCCTGGTTGAAGAAGGAGATGCACAATGAAGTCGTCCACCAAGGCAGTAATCGCATCGCTCGCGCTGTTGTTCGGCGCCTCGGACCTCCACATCGCCGATTGGCGGGTGGGCATGGGCTTCTTTAGCCTGGTCTCCGATGCCGAAGCGCGCGTCGGGCGTCCCGCAACGCCCGGCAGCGTTGCCGGCGTCGCCCGCAGGACCACGCGCCGCGTTATCCGCCGCGGCGCCTATATCGGCGCTATTCCCGCCGGCTGCCCGTATGGCAGCTACTACGGCTACAATCTCTATTACTGCGGTGGCAGCTATTACCAAAAGTCGGGCGGCGGATATGTCGTCGTCTATTTCTAGGCGACGATACTGGGAAGCATTGCGAAGGCGCCGCTGCGTGTTGTGGGCCGCAACCAGGCAATCGTGACCGGTGACGGGCAAACTCGCCGGAGCTAATGGTGATCGGGCCAACCCCGGAGGAATGATCGATGGACCCGGCCAGATATTTCGAAAGATGGTTCCAGAGCTGTTGCGAGTCCGAGCGCCTACGAAGCCTTCAACGAAGGCATCCCTTCGAGAGGACCAAGAGGGAGGACGAAGACGATCTGGCCAATGACTAGCGGCGGTTCGGCGAGCCTTCGCCGATGAGCCATGATGTCCGAGACCTGCCCATCGCGACCCGTCCCTGGACGCACCGACTGATGCTGAAATCGCTGCTGAAGGAACCGCTCCTCCACTTCCTCTTGATCGCGCTCGCGATCTTCGCGGTGCACGGGCTGTTGGGCAATGACGCGGAGGAGAAGACGGACAGCATCGTTGTCACGGCGCCGAAGATCGAGCAGATGGCCAGCCTGTTCGCCAAGACCTGGCAGCGCCCGCCGACCGCCGACGAACTCAAGGGGCTGATCGACGATCACGTGAAGGAGGAAATCTTCGTCCGCCAGGCGCTCGAACTCGGGCTCGACAAGGACGACACGGTCGTCAGACGGCGTCTTCGCCAGAAGATGGAGTTCCTGAATGACGCCGACGCTGAGGCGCTGGAAGCGACAGAGGCGGAGCTGCAAGCCTATCTGGCCGCCAATCCGGACGCGTTCAGGGTCGACAGCATGCTGGCCTTCCAGCAGGTGTTCCTCAACCCGCAGCGGCGCGGCGACGCGATCGATCAGAACGCCGCATCTGTACTGGAGGCGCTGCTGGCCGACCCAGCCGCGGACCCTTCTCCGCTCGGCGACCCGACCCTGCTGCCGCCCGGGCTGCCGCTTTCCGGCGCCGCATCGATCGGCCAGACCTTCGGCTTCGATTTCGCCGAAGCGCTCGGCAAGGCGCCCGTGGGCCATTGGACGGGTCCCGTCACCTCCACCTTCGGGCTGCACCTGGTGCGCGTGACGGAGCACGTGCAAGGCCGGACGCCGGCGCTCGACGAGGTGCGCGAGGCGGTGGCACGGGAGTGGACGAACGCCAGGCGCAAGGAGCTCGAAGACGAGCATCTAGCTGAACTGCTCAAGGGCTATAAGGTCACCATCGAGAGCCCGGACGGCACGGAAGCCAGCCAGTGACGCGACTTGGCGCGATGCTCGCAATCGTGGTTGCGGCGCTTCTCGCCGCACCCGCGATGGCGCATGAGGTCCGGCCGGCCTATCTCGACATGCGCGAAACGGAGAGCGACGCGTTCGCCGTCGTCTGGAAGGTCCCCGCTCTGGGCGATATGCGACTCGGGCTCCATGCCCGCCTGCCCGGCTCCTGCGTGGAGAAGACGGAGCCGGTGGGTTCGATCGAGGCTGGAGCCTATCTGGAGCGATGGTCCGTCGCCTGCGCCGGCGGTCTGAAAGGCCGCGAGATAGGCGTCGACGGGCTTAGATCGACGATGACCGACGCGCTGGTCCGCATCCAGTACGCGACGGGCGACACGGAGGTCGCCCTCCTGCTGCCGGAGGAGCCGGCCTTCGTCGCGGCAGGAACGCAGACCGGCCTCGAAGTGGCGCGGACCTATTTCCTGCTCGGTGTGGACCATATCCTGTCGGGCCTCGACCACCTGCTGTTCGTGTTGGCGCTGATGCTGCTCATCCGCGACCGCTGGATGCTGGTGAAGACGATCACGGCCTTCACGGTGGCGCACAGTATCACGCTGGCCGGTGCATCGCTCGGCTATTTCAGCCTGCCGCAGGCGCCGGTCGAGGCGACGATCGCGCTCAGCATCGCCTTCGTGGCGAGCGAACTGGTCAAGATGAAGCCGGGCGAGCGGCGGCTTTCGGAGAGTTATCCATGGGTTGTCGCCTTCGCGTTCGGGCTGTTGCACGGCTTCGGCTTCGCCGGCGCGCTGAAGGAAATCGGCCTGCCGCAAGCCGACGTGCCGCTCAGCCTGCTGACGTTCAACCTCGGCGTCGAGGCGGGCCAGTTGATCTTCGTTGCCGGGGCGCTGGTGCTGCTCGCGGCGGCGGGCGCGCTGGTCAGGGTGCCGCCCGCCCCGGCCCGCCTGGCCGGCGCCTACGCGATCGGCACGGCGGCGATGCTGTGGCTGGTGCCGAGGATCGCCGGCTTGGCGGCGTGACCGAGGCCGATCGGCTACGTGATCAACGGGTCGGGATGTGGACAGAACACAGCCGTGGCCGGATGGCCCAGATCGCCGCAGGTTTCGGCCACTGCGGTCATTCGAGAACTAGAGGCGGATGGCCGCTACTGGGGCTAAGCGATTAAATAGAAGTTCCTTACAGATCCTCGGGCATACCTGAAGGTTTGCAACCGCCTTTATGGTTTGCTACCTTCACCTTAAGGGTGAGGAGATCCGGATTTTGTACCGCCTATGGAACTGGCTCCTACGTCGGAAAGCATCGGGTGGCGGAGAGAAGAGGGGGGAGCCGGGTCATCTTTCCTCTGTCAGCGAAGCGCGTCTCGTGGACTTTTTGGCGAACACGACTGACATTGTGTCGTTCTATGATCAGGACTTCCGCCTGACGCACTACGCAACCAAGCTCAAAAGCATCCACGGTCGCGCGGTAGTCCCAGGCGCCACTTTATGGGAGATCTATCCAAGCGTCGACAATAAGCTCATCGACGAATTTGATCGCGTGCTCCGCGGCGGCTCTCCGATAAATGTCGATCTCCAACGATCGCCGGGCGAAGCGCCTCGGTCTGCTTTCGTCTTCGGCGCTGCGAATGGGATAGGAATCGTCGAATCCAGAGAAACGGAGCACGGCGGACGAACCTTGGCGGAAGAGCAGGAGCATCAGATGCTCCTCCATCAGGCGACGCACGACGTGTTGACCGGACTGCCGAATCGGCGGGGGTTCAGCGAGCGGCTGCAACAAGCTCTGTCGGTGGTCGATGGATCAAAGGAAACGACCGCCCTGCTGCAAATCGACCTTGATGATTTCAAAGCGGTTAATGACACACTTGGCCATGGAACGGGCGATACACTGCTTCAACTCGCAGCAGGCCGGATCCGGGACACGCTGCAGGACGGCGAATCCGCATATCGGTTAGCCGGAGACGAGTTCGCCGTCATTCGATCAGGAATGGGACAGCCGGCCGAAGCTGAACGCCTCGCCGGATCGTTGATCGACGCGTTCAAGGCGCCGTTCGTGATCAGCGACATTCCCGTCTTCGTCGGCGCGAGCATCGGAATTGCATTCGGACCGGAGCACGCGACGGAGGGTGAGCAATTGATGAAGGCCGCGGACATTGCTCTCTACGCAGCCAAGAGGGATGGACGCGGCTGCGTGCGAATTTTCAATCGCTCGATGCTGCTCCTCCTCGAACAGCGTGAGAACCTGAGGCGTAGCCTTCGAATGGCGCTGGAGCGGAATGAGCTTTATCTTGAATATCAACCGCTCATTCGGCCCCCTTCTTCGCTCGTGGGCTTCGAAGCGCTGCTGCGATGGCGTCATTCGGAAGTCGGGACCATCCCTCCGAGCGTGTTCATACCGATCGCCGAAGCCGACGGCCTGATGGACGAGATTGGGCGATGGGTGCTCGAGGAAGCCTGCCGCCAGGCAACGACATGGCCTTCTTCACTGACGGTCGCGGTGAACCTGTCGCCGGCGCAGTTCCTCAGCGGTTCGCTCACGGATACGGTTGCCCAGATCATCGACGCAGTCGGACTGCGAGCCGACCGGCTTGAGCTCGAGATAACCGAAAACGTCCTTCTCGAGCAGACGATCGACAACATTGACACACTGAACACTCTGAATGTCCTGGGGATACGAATCTCGCTCGACGATTTCGGAACCTACTACTCCTCGTTGAGTTACCTCAAGAACTTCCCCTTCGATACCTTGAAAATAGATCAGTATTTCATAGGCGACCTTGAAACCAATCGAAAAAGTCAGACGATCGTGCGATCGATCATAGGCTTGGCGCACGGCTTGGGAATAAGCGTCACAGCGGAGGGCGTTGAAACGCCAGGACAGGCACAGTGGCTGATCAAGGAAGACTGCGATTGCCTTCAGGGCAATGTTCTGGGACGGCCGCTTGGAGCCGAGCCGACGCGCGATTTCATCAGGCGGTCGCCACTGACGGCGGTACGAGTAAGGGAGGAACGAAATCGGGCGGTCTAGCGTCTGGCGCCTGTGTTGCAGCGTAGGCGGGAGGCTGAGGAAGGACGCGGCGAGGCAGAGCAAGCCGGATCATCAGAGATGGGTCAACTGCCGAACGGGCGTTTGTCGCGTCGCTCGGCTCAAATGCGGATGGAAATAGGTGGGGAATACCGATGAATATTGCTTCTCAGAGCGTAGGTGGCGAAGCAGTTTTTAAGCCAATGATCCAGATTGACTTGGAAGTCAAAGCTTTCTTGTCCGCTTGGCTACACTGTGATCAAATATCAACTTACTCGGCGCGAATGATCAGCCATAATAGATCTGACTCGGTGCGGCATTCAAATCTCTTTTCTTCCGCGTTTAACGAATTGCTGGAGGTCGCCTTTCGTGCGCGTCATTCCAGCGGCGAAATAGCATGCAGGGTGTCGCGCCGGGGTGAGACGGACAGGATCGAATTGACGTTCCCTTGCATGCCCGAAGAACGACAATTCTATGAAGAAGCGATTTTGCAAATTGCGGGATCCGAGGCCAGGGAGCGATACCTCAATTCGGTGTCCGGGGACCTCGCGCCCAGCCGTGAAGTCGTACTCTTGGAACTGGCCATTGACTACAACGCGACATTCCGACTCGATGAAGCCGGCGCTGATACGATCACACTTGTCGTGGATCTTCCGCTTGAGGGCCTGCCAAATTGAACCCTTACCTTCTCCCGCGTTTCGAAACGCAATACGACATCAACGATCAGGAGTTCTCTATTTCGGGGATAGTGCGGCCCCAGTCAATTGATGAGCTTGCGCCCAGCATTGCCCTGTTGAAGGACTCCATCGATCGTGTACGCGGTATACTATATGTGAACATCAGACGCCTGACGCAAATGAACAACACCGCGTTTCACGCCTTCTCGCGGGTCATCATTGACGCCTGTCGCGCGCGACCCGATCTAAAATTTGTGGTCATTACGTCAAGCGTCGTCGGATGGACGACGCGAAAATTCGGTCGCTTGAGCGGAATTGAACCAAACATCACGGTTGAGGAGTATGACAGCGAGTTCTATCCGGGGCAGACCTTCCTTGAAGAAGGCGGGTTCATTCCGATCCTCCGCACACAGACGAAGTTGACCTGGCGTCACGAGCGCACAATTCTGCCGCGACATGGCATGCAACCCGGTATTGTCATGGCTGACATCTGTTGCGGAATCGGGGATTTCGCCGTGCTCGTGCAGAGGGAGTTCGAGCCGTCGCGGATCGTCGCCCTCGATCACGCCAGGACAAGCCTCGCCTATGCGCGAAACGTGGCGGCGGAGTTCGACATCAAGGGAATTGAATACACTTATGGCGATGCGTCAGAAATGCTGCTCGAGGACGATCAGTTCGACCTCGTCACGTGCCGCCATTCGCTGCAGGTGTTCAATAACCCCGAGCTGATCCTCAAAGAACTCTTCCGCATCTGCAAGCCGGGCGGACGCGTCTACATCACAAATGAAAAGAACTCGCACTGTCTGGGCGAACCGCGTGCCGACAGCATCCAGTGGACCTATAACGAAGTCGCCAAGCTCTGGGCGCACTTCCAGATGGATATCGAGCTTGGCCCCAAGAGCCGACGATACCTGATCGAAGCGGGATTCGAAGATATTCGAGTCGAATCCTTCATGGTCACCAACCACGACGGCGATCCGCAAGACTTCGCGGATGTCATCGCGGCATGGGAGAACGTCTATGCGGGCGAGATGGCGACCAAGCGAGGTGACCCACCGGCATTTATCAGACGGTTCCGACAGGGCTTCCAGGATCATATCTTCGCTGCGCTCCACCCCAAGGGCTATGCCGGCTGGCCGATCTGGGTTGCATCGGGACGCAAGCCACTATGACCGACTCGGATGTAACTCCGCCTAGACCCTGGTCCGTCTTCCACCCAAACAGCTTCCGCGCGAAATTTATGCTCATTGTAGGTGGGGCGGTGCTCTTCGATCTCCTCGTCGGCGGCAGCGTTGCCCTGTGGAACGTGAATCGGCTGTCCCGCGACGCGACGCAGCAGATCGAGAGCGGCCTCACCAAGGCGACCCAGGAATACCTCCAGAACTATATCGAGACGACGGCGCTGCGCGCCGATCTCCTCTTCGACCGCATGCACTCCGAGGTGACCGCACTTGCAGGCTCCATGCAGAGACTAATCGATTATCCGGAAGCGAAAGATGCGATCGGCAAGGCGCTGGCGAAGAACCCCAATTTCAATGCGCCGCTTGTCTATGACGCCAGGGGAAACTGGGTGCAGACCCGGCAAGGGTCACCTTCGGTCATGAGTGTCTGGGGATATCTCCTCTCCGCCGATCACCAACCGAAGCCCGAAATTCTCCGCGACATCCAGGAGAGCGCAGTCTTCGATATTTTTGGCACGAGCCAGATGGCGACAGGCGCGAAGAAGCTGCAGGTCTATTACGTTGGGCCGAAGGCAGGACCGATCATGCGCACGACACCTTATTCCGATCAGGCGCAGACCTTCGACAAGCTCTATCCGGGCCACAACAACGCGAATTTCTGGGATTTCTTCTTTCCTGGCGTCTATGAAGGGTGGGAGGGCTGGATCAGGGAGCCGGATTCGCGCCCCGTAAAGGGCGATGACATCACTGCGACTGCTCCTTATATCGATGCGATTACCGGCAAGCTCATCGTGAGCTTCTTCCACCCGCTCTGGACGAAAGACCGCAGTGATGTCGCCGGCATGGTCGCTGCCGACGTGACGCTCGATCAGCTCGCTGACATCGTCGAAAGCGTGAAGGTCGCCGATACGGGCTTCGGTTTTCTCACCATGTCGAACGGCAATGTGCTCGCGATCAAGCCTGAAGGCGAGAAAACGCTCGGGCTCAAGATCGCGAGTGGTGCGGCAGGTCAAGGCGTTACCGGCCTCGACCGCTCGCTCAAAAAGAGTACGCACGCGACCGTCGCAGCGCTCGAACTTCCCGCCGACGGCAAGACGGTCATCAAGCATATTTCGATTGAGGAGAGCGGCAAGGCCGAACCTCACATCGTCGCACTTCGCCGGCTAAACGCAGTCAATCTCTGGAATAGTGAGGGGTCCATCACGGCCGAAACCCTGATGCTTGGCTTCGTCGTCCCCGAACGGGAAATCTATGCTTCCCTCCTTGCAGCGCAGCAGAGCATTTCCAGCGCAACCAACCGGATCCTAATCACCCAGGTCATCGCAATTATCGTTTCGCTCCTTATCGTCTTTGCGGCTGTCTTCGGAATTTCAAAGCGGATCACTGCAGGCCTCAGTGCGCTTGCCGGAGCCGCCAAGCGGCTGCAGGCGAAAGACTATTCAGTCCGGGTAAGCATTCCGACGCGCGACGAAGTTGGAGAGGTCGGGGACGCGTTCAACCGGATGGCAGAGCAGATCAGCTTCCATACGGAAAACCTCGAGCATCTCGTTGATGAAAGAACGAAGGAGCTTGAAGGCGCAAATCAAGAGATTTCCGCCCTCAACGGCAAACTGCGAGATGAGAACCTCCGCCTTGGTGCAGAGCTTGCAGTTGCCAAACAGATCCAGATGATGGTTCTGCCGAGAACCAGCGAACTCGAAGCGATCCCAGGGGTAGAAATCGCCGCCTATATGCGGCCGGCCGACGAAGTAGGCGGCGACTACTACGACGTCCTGCAAGAGGGGTCGCGGGTCAAGATCGGGATCGGCGATGTGACAGGTCATGGGCTGGCGAGCGGTGTGCTGATGCTGATGGTTCAATCCGTCGCACGCGCGCTGCAGGAGACTGGCGAGGACAATCCACGTCAGTTCCTCGATCGACTGAACAGAGCCATCTATAAAAACATCGAACGGACCAACACCGACAAGCATCTCTCTCTAGCCTTTCTTGACTTTGAGAATGAGCAGGTGACCCTGTCAGGGCAGCACGAGGAGGTTCTTGTCGTTCGTGCAAACGGAGAGATCGAGCGGATCGACACGATCGATCTGGGGCTGCCGATCGGCCTCGAACGTGACATCTTGCCGTTCATCGCAACCCGCGACATTCCGTTCAGCAGTGGCGACGTGATCGTGCTCCACACCGATGGCGTAACCGAAGCGGAAGATCAGGATGGCGAACTGTTCGGTTTGGAACGCCTTTGCATCAGCGCGAGCAGTTATTATCGCGGGAGCGCCGAAGAGATCAAAACTGGAATTATTGAGGATCTGATGGCCCATATCGGAACGCAGAAAATCCACGATGACATCACCCTCGTGATCATGAGGCACAAGTAGGAATGACAACACTGTTCGGAACAGCCGACCTTGCAATCGGAATGAGAGAGAGCGCCAGTCGCGTGCGACTGTTCGACGGACCTCTCGACCTGAGTTGGCATCATTGCGCCACTACCTCGGACTTCATCGCAGACCTTTTCGCCCTGCGCTTTCTGTCATCTCGCAACGACCACAGGGAAGTACGACACAGCATCGGCTATCTGGTCAACGAACTCATTGAAAATGCGGTCAAGTTTCGTGCACCGGGCGAGATCACGATCGAGGCGGCCATTGAGTCAGAAAGTTTCAAGGTCAAGGTCTCGAACGTTGTCGATGGCGAAACCACGGTTGAATTTCAAAATCTTCTGTCGGAGATCACAGTCGGTGATCCGAGTGAACTCCTGATTCAACGGATCGAAGCGAATGCCGCGGACCCTGAGACGACACGTTCCGGTCTTGGATTGCTAACATTGATGAGCGACTATGGCGCGAGTCTGGCATGGATCTTCAGCCCAGCCGATGAAAGAGATTTGGTTTGCGTGGAAACATATGCTTCGATTCCGATTAAACAAATTCACAACTAAATGAAACGAACTCACAACATGGAAATAACGACAGCACAATATCGCGTGTGGAGCGAAGCGAGCGAGATTTTTTTTGATGGCGTCATGAGGCTGGCCAGTTCTGAGGCCTATGCGCCAATTTTATCTTTGCTGATGAAGGTTCTTTCCTCGCAACCTACTTCTATTACGCTCAATTTAACGGACCTTGAATTTCTCAACTCTTCAGGAATTAATCTCTTGGCGAAATTTACAATAGAGGTCCGAAAGCATCCCGATGTGCAGCTCATTGTCCGCGGAACTTCCGAAATACCTTGGCAGTCGAAATCATTGCCAAACCTCAAGAAATTACATCCCGCTTTGGTACTCTTCGTGAGCTGACAGGCCGGTTGATGCAGGCGTCAAGTGCTTTGGAAGTGGCAGTCTCATCGGGCCATCGACCGCTTTGTGTCGGGAACTCATAGCTGCGAAAGTCAGAGCTGGGATAGTCCGGGCGTGGCGGTTGTTTTGAATTGATCCCTCTCCAGAGCGGTCATCGCCGCGCAGCCTGCCTTGCCGCGTTGCAGTTCGCTGATACTCACGCTTCGCCCGACCGCCGCTGACTTCAGACGCGACCATGCACCAGATAGGTCTCAACCATCGCCGATCGTGTACTCAGCTTCCAAGCGCCTTGAGCCAACCTTCAAAGGAGTGGGTTTTGTCGTGTTCAGCGAAGGAAGCCGAGCGGGCGGGGCGCAGCCACGCCACCGCAGTCCGGGCCTCGCGTGGGCTGTAACCGAATTCCTTGCTAAACGCTCGGCTAAAGTTAGCCGCTGAAGTGAATCCGACAGCTTCAGTGATATCAATAATGCGCCGGCTGTCCGCCGGGTCACTGAGCGCAGCATGGGCTGCCAGAAGGCGGCGTCTTTGTATGTAATGGAGAACACCGCCGCTCGGTTCGAACAACTGATAGAGACGAGAGCGCGAGACGCCGAGTGCCCGGCACATCGAATCCGGTGTCAGATCAGCCGCATCTAGATTGTTTTGGACGTATCGGCGCGCACGCTCCATCAACGCAACGCTCACCAATTGTTCGGCGGCCGCATCATGTTCCCCCGGAGGCGCCAGGCAGGCAATGATCATGTTGCGTGTCGCATGTACGATGCGGGGCAGATCTTCAGCCGTGAGACTGCGCAGCCTTGCTTCGATGCCGTTGACGTAGTCGACTAGCAAGTTAGCGAAGTTGCCCGACAGAATTGAATTGTTCTTTGCATCGAGGGTTGCAGCTGCATCAGCGAACAAGTCACGCGGCAAATAGAGAAAGAGACTTTCGGATTCCGTTGTCCTTCCGCGAAACGGGTAGCCAAGCGTCCTGATCTCCACCTTGCCCGGCTGGCTTTCTGCAACGCGGCCATCGACCTCCGTCCATGCCCGGCCCGTACGTGGCAAGACGACACACCAGTGATCAATCGAGCTGGACCGAAGCTTCGCGGCAGAACGCACATAACTATGTGCCGGTGCGTGCTGTTGAACGATGAGAATGCTGCCGAGGTTCCAAGCCGTGTGGCTGGCAGGAAAACCTTCGCTCAGAGATTTGTTATCCGGCAACCTGACTTCAACAAGCGGTGACATATGCGCTTGCCAAGCGGCGAATTGATATTCTGGCGCTAACTCAAGCGTTGAAAATGACAAAGGTTCGAGCGCTGGCGCGAGCAGCGAAGAGGCCTCATGCTCCAGATGCGCTTCGCGCGGCCAACGGCGCCGCTCACCGTCAGACTGCTCCATCAGCCTCGCGAGCGTCTCGTCTTGGTTTTTAGGCGTTCCCATAGCGTGGTTACCATATCCATTTCTGGTGTACCAACAGCCCCTCTCAATTATGTGGTGTGTCGTCGATAGTGGCAAGAGTTATGCGACCACCGGCCGAATGGGCGCTCTCTTCATGTAGCCGCAATCCCACCGCTGACGGATTCAAAATTCGTTCCGGTTAATGCCGGATAGTGCGATTGCTCCGTCTCAGAGCAAGATATGTATCGCCGGATAAGTTTCTGGATGCGCAGCTAACGACACCCTTCAGCGTGGCGCGTATAGAGAAACAAGAATGTAACGGAAGTCTAGGCGTCATGAAATTTTAACAGCATACTCTCTATTTGACGTTTTGAAAATTTGTTTCGAGATTACAGTCGTACTAAATACGATTTGGTATCGTATATATACCAATATCATTAATATACACTAACAATATAAGTAGATAATACGTGGGGCAAATCGATGAGAAATCTACGTCCGGTCAAATCTGCCATCCAGACGACCTTGAGTAGCGTTCGCATAGAGCGTCATGCCTTGGCGCCTCGACGTATCCTTGTTACAGGCGGCGCGGGTTTCCTTGGGTCACATCTATGCGAAAGGTTGCTCGGTCAGGGTCATGAAGTGCTGTGCGTCGATAACTTCGTGACGGGGCGTTCCCGCAATATCGATCATCTCAGAGGCAATCACAGCTTCAAGGTTGTCCGGCACGACATCACACTGCCTTTGACCGCTGAGGTCGACGAAATCTACAATCTTGCCTGCCCCGCCTCGCCGCCGGACTACCAGGCCGATCCCGTTCAAACCATGAAAACCAACGTGCTCGGCGCACTTAACCTCCTTGAGGTGGCAAAAGGACGCGGCATAAAGATTTTCCAGGCTTCCACCTCGGAAGTCTACGGCGATCCGCACGTTCATCCGCAACCCGAATCTTATTGGGGCAACGTCAACCCTTTCGGTCCGCGGTCTTGCTACGACGAGGGCAAGCGTTGCGCAGAAACGCTGTTTTTTGACTTCCACCATAAGCACGGAGTCGAGATCAAGATTGCCCGGATTTTCAACACCTATGGGCCCCGTATGCGTCCGGACGACGGTCGTGTGGTATCCAATTTCATCGTACAGGCGCTCGAAGGCGAAGACATCACAATCTATGGCGATGGCTCGCAGACTCGCTCATTCTGTTTCGTCGACGACCTGATCAACGGTTTCTTGCAACTGATGGTTTCGGCGCCGTCATTTACCGGCCCCGTTAATCTGGGCAATCCAGTCGAATTTACCATTCGAGAGTTGGCCGAGCAGGTGATCGATCTCACGGGATCGAGTTCGAGAATTGTCCATTGTGCCCTGCCGGTCGACGACCCGCGACAGCGCCGTCCCGATATCTCGCTCGCGTCACGTGAACTGGGTTGGCGGCCAACAGTGCCGCTGTCGGTCGGCCTCAAGCAAACGATTCAGTACTTTGACCGTCTCCTGGCCTTGGAATCGTGCAAGCTCGCGGAGACGGCTTGATGTCTGCACATAAGGTCCTGGTGACGGGCGGCGCCGGTTACATCGGCAGTCATACCGCCAAACTCCTCAAAACGAGAGGCGTGGAGCCTGTTGTCTACGACAACTTGGTGACGGGAAATCGATCATCCGTGCGCTGGGGGCCGTTCGTACACGGCGACATTCTCGATACCACCTATCTGGCGCAGACACTCACGCGGTACGAGCCTGACGCAGTCATCCACTTCGCGGCGTCTGCCTATGTTGGTGAATCCGTGGAAGATCCATCGAAATATTACAGAAACAATGTGGCGGGAACCCTGTCGCTTTTGAACGCTTGCCGCCAGGCCAAGGTGGATAAGATAATTTTTTCCTCGAGCTGTGCGACCTACGGGATACCGGCCGTTCTCCCGATCAAGGAGACGACGCCGCAAGATCCAATCAATCCGTACGGCCGCACAAAGCTGATCGCCGAGCATATGTTGCGGGATTACGCTGCGGCTTATGGCATGCGCTATGTGGCCTTGCGATATTTCAACGCCTGCGGCGCCGACCCCGACGGTGAGCTTGGCGAATGGCATGATCCTGAGACCCATCTGATCCCCAGAGCGCTGCTCGCGGCGGGAGGCAGAATTTCGCACCTGGCGGTCTTTGGAGATGACTACGACACCGAGGACGGAACTTGCATCCGCGACTACATACACGTAACCGATCTGGCGCGCGCGCACGCCCTCGCGTTTAGCCATCTCGCGACAGGCGGCGAGAATCTTGCGATCAACCTTGGGTCCGGTCGCGGATCTTCCATACGTGAGATCTTGGACACGATCGCCCGGATATCGGAGCGGGAGGTGCCGATCGAGATCCATCCGAGGCGCCCTGGAGATCCGCCGGCACTTTATGCCGATCCGACCTATGCCAGTAAGGTACTAGGTTTCACGCCCGAATATTCCGATCTCGATACGATCGTGCGAAGCGCCGCGCCTTTCTTCGGACTGGAGGCACGGACGTGACCCTCGCAACAGCCACACAGAGGACGGACGCCGGCCAGCGCTCAACCGCGCCACTGATGGTTCCCCTTCTGACCGGCTACCGCCGTATTGAATTTCTGGTCGGGGTGTTCGTGTGGTTCGCGGCCGTCGTCTATTTCTGGGTCTGGTGGTTCGACCCCACACATTATGTCGACTTTTTCGGATTTCTGACCGTCACGGTTGTCCTTGCGTGGGTCACGCTCCTGCCGGCGTATTTTTTGGCCATATTCTATCGCGGCCGCAAACCGAGCGGTCCATTGCGCCTTCCGGCAGGAAGCCGCGTGGCCATGGTGGTGACAAAGGCGCCCTCCGAGCCATTTTCCATCGTGGCGGTGACCTTGAAGGCGATGCTCCTCCAGGACGTGCCGCATGACACATGGCTTGCCGACGAAGACCCCTCTTTGGAAACGCTGAATTGGTGCCGACAGCATGGCGTCTTCGTCTCGACGCGCAAGGGTAGGGTTGACTATCACCGCGCGACGTGGCCGCGGCGCACGCGCTGCAAAGAAGGAAACCTCGCTTTCTTCTACGACCACTACGGCTATGAGCGCTACGACTTCGTCGCCCAGCTCGACGCCGACCATGTCCCGGAGCCCGATTATCTGCACCAGATGCTGCGTCCCTTTGCCGATCCGGCGGTAGGCTATGTCTCGGCGCCCAGCATTTGCGACCGCAATGCGGCGGAAAGCTGGTCGGCGCGTGGGCGACTCTACGCCGAGGCAAGCATGCACGGGTCGCTTCAGGCGGGTTACAATGGCGGTCTCGCCCCGCTCTGCATCGGATCCCACTACGCGGTTCGCGCCGCCGCGCTGAAAGAGCTTGGCGGGCTTGGGCCGGAACTTGCCGAAGACCATTCAACCACGCTGATGATGAACGCCCACGGGTGGCGTGGCGTTCACGCGCTGGACGCGATTGCCCACGGCGACGGTCCGCGCACATTTGCCGATCTCGTCACGCAGGAGTTTCAGTGGTCGCGCAGCCTGGTCATGTTGCTTCTGAAGTATTCCCCAATCTTCATCCCACGCTTGCCGATGAAGTTGAAATTCCAGTTCTTGTTTTCGCAACTTTGGTATCCGCTCTTCGCGCTTTTCATGGCGCTGATGTTTGCAATGCCGATCATCGCACTCGCACGCCGCGAAAACTTCGTTGCCGTTACTTACCCAGAATTTCTCATGCATTCCGCACCCCTTTCCGTGATTCTGGTTCTGATGGCCTATCGCTGGCGGGCAGGTGGCACGTTCAGGCCGTTTGACGCAAAGATTCTGAGCTGGGAGTGCATACTCTTCCTGTTCGCGCGCTGGCCCTGGGCTTTGGCGGGGACGATCGCTGCGGTGCGCGACTGGCTCACCGGCTCCTTCGTGGATTTCCGCATTACGCCGAAGGGAATCTCGGAAGTGGGTCCACTGCCCATACGGGTTCTCGCACCCTACGGCGTTCTGTCGGTCGCTTCCGTACTGCCGGTCCTGCTCGTGGAAGAAGTGGGAGAGACGCGCGGCTTCTATGTCTTCGCGATCGTCAACGCGGCACTGTACGCGCTGCTGTTCCTCGTCATCGTTGTCCAGCATGCCCGCGAAAACGTCGTCAGGATCTCAAGGCGCTCCTATCGCCCGGCGATGGCAGCCAGCCTCCTTTCACTTCTCTTGCTGCCCGGCATCGCAACCGCCGAGCGTGGGATGGAGGGCCTTGAATCGCTCGCTTGGGGCGCCGGGCGCCTCAGCCTGTTTGAAGAGAAATACGCCGTCGCAGGGGCCGGATCAGGCGGACCGGGTCTCCGCAAGATTACGTTCAGACCAAGATGGCTCACCGAAGTGCCGAGTTTCATCCCATAACAAAAGGGGCGCAACGGGCGCCGTGGAAACATGAAAATTGCAATTGTTGGGACAGGGTATGTCGGTCTTGTCAGCGGAACCTGCTTTGCCGAATGGGGCAACCGGGTCGTGTGTGTCGACAAGGACGTGGGAAAGATCGCGCAGCTCAGGCAGGGCAAGATGCCCATTTACGAGCCGGGCCTGGAAAAGCTTGTGGTTCGCAACCAAGCCGCCGGGCGCTTGTCCTTCACGACCAGCCTCGCCGAAGCGATGAGGGGCGTCGACATTGTCTTTATCGCGGTGGGGACTCCGCCTCGTCCCGGGCACGGCGATGCCGATCTGTCATTCATCTACACGGCGGCCAAGGAGATCGCGTACTCGCTCGAAGGCAACGCGGTTGTCGCGGTCAAATCCACTGTCCCGGTTGGTACAGGCGACGCAGTCAAAAAAATCATCGCCACTGTCCGTCCCAACGGTAGCTTTTCCGTCGCTTCTAACCCCGAATTTCTTCGGGAAGGATCGGCAATCGATGATTTCCTGTTTCCCGATCGCGTCGTCATCGGCGTCGAAGATGAAAACGCGCGGAAGGCGATGCTGGCGCTTTATCGCCCACTCGCCGAGGCGAACACGCCGGTTGTCGTGGGCCAGCGGCGCTCGGCTGAGTTGATCAAATACGCTTCGAACGCGTTCCTGGCGACGAAGATCACTTTTATCAACGAACTTGCCGATCTGTGCGAGCACGTAGGCACCGATGTCGGTGAACTGGCACTCGGCATGGGTCTCGACCATCGCATCGGAAAGGCCTTCCTTAATGCGGGACCAGGTTATGGCGGCTCATGCTTTCCGAAGGACACGCTGGCGCTTCTTCGAACAGCCCAGGATCACGGCGTCGCCCTGCGCATCGTCGAAGAGACAGTGGCCGCTAACGAAGCACGCAAACGGAAGATGGCCCTCAAGGTCCTCGATGCCGTTGGGGGAGATGTCGATGGACTGACGATCTCAGTTCTCGGCTTGACCTTCAAGCCGGACACGGACGACATGCGCGATGCACCCTCCGTGCCGTTGATCGAGACGCTGCAGCGCTTTGGCGCCAAGATCCGGGCGCATGATCCGGTTGGCATGGAAAACGCAGCGCGTGTCGTCGAAAACGTCGCGCTGTTTAATGACCCTTATGAATGTGCCCGCGATGCGGACGCCGTGGTCATCGTCACCGAATGGGAGAGCATCCGCCAGCTTGATCTCCATCGCCTGAAACAGGTGATGCGGTCTGCGAACCTGATCGATCTTCGTAACGCGTTTGGGCGGGGGGTGGCACAGGCTGCCGGTTTCCAAGTATCGAGTATCGGCCAGCCTGTGCCACATCAATCCAGCATCACATCCGGCGACGTGCTTGCCTTCCCTTATCGAAAGTTTCGCCAACGAGACCCTGAACCTGCGGCGATGATGCGCGCCGCACAGGCAGACATCGGGCGCGAGGGCTGAAGCTATGGCAAAGCCACACTGCACCAACCAGGAAATAGGCGCCGCCAAAACTCTCCGGCGCTGGCTTCTGGTAACATCATGCATCTTCTCGACTTTCGCGGGTCCGGCCCAGGCCAGTAGCGAGGACGCCGTCCCCCCGCCGGAGGCCCGAGTCATGACGGGCGTGGAACTTTACATGCTCTACCATGATAAGTCGTGGCAATGGCGCGACGGTGTGGGTTGGATGCGATCCGATCGCCGCCGTTTTACCGCATGGACGGGGTCCGGGCAGAAATTTACATGGGCGGAGGGCCGATGGATTGTCACCGACGGCGGCCGCCTGTGCCTCGATGCACGATGGCACTCATCGTCCGGGGTCTACCCTGACAAGACCTGTTTCAGCCACAAGCGGCACCACGACACGATCTATCAGAAGAGAGAGCCGTCCGAAACCTGGTATGTTTTCAAACACCCCGGTTTTGCGAAGGGCGACGAGTTCAGCAAGCTTGTCAGCAAAGACTTGGTCTCGTCGGAACTGGCGCGGATCAGAGCCGTCATCGAGCCGGCAACACCGCTCCCAGATGCCAAAATCAACCGGAGGATACAGCAATGAGTACTGTCAGGAAAAATACCTCAAGAGTAATCGCGCTCTCACTTGTCACGCTGGCGCTGTCCGGAGCAGTGCTTGCGGCCAGCCAACCACGCGGCATTCCTGCCGCCGACGCGCAGACGGCCAATCAAGTCACCGACAAGCGGCCAGTCATTACCGAGGCGTCGATCGACTTCGGCGCCTACGACCCGCATGGCGACTTCGGCAGCGACGCGAATGTCAAGATCGAACATCTTTTCCTTCCTTGGGAAGATGTCGAGCTGTCCACATTGTCAATCGCCGACGAGTATGCCCTGCAGCGCGGGCGGTCGCTCCTGATATCAGTCGAGCCGTGGTCGTGGTCGGTCGATTGGCGGATAACCTCAGACGAGTTGCTGAGCGGAATCCTGGCCGGCCGTTATGACGCCTATATGGCGTCAGTCTGTGCGGCCGCAGCCAATCTGAAGAGCCCGGTGATCATCCGATGGGCACAGGAAATGGACGAAACCGACAACCAGTTTACCTGGGCCCATTGGAAACCCGAGGGTTATGTTGCGGCCTATCGCCGGGTGGTGACGGAATGCCGCAAACATCTGAAGACGGCCAAATACATGTGGTCGCCAAAAGGCAACTCCGGCTTGGCCGACTTTTATCCGGGAGACGAGTTCGTCGATATAGTCGGCCTTTCCGTGTTCGGACTTCAGCAATACGACAGGGACAATTTCGGCAAAGAGAGGACGTTCGCGGAGGCACTCGCGCCGGGCTATCGGCTGGCCGAAGGTTTCGGGAAACCCATCATGGTGGCCGAGCTGGGCTATGAAGGCGACCAGGCCTATGTTCGCAACTGGGCGGAGAACGCCGCCAAACCGAATCCCGACTTTCCGCAGTTGACAGGCGTCGTCTATTTTAACGATCGCGACGTCTATCCGTGGCCGGGGGACTATGGTCGTCCCAACTGGCGGGTTGGTGGACCGGCTCTGAATTAGGGACAAAAAGCAACATCTTCGGGAGGGGACAAGAAATGAAGCGTTACCGACACTGTTGAAGCTTTTTGTGATCGGCGGTGCTTGGGTGTGGGCGTCCCTGATGCCGCCACACTGAGCAAGACAAATGTTGCGACGGAATCGGCGGCACCGCTGATGACAGACGAAGTCTATCAACTATTCTCGAAGCGGTCTTGGCTCTGGAATGATGGTTCAGGCTATTTCTCGGCAAAACAGCGCCGATTCATAGCCTGGACAGGTCGAGGCAGCACTGGTTCATATGCCGTTGGACGGTGGTTCCGTCCGCCCTTTCATTTCGGCGAGGCGCATCTTGGCTGCAAGCATCGACTTGTCCATGGCCTGCCAATAGACAAATACATGTCCGATATGAGGGCGGTTCGAATTCCGAAACTGGTCGTGCGGATCGTAGACTCCAAGTGACAGCGGCCGGAGGGTCTTGGCCGGCTTGCCGAAAGACGAAATCGATGTGGTTTCCAATGTGTCGATATCGAAGGTCGGTTCTGCAACAGATACGGTCGGCAGCGCGAGCTGGAGAAGCGCAAGGCACAAGGCTAAAGCGTGTCGCGATTAATCGGCCTCATATCCAGCAGCTTTGAAGAAGTTTCGGCACTGAGTGGGGTCGAAGAGGTCGCAGATGTCGCCGAGCGCATGGCAGAGCGCCTCGAAGGTTCTGGCCGCCTTCTTGCGCAGCAGCGTCTTGAGCTTCGAGAAAGCCATTTCGATCGGGTTGAGATCAGGTGAGTATGGCGGCAGGAACAGCATCCATGCGCCGCGTCGGCGCACCAGTTCGTGGGCCCGCTCGCTCTTGTGGAACCCGACATTGTCGAGGATGACGACATCGCCGGGCTC
>NZ_VLKT01000002.1:0-116757 GCF_007830515.1 Mesorhizobium tianshanense
AGAATGTCTTTGACGGCGGCGCTGGCGGTCTTACTTTCAGTCTTGGTCATGGTGGCGTTCCTTCGCGGGAATCAGGTGACGTTGAACATCACCAGATCCCATGGGGACGGATGGATAGCGGCGAGTGCTCTGGCAGAGTGACGCTGCTAACAAACACCCCGTGGAGGAATACCATGCATGTAGTGGCCGACCGATCCGAAACTCTGACTGCTATCCGGACTGATCTGGGCGCAATCTTTGTGTCGCTGGAGCTCAGCCGTTCAACCTGGCTGATCACGTCGTTGTCGCCAGGTGGCGGCGAGAAGTTGTCGAAACACAGTGTCCCCAGTGGTGATTTATCCGCCTTGTTCCGTCGCTTCGATAGCGTGCGAGAGAAGGCAAGAGCACGCATGGGGCGAGACTTCCCCGTCGTCACTATCCAGGAAGCCGGGCTCGATGGCTTCTGGATCCATCGGGTTCTGAGCAGGGCGGGGATCGAGAGCTACGTCGTTGATCCCGCTTCTATCGCAGTGTCTCGTCGCAGTCGCCGAGCCAAGACCGACAAGATCGATGGTGAAACACTCGTTCGCTCTCTTCTTGCCTTCAAGCGAGGCGAACCGCGCATATGTGCAATGGTCAAAGAGCCAACACCGGAGCAGGAGGACCGCCGGCGTATCTGTCGCGAACGCAAGGTACTTACAACCGAACGGGTATGTCACGTCAACCGGATAAAGGGGCTGCTCTTCGCACAGGGGATCACGGATTACGAACCGCTCAATCGAGATCGCAGGGATCGACTTGAGGAACTCGTAACCGGAGATGGGAGATCGCTGCCGCCTCATCTTAAAGCCCAGATCAGCCGCGAGCTCGACCGCCTCGAGCTATTGCTCGCACAGGTTAAAGAGATAGAGATCGAGCGTGACAAACTTCTGCATGCGGAAGAAAAGGTAATCCACAGTCCCGCCAAGCTCCTAATAGACATCAAAGGGATTGGCCCGGAGTTTGCTGCTGTCCTCTGTCATGAAGGCCTCTTTCGACATTTTGACAATCGCAGGCAGGTGGCCGCCTACGCAGGCCTAGCGCCAACGCCGTGGCAAAGTGGCCAAGTCGACCGCGAACAAGGTGTGTCCAAAGCTGGCAATCCACGGTTGCGAACCACCATGGTCCAGCTCGCTTGGCTTTGGATACGCCACCAGCCGCGGTCGAACCTTACACTGTGGTTCCAATCCAGGCTGAGACGTAACGGAGGTCGCTTGAAGAAGACCACAATCGTCGCGCTCGCGCGAAAGCTCCTGATTGCTCTCTGGAAATACGCGACATCCGGCGTCATCATCGAGGGCGCCTTGATGAAAGCCGCATAACAAGCTGTCTCATTCCCCAGGGCCTGATCAGTCCTGACGGATGCAGGTGGACGAACCGCATGGCAGGCTGGCCTAAAACGCCGCTCACTCAGAATGGTCTCGTCGCCTGAGCCCAGCCGCCGTAAGCGGGATATTGGTGCAGCCGTGAAAGAGCGGCGACCGAATGTGAGGTTGATCTGCTCGGTTAACGAGCGAGTCATGCAAGTCGGGCTCAACCTGGATCCCATAATTTGAAAGGGCATCGATATGACAAGCTAATCCCACTTGACCGGCGCTTCCCCATGTGAGCCTGCCATGACCGCCCTCGTTCAGCGAATTTGCAGAACTCTCAGCACACTACCTCTTTCGACTCCCGCAGATCATCACCGTCCCTGTCTAGGACTCGTGAGAAGGCCAAGGGACGATTTAGCTTGCACCATACCAACCCGACGCCATGCACGGTGAGGCAGTCATCCCAAATTCTGATGCGGAGTCGCGAGCTAAGGCCGCGCCATCCGTAGAAGGAGTTCAGGCGGCCCAGCAGCTCCCCATTGGGGTGACCAACAGCCGGCCGCCGGGCCTGACCGGCTGGCGGTACGGGGTGTCCGGCTGGCGCGAACTATAGCCCCGTCATGTATCATCGCTAATTTAGTAAAATGGTCATGTTCCGTTCGACTGGCCGTCAAATCGGATGAGCCTGGAGCCGAATCCATGCCTAAACGAGTGAGTACCGGGGGGCCGGCCAGCAGATGGAGGCATTGGGGGTTTCCATGAAACGCAAGCCCAGCAAAACCGGATTCAACAAACTTCTCGCCGCCGACGCCGCGGTACCATCGGCCGATCCGCTGATCGGACTCTCAAACTGGAGGCAAACAGCGGCATGACTGGGCTGGCCATGAATGGAACCTTGATGACGCGCCAACATTTGCCGTCGAGCGTTCGCAAGAAGGGCGCGCCTACCCAGATCTGCAATCGAAGATGGCCGGCACCAACAGTTGGCGGGGGGCCTGATGGGGCACCGGCCAGGCGGTTTGGGGTCCGCTGCCGTTGGATAATACCGAGCTTGGCGATCAAAGTAATTCCGTGATCGCGGAATGTCGGGAGGCGGTCGACGACGCTCAGTCCTTTGCATCGTCACCGTCTTGCACGGAGCCATCGTTTTCATCTGCCGGGGTTTCCAACCCGGCCAGTTGCCGGTCGGCCACTTCTTTGGCGAGGCCTACCAGGGCATCGACCTCTTGCATCTGGTCCACGTGACCGCCAACGGCGACGCGTTTCCGGATCCTCTTCAGTTGGTCAGAGGTTCGTCGCAATGTTTCGGCGATAGACGGCTTCTTGGCCACGCCTGCATCTCCTGCATCCCAACCCTCGAGACAAGCAAGCGTTCCAGCTCAAGACTCTTTACGGCAAAGTCGATATTCAATCGATCCGCTTGATACAGCCCCTCTCAACTGTGAACAGGCCGCCCTTAAAGGTGCCCCGTAATGGGGTCGACACGCCTGGCATCGCAATTGCGTGGGTCAGCAAGGGGCGGATGGCCTCGCCGCATCGCAAATGGAGCGGCGGGGCTTTAGGATCTCCGCTTCCGGCTTAACCGGCCGATGGTGGTCGGAACCTCTGATGCCGGTGGCAGGGGCGGCTCGACAGCCGAATGATCGAGAGGCCGCCGAGCCTAACCGGCGGGGCGTTGAGGAGGGGCGGCGCCGGCTGGCAACACTGTAGCCAGTTCATGCATAATTGCTAATTTAGCAATGGTGATGCGACATGCGCGGCCTTACTTCCATTGCAGGTGCCGGTTACCCCCAATCTCCGAGTTGATAAAACGACACTTGCCCTTTTAGACTGCCAAAATGTTCGCGCTCGTAGCTCAACCAGGATAGAGCCACCACCCAAGTCTCGGGCAGATGCAGGTTCGATCCCTGCCGAGTGCACCAAAGCCCCCACCAAGCAATCTCGCCGGTTTCTGTGCGGAAATTGGCCAAATATTGGATAGGGAAGGGGGAGTTTTCGGCCAATTGCTTGAAAAGCCTGGTACGCCCAAGGGGAATCGAACCCCTGTTACCGCCGTGAAAGGGCGGTGTCCTGACCGCTAGACGATGGGCGCGCTCAGATTGAGCGCTTATAGTTGCGTCGCGCCAAACCGGCAACCCGTCTGCAGCTGCCTGCGACAACTTTTTTCAATGGCCGCAGAACCGCGCGTTTTTGGCGATTCAATCGGTTCGGCGCTGCATTGCATGCCGTTCTCGGACGGCACACTGCGGACGTTTTCGTAAACCAGAGGAAGACCAGCCGTTACCGCCGACGGCGGCAGCGCCAGTTCCAATCGCGCTCGGGACCGACGTCGATGTGAACGGATTCGGTGTGGCAGTAGGTGCCGACGCCGCCGCGCCCGGGCATGCTGCGGATGTACTTTGCCAGCTGCAATTTCGAGACGCCCGGAACCTGGATGTCGGCGGCGGCGCAATACATGTGCAGCGAATTCTTGGCGCCGTTTGCGCGACGGTTGCGGGCGGGATCGCGGTAGCCGGAGGTGACGATCATCTTCTTGCCGTAGTGGCCCTCGATCGTCTTCAGCACACGGACCAGCGAAGGCTTCAGGCAGGCGACGTCGACATTCTCGGTCTGCTTCAAAAGACCGTTGGGCGCCAGTCGGGCAAGGCCGGCGGCGGATGCCACCTGATAGGCGCCGCCTTCATCCTCGTTGAGATCGACGTCGCTCTCGTCGTCGAGGCCGGATTTGCGCTTGATCTCGAAGAGTGCGGTCTTGCGTACGCCAGGCAGCGCGTCGTCGGTGAAATGGCTGGTATCGCCGATCGAAGCCAGTTGCACCGGCTTTTCAGCCGATTTGGCCGAGGCCAGCGTGATCGTCGGCTTTGCCGCCGCCGCCTCGGGCTGGGCGGCCATCGGTTGCTCGCCCGACCTGTTGTTGGCCTGCGGAGCAGGTGCCGCCGAGGCGGGCGTGGCGCTGAACAAAGAGGCGAGGAACCCCTTCTTCTTTGGCGCATAGGCTTGCGGCTGCGGCTCTCCGGCGGTCACATAGACCGGATTGTTCATCGCCGGCGCGGCGGCTTCGGCCTTCTTCGGCGCGGCTGTGCCGGCATCGGCCGTTTCCGTCTTCTGCGCAGCCGCGTCGGCCTGTTCCACCGTCTGCGCGGGCTGTTCCTGTGGCTGCGGCGTCTGGCCCGCAGTCGCCTCCGCGCCCGCGGGAGCCGTGACGGGGAAGCCGGCATCGGACCGGGCTCCGCCCTGGGTCCCCGGCTTCGCCACTGGCACATAAGCGACCTGCTCGGGAAGGGCTGCGTCGCCCTCGGCGGTCATCGTCATCTGTGAAGTCGTCATCTGCGAGGACGAATCTGCGGCGACCTGTTGCGTGCCCGCGGCCGTGCTATTGTCCATGGACGAGGCATTGTAGCCAGGCATGCCGACGGACATTGTCGGGTCACTGGTCGAGGTGCAGGACGCCAGGAGCACGGAGAAAAGCGCTGCCGCAATAGCGCGGCCTTCTCCCTTCGCAAAGCGCGATCCCGCTGATTTCAAAACAAAATTCCCCCTCGATGTCCGGCCGGTACGTCATTGGCGTGGCGTTGAAACGTCTCGCCGAAATAATCCTTGTCCCCGAACCGGAAACGAGACCTGTGTCAAATCTGCAAGCCTCAAAGTAATTCGACGGCTAGAGGTGAATCGAGGCTACCTAAGGGTTGACGACACCATTTCGCCCTCTTTGGCAGGCGCGTCAACTCACCAGACATTACAGAATGTTACACACGCACCTTGACATAGGTGCCTGGCGCATCCCCCAGGGTTTTCATGTGCTTGCCCGGTTTGCGGGCCGGCACGCGCGTATTGTCCCTGGCCTCGATCCAGCGTTGCCAGTGCGGCCACCAGGAGCCGGGATGGTTCGTGGCGTTGGCGATCCATCGATCCAAGTCGCCCGTTGGTTTGCCGCCGGTCCAGTAATGATATTTCTGCGCCGCCGGCGGGTTGACGACGCCGGCGATGTGGCCGGAGCCTGCCATCACATACTCGACCTCGCCGCCGAAATATTTCGAACCGAGGAACACCGAAAGCGCCGGCGCGATATGGTCTTCCTTCGAGGCGAGGTTGTAAACCGGGATGGTGACGTCAGCGAGCGAAACCATGCGCCCGGCCAGCTCCATCATGCCTTTCGAAAGTCTGTTCTCGAGATAGCAATTGCGCAGGTAGAAAGAATGGTTGGCCGCGGCCATGCGGGTCGAATCGGCGTTCCAGTAGAGCAGGTCGAAGGGCAGGAGGTCCTTGCCGCGCATATAGTTGTTGACGACATAGGGCCAGATCAGGTCGCCAGAGCGCAGCATGTTGAAGGCGGTCGCCATCTTGGTGCCGTCGAGATAGCCTTTCTCGTTCATCGCCTTTTCGACGGCCGCGACCTGCTCCTCATCGACGAACACTTTCAGGTCGCCGGCATGGGTGAAGTCGACCTGCGTGGTGAAGAAGGTGGCCGATTTGATGCGGTGGTCGCCTTCCTGCGCCATCAGCGCAAGGGCCGCCGCCAGAAGCGTGCCGCCGACGCAATAGCCGATGGCGTTGACTTCCTTTTCGCCGGTGGCCTTTTCGATCGTGTCCAGGCCATATTGCAGGCCCTCTCTGATATAGGCCTCCCAACCCTTGGTGCCGTGCCGCTCGTCCGGGTTGATCCAGGAGATGACGAAGACAGTGTGGCCCTGCTCGACCGCCCAGCGGATGAAGGACTTTTGCGGGTTGAGATCGAGGATGTAGAATTTGTTGATCCATGGCGGGCAGATCAGCAGCGGCCGCTTGAGCACGGTCTCGGTCGCTGGATCGTACTGCAGGATCTCGGCGACATCGCTGCGGCCCACCACCTTGCCGGGTGTCATGGCCAGGTTCTTGCCGATCTCGAAGGGCGAATAATCGGCCTGCCTCAGTTTCAGGTCACCCTTGCCGGCGGCGATGTCCTCGGCCAGCATCTTCATGCCGCGCACCAGGTTTTCGCCGTTCGAGGCGATGGTCTCGCGAAACAGCTCCGGGTTGGTCAGGATGAAATTCGACGGCGAGATGGCGTTGGACACCTGCTTGACGTAGAAGCTGGCCTTGTGGCGGGTGTGCTCGTCCAGGCCGTCGGCGTGCTCGACCAGCTCGGCCGCCCAGCGCGAGGTGACGAGATAGGCCTGCTTGAGGAAGTCGAAGAAAGCGTTGCGGCCCCATTCAGGGTCCTGGAAACGCTTGTCGCCGCCCTCGGGCTTGACCGCGTCGTCGGTATCTTGGCCGCCGGCGCCGATGCGCTGGATGGAGTTGGCCCAGACGGTCATGTAGCCGGAGAACAGCCGCGTCTGCGCCTCCAGCGCGCGCTGCGGATCGGAAAGCCAATATTCGCTGAGCTTGGAGAAGGTTTTCACCATGTCGACGACCGGCTCGGCGACATGGTCGCGCACCTCGCCTTTTTCCCGCGGCTCGGCCCATGCGGAAGCCGCCTTGCCGGCCTGCTCGATCATGCGTGCCATGTTCAAGGCGAAGCGTTCCGGGTCCTTCACCAGATATTGCTCGACGGTCGAAGCCTGGTCATCTTCCGCTTTGCCCGAATCGGGTCTTTTGGACATGGTTCGCGGGGTTCCTCCCGAAGCGTTTTCTTGACATATTATCATGGGACATCCGACAGGGTCCAACGCGCTCTACCCCGGCTGCCTAAGGAAACAATATGACGATTAATATTGGCGAAACTGTTTTTTCCGGCACTGGTCGTTTTTGCCGCATGGGCGCGGCGGTCGTCTTGCTGGCGATCGCCGGCTGTTCGAGCACCAACATCGAGGGTGCAGCACCTGCCGCCAGCCTCGTCGAGGGGCCAAAGGATACCGGCGCCTATCCGAACCTGAACATCCCGCCGCAAGTGGCGGCGGAGCAATTCACCGAGGAGGAGAAGAACGCCAAGCTCGCCCAGTTGAAGGCCGACGGGCAGGTGCAGGGCTCCAGGGGCGGTGCGGTCAGGGTCGCGAACACGGCGGCGTTGAACACGCTGGCAAGGAAGCACGGCGCCGATGCGCTGAAGCAGATCGAGGCCAATTGCGATCCCGCCCTCGACCCTACCTGCAAATAGGGTTATATCGCGCCGAAAACCATCTCTGGAATTGACATGGAAGAATTTCACAAGGTCCGCAGGCTTCCGCCTTATGTCTTCGAGCAGGTCAACCGGCTGAAGGCCAGTGCCCGTTCGCGCGGCGCCGACATCATCGACCTTGGCATGGGCAACCCGGACCTGCCGACGCCCAAGGCCATCGTCGACAAATTGTGCGAGGTGGTGCGCGATCCACGCACGCATCGCTATTCGTCGTCGCGCGGCATTCCGGGCCTGCGCCGCGCCCAGGCCAGTTACTATGCCCGCCGTTTCGGCGTGAAACTCGACCCGGACACACAAGTGGTGGCGACGCTGGGCTCGAAAGAAGGCTTCGCCAACATGGCGCAGGCGATCACCGCGCCCGGCGACGTGATCCTGTGCCCCAATCCGACCTATCCGATCCACGCTTTCGGTTTCATCATGTCGGGCGGCGTTATCCGCTCATTGCAGGTGGAGCCGGACGACGGTTTCATTCCGGCGTTGGAGCGCGGCATCCGCCATTCGATCCCGAAGCCGCTGGCGTTGATCCTCAATTATCCATCGAACCCGACGGCGCTGGTCGCCTCGCTCGATTTCTACAAGGACGTGGTGGCCTTCGCCAGGAAGAACGACATCATCATCCTGTCGGACCTCGCCTATTCGGAGATCTATTTCGACGGCAATCCGCCGCCCTCGGTGCTGCAGGTGCCGGACGCCATCGACGTGGCGGTCGAGTTCACCTCGATGTCGAAGACCTTTTCCATGCCCGGCTGGCGCATGGGGTTCGCCGTCGGCAACGAGCGGCTGATATCGGCGCTGACGCGGGTCAAATCCTACCTCGACTATGGTGCCTTCACACCGATCCAGGTGGCGGCCGCGCACGCGCTCAACGGCGACGGCGCCGATATCGCCGAAGTGCGCGACATCTACCGCAAGCGTCGCGACGTCATGGTCGATGCTTTCAGCCGCGCCGGCTGGGCGATTCCTGCGCCGGCGGCATCGATGTTTGCCTGGGCGCCTATACCGGAGCCGTTCAAGCATCTCGGTTCGCTCGAATTCTCCAAGCTTCTGATCGAGCACGCCGACGTGGCGGTGGCGCCGGGCGTCGGCTTCGGCGAGCATGGCGACGATCACGTGCGCATCGCGCTGGTCGAGAACGAGCACCGGATCCGGCAGGCGGCGCGGAACATCAAGCGCTTCCTGGCGTCCAGCGCCAAGCAGCCCAACAATGTGGTGCCGCTCGCCGCGCATCGTTGAGTTGCCTGATATCACATCTACCAAATCCTTGAGGGGCGTCGCCGGACATGGCCGAAGCGTTGCGTGTTGGAATTGCCGGTCTCGGCACCGTCGGCGCGTCGGTGGCGCGCGTGCTGCGCGACAAGGCGGCTGAACTGACGCGGCAATGCGGCCGCGAGGTCGTCGTGTCAGCCGTCTCGGCCCGCGATCGCAAACGCGACCGCGGCGTCGATCTCAGCGCGGCCAAGTGGTTCGACGATCCGGTGGAAATGGCGCAGACCGCCGACATCGATGTCTTCGTCGAGTTGATCGGCGGCGACGAGGGGCCGTCGCGATCATCCGTGAAAGCAGCACTTGAAGCCGGCCGCCACGTCGTCACCGCCAACAAGGCGCTGCTCGCCAAGCATGGCGTGGCGCTGGCCGAGATCGCCGAGAAGAAGGGTGTGCTGCTCAATTACGAGGCGGCGGTGGCGGGCGGCATTCCGGTCATCAAGACGATGCGCGAGGCGATGGCCGGCAATTCGGTGACCCGCGTCTTCGGCATCCTCAACGGCACCTGCAACTATATCCTGACCCGCATGGAAGCCGAGGGCCTGTCGTTCGACGCCTGCCTGAAGGACGCGCAGCGGCTGGGCTATGCGGAGGCCGACCCGACCTTCGACATCGAGGGCCACGACACCGCGCACAAGCTGTCGATCCTGACCAGCCTTGCCTTTGGCACGAGGATCGCCGCCAACGACATCTACATGGAAGGGATTTCCAACATCAGCCAGGCCGACATCCGCGCGGCCGCCGATCTCGGCTACCGGATAAAACTGCTCGGCGTTGCCCAGCGCACGGAAAGCGGCATCGAACAGCGCGTGCATCCGACCATGGTGCCGACGGCCTCGGTCATCGCGCAGGTGCACGGCGTGACCAATGCGGTGGCCATCGAAACCGACATCCTTGGCGAGCTTTTGCTCTCTGGTCCCGGTGCCGGCGGCAGCGCCACCGCATCGGCGGTGGTCGGCGACATTGCCGACATCGCCAAGAGCCGGCCGGGTTTCCAGCACGGTCCGGTCTTCGGCCTGCCGGCGAAGGAATTGCGACCCTACAAGAAGGCGCAGATGCGCAGCCACGCCGGCGGCTATTTCATCCGGTTGACGGTGCATGACCGTATCGGCGTCTTTGCCGCCATTGCCAAGCGCATGGCCGACAGCGACATCTCGCTGGAATCGATCGTGCAGCATGCCACGGGGCCGGAAACCGCTTTGCAGAAGACGGTCATCCTCGTCACCCACGAGACGACGGAAGCGGCGGTGCGCAAGGCCGTCGAGGGCATCACCAAGGACGGCCATCTGACCGACAAGCCGCAGGTCATCCGCATAGAGCGGGCAGGGTAGAGGGTAATCTTTACCATTCAATCGATTGATATCGTTGCGTTTTCAAAAAACGCTTGCCCAGGTCTTGCTGTTGTCATGGAGCTTTGACACAAGGAGCGCGCCTCCGGCGGGAGGCGATGCGCCAACGAGGATTGTCCACCGATGAACGTTGCCCAGAACATCGTCGCCGGCCTCGACCGGATACTCACCATGGAGCTGGTGCGCGTCACCGAACGCGCCGCGGTCGCGGCCGCCAGGCTGCGCGGACGCGGTGACGAAAAAGCCGCCGACCAGGCCGCGGTCGACGCCATGCGCGAGGAGCTCAACCGCCTCGCCATCAAGGGCACGGTGGTGATCGGCGAGGGCGAGCGCGACGAGGCTCCGATGCTCTATATCGGCGAGGAGGTCGGCTCCGGCAAAGGCCCGGCGGTCGATATCGCGCTCGACCCGCTGGAAGGCACGACGATCTGCGCCAAGAACCTGCCCAATGCGCTGGCGGTCATCGCCATTGCGGAAAAGGGCAGCCTCCTGTTCGCGCCCGACGTTTATATGGACAAGATCGCCGTCGGTCCCGGCTATGCCGATGACGTCATCGACATCGATGCCTCGCCGGCCGAAAACATCGCCAGCCTGGCCAAGGCCAAGGGCGTTCCAGTGTCGGAGATCACCACCTGCATCCTCGACCGGCCGCGCCATGGCAGGCTGATCGAAGCCGTGCGCGGCACGGGCGCTGCGATCCGGCTGATCGGTGACGGCGATGTCGCCGGCGTCATCGACACCACCGACCCGGAAGAGACCGGCATCGACATCTATCTCGGCTCCGGCGGTGCGCCGGAGGGCGTGCTGGCGGCGGCTGCGTTGCGCTGCACCGGCGGCCAGATGCAGGGAAGGCTGATCCTCGACACGCCGCAAAAAGTGGAGCGCGCGGCCAAGATGGGTATTTCCGACCCGAAGCGGATCTACCGCACGCAGGACATGGCGCGGGGGGACGTGCTGTTTGCGGCAACCGGCGTGACCGACGGCAACATGCTGGCCGGCGTCAAGTTCGGCCGCAACTCCATCACCACGCACACGATCGTGCTGCGCTCGTCGTCACGCACGGTGCGCGAGATCAAGGCGCGCCACCAGGATCTGGAAAAGTTTTGATACCGTCCTGCTTAGCCGTCGCATATTGTGAGACATGACAATTTTGCAGACGGCGCGTCATACGACGGGCGAAAGACGCTTTTTCCTCGATGTCAGACAGTCGGCCACCGGTGTTTCGTGGGAACATCGGCTGACCGAGCGGCAGGACATGACCGCACTCGCCATCGCGCAGGGCCATGGCGTGCCGGACATCGTCGCGCGCGTCCTTGCCGGGCGCGGCGTGACCGCCGAGCAGACCGAGCGGTTCCTCGATCCGACCATCCGCGACCTTTTGCCGGATCCGGCGTCGCTGACAGACATGGCGAGGGCCGCCGCCCGTATCGCCGGGGCGATCATTGCCAGGGAAAAGGTGGCGATCTTCGGCGACTACGATGTCGATGGCGCGGCCTCGTCGGCGCTACTCAAGCGGTTTCTCACGCATTTCTCGGTGCCATCGGAGATTTACATACCGGACCGCATCTTCGAGGGGTACGGCCCCAATCCGGAAGCCATGCGCGAACTCGTCTCGCGCGGCGCGACG
This sequence comes from Mesorhizobium tianshanense, assembly GCF_007830515.1. Classification (GTDB taxonomy): domain Bacteria; phylum Pseudomonadota; class Alphaproteobacteria; order Rhizobiales; family Rhizobiaceae; genus Mesorhizobium; species Mesorhizobium tianshanense. The sequence goes on from NZ_VLKT01000002.1 coordinate 11,668, forward strand.
CTGATCGTCACCGTCGACTGCGGCACCAACAGCGCCGTTTCGATCGACGCGGCGAAGGCGGCGGGCGCCGATGTCGTGGTGCTCGACCATCACCAGGTCGGCGGCCCGTTGCCGTTGGCCGAAGCGGTCGTCAATCCCAATCGCGAGGACGACCTTTCGGGCCAGGGCCATCTTTGCGCCGCCGGCGTCGTCTTCCTGGCTCTGGTCCAGACGGCGAAGATCCTGCGCGGCCGGTTGCCGGATGCCGCACCGCCGGACCTGCTTGGCTTGCTCGACCTTGTGGCTCTGGCGACCGTCTGCGACGTGGTGCCGCTGACCGGCGTCAACCGCGCCTTCGTGGTCAAGGGGCTGCAGATGGCGCGCCAGCAGAGGAACGAGGGGCTGGCGGCGCTGGCGCGGGTCTCGCGCATCGGCGAGCCGGTCAGCACCTTCCATCTGGCCTATCTGATCGGCCCGCGCATCAATGCTGGCGGGCGCATCGGCGATGCGGCACTCGGCAGCCGGCTACTCGCCACCGACGATCCCGTCGAGGCCCGCACCATCGCCGAGACGCTGGACCGGCTCAATCAGGAGCGGCAGCAGATGGAACTGGAAATGCTGGCCGCGGCACGCGTGGAGGCCGATGCCGAGCTTGCCGGCGGCAATGGGCCGGCAATCGTCGTCACCGCCAGCTCCAATTGGCATCCGGGCATTGTTGGCCTGCTGGCCTCGCGGCTCAAGGACCATGCGCGCCGGCCCGCCTTCGCCATCGCCTTCAATCCTAATGGCGTCGGTACGGGTTCAGGCCGTTCTGTGTCGGGCTTCGATCTTGGCAGGCTGGTGCGCGAGGCGGCCGATGCCGGGCTGATCGTCAAGGGGGGCGGCCATGGCATGGCGGCCGGCATCACGGTGGAGCGGGCGAAACTTGGCGCGCTCAGGGCCTTCTTTGAAGAACGCGCGGCGGCCGACGTATTTCGGCTGCAGGGCGAGGAAAGCCTGGCGATCGACGGTGCGCTGGCCGCCGAGGGCGCGACGCTCGGCCTGCTCGATGCGCTGGAGAAAGCCGGCCCGTTCGGAGCCGGACACGTCGCGCCGGTCTTCGCGCTGCCGCGCCATCGGCTTACCGATGCAAGGCCGGTCGGCACCAACCATATCCGCGCCGAGTTGCAGTCAGAAAGCGGCGGCCGCATCCAGGCGATCGCCTTTCGCGCCGTCGATACGGCGCTCGGCGAATTCCTGTTCAAGAACAGGGGCAAGCCTGTGCATGTCGCCGGCTCGCTGTCGGGCAATCACTGGAACGGCAACCGCACGGTTCAGTTCCGCATCGTCGATGCCGCACGCGCCTGAGAGCAGGCTCCCGGGATCTCGTTTAGGCCAGAACCGTCTGCAGCCGCGCCAGCTCGCCGATCTGGGCCATCGTTGCCTGGTAACCGATGCGGATCGCCTCGTCGGCGCGGTGGAATTCGGTCAGGCCGATATGGCCGAGTTTTGGCTGCAGTGACATATCGGGCGGGTCGCCGGCGAGCCGCGCACGCGAAATGCGGTCCTGGATGATGTTGAAGGCTTCGACCATGACGCCGGTGATGCCGAGGCGCGCTTCGCGGGACTGGCGTTCGGGGTCGACCAGGCCGGTCCTTGGCGCGTCCTTCTCGGCGACCAGTTCGCCGGCAGTGTGCTTGATGACGGCGGCGCGGCCGAACAGATCGTAGTGAAGGTTTATCGCGACCACGAGCGGCTGCTCGTAGGCGCGGCAGACCGAGACCGGCACCGGATTGACCAGTGCGCCGTCGACCAGCACGCGCCCGTTGCAGGTGACCGGTTCGAAAACGCCGGGCAGTGCGTAGGAGGCGCGCATGGCGGTGATCAACGAGCCGCCCGACAGCCAGATTTCATGGCCGGTGCGGATCTCCGAAGTGACGCAGACAAAAGGCTTGGGCAGATCCTCGAAGCGGATGCCGGCCATATGCTCGCGCAGCCGTGCGTCAAGCTTCATGCCGCCGAACAGGCCGCTGCCGCGCAGATTGAGGTCGAGAAGACCAAAGATGCGCCGCCTGGTCAGGCTTCTGGCGAATTCTTCCAGCTCATCCAGCTTGCCGGCAAGGTAGCAGCCGCCGACCAGCGCGCCGATCGAGGTACCGGCGATCATCGACACTTCGATGCCGGCTTCGTCGAGCGCGCGCAACACCCCGATATGGGCCCAGCCACGCGCGCAGCCGCCGCCCAGTGCCAGCGAAATGCCTGTTTTCTTAGGTGGCTTCGTTTCGGATGCGCCGGCGGACGATGAGAGGCCACTGGCCTCTCGAACGTCCGGTCTGTTGCGCGATGACGCCCATTCGAGCATCACAATCTCCCTTGTCCCACGGCCAATATACAGGCTGGCCGTATCGAAATCATGAATATATGTGGCTGCAGTTCGACGAATGGTTCATTCATATGGATGGTTCATGGGTTCATTCATATGGATGGTTCATGGGGCTTTCGATACGTTTCTTCCGCATCGAACAGTGGCTTGCTGCCGTCGCTGGCAAGCGTCCCCTTGCCGTCGATCAGCCCCACCGTCCGATAAAAGCAAGAACGCCGGCCGGTGTGGCAGGTTGCGTCGTGGCCCATCACTTTGACGCGCAACCATATGGCGTCCTGGTCACAATCCGTGAGCATCTCGACGACGTTCTGGAGATTCCCGGACGTCTCGCCCTTCTTCCACAGAGCATTGCGCGAGCGCGACCAGTAGTGAGCGATGCCGGTTTCGAGCGTCAGCGCCAGCGCTTCGGCGTTCATGTGCGCGACCATCAGCAACATGCCGTCTTCGGCGTCGGTGACGACCACGGTGACGAGACCGCTGGCATCGAAACGCGGCGAAAAGACCGCGCCTTCTTCCAGTGCCTTCTTGTCTGATGGAGCTTTCGGAAATTCCAGTGCCGACATCGCCGGTCCTTGTTCAGAGCCCCACCCATTCCGATTCTATCGGAATGGGTGGGGCTCTGTTTTCTTGTTTGGCCATGATCTTATCCGAACCGAAGGTCAGCGGAGCAAAAACCGGTTCCCACTTTTCGGGATCATGGCTAGCGACCGGCGAGGGGGTCAGCCCCTGCCGCCGCGCACCATGGTGACGAAACGGACCTGTTCCTCGGGCGTGTCCTTGAAGACGCCGGTGAAGGTCGAGGTCAGCGTCGTGGAGCCTTCCTTGCGGATGCCGCGCATGGCCATGCACATATGCTCGGCTTCGAGCATGACAGCGACGCCGCGCGGATTGAGCACATCCTGGATGACGCCGGCGATCTGTGCGGTCATCGCTTCCTGGGTCTGCAGGCGCTGGGCGAAGATGTCGACGACGCGCGCGATCTTGGACAGGCCAACAACCTTGCCGTCCGGCAAATAGCCGACATGCGCCTTGCCGATGATCGGCACCATGTGGTGCTCGCAATGCGAATGGAAGCTTATATCCTTGACGAGGACAAGGTCGTCATAGCCGGCGACTTCCTCGAAGGTGCGGCCGAGTTCCTCGGCTGGGCACTTGTCATAGCCGCCGAACATTTCGCGATAGGCCTTGACCACACGCTTTGGCGTATCGACCAGGCCCTCCCGGTCCGGATTGTCGCCGGCCCAGCGCAACAGCGTGCGAACCGCGGCCTCGGCTTCGGCTTCGCTCGGCCGATTGGTGACCGGCTTTTCCAGATAGGCGGACGGGGGCATGAATTTCTTGATGACGGCATCCATAAAGGCGTCTCCCGTAGTTCCCCTCTCAGGAGGAACGAGTTGAACGGACCACGACCTTTCGGGTGTTAGAAACGTGCCCTGTTTCCAGCCCGTAAGCGGCGTGAACTGATTTGAGCAGGGACGAGGTGTTGGTTACCTTGTCCATACCCGACTACCAGCATTATATATGATCGTGCCGAGCGAAAGGAAGACCGTCAGCGGCAATCGCTGTTCGCTCGGCGGCGACGGATTGGAAAAATATGATCGACGATGTCTACAATGCGAAAATTCTGGGATTTGCCGGGAATATCGCGCGGATCGGCCGGCTCGACCATCCAGACGCAACCGCGCGCGCGCATTCCAAACTATGCGGCTCGACCGTGACCGTCGATCTGAAGATGGATGACGGCGTCGTCACCGATTTCGCGCATGACGTGAAGGCCTGTGCACTTGGCCAGGCGTCGTCGTCGATCATGGCGCAACATGTCATCGGCGCCAGCGCGGATGAATTGCGCAGCGTTCGCGAGACGATGCTGAAGATGCTGAAGGAAAATGGCGCGCCGCCCGAAGGCCGCTTCGCCGACCTCAGATATCTCGGGCCGGTGCGCGACTACAAGGCGCGCCATGCCTCGACCATGCTGACCTTCGACGCGGTGGTTGATGCGATCGGCCAGATCGAGAAGAAGCGCGCCGAACAGGCGGCCTAGGCACCTTCCAGAAAACGCCTGCTTTCGGCAAATTCGGACCGGATCCAATCGGCGAATGCCGCGGCCGGCTCGGACAGGTTGCGCAGGCTCCTGGCCACCAGCCAATAGGCGCCGCACACCACGTTGATGTCGAATGGCTTGATCAACGCACCGGTCGCCAACTCCTCCTTGACCAGCAGAAGGTCGCCCAACGCCACGCCGTGCCCCAGCACGGCAGCCTGTTTCGAGAGCGAGGCGTCGGCCAGCAGCGGGCCACGCTCCGGTATCGCATCAGCGGATACGCCCGCAGCCTCGAACCAGCGCGCCCAGCCCTGGCGATTTTCTTCGTGCAGCAAGGTGTAGCGACGCAGGTCGGCCGGGCTTTCCAGGGCAAGGCCCGATGCTGAAAGTGCTGGCGACAACACAGGCGAATCGATGACCGGCGCCAGGCGTTCCGCCTCGCTGCGTGGCCATGAGGTGCTGTGGGCGCTGAAGCGCAGAGCGAGTTCGGCCTGATCGCTGCGGAACTCGATCAGCCGCGGGTCGACATCGAGGGAAATGTCGATATCCGGCCGCAACTGGCGGAATCGATTGAGCCGCGGCACCAGCCAGGAGGCGGCAAGCGAAGGTTCGACGCTGATGCAGACCACCGACTGGGCCGGCGTCGCCACCAATTCCGAAAGCCGCCCGTCAATGTCGTCGAAACTTCTGACGAGTTGTTCCAGCAAGCGTTGGCCGGTGTCGGTAAGCTCGACGCGGCGATGGTGGCGGTAGAACAGAGGCTGGCGGAGGAACAGCTCAAGCTCGCGGACCTGGCGGCTGATTGCTGCTTGGGAGACAAAAAGCTCGTCGGCCGCCCGGCTGAAGCTCAGGTGCCTGCCGGCCGCTTCGAAACTTCTCAACGCCGTCAGGGGAAGGCGGCCACGCTTCATTCGCATAATCTCTAGTTATCCGAGGCGGAAATTATACTCGTTTGAGGGCGAAGGCCAGCAGCGGTCTAATCGGCGCCTAGAGGAGATGCGGCCATGATCCAGTTCTTGAGCATTTTTGGCGACGTCATGCGGATCGCGACGTTTCAATGGCGTGACAGGCCTCATGCCGCACGCCGTGAAGAAAGGCAGGGCGGTACCGCTCGCTGGTCGCCTTCGGTCGATCGGTATCCTGTTCGCCGTTCAAGATCATGAAGCGGATCGCAGGGCGGTGGGCAGAAGGGATTGCGTTCTCTGGTCGAAGTCCACATCTATCCCTCGGGGAACGGATGCGGAGAATTTAGTGCGCGATCAACATGAGCATGCGCATGTCGCCAGGCCGCTCCAGCGCGGGCGCAACTGGCCCGGCCCCTGGCGCAAGACGCCGGGCCGTCTTCTCGGCACGTCGCTCGTGCGCTTCTACCAGCTGACGCTGTCCGGCTTTGTCGGCAATTCCTGCCGGCATCTGCCGACCTGTTCCGAATACGCGCATGAGGCGATCGCCCGCCACGGGCTGTGGGCCGGCGGCTGGATGGGGCTTTTCCGGGTGCTGCGCTGCGGGCCATTCGGAACCCATGGCATCGACCGCGTGCCGGAGGTGCTGGCCGATCGCTATGTCTGGTTCACGCCTTGGCGGTATTGGCGGATCGGAAAAAAGCGCAGTGGCCGGGAAAGCTGATGCCGGCAGCGGCGCAAGCTCTGCAATCGGGCAGATCTTTACGGTTTGCTAGGGTTAACCGCATCTTGCGCATTTAAGACAAAATCGAGACAAGACGCCTCGCTAAGCCGCTCCTGACATGCCTCAGGAGAGATTGCCAAATGCGCCAGATAGATCGCCGTCCATTCGTTTTCGCTTTGGTTCTCTACCTTCTGGCGTGGATGCTGGGTTTTCCGATCCGCGCTCAATCCGCGCCGCTGAAGGACGTCGAATGCACGTTGATCCTGGATGCTGCAAGCGGCGAGACGCTGTACCGGGACGGGGTTTGCGACCAACGCTTCAGCCCCGCTTCGACGTTCAAGGTTCCCTTGTCGCTGATCGGCTATGACGCGGGAATCCTGAGCGACGAGCACACGCCGGCATGGGACTACGAGCCGGAGTTCAAGGCGGTGAAGCGGGACCAGAAGACCGTCGACCCGACGGTCTGGGAAAGGGATTCGGTCCTGTGGTTTTCACGGGAAATCACCCGGCGGCTTGGCAGCGAGCGGTTCGCCGGCTACGTCTCGAAGTTCGACTACGGCAACTCCGACGTCTCCGGCACTGCCGGCAAGGATGATGGGCTCACCCGGTCCTGGGTGAATTCCTCCCTCAAGATATCGCCGGTCGAACAGGTGAATTTCCTGCGCCGCTTGCTTGACCGCAAGCTGCCGGTTTCGGACAAGGCCCACGCGATGATCATCCTGCCGACCTTCCAGGCAGGAGACTGGACGGTGCAGGGCAAGACCGGGACCACAAGGCTTGGCAATGACGCCGACAAGGTCAGGGATAACCGCTCGCTTGGCTGGTTTGTCGGCTGGGCGCAAAGGGATGGCCGCACGATCGTCTTTGCCCGCCTCGTGGTCGACACGAAACGATCGGACACGCCCAAAGGCCCCAAGGCGCGGGCGATGTTCCTGAAAGATCTGCCTGGTCTGATCAAATAGACTGAGCGACCAATGATCCCGCTTTACGGCGCGGGAATCTGCCCATAAAAGACTGCCGCCGGATGCATCCGGCATTTCACCACCCGCGCTCGTTTGCGGGACTGGATAGGAGAACTCTATGCTGAATTCCGTTTCCCTGACATTTCCCGATGGCTCCGTCCGCGACCATGAAGCGGCGATGACCGGCGCCGGCCTGGCGGAATCGATCTCGAAATCGCTGGCCAAGAAGGCCGTTGCCTACAGCATCGACGGCGTCGTGCGCGATCTTTCCGACCCGCTCGGCAAGTCCGGCAAGGTCGAGATCATCACCCGCGACGACCCGCGCGCGCTGGAACTCATCCGCCATGATGCAGCACATGTGCTGGCCGAAGCCGTGCAGGAATTGTGGCCGGGTACGCAGGTGACCATCGGGCCGGTGATCGAGAACGGGTTCTACTATGACTTCGCTCGCAACGAGCCGTTCACGCCCGACGATTTCCCGGTGATCGAGAAGAAGATGCGCGAGATCATCGCGCGCAACAAGCCGTTCACCAAAGAGGTCTGGTCGCGCGAGAAGGCGAAAAAAATCTTCGCCGACAAGGGCGAGCGCTACAAGCTGGAGCTGATCGACGCGATTCCCGACGATCAGGACCTCAAGATCTACGCGCAGGGCGATTGGTTCGACCTCTGCCGCGGCCCGCATATGGCTTCGACCGGGCAGATCGGCAGCGCTTTCAAGCTGATGAAGGTGGCCGGCGCCTATTGGCGCGGCGACAGCAACAATCCGATGCTGACTCGCATCTACGGCACGGCCTGGGCCGACCAGGCGCAGCTCGACGCTTACCAGACCATGCTGGAGGAAGCCGAAAAGCGCGACCACAGGAAGCTCGGCCGCGAGATGGACCTGTTCCATTTCCAGGAAGAGGGGCCGGGCGTCGTCTTCTGGCATGCCAAGGGCTGGAAGATGTTCCAGAACCTGGTCAGCTACATGCGCCGCCGGCTGGATGACCTCGGCTATCAGGAGGTCAACGCTCCGCAAGTGCTCGACAAGAGCCTGTGGGAGACCTCAGGCCACTGGGGCTGGTACCGGGACAATATGTTCAAGGTGACGGTTGCCGGCGACGACACTGATGACGACCGCGTCTTCGCGCTGAAGCCGATGAACTGTCCCGGCCATGTCCAAATCTTCAAGCATGGATTGAAGTCATACCGAGATCTGCCTGTAAGATTGGCTGAATTCGGCGCCGTTCATCGCTATGAGCCGTCCGGCGCGCTGCACGGGCTGATGCGCGTGCGCGGCTTTACCCAGGACGATGCCCACATCTTCTGCACCGAGGAACAGCTCGCCGACGAGTGCATCAAGATCAACGACCTGATCCTGTCGACCTACGCCGACTTCGGCTTCGACGAAATCACCGTCAAGCTGGCGACCCGCCCCGAAAAACGCGTCGGCACCGACGCGATGTGGGATCATGCCGAGGGCGTGCTGCAGGACGTGCTCGACAAGATCGCGGCGCGGTCGGGCAACCGGATCAAGACGGGCGTCAATCCGGGCGAGGGCACGTTCTACGGGCCGAAGTTCGAATATGTGCTGCGCGACGCCATCGGCCGCGACTGGCAATGCGGGACCACGCAGGTCGATTTCAACCTGCCGGAACGGTTCGGCGCCTTCTACATCGGCTCGGATTCGGAAAAGAAGCAGCCGGTGATGGTGCATCGCGCCATCTGCGGTTCGATGGAGCGCTTCCTCGGCATCCTGATCGAGAACTATTCCGGCCATTTTCCGCTGTGGTTCGCACCACTGCAGGTGGTGGTGGCGACGATCACCTCCGAAGCCGACGATTACGCGCATAAGGTCGTCGCGCAGTTGAAGGCCGCCGGACTGTTGGCGGAAGCCGATCTTCGCAACGAGAAGATCAACTACAAGGTCCGCGAGCACAGCCTGGCCAAGGTTCCAGTCATCCTCGTCTGCGGCAAGCGCGAGGCGGAGGAAGAGACGGTCAACATCCGCCGCCTCGGTTCGCGCGACCAGGAATCGCTTGGCCTTGGCCAGGCGGTGGCGATGCTTGCCGAAGAGGCGGTGACGCCCGACCGCAAACGAGCGGCCTGAATTCAGCCAGATCATCAACGAATGGCGGTGGAGCGATCCACCGCCATTTTTCACATGCCCCGCCGTTTTCACATGCCCCGCGGTTTTCACATGCCCGCCATTTTCACATGCTTGTCACGCCAGCCTTGTAACGAGCCCTCATGCTCAAGCTTAAGATGCGCGAAAGACCGTTTCCCGAGCTTTCCTATGCCAGCCCGCATCAGCCGGCATTGACGCGCTGGTTCATCCATTCCATCGAAGGCCTGTCCGGCCGCGATCGTTTCGCGGCGCTCTATGATTTCTGGCGCCGCCATGTGGCGCCGACCGGCGAGCGCGTGTTCAGCCGCATGCTCGAGTTGATCGATGTCCAGGTGCGGGTCGCCGGCCAATGGCCGCCGGCAAAGTTGCCCGACACGCCGCTGGTGATCGTCGCCAATCATCCGTTCGGCATCGGCGACGGCATCGCGGTTCTCTCGCTGGCCGAGCAGCTTCAGCGCCCGTTCCGCGTGATGATCCACAAGGATCTGCTCAAGATCCGCGAGATGGAGCCTTATTCGCTGCCGATCGATTTTTCAGAGACCAAGGACGCGTTGAAGAACAACATGGCGGTGCGCCACGAGGCGGTGCGGCTGCTGAAAGAGGGTGTCACCATCGTCGTCTTTCCCGCGGGCGGCGTCGCCACTGCGCCGAAAGGTTTTGGCCGGGCGCGCGATCTACCGTGGAAGATGTTTCCGGCCCGTCTCGTCCAGGATGCCAAGGCATCGGTTGTCCCAATGCATTTTTTCGGTCAGAACGGCCGGCTGTTCCACCTGGTCAGCGGGCCGATGAACATGGCTGAGCGTGACGGGCGTGTGGCGAAGTTCGTCGGCAGGGCTTCGCTAACGCTGCGCATTTCCCTGCTCATCCACGAATTCGCGCGGCTGTCGGGCAAATCGATCGACGTGCGCGTCGGCGACGTGCTGGGCTGGGACGAACTGGAGCCGCTGCGCGACCGCAAGGCTCTGCTCGACCGCCTCTACCGCGGCGTTTTCGATCTGGCGCCGGCCGAACCGCGCGGCCGCGGCCAACTCCTGCCGTGACGTATGCGCAAGGCCGCCTGATCGGCAAGTCATGCGCTGGACCCGAACCCTGTACGGCATTGTCCGGATGGTTTAGTCCGCGCCTTCCTCGGGATTTATCGCCGAGGCCTCGGTGGCGAGAACCTCGATTTCCTTGTTCTGCCCGGCCGAGACCGTAAAATCCTTCTGGTAGATGCGGTCGCGGTTTTTGGCGATAATGGTGTAGTCGCCCTCGGCAAGCACCATCGAAGCAAAGGCGCCGACGGTTTCCTGGATGGGATCGCCGGATTCGTTGAGCAACGACCAGGAGGTGTCGGCGATCGCTTCTCCGCCCGATTCGCGTACCAGCTTCATGGTCATCTCCGCGGCACGATGCTCGACGGCCGCTTCGGTCAGCTTGCCCGCCTCGACACGGATGTCGGAGCGGATGACCGCATTCACCGAGCCGTAGGTCGAGACGACGTGGTAGACGCCTGCGTTCAGCCGCACCACGCTGTTCGGCTCGACGTCGGGTATGATGAGGGCGCGATCGTGGTTGGCTTCGGCTTGGCCCTCATAGATCGAAAAGCGCAGTTTCTTCGGCGGTATGCGCACCCCGCCCGACAGCACGGCATCGAGCTTCAAACCACCGGCATCGAGGACGAGGCTTTCGCGCTTGGCGTCCTTGCCGACGGTGATGCGCTTGGTGGCGCCGGCTCGGCCGTAGGAAGCATGGACCAGATAGCTGCCGGGCTCGAGCTGAAACACCGCGCTGCCGCCGTGGGCGGAAGCGACCATCGGCAGCTTGCCGTCGCTGGTGGGTTCGGGCTTGAAGATGCGCCAGACGATGCCGCGCGTGATGTCGGCGCCCTTGTCCGTCAATTGCGCCGACAGCGTGATCGCCCCGCTGCTCCCCAATGCCAGCGATGTCTCGCTGTTCGGAGACGCATAGCGCGAAATCCCGGGAAGTTTCAGATCACTGAGGCCGTCCACATCCTGCGCGACGGCGGACGAAACCGGCACCACGACCAGTGCGGCGCCAAGCCAGATCGGGAAAAGACGCAGGAGCCCCTCAAACATGCCTTGCGTTGAAGCCCAAGGCGGTGGCAATTTCAAGGCTTAAGAGTCCGATCAGCTTCTGCTAGAGGGCTCTTTGTCTGGCGCGCCGCGCCAATGCCCGAGCCGCCCGATGTCCCGATGGTGCGCTTCAGCTTAAATACCAAGGAGACTTGCGTCCATGGCGTCGCCGATCATCGACTTTCTGCTGACCCGAAATTCCGCGCCAATCCCGGAGTTGAAGGAACCGGCGCCCAGCGATGCCGACATCGCGACGATGATTGCCGCCGCCTCGCGTGTACCGGACCACGGCCGGCTCGAGCCCTGGCGCTTCATCCTCTACCGGGGCGAGGCACGCGTCGAGATCGGCAAGAAGCTGGCGGCCCTCGCCGAACAGCGCGAAGGGCCGTTGCCGGAGGGCCGCCGCAACCAGGAACTGGCGCGCTTTTCACGGGCGCCGGTGGTGATCGGCGTGGTGTCGAGCCCGAAGGAAAACCCAAAGATCCCGCAATGGGAAATGTTCCTATCCGGCGGCATGGCGGCGATGAACCTGATGATATCAGCCAATGCGCTGGGCTATGGCACGAACATGATCAGCAACTGGTATTCCGATGTGCCGGAGGGCAGGGCGATCCTGGGGCTGGCGCCGCATGAGCGCGTCGTCGGCTTCGTCCATATCGGCTCCTATCAAGGACCGGCGCCGGAACGGCCGCGGCCTGACCCGGCAAAGCTCTATGCCGACTATGCCGGGCCGTGGGTGGGCTGAATGTTCTACGAGCCGTCAAAAGGTCACGGGCTGCCGCACGACCCGTCCAAGGCGATCGTGGCGCCACGGCCGATCGGCTGGATCTCGACAGTGAACAAGGCCGGCAAGATCAACCTCGCCCCCTATTCCTTCTTCAACGCCTTTTCGACACGGCCCTTCATCGTCTGGTTTTCGTCCGAAGGCGAGAAGGACAGCGCGACCTTCGCCGAAGAGACAGGCGAGTTCGTCGCCAATCTCGTCAGCCGCGATCTTGCGGAAAAGATGAACCGCACGGCGGTCGACGCGCCGCGCGGCGTCAGCGAATTTGGCTATGCCGATCTCATCATGGCGCCGTCGCGTCTTGTTGCGCCGCCCCGCGTGGCGGCGGCGCCCGCGGCGCTTGAATGCCGGGTGACGGAAATCCTGCGGCCAAAGGCGCTGGACGGGACACCGACCAGCGCCGTCGTCGTCGCCGGCGAAGTCGTCGGTGTGCATATCGACGATGCGTTCCTTAAGGACGGCATGTTCGATATCGTCAAGGCGGGCAATGTCGGCCGTCTCGGCTATATGGATTATGCCAGTGTCAGCGAGATATTCTCGATGCGGCGGCCTCGTTGGGAAAAAGACTAGGGCCGGGAAAGATCAGGTGGAAATCCCCGCGGCCTTGGCGCGTGCCAGAAGCCGCTCGGCCAGCCGCAGGTGCGGCCGGTCGTACATCTTGCCGTCGATGCCGACCACGCCGGGATTTCCAGCTGCCTCGAATGCCGCAACCAACGAGGCGGAGTGTTTCACCGCCTCGGCCGACGGTGTGAAGGCGGTGTTGATGACCGGCACTTGCGCCGGATGGATCGCCATCTTGCCGGTGAACCCGTCGCGCTCGGCCTCGGTGCATTCGGCCTCGAAGGCGGGCATGTCGCGAAAATGCGGGAAAATTGTATCGATCGCAGCGACTTCCGCAGCACCCGCGGCAAGGATGGTCATGGTGCGGGCGAAGCGGAACACATCGGTGTAGCGGCCGTTCTCGTCGCGCGCAGCACGCGCGCCGATCGCCGCCGACAGATCTTCCGCGCCCCAGGTCACGCCGACAAGCCGCGCGCTGACGTTGGCATAGGTCGCAGCCGCCAGCACGCCGGCGGCTGTTTCGGTGATGATCGGCAGGATTTTTATCGCACCATCCGGCAGGCCGTTTTCGGCCTCGTGCACTCTGAGCTTGGCCGAGAGATTCTGGACGTCCTGGCCGCTGTTCGACTTCGGCAGCATGATGCCGACGGGCCCGGCCGGAACGAGTGCGGCCAGATCGTCATCCGTCAGGCCGGTCGAGAGATCGTTGACCCGCACATAGATCGCGGATTTGGTTTGATGCCTGTGTTCGGTGATGAAGCGTGCTGCAGTGCCGCGCGCCAAGGCCTTGTTTTGTGGCGCGATCGAATCCTCGAGGTCGACGATGACCACGTCGGCGCCGGCGCCAAACGCCTTTTCCAGCTTTTTCTGGGAATCGCCGGGAACGAACAGCAGCGAGCGCATGAACTAGATTGCCTTCTTCATCATCATCGCCTGCCTTGTGCATTTGGCGACGAGCACGTCATTCTGGTTGTAGGCGCGGTGCTCGAACTCGACGATGCCGCGGTCCGGCTTCGATTTGGACTCGCGCACCGACACCACCGTCGTCTCGACGCGGATGGTGTCGCCGTGGAAGACCGGATGCGGAAACACCGTCTCCTTCATGCCGAGATTGGCGATGGTGGTGCCGACGGTGATGTCGTTCACCGAAATGCCGATCATCAGGCCCAGCGTGAACAGCGAATTGACCAGCGGCTTGCCCCATTCGCTCTTGGCGGCGAAGTCGAAATCGATGTGCAGCGGCTGCGGGTTCAGCGTCATCACCGAAAACAGCATGTTGTCGCTTTCGGTGACGGTTTTCCGCAGCGTGTGCCGGAAGACGTGGCCGACGACGAACTCTTCCAGATAAAGCCCGGCCATGGTCGATTTCCTCCGCTGCCGCATCGGCCCGAAAATCGAACCGATTTTCGGAGAGCACGATGCGACGATTCAAAGTGTTAGAGCCTACTTTGTGCGTCCGAAAAGGACGCACGTCGCTCCAAGGGTTGATAAGCGCTGCATACGGTGCTCGCAAGCCAGTTAACAAACATGGTGAACCGTTCGTAAACCATTTCTGCCTACGGTCTTCTCAGGGTGGGAACGGACTCGGGTTAGGGGCGCAGCGGGCAGCATGGTTGTTTCGCATTTCCTGAAATGGATCTACACGGCCAAGGTTTCGGAGCGCGCCGCGGCGGCAAGCGCGCTGGCCCGCGCCTACATCAATGCCGATCTGCTTTTCGAGGACCGCTGCGCGGCGGAGGCGGCGCTGACGCTGCTGCTCGACGACGCATCGTCGAAGGTAAGGCTGGCGATGGCAGAGGCGCTGTCGATGAGCCATCATGCGCCGCTGCAGATTATCAGCGCGCTGGCGTCCGACCAGCCGGAAGTCGCAAGCCTGGTGCTGGCACGTTCGCCGCTGCTCACCGATGCCGATCTGATCGACCGCGTTGCCGGCGGCCAGAAGGCGACACAGAAACTGATCGCCGATCGTCCGCGCGTCTCCATGGCGGTCGCCGCGGCGATCGCCGAAGTCGGTGAGCCGGAAGCCTGCGCTACGCTGCTCGCCAACAGCGGTGCCGTCATCGCTTCGCTCAGCTTCCGCCGTATCGCCGAACGCCATGGCCATCTGCCTCCGGTGCGCGAAGCGCTGATCGCCGACGCGCGCCTGCCCGCCGACTGCCGGCACATGCTGCTGATAAAACTTGGTGAAACGCTCAAAGGTTCGCCGCTGGTGCTGGCGCTGATGGGCCGCGCCAGGGCCGACCGCGTCATGCGGGATGCCTGCGTCAAGGGTTCCGTGATGTTGATCGAAGGCACGCGCCAGGAAGAACATGCCGCACTGATCGAGCATCTGCGCCTGCGCGGCGACCTGACCGCAAGCTTCATCATCCGCACCGTCGCGCATGGCAAGGTCGACTTCTTCGGCTCGGCGCTGGTTGTCCTCAGCCAGCAATCCGAGCAACGGGTGAGGGCGCTGCTAGCCGGCGGACATGACGTGGCGCTGCAGGCGCTGTTCCGCAGGGCCGGCCTTGCCGCGGCCACGCACGGGATCATCCTGCGCGCGCTGAAAATCTGGCGCGAGGTCGCCAATGGCAAGCGGCTCGCCGGCGTCCAGGAAGTCAGCTGGCTGATGCTGAAGGAGCTCGGCGGGCAGTCGGCGGAAGGCGATCTTGCCGGACTGGTCAAATCGATCCATCTCGATGCGCTGCGCGAAAACGCGCGCAGCCATGCGCTGGCGATCGCAGCGGCCTGACACTCAAACGAACCGTCTAGTTTGCCGACAAGCAAAAGCTCGGGCATTTTACAACACCCGAGCAAGAAATCAGGACCGGGCCGATAATCAGAATCGGTAGTTAACGCCGAACTTCACGGTTGAGAACTTTGCCGTGACGCTGAAGTCGGAGTCGTTGCTGTCGTAGCGCCATTAGCATCGCAGTCACAAACGACCGCCGAGAGCCAAGTCGTTCCGTCCAGGGGTGTTGCATAATCGCAACGAAATTGCAACCTTGTGATGAAAGCGCGAAAACAACTGTATTTCTTCATGACTTTTGCGCATAGTCATCATCAAGTAGGCTTGGAGGACATTTTCATGAAAACTTTCCTGGTAACTGCATCAATCTTGGCCGCGTCCGTGAGTTTGGCTTCTGCCGCTGATGTTATGGCGGTGGCTGAACCGCCAGCCGGATTTGTGTGGTCTGGCGGATATGTGGGCCTTCAGGCAGGCTATGGTTGGGGCGACTCCGACAATGATTTTCCATCGTCGCCCATCGCAGAAATCGACGGTGATATTGATGGCGGTCTTGTCGGTATCTATGGAGGTTGGAATTGGCAATTCAATCAAGTCGTAGCTGGCATAGAAGCGGATGTGAACTATAGCGGCATTGAGGGCACATCGACTAACGTTTTTGACGAAAGCGCGACCACTGAACTCAGGTGGAACGGTGCGGTTCGCGGCCGTCTCGGATACGCGTTCGACCAGTTTTTGATCTACGGTGCCGGCGGCGTGGCGTTCGGGGATATCGATGTCGACCTGTTTGACGCCGGAGGAACGTTTGCAGCCGCCAGTGAGACTAAAGCCGGCTGGACGGTTGGCGTCGGCACCGATATTGCGTTCAGTGCCAATCTCATTGGACGTGCAGAGTACAGGTATACGGACTATGGCGAGGTCGAATACACTGCGCCGGGCGGTGATGGCTCAATAGATGTCGACACTCACACCGTTGCTATAGGGCTTGCGTACAAGTTCTAGTATTGGATTCCCAATCCCTAACAGCCCCGCTCCGGCGGGGTTTTTGTTTGCTTTCTACAGAAACCGCTCCCTTTGGGACGGTGTTCGAAATAGAACCAATGGGAAGGCTGTCTGGGGCGTGGCGAACCCATCCTGCATTCTTGCCACAGCCGGAATGCTCGCACTTGTGGTGCTGAATGCCGGGGCGCGTGACGGGCACCAATTGCACCGGGAAGGCGGATCAGCTCGTCGCTCACAACTGCAATCGGGCAACCACCGCCATGTCTTCGCGTTAGACTAAGCGGCACCGGCTTGCCGCAAACGCGTCTCCAGTGCTTGTCAAATTGATGGGTTACTCCGTCGCGAAAAAATCCGGAAAATCCTCGATTGCCGCGGCGATGATGTGCAACGCGGCCACGACCTGCAACATGTCGCTCGCTTCGCTGATACCAGCCGCATACTGTATTGCAATAGGGATGGTCGCCGTTTGCGGCTCGCCGGCTCGTCGAGCAGAGACGTTCAGATATCCAGCACTTCCGTCTCGGCAAATTCCGCGCGTTCCTGGATGAAGCGGAAGCGGGCTTCCGGCTTGGTGCCCATCAGCGCGTCGACCGCATCCTTGGTCGCGGCCTCGGCGTCGATCACGTCGACCCTGAGCAGTGTGCGCTTCCTCTGATCCATGGTCGTTTCCTTGAGCTGGGCGGCCATCATTTCGCCCAGCCCCTTGAAGCGGCCAATCTCGACCTTGCCGCGCCCGGTGAATTCGGTGCGCAGAAGTTCGTCCTTGTGCGCATCGTCGCGGGCATAGGCGACCTTGCCGCCTTGCCGGATCGAGTAGAGCGGCGGCACCGCCAGATAGAGATGGCCGCCGCGGATCAGGCTCGGCATTTCCTGATAGAAGAAGGTGATTAGCAGCGAAGCGATGTGGGCGCCGTCGACATCGGCATCGGTCATGATGATGACCCGGTCGTAGCGCAGGTCCTCGTCGCGGTACTTTGACCGCGTGCCGCAGCCGAGCGCCTGGATCAGGTCCGAGATCTGCTGGTTGGCGGCAAGCTTGTCGTTGCCGGCGCTGGCGACGTTGAGGATTTTTCCACGCAGCGGCAGCACCGCCTGGCTGGCGCGATCGCGCGCCTGTTTCGCGGAGCCGCCGGCCGAATCGCCCTCGACGATGAAGAGCTCGGCGCCGGCCGCGGCATTCTGCGTGCAGTCGGCGAGCTTGCCGGGCAGCCGCAGCTTGCGCACCGCGCTCTTGCGCGACACTTCCTTTTCCTGACGCCGCCGCACCCGCTCGTCGGCGCGCGCGATCACCCATTCGAGCAGCTTCGAGGCTTCCTGCGGATTGTCGGCCAGCCAGTGATCGAAGGGATCGCGGATGGCGGCTTCGACAATCCTGACCGCCTCGATCGTCGCCAGCCTGTCCTTGGTCTGGCCGACGAATTCCGGCTCGCGGATGAACACCGACAGCATGCCCGCCGCCGAGATCATGACATCCTCAGACGTGACGATCGAAGCGCGCTTGTTGCCGACCAGGTCGGCGTAGGCGCGCAGGCCGCGCGTCAAGACGTTGCGGAAGCCGGCCTCGTGCGTGCCGCCTTCGCCGGTCGGAATGGTGTTGCAGTAGGAATTGAGAAATCCGTCGCCGCCGAACCAGGTCACCGCCCATTCGAGCGAACCGTGGCCACCTTGCCTGTCGCTCTTGCCGGCGAAGATTTCGCGGGTGACCTGGAATTCGTCGCCGAGCGAAGCCTTCAGATAGTCCTTGAGGCCGCCCGGGAAATGGAACTCGGCCTTGGCCGGCGTCGTGTCCTTCTCCTTGATCAGCGACGGATCGCAGGTCCAGCGGATCTCGACGCCGCCGAACAGATAGGCCTTCGATCGCGTCATGCGATAGAGTCGCGCCGGCTCGAAAGCCGCACCCTTGCCGAAGATCTGCTCGTCGGGATGGAAGCGGATCCTGGTGCCGCGCCGGTTATGCACCTCGCCGAGCGGCTCCAGGCCAGTCATCGGAACGCCGCGCGAGAATTTTTGCCGGTAAAGTTGCCGTCCCCGCGCGACTTCGACCTCGAGATGGTCCGACAGCGCGTTGACCACGGAGACGCCGACGCCGTGCAGGCCGCCCGAGGTCTCGTAGACCTTCGAGTCGAACTTGCCGCCGGAATGCAGCGTCGTCATGATGACTTCGAGCGCCGGCTTCTTGAACTTCGGATGCGGATCGACCGGAATGCCGCGGCCATTGTCGGTGACGGCCAGATATCCGTCGGCGGAAAGCTCGACATCGATGAAAGTCGCGTGACCGGCGACCGCCTCGTCCATCGAATTGTCGATGACCTCGGCGAACAAATGGTGCATCGCCTTGTCGTCGGTGCCGCCGATATACATGCCGGGCCGGCGCCGCACCGGCTCCAGCCCTTCCAGAACCTCGATGTCGGCGGCACTGTAGCTCTCGCTGCCGTCGCGGGATGCCGGGCGCTTCGCCGCCTGCACCAGCGGGTCGGCCGGGCGCGCGGTGGCGCGGACCGGTTGCGGCTGCTTGTCCATACTGCCGAAAAGATCGTTGTTATCGTCCATGCCGGTCCTGCATTCCGATGCTGCGAATCACCACCCGATACTGCCACGCTTTTTGCGGGCAGGCGACGGAGGTTCCTGTTACGTTCGAGGATAGAGCCTCTTACCGCAAAACCATTCGACAACCAAGCGGCGGAAATGGGTCGAAAAGCTGGCCTTCGCGAGAGTCGCAATTAGCCACCCTCATTGCGCGTGCGCGACAATGAGGGTGCAGTCTGCGGCGCGGTCGGCTGTTTTTATTCCGCGGCGCCCAGATATTCCGACAGCGGCGGGCAGGAGCAGACGAGATTGCGGTCGCCGGCGACATTGTCGATGCGCGACACAGGCGGCCAGTATTTGGCTGCGGTGTCGGCATCGCCTGCGGGATAGGCCGCCTCCAGGCGGGAATAGGGATGGGTCCACTGACCGGCCAGCGCCTCGGCGGCGGTATGCGGCGCATTGACCAGCGGATTGTCTGCCAGCGGCCATTCGCCTTTCGCCACCTTGGCTGCCTCGCCCGATATCGCGATCATCGCATCGCAGAAGCGATCGAGCTCGCTCTTGGGCTCGGACTCGGTCGGCTCGACCATCAGCGTGCCGGCCACCGGAAACGACATGGTCGGCGCATGGAAACCATAGTCGATCAGCCGCTTGGCGACGTCGTCGACGCTAATGCCGGCACTGTCCTTGAGCACGCGGGTGTCGAGGATGCATTCATGCGCGACGCGTCCGTGCCTGCCCTTGTAGAGCACCGGGAAATGCGCTTCGAGCCGCGTCGCCACGTAGTTGGCGGAAATGATCGCCGTCTCGGTCGCCTGCTTCAGGCCCGAAGCGCCCATCATGCGGATATACATCCAGGTGATCGGCAGGATCGAAGCGCTGCCGAACGGTGCCGCCGACACGGCATGGCCCGAGCCTTCGTTGACGTGGCCGGGCAGATAGGGCTTCAGATGCGCCTTGACGCCGATCGGGCCGACGCCGGGACCGCCGCCGCCATGCGGGATGCAGAACGTCTTGTGCAGGTTCATGTGGCAGACATCGGCGCCGATGTCGCCCGGGCGGGCGAGACCGACCAGCGCGTTGAGGTTGGCGCCATCGAAATAGACCTGGCCGCCATGCTCATGGATGAGGGCGCAGAGGTCGCGCGCGCCTTCCTCGAACACGCCGTGCGTCGAGGGATAGGTGAACATCAATGCCGCGAGGTCTTGCGCGTGCTCGGCCGCCTTGGCCTTCAGATCGTCGATGTCGATGTTGCCGTCTTCGGTGCAGCGCACGACGACGACGCTCATGCCGGCCATCGCCGCGCTCGCCGGATTGGTGCCATGCGCGGAAGACGGGATCAGGCAGACGGTGCGGTGGCCTTCGCCGCGCGAGCGGTGGTAGCCGCGAATGGCGAGCAGGCCGGCATATTCGCCCTGGCTGCCGGCATTGGGCTGCAGGGTCACCGCGTCGAAGCCGGTGATCTCCGCCAGCCAGCCTTCCAGTTCGTCGGTCATCGCGCGATAACCGGCCGAATGGCTGGCCGGCGCGAAGGGATGCAGGTTGGCGACATCAGGCCAGCTTACCGGCATCATCTCGGCGGCGGCGTTGAGCTTCATGGTGCAGGAGCCGAGTGGGATCATGGCACGGTCGAGCGCTAGGTCCTTGTCAGCCAGCCGGCGCAGGAAGCGCATCATGTCGGTTTCCGAGCGGTTTTCGTGGAAGACGGGCTGCGTGAGAAATGCCTTGCCGCGCGGCTGTCCGGGCATGGTGCCTCCGGCAGCGGCGCCCGCCTTGGCGCCGAACAGCGCGGCGATTGCGTCCAGATCGGCATCGGTCGAGGTTTCGTCGAAGCTGATGCCGATGTGGTCGGCGTCGATCAGGCGCGCCAGCCGGCCGGTCTTTTCGGCGGCGGCGGCGATCGCGTCGGCCTTGCCTTTTGCTTCCACCGTCACCGTGTCGAAGCGGCTTGCGCCAAGCACCGAAACACCTGATGCCGCGAGGCCGGCAGCCAGGCGGTTGGCCAGCGTGTGGATGCGCTCCGCAATCGCCTGCAGCCCGGCAGGGCCATGCCAGATCGCATAGGCCGTCGCCATGTTGGCGAGCAGCGCCTGCGCGGTGCAGATGTTGGAGGTCGCCTTGTCGCGGCGGATATGCTGTTCGCGCGTCTGCAGCGCGAGACGATAGCCGGGGCGGCCCTTGCTGTCGGTGGACTGACCAACGAGGCGGCCAGGCATCAGCCGCGTCAGCCTGTCGGAAACGGCGCAATAGGCGGCGTGCGGCCCACCAAAACCCATTGGCACGCCGAAGCGCTGCATCGAACCGACGGCGATATCGGCGCCAAGCCTTGCCGGCGCGTCGGTCAGCGTCAGGCCGAGCGGATCGGCAATGAAGACGACCAGCGCACCGGTGGCGCGGGCTTTCTCGATTGCCGGCCTGTGGTCGCCGTAGACACCAAATGTGTCGGGCCAGGAGACGAGCAAGGCGGCGGTGTTGTCGTCGATCGTCTCGCCGTCGACCTCGGTGCCGAGCGGCTCGGCGCGGGTGCGCACGACGTCGAGCGTCTGCGGATGCGGCGTGCCGGCCAGCGCCACCTTGGTCCGCTTGTCGCGATGGTGCCGCAACGCAATGCCGACCGCCTCAGCCACCGCCGTCGCTTCGTCGAGCAGCGAGGCCGACGCCACCGGCAGGCCGGTCAGCTCAGTAACCAGGGTCTGGAAATTGAACAGCATTTCGAGCCGGCCCTGGCTGATCTCGGCCTGGTAGGGGGTGTAGGCCGTATACCAGGCCGGATTCTCGAACAGATTGCGCTGGATGACCGAAGGCACGTGGACGCCGTGGTAGCCGGCGCCGATAAAGCTCTTCAGCACCGTATTTTTCGCCATTGTGGTTGAAAGCTCGGCCAGCGCCTCCGCTTCGCTTGCCGGGATCGGCAAAGCCAGCGGCCGGTCGAGCCGGATCGATTTCGGCACCGCCTGGCTGATCAGCGTCTCGACCGAGGGAACACCGATCGTTGCCAGCATGGCCCGGGTTTCGTCGAGGCCGGGGCCGATATGGCGGGCCGAGAAGGAGTAGGGTGCTGCGGTCATCTTCCTGGTCCTGCTATCAACCGATATGGGCATTGTAGGCGGCCTCATCCAGAAGGCCTTCGAGCTGGCTTTCATCGGCCAGCTTCATCTTCCACAGCCAGCCGTCGCCGGTCGCCGCCGAATTGACCAAAGACGGGTCCGACGAGAGCGAGGTGTTGGCCTCGGTGATCTCGCCGTCGACCGGCGCATAGACGTCCGATGCGGCCTTGACGGATTCGACCACGACGGCCGTATCGCCCTTGGCCAGCTTTCTCCCAAGCTCCGGCAATTCGACGAAAACGAGATCGCCGAGCTGCTCTTGCGCATAATTTGTGATGCCGACGGTGGCGATGCCGCCTTCGACGCGGAGCCATTCGTGGTCTTCGGTGAAATAGGTTTTTGCCATCGGGACTTATCCTTTGCGGTAGCGATGAGGCGTGAAGGGCAGGGGATTGATATCGATCGGGATTTTCGTCCCGCGCACATCGGCGAAGAGTTTTGTGCCAGGCGTGGCCAGCGACGTCTGGACATAGCCGATGGCGACCGGATGGGCGGCCGAGGGGCCGAAGCCGCCGGAGGTGACGTGGCCGGCGGGATTGCCGTCGGCGTCGAAAAGGGCAGCACCGGCGCGCACCGGCTGGCGGCCCTCCGGCTTCAGGCCGACGCGTTTCTGCGCCGGGCCGCGCTCCAGGATTGCACGCAACGCATCGGCGCCGATGAAAGCGCCAGAGGCGCGAACCTCCTTCGGGACAGCCCACATCAGCCCGGCGCTGGCCGGGTCGATCTCCGGCGTGATGTCCAGTCCGTGCAGGCACAGCCCTGCTTCGAGCCGCAGGCTGTCGCGAGCGGCCAGCCCCACCCACATCACGCGCTCGTCCTCGAGCAGTCTGGCGACGAGATCTCGCGCGTCCACTTCCGGCAGGCCGATCTCGAAACCGTCTTCACCCGTATAGCCCGACCGGCTCATGAACCAGTTCTCGCGGGGCTCAAAGCCGTGCATGAACAGTAGCGATCCGGTTTCGATGCCGGCGCGGGACAAAGCGGCCCAGGCTTCGGGTCCCTGGATCGCCAGGAAGACGCGGTCGAGTGCGTCGACCTTTGCGTCGAAATCCCCAGCCAGCGCGCGCAGGTGCTTTTCGTCGGCTTCGGCATTGCCGGCATTGGCGACGACCATGAAGCGCTCGCGGCCGAGCCTGGTGACGATCAGATCGTCGATGATGCCGGCGGCTTCATTGAGAAAGAACGTGTATTTGGACTGGGAAATCTCGAGCGCGCCGGCGTCGAACGGGCAGGCGCGATTGAGCAGCGCTTCAGCGTCCGGCCCGCTGATCTCGAACAGCTTCATGTGCGAGATGTCGAACAGGCCGGCATGTTCGCGGGTATGAAGGTGTTCCTTCATCACACCGGCCGGATAGGTCAGCGGCATCGACCAGCCGGCGAACGCGCCAAAGCGCGCACCGGCGGCCACGTGCAGATCTTCGAGGGGAAGGTGTTTGGTGTCGTCGCCCGTCATGTCATCTCCAGAGTCGCACGCAATCGGCCGCGAATGGCGACCAGTCCGTGCCCCTCTGTCTGAAGCCTGAGAGACTTGCGCCCCGGAACTCTGTCGGCAGCGCTTACACCTTCGGCGCGGGGGCAAGCCCCGACTTTCCAGAGTGTCTTTCCCGTCTACGGTTCTTTTGCCTGAGAGATTTCGGGCGATTTCCCCTTCGGCGGCAGCTCTCGCTGCTCTCTCCCGCAAACAGGTAGGGCTCGCAAAAGCCCTCGACTCGCCATCCATAGCCTGTGGGCGACACGTTGTCACCTGCCTGCGACGCGTTACCGACAAGTCTTCGCCGACGATCTCGCCGTTTTCGGGTTCCTCAAGACACTGCTGACATACGGGACTGATATTCCAGATTTGAACCCGGCCCTGTGCAGCGATGGCGAAGATTACAGCGACGACAGCGACAGTTGAGCGTTTCGATCAGATGCCGCCGTACCAGTCGTAGCCATTGTCCTCCCAATATCCGCCCTTGCCGCCGCCGATGGTGGCGAAACCGTCGACCAGTTCGATCCTGTGGAGATATTTCGGCATCTTGTAGCCGATCTGGCGCTCGACGCGGACACGCAACGGCGCGCCGTTCTCGACGGGCAGCGGCTTGCCGTTCACGCCATAGGCAAGGATCGTTTGCGGGTGACGGGCATCGATCAGGTCGATAGAGCCGTAATATTTGATGTCGCCGGCCAGGCTGCGGTCGATCGTGTCGAGGCAATGGAATATCACGTAGCGCGCCTGCGGCTTGACCACCGCCTGATCAAGCACCAGCGACAGCGGCGTCCCGGTCCATTTGGCGATGCAGCTCCAGCCTTCGACGCAGTCGTGGCGGGTGATCTGGGTGCGGCTTGGCATGTTCATCAGCTGCTCGCGGGTCAGCGACAGCGGCTTTTCGACAAGGCCGGAAACCTCGAGCCGCCAGTCAGCGAAATTGTTGGCGAGCAGGCCCTTGTAGACATCGTCGTCCGGCGCGGTGACGCCGTTCGGCCGCTGCGGCTGGCGGATGTCGGCCTCGGTGAATTCCGGCGCCAGCGAATCGCCGGCGAGCAGGCGTTGCGCTCGCCAGGTCAGGCCGTTGGCGCCTTCGAGGAAACTGCGCAGGCCGTCGCCGACGCCAAGCTGGCTGTCGAAGGCATCGCAACCCGACAGCATGATGCCGGAGACGCCGAGGCTGGCCGAGGTCAGGAATTTTCTGCGGCTGATCATAAACCTCGCCATCTCACGCACTCCCCTCGGGCGTCTTGCCGCCGTGCGCCGGCGGATCGGTCCGGTACCAGCCGGTGATGATGGAGCGCAGCTCGTTGATCGGGCCGGCGGCGAAGATCATCAGCATATGGATTATGAAGAAGACGATAAGCAGCAGCATCACGATGAAATGGATCGTCCGCGCAGTCTGCCGGCCACCGAGCAGGTCGTTGAGGAACGGCAGCGCCGCATTCATGCTCGGCGACATGGCAAGGCCGGTGATGATCATCAGCGGCAGCAGCACGAACATCACGCCGCCATAGGCCATCTTCTGCAACGTGTTGTACTCGCGCGTGTGATGGAACTTGAGCCTGGCGTGATCGACGATATCTCGCGGCAAGTGCCTGAGATCATCGATGCGCGGGGTAAGATCGCGTCGTAGATGACCGTTGACTAGGCTGGCGACCAGCCAGACGACCAGTGTCGTGGTCAGTATCCAGGCGAAGAAGAAATGGACGACGCGGGCGGTGCCGAGGTCGTAATAGGAGGGGATCGTCGCCCAGGACGGGAAGGCGCGGGACCTCTCCTGGCCCGCCGGTCCAGACCAACCCAGCACACCGGTCGTGTCGAAGCGCTTGCCGAAGATCTCGGTATAGCCGCGCGGACCGTTTGCGGTGTTCTCGGCGCCGATGGCGAAGACGGTGTTGTTATATGCGAATCCCGACTCCTTGCCGATATAGAGCTGGGGACGGGCGTTGAAGATCTGCAGGCCGGAAAGCAGCATGAAGAACAGCGAGATGGCCCAAAGCCAATGCGTCAGCCGCGTCCAGCGCGACTGCCGGTAGATCAGCGTCGCATCTTTCAGGGGGGCAGCGTCCACCCCGGCGGTGGATTGGCTCCTGGCAACCGATTCCATTTTTTTGCGTCCTTCCGGCCGCTCAGCCGGCCTTTACGATCGTTCTCCTCCCAATACGTTGCCAGCCAAAGCGATGTTTCATCCGATCACGGAATTATTACAGGGCTGCCCGATACTACTGGCTTCCAAGACTGACGGCGAGGTTGACCGCGGCGGCGACGATCACTGTATTGAAAAAGAACGACACGATCGAATGCAAAAACACGATGCGACGCATTTGCGTCGTCGAAACGTCGGTATCTGAGGTCTGCGAGGTCATGCCGACGGTGGTCGAGAAATAGAGGAAATCCCAGCCGTCCGGCCGCTCCTTACCGGCAAATTCGAGACCGCCGACGGGCTTTTTCTGCTTCGACGTGCTGCCGGGGTTGGTCTCTTCGTCGTCCATCCAGTAGACATGCGCGTAGTGCAACGCCGTCATGGCGTGGATGGTGAACCAGCCGAGCGGGATCGACAGCAGCGCGAAGATGAGTTCGACGGGATGCGGGCTGCCCCCTCGATTGATCAACTGGAACAACGAGACGATGGCAACGGCGACAACAATCAGGGTCACGGCAAAGATGACCAGCACCGGTTGGTCGGTGGCGCGGGCATTCTTGCTCAGATAGCGGCCGGTGAGCAGCGGCATCTGGGCGACGACGAGGACGGTATAGGCGGCGAAGAACGCATTGGCGCCGATCGAATAGGCGAGCGGAGCGCACAAGACCAGCGCGATCGCCAGTGCCACTACGCCGACGCAGGCCGACACCGCGAATTGCATGTGGCGATGCAATGGTGTCTTCAGGGGCGTATCGGTCGTCATGGCCCGGCCTCTGATGGCGGTCCGTCTTCTACGGTGCCGAGCGCCCTTTCGGACGCGAAAGGATACTGCAGCTTTTGAAATCTGCGCATGATCCATTCCAAACCGAAGGTGGTGAAGCAAAAATCGATTCCGATTTGCGGCGTGCGTGAAGCGCGTCGCGTCTGAAGGGATTCATGCGGCGCGCTTTAGGTTTTTGTTTTTATGCATGTCGCCCAAAACCGCTGCGCACTTTTGGGCGACATGCATTAGAAAACGCCGCCGATCCCAATGCCGCCGCTGATGTCGGGCGGAGGTGCAGCCGGGCGCGAGGGTTGCTGCTGCGACCTTGCGGCTTTTCGGTTGGCCGCCTTCTTGCGCGCCGGAGCCGCCTCTGATGCCACCTTCGCCGGCTTGATCTTCCGCACGACCACCGGATCCTTGCAAACCCGCCCGGAGCGCAGGAACAGGTCACTCAGAAGTTCAACCGTAGGCTCGGTCGCGGATGCGGTTCTCGCGGTGTTTTTGTAGTAATTGGTGAGCGCGCGCACGGAGCCCTTGCCCCAACTTCCGTCCACTGTCATCCGATAGCAGCCCAAACGTCGCAATTCGGTCTGGATACTGCGCGCGAGATCGGTCGCTTTTTGGGAATCCGTTTCGGTCGCCGAAGTACCGACGATCAGCGTTTCAAGTCCGGAGACGACGCTCTGCCTGGCCCCCTCGAGGCTGGCGACCTGCGTGCCGGCGGGCTTGGCCGCAGCGTCGGGTAAGGGCGAAACCTCGACCGAACGCAATGTCTGGCCAACGATCAGCACGGCTGTCTGCAGATCGTTGGAAGCGAGCTCGACCTTCAACTTCTCCTTGGCGGCAGGATCGGCCAGGATGCGCGACAGACTGGCGCTGAGCTGGGCCGGGTCGAGCACTTGCTGCTCGGTGAAGTAAAACTGCTCGCGAAGGTTCGACTGATCCCACGGAACCTGACGCCCGATGGTGATTGCCTCGGTCTCGTTGCGCACGCGGATCATCATGTCCGAAATGCTGAGCCCGGGAATCTCGGCGTTCTTCAACAATGCCGTGGTGAAGGGGCTGTTGTCTCCCGAGCCGTCGACAGCAACGTTGCCGGGCTGCGTGGCAAAGGCAATGAATGTGTTTTCACCCACTTCGATCTGCGCGAGGCCGTCCATGGCGCTGGGGCCTTTGCCCATCGGGTTGTTACGACAGGCATCAAGAAACACGAAGGTCTGCCTTTCACGGCTGGCAAATCTCGAAATCACATCGTTGAGCTTGACCGCGCCCGCGATCAACTCCTGCAGGTTCTCGGCATTGGGCGTATCGACCGGCAGAAGGTAGTTCTCTCCCCCGAGTTGCACGCCGTGGCCAGCGTAGAAGATGAGGACAGCGCTGGCGTCCGCCAACTTGCCCTCGGCTTGTTTGAAAAGCTCGGTGAACCCGTCGGACGACAGGTTGGTTGCCGTTAGCACATCGAATTTCAGCCTCTTCAGGCTTTCAGAAAATCTAATGGCGTCGTTTGCAGCATTGGCCAGATGCGGGAGGCGGGCGCTCCGGTAGTCGGAGTTGCCGATGACGATCGCGAGCCGCTTGCCTGGCAGTGGCGACTGGCCTTCCCCGACCGCGGCTTGAACGCCGAGGGATCCGAAAAGTGAAACCAGCAGGACCGCAGCAATGCGCAGGAGGAGACGGTAGCTCATGGCAAGGGCTCGTTTTCAGCGCGTGAAATCTCCAAGTCGCCGAAGTGTCCGCCCGACTGACGCCGTTCCGCTCATGCGCCGGAACTCGTTTCTCCGAAGACCACCGCAATTTTTACACCAGAACCCATATCAAAGGAAGCACAAGGGGGCGACCCCGCCTTCGATCTGGCCGAGCTCGGTTTCCCTCGATATGCCGTGGGGTGCCGGCCGGACGGTAACCGCCGCAGCCATTTCGGTCCGCCGGACGCAAGCGGTCCACACGAAATCATTTCCGCGCCAGAGATAATTTGTTATGCTCCTGCCAACGTTGGCGTAGTGTTGCGCCCGCATCTACCGCAGTCAGTGATGTTTTTCATAGTTCAACTGCGCATTGCATGTCCTGATATTTAAGCCTGATGACACAAGTAGCAGGGGAAGGGGACAATGAAAGACAGGAGTTGGCGTTTGCGCCTGTGCGCGAGCTCAATTTCGATTGGCGCTGCATTGGTTTTCCTGCCTTCGAAGGCAAACGCCTGTATCGACGAGAGTGAGGGCACCTTTCTGCGGACGGACTGCTATGCCGGCGTGGCCGTCAATAGCGCGATTGTCGACACGTCCCTGGATGCGCTTCTCAAATTGTCTGACGACATCATCCAGGCGAGTGTCGGCCCCGCAAGCGCGGCTCCGCCGGCCCAGTCTTCACCGTTCGGCGTATTCGCTTCCGGCCAATTGGCCCACACGGCGCATGACGGCTTCACCGTTTCGAACGATTTGGACGTCTTTGACGGACCGAGTTTCGACGTCGACGAATTCTCCGCTGCCGCCAGTGTCGACTTCAATGCGGCAAAGCATTTCGGATTCGACAGCGAGCACGGATTGAACCTGGGGCTGTTCGGCGGTTATGCCTCGGCTGACGTCAATGTCGACGTTTTCGGTGTCGGTGACGCGACCAACAAAAGCGGCATGTTCGGCGGCTATGGCCTTTATCGTAAAGGCACCAGCTATGCTCTTGTGGCCGCCTCGGCGTTCCTGGGCAACACGGACGTCAAGGCAAATGACGGCAGCTACGACACGCAAGGCTACGCGATAACAGGGTCGATCGGCCGCATCTTCAAATTGACCGATCGCGTGCGTTTCGATCTTCGTGGCGGGCTGTTGGGCGTTACCTTTACCGGCGACGCATACACGGACGACTCAGGCACTGAATTTGGAAAGAGCCGTTTATCGTTTGGTGCGATCAAGTTCGACCCTGGGGTTTATGCGGATTACCAGCTCGGAAACGGCATGGTCATCAGCCCCTATGCGCGCGCGGATCTGCAGCAGCGTTTCGGCTATTCGAACACGGCAAGCGTTTCTGGTCTGAAGAGCAATTTCGAGGATGCGGACTTCTCGGTGGCGCTGTCCTCCGGCTTCAATCTGAAGATGTCTTCATCGACAACCGTCAGCACTGAAATTCGCGGCAAATGGTCCGAGGACAGTTCAACCGTCAGCGGCAAGCTGGGCCTCAAGGTCGCATTTTAAGGTGTGATGGATTTCAATGCACGCCGCAAGATGCGGTCGAGTTCGCCCAGAAACCGTGAGCGGTCCTGCGGCGCGAAACTGGCATTGTAGCCCTTACTTTCGCCGGTCTCGCGCAGATGCTGCTTGAGATCGCGCATCGCCACCGCCATGCCGATGGTTTCCGGCGTGAACGGGCGTCCGGTCGGCCCAAGCACATGAGCGCCGAGCGCCACCGTGCGGGCGGCAAGCGGGATGTCTGATGTCACCACGATGTCGTTGGATTTGGCATTGTCGACGATCCAGTCGTCAGCCGCATCCGCGCCCTTGGACACGACGACGTTGCGGATCATCGGATTGCGCGACGGGCGCAGGCCGCCATTGGAGACGAAGGTGACGACGACGCCATGACGCTCGGCGACCTTTTCGACCTCGGCCTTCACCGGACAGGCGTCGGCATCGACGAGAATCTGCGGGCGGCTTCGTTCTTGGCTGATGCTGGTCGTCATGCCGACTCGATGTCGATGACCGTTTCATTTTCCATAAGGTGCACTTTTAGCAAGCGATGCACCTCGATCAGGCTCTTCTGCAAAAACGTATCGCGTACCAGAAAGTTGATCTCATCTGTCGCATGATCGATCTCTCCCAAATCAATCTGAACGCGATTGTTTGCCCTATAGTGCGCCATAAATCCTCGCCAAAATTCTGTATTCGATGGATCGTCGACTTTTCGTGGTCGATGAAGCGAATACGAACGCGAATTTGAACCTCCTTCACTTAGTAAACCACCACGCTCCTGATGCTCTTGCCCTCATGCATCAGGTCAAAACCCTTGTTGATGTCCTCCAGCTTCAGCGTGTGGGTGATCATCGGGTCGATCTCGATCTTGCCGTCCATGTACCAGTCGACGATCTTCGGCACGTCGGTGCGGCCGCGCGCGCCGCCGAAGGCGGTGCCCATCCAGCTGCGGCCGGTGACCAGCTGGAACGGCCGCGTCGAGATCTCCTGGCCGGCGCCGGCGACGCCGATGACCACCGACTTGCCCCAGCCGCGGTGCGACGCTTCCAGCGCCTGCCGCATCACCTTGGTGTTGCCGGTGCAGTCGAACGTATAGTCGGCGCCGCCGATCTGGTCGGCGCCGCGCTTGGTCATGTTGACGAGATAGGGCACGATATCGCCGTCGATCTCCTTCGGGTTGACGAAATGCGTCATGCCGAACCGCTCGCCCCATTCCTTCTTGTCGTTGTTGAGGTCGACGCCGATGATCATGTCGGCGCCGGCAAGGCGCAGCCCCTGGATAACGTTGAGGCCGATGCCGCCGAGACCGAAGACGGCGGCCGTGGCGCCGATCTCGACCTTGGCCGTGTGGATCACCGCACCGATGCCGGTGGTGACGCCGCAGCCGATGTAGCAGATCTTGTCGAAGGGGGCGTCGGAATTGACCTTGGCCAGCGCGATCTCGGGCAGCACGGTGAAGTTGGAGAAGGTCGAGCAGCCCATATAGTGGAAGACCTTGTCCTTGCCGATCGAGAAGCGCGACGAGCCGTCCGGCATCAGCCCTTGCCCCTGCGTGGCGCGG
This sequence comes from Mesorhizobium tianshanense, assembly GCF_007830515.1. Lineage (GTDB taxonomy): Bacteria > Pseudomonadota > Alphaproteobacteria > Rhizobiales > Rhizobiaceae > Mesorhizobium > Mesorhizobium tianshanense. Next base: position 42,642 of record NZ_VLKT01000002.1, read on the forward strand.
ATGGCGGTGCACAGATTGGTCTTTCTGGACAGGCAGGACGGGCACTGCCGGCATTCCGGCGTGTAGAGCGGGATGACGTGGTCGCCCTTCTTGACCGAGGTGACGCCCTTGCCGACGTCAACGACGACACCCGCACCCTCATGGCCGAGAATCGCCGGAAAGATGCCTTCGGGATCGGCGCCCGACAGCGTAAATTCGTCGGTGTGGCAAATGCCGGTCGCCTTGATCTCGACCAGCACCTCGCCCTCGCGCGGACCATCGAGGTCGACCTCCATGATCTCCAGCGGCTTTCCGGCGGCAACAGCGACAGCGGCGCGGGTTTTCATCGGGCATCTCCTCTCAAGTCAAATCTGCAATCGGGCCGAGCCTTAGCGTATCTGCAGGTTCTGGACTATGGGACGAATTGACAGTTCTTGGCCGGGTTTTGGCCGGTGCCGCCGATTTGCGCCCGGGATATGCGCCAACTTGCCTTGACCGGCCGGGCGAAGCCCATAAAAGAAAGGCAGCCGAGGGAACAAAACCCGCATGTTCACAAAAATCCTGATCGCCAACCGTGGCGAGATCGCCTGCCGCGTCATCAAGACGGCGCGCAAGATGGGCATCGCCACCGTGGCGGTCTATTCGGACGCCGATCGCGACGCCGTGCATGTCGAGATGGCCGACGAGGCTGTGCATATCGGGCCTTCGCCGGCCGCGCAGAGCTATCTGGTGCCGGAGAAGATCATCGCCGCCTGCAAGGCAACCGGCGCGCAGGCCGTGCATCCCGGCTACGGTTTTTTGTCGGAGCGCGCATCCTTTTGTGAGGCGTTGGAGAAGGAAGGCATCGTCTTCATCGGCCCAAAACCCAGAGCGATCGAGGCGATGGGCGACAAGATCGAATCGAAGAAATTTGCCAACGCGGCAAAGGTATCGACCGTGCCCGGCTGGCTCGGCGTCATCGAGAATGCCGATCATGCCGAGAAAATCGCCGGCGAGATCGGCTATCCCGTGATGATCAAGGCCTCGGCCGGCGGCGGCGGCAAGGGCATGCGCATCGCCTGGAGCAAGGCCGAGGTGCGCGACGGGTTCGACCGGGCGCGGTCGGAGGCCAAGAGCTCGTTCGGCGACGACCGCGTCTTCATCGAGAAGTTCGTGGTCGATCCGCGCCATATCGAGATCCAGGTGCTGGCCGACGCCCATGGCAACGCGCTTTATCTCGGCGAGCGCGAATGCTCGATCCAGCGCCGCAACCAGAAGGTCGTCGAAGAGGCGCCTTCGCCCTTCCTCGACGCCAGGACCCGCAAAGCCATGGGCGAGCAGTCGGTGGCGCTGGCCAGGGCGGTCGACTACCAGAGCGCCGGCACCGTCGAGTTCATCGTCGACAGCGAAAAGAACTTCTATTTCCTTGAAATGAATACGCGATTGCAGGTCGAGCACCCGGTGACCGAGCTCGTCACCGGTATCGATCTGGTCGAGCAGATGATCCGCATAGCTGCCGGCGAAAAACTCGCTATCAAGCAAAGCGACGTCAAGCTGAACGGCTGGGCGGTGGAAAGCCGCCTCTACGCCGAGGACCCGTATCGCAATTTCCTGCCGTCGATCGGCCGGCTGACGAGATACCGGCCGCCGGAGGAGGGACAGTTCGGCGACGTCGTCATCCGCAACGATACCGGCGTCACCGAGGGTTCGGAAATCTCGATGTTCTATGATCCGATGGTCGCCAAGTTGTGCACCTGGGCGCCGGCGCGGCTTGCGGCAATAGACGCCATGTCGGAAGCGCTCGACAGCTTCGTCGTCGACGGCATCGAGCACAACATACCCTTCCTGGCGGCACTGATGCAGCATCCGCGCTGGCGGGAAGGGCGGATATCGACCGCTTTCATCGCTGAGGAATATCCGGACGGGTTCGCGCCGATCGTGCCCAACGAGGAGGAAAAGGCGGTGCTGTCATCGATCGCCACCGCTGTCGAACTGCTGCGCCGCGACCGGCTCGACCGGCTGGGTGGGCGGTTGGCGCCGCATTCGGGCGTGCTGAAGCGGGACTGGGTGGTCAAGATCGGCGAGGATTACCTTTCGGCCTCGATTTTCGAAGGCATGATCTCCATTCCGATCGAGCTCGATCTGTCGATCGACGGTGGCAAGGCGCTGACGGTAGCGTCCAACTGGCGGCCGGGCGATCTCATGTGGCGCGGTACGGTCGGCGACCGCAGGGTCGCGGCGCAGATCAGGCCGGTACCGAACGGGCTTCGCATCGCCTGGAAGGGCATGTCGGTGACGGCGCGCGCCATGCTGCCGCGCACCGCCGAGCTCGAAAGGCTGATGCCGGAAAAAGTACCGCCGGACACGTCGAAGATGCTGCTCTGCCCGATGCCCGGCCTCGTCGTGTCGATCGCCGTTGCCGAGGGACAGGAGGTCAAGGCCGGCGAGACGCTGGCGGTCGTCGAGGCGATGAAGATGGAAAACGTGCTGCGCGCCGAGCGCGATCTCATCGTGTCGAAACTCAACGCGAAGCCGGGCGACAGCCTCGCCGTCGATGCGGTGATCATGGAGTTTGCGTGAGGCTGAAAACAAAAAACCCGCCTCTGCGGCGGGTCGTTGGCGTAAATCAGCACCATGAATAAATTCCTAGCATAACTGCCGTCACCTGTCAAGTTGAAACCACCGCTTCAGCTTTGGGCGGCGCCGGCATCGACAATTGGCCGGTCGACTGCTGGACTCGCATCGTCCGGTGCCGGACAATACATTTTCATCGACTGAGTCCTTTCAAGCGGCGCAAAAAAACATGGCGAATGAGGCACTTCCACGCGACCCCTTGCGGCGCGAGGCGTTTGTGAAGGCATCGCGGCCGGAAGCGCCGGCGCGGCCGTTCATCCATCTGCGCGTGCATTCGGCCTATTCGCTGCTCGAAGGCGCCTTGCAGCTCGGCACGATCGTCGGCCATGCGGTCAAGGATGAGTCTCCGGCTATCGCCGTCACCGACACCAACAATCTGTTCGGCGCGCTCGAATTCGCGCAGAAGGCGGTGAAGGAGGGCATCCAGCCGATCATCGGCTGCCAGACCTCTCTCGCCTTTTCCGGCGAAGCCAGCGACAGCCAGCGCGACCGCCGGCGGCAAGGTCCGGAAATGCGACCGGTGGTTTTGATCGCAGCGACCGAGTCCGGCTACAGCAATCTGGTCAGGCTGGTCAGCCGGGTCTATCTCGAAACGCCGCCCGGCGAGGCCGTGCATCTGACGACAGAGATGCTGCAAGGCCATTGCGACGGCCTGATCTGCCTCAGCGGCGGGCCGCGCGGCCCGATCGGCAACGCCTTGAAGGAGGACCGCCGCGATCTCGCCGAGACGCGGCTTTTGGCGCTCAAGGCACTGTTCGGCGACCGGCTCTATGTCGAGCTGGAACGGGTCGCCGGTTATGACCAGGCCATCGAGCAATCGTCCGTCGACCTCGCCTATAGCCATGACCTGCCGCTGATCGCCACCAACGAGGCGTTTTTCTCCTCGCGCGATGATTATGAGGCGCATGACGCGCTGATCGCCATCGCCGAGGGTTCGGTCGTCGCCGCCGACAATCGCCGCCGCCTGTCGCCCGATAATTTCCTGAGAAGCCAGGCCGATATGGCTCAGCTGTTCGCCGACCTGCCGGAAGCGATCGACAATACCGTCGAGGTTGCGCTGCGCTGCTCCTACTATCCCAAGACGCGCAACCCGATCCTGCCGCGCTTCGCCGGCGGCGATGTCGACGACGCCGATGCGGCGGTGAGGGCGGAAGCGCAGGAGCTTGCCAGACAGGCGCATGAGGGGCTGGAGGCGCGGCTCGCCGCGCACGGCCCGACTCCCGGCTACACGGTCGAACAATATCGCGAGAGGCTCGATTTCGAGCTCGGCATCATCGAGAAGATGAAATTCCCTGGCTATTTCCTGATCGTCGCCGACTTCATCAAATGGGCGAAGGCGCAAGGCATTCCGGTCGGGCCGGGCCGCGGCTCGGGCGCCGGCTCGCTGGTCGCGTATTCGACGACCATCACCGACATCGATCCGCTGCGCTTCTCGCTGCTGTTCGAGCGCTTCCTCAATCCCGACCGCGTGTCGATGCCCGATTTCGACATCGACTTCTGCCAGGACCGTCGCGAGGAGGTCATCCGCTACGTCCAGCAGAAATACGGCCGCGACCAGGTCGGCCAGATCATCACCTTCGGTACGCTACAGGCCCGCGCGGTGCTGCGCGATGTCGGCCGCGTGCTGCAGATGCCCTATGGCCAGGTCGACAAGCTGTCGAAGATGGTGCCGTCGAACCCGGCCAATCCGGTCAAGCTCGCCGACGCCATCGCCAACGAGCCGCGCTTTGCCGAAGAGGCCGAGCGCGAGCCGATCGTCCAGACGCTGCTCGACATGGCGCAGAAGCTGGAAGGGCTCTACCGCCACGCCTCGACGCACGCCGCCGGCATCGTCATCGGCGACCGACCGCTGTGGGAGCTGGTGCCGATGTACCGCGACCCGCGCTCGGACATGCCCGTCACCCAGTTCAACATGAAGTATGTCGAGCAGGCGGGGCTGGTGAAGTTCGACTTCCTCGGCCTGAAGACACTGACGGTGCTGGAGACCGCGGTCAAGCTGATCCGCCGCCGCGGCATCGAGATCGATCTCGCCCACATTCCGCTCGACGACCCCGACACCTACGCCATGCTGTCGCGCGGCGAGGTGGTCGGCGTGTTCCAGGTGGAAAGTGCGGGCATGCGCAAGGCGCTGATCGGCATGCGCCCCGACTGCATCGAGGACATCATCGCGCTGGTGGCGCTTTACCGGCCGGGGCCGATGGAGAACATCCCGACCTACAACGCCAGAAAGCATGGCGAGGAGGAGATGGCGTCGATCCACCCGAAGATCGACCATCTGGTGAAGGAGACGCAAGGCGTCATCGTCTACCAGGAACAGGTGATGCAGATCGCGCAGGAGCTCTCCGGCTATTCGCTCGGCGAAGCCGACCTGCTGCGCCGCGCCATGGGCAAGAAGATCCGCGCCGAGATGGACAAGCAGCGCGAGCGCTTCGTCTCGGGCGCGGTCGAGCGCGGCGTCGGCAAGCCGCAGGCCGACTTCATCTTCGATCTGCTGGCGAAATTCGCCGACTACGGTTTCAACAAGTCGCATGCCGCCGCCTATGCGGTCGTCTCCTACCAGACGGCCTATCTGAAGGCGCATTACCCGGTCGAATTCCTGGCCGCGTCGATGACGCTCGACATGGGCAACACCGACAAGCTCGCCGATTTCCGCCAGGACGCGCTGCGCCTCGGCATCGACGTGGTGGCGCCGTCGGTGATGACGAGTTTCCGCGCCTTCGAGGTCGGCGAGAACCGGATCTTCTATTCGCTGGCCGCGCTCAAGGGTGTCGGCGATGCGGCGGTCGAGCACATCGTCGCCATGCGCGGCGAAAAACCGTTCAAGAACCTCGCCGATTTCTGCGAAAGGGTCGACCCGAAGATCGTCGGCAAGCGCGTCTTCGAAAGCCTGATCATGGCCGGCGCGCTCGACTTTTTCGGCCACGACCGCGCCGCGATGATGGCGGGCGTCGAGCGGATGATGGGGCTGGCGTCGCTGGCGCAGCAGAATGCAATGTCGGGCCAGCACGACATTTTCGGCGCCTCGCTCGGCGCGCAGTCGCAGGCGCTCAACCTGCCGGCGACCGACCCGTGGCTCGCCGCCGACCGCCTGCACCGCGAATTCCAGGTGGTCGGCTTCTATCTCTCGGCCCATCCGCTCGACGAATACAAGGCGGCATTGCAGAAGATGCGGGTTCAGACCTGGGGTGAGTTTTCGGCCGCCGTCAAGCGCGGTGCCGCCGCCGGGCGGCTTGCCGGCACCGTCACCACCAAGCAGGAGCGCAAGACGCGCACCGGCAACAAGATGGGCGTCGTGCAGTTCTCCGACACGTCAGGCCAGTATGAGGCGGTGCTGTTTTCGGAGGGGCTGGCGCAGTATCGCGACCTGCTCGAGCCCGGCCGTTCGGTGGTGATCACCGTTTCGGCCGAGGACAGGCCCGAAGGCGTCAATTTGCGCATTCAGACCGTGCAGTCGCTGGAGGACGAGGCAAGCCGCATCCAGAAGGCCCTGCGCATCTTTGTCAGAAACGACCAACCGGCGACTGCGATTCAATTGCAGCTTACCCAGCGTGGCGACAGTCAGGTGAGCATTATCGTCATCAAGGAAGAGGCGCAGGGCGAGGTCGAGATCGAACTGCCCAACCGTTACCGCGTCTCGCCACAGATCGCATCGGCCATGCGCGCGGTGCCGGGCGTGGTGGAAGTGGAGCTTGTCTAGGGTCAGGATCCACCGTAGTCGCGATGCCCAACCATCGCTCTGCAAGGCCGTCGCTTGCGGTGGCAGCACTGGACGGCCGCCGCCACGAGCGTTATCGCAGTCGTCATGAAGGCGCCAGACAGGGACGGAGTGCGGGATTCTTCAGCCTTGGCACGGCTGCGCGATACGTTGCGCAAGCTTTATCACGGGCGCACGCCGGCGGCTTTCCGGTTTCAGTTGGCCGCGATTGTCGTCGACCTTGCCATCATCGCCTTCTTCATCGCCACACCGGTGCTCCAGGAATCGCCCTCGTTCCTCTGGCTCGATTATTCGGTGGCAGCCCTTGTTGCCGCCGACATGATTGCCCGGCTGCTTGCCTCCAACGACATGCTGCGCCTGATGAAACAGCCGACGTCGTGGGTCGATGCCTTCATCCTGCTGACGCTGCTGATGCCCACGGCGCTGGCCAATCTGGGTTTTCTGCGCATATTGCGGCTGTGGTCGCTGTCGCGCAGCGGCGCGCTGTGGCGGTTTTTCGAGATGCGTGGCCTCAAAAAATGGCGCGAGGCGAGCCACGCGGTCATCAATCTCCTGACATTCCTCCTTGTCGTCACCGGCTTCGTCTACACCTTCTTCTTCCGCACCGGGGCCGGTGTCGAGGGCTATGTCGACGCGCTTTATTTCACCGTTGCCACGGTGACCACGACCGGTTTCGGCGACATCGTCCTGCCGGGGATATCAGGCAAGCTGACCTCGATCGTCACCATGATCATCGGCATATCGCTGTTCGTCAGGCTTGCGCGGGCGCTCTTCCGTCCTGCCAAGGTCTTTTTTCCTTGCCCGCAATGCGGGCTTCAGCGGCACGAGCCCGACGCCGTCCACTGCAAGGCCTGCGGGCACGCACTCAAGATACCCGACGACGGCGACTGAAATGCGGGGCTAAATCAGGACGCTGCCACTTCCGCCGGTTTGCTCGCTTTCTTCTGCAGATTGAGCAGATTGCCCATCAGGATCAGCAACGCGCCGCCGGCTGTGAAAGCGTCGATCTGCTCCTGGTAGAGCAGCCAGCCGATCAGCGCCGACAACGGCACGCGCAGAAAATCCATCGGCGAGATGACGGTGGCGTCGGCATAGGCAAGCGCCCGGGCCATGCAGAAATGCGACGACATGCCGGTGAAGGCGATCAGCAGGATCCACGGCCACAGTTCGAGCGGCGGGTTGCGCCATTCGTAGAGCGCCGGGGCAAGGCCGAGCACCGACTGGATGACCAGCATCCAGAAGATGATGCGGACGACGCTGTCCGTCCGCGTCAGCGATTTGACCAGGACCACGGATATGCCGAAGCAGACCGCGGCTCCCAGCACGACAACATGTCCCGGGTCGACGGAGCCGATGCCCGGCCGGACGATGATCACCACGCCGATCAGCCCGAGCACGATCGCCGCAAGTCTCGGCCGGCTTAGTCTTTCACCAAGAAAGCCGACCGCCAGGATGGCCGTCCAGATCGGCGTCGTGAATTCGATGGAGATCAGCACGGCCAGCGGGATCAGCGCCAAGGCGTAGAGCCACGCCGCCTGGCCGACATAGTGGACGACATTGCGGGCGATATGGGCCAGGGGGCGCTCAGTGCGCATCGCTGCAAAGCCGCCCGACATCATCACCAGCGGCAGGAGGATGAAAAAGCCGATCACCGAGCGCAGCTCCAACACCTGGAAGACGTTGAGCTCGGCTGTCGTGGCGCGGCCGGCGACCGACATTGTCAGAAACGATGCGACCGACAGCGCCATCCAGAACGCGGCTTTGGGGATCGAGGGTGTCATGCGCGCTATGTCGCAAGCCGGGACTGTGATCGCAACCGCTAGTCGGCGCATTCGGCTGGGCCAGAAGCGGCGCGTTGCAAAACGGTCATGTCGAAGGCGGAACCTGCCGCAGCGGGAGGCGTTGATTCCCAGTGTTTAACCCTAGCAGGAAGTCCCTTGTTTTCGATCTCAACGAGGAGAGATTCGATGAAATCATTCGCGCGATTTGTACTTGCCGGCTGCCTGGCGGCTGCGGCTGGCGCGGCTCATGCCGACGAAGCCGATTTTCTCCGCTCGTTCGAGGGGAATTTCGCCGGCAAGGGGACCGTCAAGGTCACCACCGAGGCGCCGACGGTGAACGTCTCCTGCCGCTTCAATTCCGACGCGACATCGAGTTCATTGTCGCTGGACGGCACCTGCCGCGGCCTTGTCGTGGTGACGCGCGCCATCAGTGCCGATCTGAAGTCGAGCGGAACGAAGTACACCGGCACCTATCTCGGATCCCGCACCGGGCCGGCGCAGCTCAGCGGCAGCCGCTCGGGCAATGCCATCAATCTCGGCATCCGTTGGGCGAAGGAGGTCAACGGCGATCGCAAGGCGCAAATGACGGTTGAGAAGAACGGTGAGGACGGCATGCGGCTGACTGTTATCGACGTCGACCCGAAGACCGGCGAAAGCGTGACGACCAGCCGGATCGATCTGCGACGCATCTGACTAGGGCATGTTGATATTCAGGTGATGCCGGCCTGCGAACGTCGGTTTCCTGCGCTTCCGGTGCTCACGTACCCAAAAGTACGCTCCGCTCCGGTTCTCGGAACCCACATTCTCGGCGCGGCCTGACCTGAATCTCAACACACCCTATGCAATATGTAGTCTCAGTCCTCGATCGGCTCGGGCGGGTGGGCATTGCGGCCCTTGCCGAAGGTGTAGCCGGTCTCCACCGCCTTGCGGCCGAACTTGTCGCGCAGCGTGTCGATGGCGCCTTCGGCCATGGCGCGCTTGCGTGACTGGACGTCGACGAGATCGGGCGGATCGGCCTTTTCGTCATCCGAGAGGTCGCTGACGCCGATGCCGAGCAGCCGGTATTTCGTGCCGTCCGCCTCCTTGCGCAGCAGCTCGAGCCCGGTCGAAAAAATCCGGTCGGCCAACCGTGTCGGGTCGCCGAGCTGGCGGTTGCGCGTGCGGGTCTTGAAATCCCGGGTCTTCAGCTTCAGCACGACGGTGCGCCCGGCAATGCCGGCTTTCTTCAGCCGCCCCGAGACTTTTTCAGACAGCGCCCTCAGCACGGAAACCAATTCATCCAGGGACGCGATGTCGGTGTCGAAGGTGGTCTCCGCCGACACGCTTTTGGCATCCTGGTCGGGATGGACCCGGCGGTCGTCCTGGCCGCGCGAAAGATGGTAGAGACGGTCGCCCATCACGCCGTAGCGGCGCATCAGGTCGCCGCGTTCCATACGCTGCAACTGGCCGATCATGCGGATGCCGTCCCGTTCGAGCGTGGCGGCAAAGGCTTTTCCTACACCCCAGATCAGCGTCACCGGCTGCTCGGCCAGGAAGCCGGCCGCCTCGGCCTCGCCGATCACCGAAAAGCCGCGCGGCTTGCGAAAGTCCGACGCCACCTTGGCCAGGAACTTGCAGTAGGAAAGGCCTGATGAGACGGTGATGCCGATCTCCTTCTCCACGCCGAGCGCGAAGCGCGCCAGCACCACCGCGGGCGGCAAGCCATGCAGGCGTTCGGTGCCGGCAAGGTCCAGAAACGCTTCGTCGATCGAGATCGGCTCGACCAGCGGCGTCAACGCCTGCATCATGGCGCGCACCTCGCGGCCGACTCGCGCATACTTCTCCATGTCCGGCGGGAGGACGACCGCTTCCGGGCAGGCTTCGAGCGCCTTGAACATCGGCATCGCCGAGCGCACGCCGTGGATGCGGGCGATGTAACAAGCGGTGGAGACGACGCCGCGCTTGCCGCCGCCGATGATCAGAGGCCGGTCCTTCAGCGCCGGATTGTCGCGCTTTTCGACCGCCGCGTAAAACGCATCGCAATCGATATGGGCAAGATGCAGCCGGTAGAGCTCCGGATGGCGGGCAAGCCGTGGACTGCCGCAGCGTTCGCAGCGCCGTGTCTCGCTGCGCTGGAAGGTCAGGCAGTCGCGGCAAAAACCGTGATCGGGATTGTTGACAGGGGCCGCCATCGCTGCGAACATAAAGAGAACAAATGCAATGGTACGTCAGGACGGACGCCGCGACAAGCGGCGGGCCGCGAGAGAGCTCATGAATACGACCATAGCGCCGCTGGTGCCCGAGCTTTGGGCGGATTTCGAGGATCTTTTTGGCAAGCAGGGCGCCTGCTACGGCTGCTGGTGCACACATTTCCGGCTGGCGCCGGCAGTGCGCCGCGCCAGCAACCGGGAGCGCAACAAGGACCATATCAAGGCGCGGATCGAGGACGGGCCACCACCTGGGCTGCTGGCGTTCGAGGGCGGCAAGGCGGTCGGCTGGATGCAGATCGGCCCGCGCGCCGATGTGCCCGAATGGAACAACAAGGGCAGGGGGTCGGCGCCGGTCGATCCCGCCGACGCTTTCGATCCGGGGGTCTGGGCGATCTCCTGCTTCTTCATCCGCACCAAGGCGCGCGGCAGGGGCGTGACGCACCGGCTGGTCGCGGGCGGCATCGAGTTTGCCCGCCAGAACGGTGCGCGGCTGATCGAGGCATGTCCGATCGACCTGTCGAAGGATTCGCGCTCGATTGGGCTGTTCGTCGGTTCGTCGCGGGTCTTCGAGAAAGCCGGCTTCGAGAGGCTGGTCGAGCGCAAGGCAGGCCGGCCGCTGATGCGGCTGGTGCTATAGCTACAATGCGGTCTGCAGGAATAAATCCGTCTGCGGTCCGTTCCTCCCCGGATTTTCCATGGAGGCCATCGATGTTTCATTTTTCCCAGACCTCTCGCTCGATCCGGTTTCTCCGCCGGCCGGAAGACCATGGCGTGATCGCGCCGCCAGTTGCGGCCAAGACGGTCCTGCCGGATTGGTTCCGCAAATTGCCGGCGGTCGATTCGCAGCATGCGTCGGCCACCAACAATGGCCTGACCGTCAAGCGCTGCATGCCGTTTCTCGATGCGATGACAACCGGCTGGATCCTGCCGCTCGCGGCGACCGTCCGCCTTGAGATCAAGAATGGCGGCCGCGCCGTCGATGCCGGCTGGGAGTTCGACAGGGTGATGGTGAGCAATCATGGCGCCCATCAGGTCGCCGGCAACCCGAAGGAACCAGGGCCCCCGTGCAAATTTCACAATTACTGGTCGATCCGTACCCCGCCGGGCTGGAGTTCCTTGTTTCTGCCGCCGCTCAACAGGCCGGCTCAGCCTTTCGAATGCGTCGCCGGCATCGTCGATACCGACACCTATGCAGCCCACATCCATTTTCCGTTCTTCGCGACCGCGCCAGACGGCCTCTACGTCGTCGAGAAGGGAACGCCGCTCGTCCAGGTCATACCGTTTCGCCGCGAAGGTGCGGCACTCAAGGCAGAAATCCGGGCGGAGACCCGAGCCGAGGCGACGGAGCGCGAAACGGTCTACCGCAACACGATTGCGGGCGAAGGCTGGTATCGCAAATGGGCCCGCGCGGCCCGCTAGACTTTTTCCCGGAGAAGAATGCGAAACGGGGGCCGCTAAGCCCCCGTTTTTTTGTGAATTGCTAGAGCGGCGGATTTCTAAGTCGAAGCGTGCCGCCGCTCTATCTCTGGAGTTCGATGCTCTACCGGAACCGCCAGCTGCGTGGACCGCGATCCGAACCGTTCGAGCTCGAATTCGAGGAGCTGTTCGACGATGAATTCGAATTCGAGTTGCTCGACGAATTGGAGCTGGAATTCGATGAACTGTTGGACGACGAGTTCGAACTCGAATTGCTCGACGAATTGGAGCTCGAATTTGACGAACTGTTGCCCGCGACGATGAAGGAACCGTCGCTTTGGCTGGTCATCGCTGCCGGCGGACGCTTGGTTTCCAGGGACGCCGCGGGATACTCCTTGGCCTGCGCCGCGGTGCTTGCGAGCGCTGCCATTCCTGCGACCAGGGCCGACTTGAGTTTCCAGTGTCTTGTCATGGTGGTTACTCCTTTTTCAGACTGGACCGGCAGTTGCGGTCCGGCGGAGTAACGGGCGATCGCCGGCTTTATTCCATTCAGAGAAAGCCGGCCCGTCGCAGCTTCACTTCGCGCCCTTCTGACGGACCTCGGCCAGCGCTTTAATTTCCTCCTCGGCTGACATCGGAGCGCCTGCTTCGATCGCCGAGAGGTAAGCGTCGAGGGCCTCGGTCGACGAGGCCGGGGCATAGCCTCCGGCGTCGCCGGGCGCCACGACGGCGAAGCTGACGCGCCATTCGTCGCCGGAACGGCAGGCGACCGACACCACCGTGGAGCGGTCCTGGGAGTCGACCTCGAATTCGCGGCACAAATCCCGCGAATCGTTGCGGAACGTGGCGATGGCCCGGAACCGGTCGCTGATCCCGGCGAGCCTGATTTCCTTCCCGGATTCGACCGTTGCAAGGGCTTGGGCGAGGGCCGGCCTGATGACGCCGGCAACCCACAACCCGCCCCGCGTGCGTTCATTGGTACCTGCTGCCCAATACCCGGCGAGCGCGCCGACGACGGCCGCCGCGAGAGAGGCGGCAATCGGCAGCATCCATTGAGACCTCGATGGAGGTCTCGCTATGCGCCCCCTGCCAAAGGGCAATACCGATACCGTCGCCACCCTCTCGCCGGCGCGCTTGGCCTCGATCATTTGCTCGACAGCGGCGACGAGTTTTTCGGGAACCGGCTCGTCGAGCAGCGGCTTCAGCGCGGCCTGCGCCTGCGTCCTGGTTTCGATGAACATAGCAACCCTGGTAACCAGGCGGTCGTCGATCTCCATCACTCGCTCGATCCTGGCGACCATGTCCGGATCAAGCTCACCATCGGCGAACCGCATCAGGATCTCGTCCGAAAAAGTCTCTTCGGTCATTTCCTAACCCCTTTTATGACCGCAGAACGGGTGGGCGCGGTGGATATTCCAGTCGCCTCCGCCAGATTCTTCCTCGCCCGGGCCAGCCTGCTCATCACTGTCCCGATCGGCACGGCAAGGACTTCCGCGGCTTCTTTGTAGGAAAGCTCTTCGACGCAGACTAGAAGCAGCACATCACGCTGATCATCGGCGAGCTCGCCGATAGCTTGCGCCACGCTGTTCAGCGCCAGCCGCGCCTCCATCTCGCGTTCACCGGAAACGCCGGCGATGTCATGGCGCTCGTCGATGTTTTCCTGCGGGCCGGCGACCTTGCGCTTGCGGATATCATCGATCCACAGATTTCGGAGGATCTTGAACATCCACGCGTCGAAGCGCGTCCCTTGCTCGAAACGCTGCTCGTTGGCGAGCGCCCGTTCGCAGGCTCGCTGAACGAGATCGTCCGCCATGTCGCGGGACCGGCATAGCGCAATCGCGAACCGGCGCAGATTCGGGAGAAAAGCGACAAGCTGATCTTGGACGCGGTCGGTTTTTTCCGGCATGTTGCTCCAAGTTCTGGAATAAAGCGGCCCCGCGCCCGTTCCCCGCAAAGCTAGCTTATTGCCGGATAAGTCCGCTAGCCTCGCGATTGTTGAAAATCGGCAACGGCCGGAAATGTGAGGAGACTATGGGCGCTACCTCATGGCTGAGACCAAAAGCCCTGCTGCCTTTGTGGATAGCCGTCGCGTTAATGGTCGATCCTCAGGTGCCGAGCGACCAGCTGACGCTCGCAGAGTTCGGACCAAAACCGGCGTTCGCCGATGACGATGGCGGTGGTGACGATGGTGGCGGTCAATCCCGCTCGTCTGATGGGTCGGGAACGATTCCCCGCAGGTCGACCGGACCAAACCTGTTTCGCACGCTGACGGATCGGTTTCTTCCGCGTCCGCCAAGACGCGGCGGCAGGCGCGTGCGCCGTCCCGCCGTCCCTTTGCCGTCTCGGGCGCCGGACCAGATCGTGGCGACCGGGCTGAGTTCGGCTGAAATCGGTCGGCTTCAGGCAACCGGCTTCACCGTCCTGGACCGCGCCGATATCCAGCTTCTGGGGTCGGAGCTGATCCGGCTGCGCATACCACCCAATATGCCGCTGGAGGCTGCGCGCGATCGTGTCATCGACGCCGCTCCGCAGTCGGCAGCAGATTTCGTGCATTACTACCGGCCCGGACAGGAAGTCGAATGTGCCGGCCCCCACTGCGCCGCCGCAGGCCTGATCGGATGGCCGGCCGTTACTGGCCTTCCCGCCGGCTGCGGTGGCAACGTCACGATCGGCCTCGTCGACACGGCGATCAATCCGGCGCATGCCGCCTTCGCGAAAGGCCGGATCGAAGTTCTTCGCCTGTCGGACGACGGCCTTCCCGAGTCCGGCCGCCAGCACGGCACGGCCGTCGCGGCGCTGCTCGTCGGCGGCGCCGACAGCCGCACGCCGGGCCTCCTGCCGCACGCCAGGCTGATCGCAGTCGATGCGTTTCACCGGGGCGATCGCCAGGATGACCGCTCGGATGTCTATGATCTTCTTCGCGCGCTCGATCTTCTTTCCGTGCGCGGGGTGCAGGTGACGAATATGAGCCTGTCGGGTCCCGCGAATGCTCTTCTCGAGCAGGTTGTCCGAAAACTTGCCGAACGCGGCATGGTGATCGTCGCCGCCGCCGGCAATGGCGGTCCAAAGGCCGGACCTGCCTATCCGGCGGCCTATGCGGATGTGATCGCGGTGACGGCGGTGGACCGCAGGAAACGTCCCTACAGGCGTGCCGGGCGTGGCGATCATATCGACCTGGCCGCCCCCGGCGTCGAAGTGTGGACGGCCGCCTCGGTCAGCGGCGCGCGGCCGAAGACCGGCACCTCCTTCGCGGCGCCGTTTGTTGCCGCCGCGGCGGCGTTGATGAAATCGGCAAACAGCAACGCCACCGCGGCCGACATTCACGACGCGCTTGGCAAGTCGGCGGAAGATCTCGGCGCGCCGGGCAAGGACGCCGTCTTCGGCTGGGGCCTGCTCAATGCCCGCGCTGCTTGTGCCGTCTCGCAGAAGAAAGCGACGTGAAGCTCGGGGTCGAAACTCGGCGCCGCCAACCGGGGATCTAGCGCCCCAAGGAGGGATTGCGCCTCGCCCGTTTCTGCTTACGGTTGCTGTTGGAGTTTTCCACCACAAGAATAGCAACGGAGAGTCTGCGTGAACCGTGTTTTGCCAACCGTCTTTGTTCTCGCGCTCGGCGCGCCTGCCTTCGGCCAGACCGTCGATGGCGAGGGCGCGAAGCAACTCTCCGAAGACCTGTCCCGCTATGTCGGCAAGCAAGCGATCGACAAAGGCATTTTGGCGGTTTCGGTCGAAGGCGATGCTTACAAGATCAGCTTCGATTTGAGGGCGCTTGCAGCGAAGCTGCCGAAGCAGGATCTGCCGAAATTCGACTTCCCGCTTTACACGCTGCTGGTCAAACCGCTCAGCGACGGCAGTTGGAACGTCTTCTCCGATTTTTCGACCAGCGCGTCATTCGAGATGAATGGGCCGGACGGCCAGCAAAGCACGCAATTCGTCATCAAGGACGGCAAATTCACCGGCGTCTATGACCCCGAATTGGCGGCGTTTGCCAACGGCTCCAGTTCGTTGTCGGGCATGACAATGACGTCGCGTAGTGCCAAGCAAGAAACGGATTTGAGTGTCGGCTCGAGCACTTCCAAGCTTGCCGCCACCAGGTCGGCCAATGGCGGCGTCGATTTTACCGTGACGCAGGCGTCGGCCGGCTTCGTCGAGACGATCAAGATCAATGATCCCGCGATCGGAATGAAGGTTGCAGGGGCATTCAAGGCGTCGGATCTAGCCGTGGATGTGAGCGCCAAAGCCATGCGGACAAAGCCGCTTCTTGATCTGTTGGCATTTGGCGTGGCCCACGAAGACGAGGCTCAACTGAGAGCCGATCAGGGAGAACTCAAAGCTCTTCTGCTCGCCGCACTGCCGCTGTGGGAACGGATCGACGGCACCTACATACTCAAGAACTTCGCCCTTGAAACATATGGCGGCAATTTCGGCGCGGCGCAATTGAGCACCTCATTCGGGGCCGACGGCGTCGCCCAGAACGGCAAGCTCGATTATGCAATCAAGGCCTCCGGTTTGACCCTGCCCCAGACTCTGCCGGGCTGGACAGCCACATTGCTGCCCACTGACATCGATCTCAATTTCGGCGGCGCCAACATCGATCTCGACAGCATGGCGAGAAAAGCGATCGAGGCCTTTGATCTCAACCAGAATCCGCCGCTGCCGGTCGGCTTCGGCGACACGCTGACCGCCGATTTCATGGCCAAAGCGCCGAAGGCCGTCATCGGGCACAGCACCATGAAGAACAGCGACATCGAGGTCGCGATGGAAGGGGAGATGACGTTCCCCGGCATGAAGCCCGAGGCAAATGTGACGATCGATATCGCCGGCTACGACAAGATCGTGGAAAGCCTGCAGACCGCGGCGAAGTCGGAGCCGGAAGCCGCGCAATATTTCCCGGTGGTGCTGGCTGTCAAAGGGTTTGGCAAGACGCTGCCGGATGGCCGGATGGAATGGGTCATCAACGCCAAGGCCGACGGCTCGATCACGGTCAACGGCGCCATGCTGAAGCCGGCCGATGCCGTCCAGGGCGGTCCCCTTACTGACCCGAGTGATGCTACCGCGGGCGATAACGGCGGAGCCGGAACGAAGCTCCAGCCTTAAGCGTTTGATCAAAATCCGAGCGCTGCCGCGATCTTCGGTGTGGCTTCACGCCAGTGGATGAATTCGAGCACGACATCGTCGACATCGAGCACCAGCAGCGGCCGGTCGTCGGCGGCCAGTTCCTCGATTTGCCGCGCTGTTTCGGGATCGTCGCTCATATGGAATGCTCATGATCGTCGTTGCCAAGCGGCAGCGCCCGCAGCGCCTTGCCGACGGAAGCCGGCGGCGTGCCGGTTTCCTGCGCGAACCGCATGAGCGTCGGCTCGTGGGCGAGGATGAACTGCAGAACGCCGGCCAAAAATCCCGGCTCGCCGGCTGCCTGGCGGATGGAATGCGCCTCGATGCCGGTGATCGCCAGGAAGCGGGGCAGAAGTTCCGGATCGGCGGCGACGAAGCCCAGCGCCTTCACGGCAATGGTTTCCGCTTCCTCACGCATTGACGCTGCGTTTGCCATCACTACCTTCTTGTGCGGTGGAAATGAGTCTCTTTTCGGCAGTAATCGCAAGCGCCGCCTGCGGCAAGCCATCTACCTCTTCAATGCTGTGTTCGAGGTGAAATCCGAAGCTTTTCCGGCAGCCGGTTTCCGTTTCGTCAATTATATTGCCGTAGCGTCGAGCAGGGTTTGGTGCGTGCCGGCGAGGGCGCATGACGGCAACCTTCCAGCGGAAGGCGGGCCGGGACGGGAATTTGATGCCTAAGAAGGTCATGATCGTCGAGGACAACGAGCTCAACATGAAGCTCTTTCGTGACCTCATCGAAGCGAGCGGTTACGAGACGGTCCGCACGCGCAACGGCCTTGAAGCGCTGGATCTGGCGCGGCTGCACAGGCCGGACCTCATTTTGATGGACATCCAGCTGCCCGAAGTGTCGGGGCTGGAAGTGACCAAATGGCTGAAGGAGGACGATGACCTCCATGTCATCCCGGTCATTGCGGTCACCGCCTTCGCGATGAAGGGCGATGAGGAGCGCATCCGCCAGGGTGGCTGCGAAGCCTATATCTCCAAGCCGATCTCGGTGCCGCGTTTCATCGAAACCATCAAATCCTACCTGGGCGACGCCTGATGCGTCCTTCCAGCCGAGCCGGAGCTTTGTGATGACTGCACGGATCCTCGTCGTCGACGACATCCCTGCCAATGTGAGGTTGCTCGAGGTCCGGCTGCTTGCCGAATATTTCGATGTGCTGACCGCCACCAACGGGCTGGACGCGATCGAGACCTGCGAGAACGGCAAGGTCGACGTCGTGCTGCTCGACGTGATGATGCCCGATATGGACGGGTTCGAGGTCTGCCGGCGGCTGAAGAGCGATCCGGCGACGTCGCACATCCCTGTCGTCATGATCACCGCGCTCGACCAGGTTTCGGACCGGGTGCGCGGCCTCGAGGCCGGGGCCGACGATTTCCTGACCAAGCCTGTCAACGATCTGCAATTGATGACGCGCGTCAAAAGCCTGGTCAGGCTGAAGACGTTGACCGACGAGCTGCGCCTGCGCGCCTCGACCACGCGCAACATCGGCATCGAGGAGCTTTTGAGCCGCAACTTCGCTTCCGAAGACATCACGCCCAAAGTCCTGCTGATCGACGAGCGCAAATCTTCCTTCGAGCGCGTCCAGAAAATGCTGCGCGGCAGCGCCGACCTCGACATCGCCACCGATCCGCATGCCGGCTTCTTCCAGGCCGCCGAGACGCCCTATGAATGCGTGATGATCTCGACGGCGTTTGCCGATTTCGATCCGCTCAGGCTCTGCTCGCAACTGCGTTCGCTCGATCGCACCCGTTTCCTGCCGATCATCCTTCTGGCGCAGGAGGGCGAGGAAGGGCGCATCATCCGCGGCCTCGAACTCGGCATCAACGACTACCTGATGCGGCCGATCGACCAGCAGGAGCTGACCGCCCGGCTGCGCACTCAAGTGCGCCGCAAGCGCTACAACGACCAGCTCCGCGCCAGCGTCACCCAGACCATCGAGATGGCGGTGACCGACGCCCTGACGGGACTGCACAACCGCCGTTACCTCGACAGTCATCTGCAGACCTTGTTCGATCGCTCCGTGGCACGGCGGCGGCCGCTGTCGGTGATGATCACCGACCTCGACCGCTTCAAGACCGTCAACGACACGCATGGCCATGATGGCGGCGACGACGTGCTGCGCGAATTCGCGCGGCGGCTGCGCAAGAATGTGCGCGGAATCGATCTCGCCTGCCGCTTCGGTGGCGAGGAGTTCGTCGTGGTCATGCCGGACACGGACGGCGCGGTCGCCGAAAAGGTCGCGGAGCGCATTCGTGCGGAAATCGCCCAGATGCCGTTTGCCGTCGGCCACGCGGGCGAGACGATCGAGGTCACCGTCAGCGTCGGTGTTTCTTCGGTGCTGAAGGGCCTGGACTCGGTTGCCGGGCTGATGAAACGCGCCGACCTCGCGTTGTACGAAGCCAAGAGCGCCGGCCGCAATCGTGTGGTCGCCAAGGCGGCGTAAGGTCCGTTGATATCCAGGTGAGGCTGGCCTGCAACTGGCAGTTTCCTGCGCTTCCAGTACTCGCGTACCCGAACGTACGCTCCGTTCCAGTTCTCGGAACCACCTGTTCGGTCGCTTCGCGCCCGTCTTCGACACCGGCTCGGCCTGACCTGAATCTCAACAGACCTTAGTTCAGAGGCAGGCGCCGACGCCCAATTATTCAGTCAGTGCGACAGGGTTACGAATTTACCTTAATGCAAGCGATTCGGCGGGCTTGGTTAAGAAATTGTTGATTTTCGTAAGCCGTTGCGCGAATGTGCAGGCCAGTGACGGAACCGGCGCGAGGGTAGATCGCCGGGTCGATCCGAAAAATACCCCATGATTCAGGTCCGCCGCATCTCCTGGGTCCGTGGGGTCGGCCGGCCGGCGCTGGCACATAGTGGCCTCCTCGTACCGCTGCCAAACGCCGACCGGCCCCCTTTTCCGAAAAGACATCGAGACTCTGCGCCAAGCATTGGAAAATTCGGGGCTTTTCGAGGCCTTGAAACCAAAACGCCGCCCACAGGGGCGGCGTTTTGGTTGTTAAGCAGGAAACCGGATTACTTGATCTTGGTTTCCTTGAATTCGACGTGCTTCTTGGCGACCGGGTCGTATTTGCGGAACGACAGCTTGTCCGTCTTGGTGCGGCTGTTCTTGCTGGTCACGTAGAAGAAACCGGTGTCGGCGGTCGACAGAAGCTTGATCTTGATGTTTGCGGCTTTGGCCATGATATCAGTCCGTTATGTTCGTGGAGTTTTGGCCGCTGGAGCACGGGAAAACACCCGGACGCGGGAAACTTGGCGCGACACATAAAGAACGCGCCCGGAAAGTCAACCCCGTGAGGCCTCGGCGAAGTCTGTTGCGCAAGCCGTGTCCACTATCCGAGCCACGGGGGAGGCGGCGACGTTCCTGACTAAGCCCCTTCCCTAACAGGCGGCGCCACCCTTTTCCAGTCTCCCGTCGTGTTCCACCAGCGGTGCGGGTTGGAGCGGTCGTCGAGGCCCTTGGAGCGGCTGGCGAGGATCGGCTGAATGCGGATCACCGGCTCCTGATAGCTGTGGACCCGGAATATCGCTTCGACGATGCGGGCGGCCAGCGCCTGGTCGTCGGGCAGTTCGAACGACACCTCCACCGTACCCGGCCGTCTGCGCAATTCCGTCTCGGCGCCTGCGGCCGCCCCTTCGAGCGGCCGGTAGCGCTCGATGCCGTGCGCCGACTGGTAGGCGTTGCTGTCGTATTTGCCCATGGTCAGCGGGGCAATCGCAACCACCGCTTCCATGATGCGGTCGACATCGCCCACCGGTGCCTGAAAGGTCACCAGCAGCAGCAATTCCATCCGCACCGATTTTGTTTCAAACCCGGAATCGATCATGACGGTCTCCTCAAATTCTGCTGCTGACAATCTATCCGAGTGCTGCTGACACGGTTATGTCAGCAGCCTTGAGCCGCACGAGGCGTCGATCGGGTCTTTTTACAGGATTTTTCGGACGAGCCTGGCACCGACCAGCGCTATATAGAAGGCGAAGAACATGCCGAGCGCCCAGCCGAAGCCCGAGGGTCCGAAAATGTCCATGCCGATGCCGATCGCCTGCGGGCCGAGCACCATGCCGACACCGTAGCAGAGCACGAAGGCAGCGTTGGCCTTGGCCAGTTCGTGGCCGGAAAGCTGCGAGCCGAGATGGGCCAGGCCGATCGTGTACATGGCCGCGACGACGCCGCCCCAGACGAACAGAAGCGCCGCCATCAGATGCCAGTTCTGCGCGAAGTGCGGCATGAAGATGGTGCCGGCAAGCCCGATGGTCGCACAAGCCAGAAGCAGATAGCGGCGGTCACTGACACGATCGCTGATCATGCCGAGCGGGATCTGCAACAGCACGTTGCCGAGGCCGATCATGGTGAGCAGAAGGGCGGCATTGGCCTCGGAGTAGCCGATGCGGTTGCCATAGACGGGGAACAGCGCAAAGCCGCCGGTCTCGACCGCGCCGAACACCAGCACCGCGGCGGTCGCCGTCGGCACCAGCCAGATGTAGCGCAGGAAGTTGCTGGTTTCGCCATTGGAGACGATCGTCGGGCTCTCATTGCGTGCCGCGAGAACCGGAATGGCGGCCAGCGTCACCAGCGCTATGGTGACGCCGAAGGGCAGGAAGCCGCTGCTGCCGAGATGGGCGAACAGCCACGGCCCGGCGGCAAAGCCGAGCGACAGCACGGTGGCATAGATGCCCAGGACCAGACCGCGCCGGTGCGGCGGCGCCGATGTGCTGATCCAGAATTCCGACAGGATGAACAGCACGGTCAGCGCGATGTGCAGCAGGACGCGCAGCGGAAACCACATCCAGAAGTCCGGCGCGAAATGGAAGCCGACAAAGGCCAGCACTCCGGTGGCGATCATGGCCAGCATCGTCCAGGCGACGCCGAACCGCATGGCGAGCGGCGTGGCGAGCGGTGCGCCGGCGATCGAGGCGAGGCCGGCAACAGCGGTATTGAGGCCGATCATCGACGCCGAATGGCCGCGCGTTTCGAGGATGACGCTGAGCAGCGGCATGCCAAGGCCGATGGCGATGCCGACGACGCTGATCGACGAGATCGCAGCGATCATCGGCAACCAGTGTACGCGTTCCTCGACCTCTTGCTGGGTATCGACCGTCATGGGATGTGAGTGCTCTATGCTTTACAGAATTTCGCGGACGAAGCGATTGCCGACAAGCCGGTAGAACGGCACGGAACCACCGGGGCGCAGCAGCGGATCATCGACGAGCCGCTTTTCCAGTTCCTCCAGGATGGCCCTGGTGATGTCGGGAATATCGGCCTGCCTCGCCTTGGCGAGCGGCAGCCAGACCAGTTCTTCCAGCTCGTTGGTCGGGCCGCCGTCCGGCAGCTCCACGGCGACATCTTCGCGCCAGGCGCTGAAGAAGCGTGTATCGAAGCGCCGCACCCGGTTGGGCGGCGTGATGGCACGCGCGATGAAGCGCAGCGCTTCCAGCGAAGGCCTCACGCCGTGCTCGGCAAAACCCTGCCAATCGCGTTTGGTCGTCGCGAAGGCGCCTTTCCGGCCGATGAGCAGGCCAGCCTCCTCATAGGTCTCGCGTATCGCCGACAGGGCGATGGCGCGGGCGCGGGCCGGGCTGGTGCGGCCGGCACCCGCCGTCAGCTTCGCCTCTTCCTCAGGGTGCAACGCCGTGGCTATGGGAATGCGGCTGTCGGCCGGGTCGGTGCGGCCGCCGGGAAAGACGAATTTTCCCGGCATGAAGGCGTGACGGGCGTGGCGCCGGCCCATCAGCACCCGAAACTCGTGGCCCTCGCGGTCGAGCAGGATCAGCGTCGCGGCGTCACGCGGGCGAATCGGCTGGCTGTGAAGCGCGATCGCGCTCCGCTCAACCCTGTCGACGTCCGCCTTGGTCATACCGTCCATGCGCACGACCTAGCGGAATCTTCTCCGATGCGAAAGTGGCGTCCAGCCATGCCGATTGCGCCAGCCTCGGTTTTCAAGCCTCGGGATGCGACTCGATCAGATCGTCTTCCCCGCCGAAGCCGTGCATATAGAACGCCCATTGCAATCCAATGACGGCGCCCTTGATCGGCTGCAGCAGGACGACCGCCAGGAGAATGGTCAGCGGCACCCAGATGGCTATGTGCTGCCAGGTGGACAAAGTGGAGGTCGCTTCGATGCCCATGAAGGCGCCGAGCACGATATGGCCGACGATGACCACCACCAGATAGGCGGGCAGGTCGTCGGCGCGATGGTGATGAAGCTCCTCGCCGCAACGGTCGCATTTGTCGACGGTCTTGACGAAGGCGCGAAACAGCTTGCCTTCGCCGCAATGCGGGCAGCGGCCGAGCGCGCCGCGCTTCATCGCCGTCCACAGCGGTCGTGCGGCCCGGCCCGAGTGATGTTCGCCGCCGAAAACCTGTTGGTTCATTTTCAAATCGCCTGGCATTACCGTCTCCTGCCGCGCGAGCCTGGACGCGATTGCGACGCGCGGGCGCGGCCCTTGGCCTTGTGAAACGACCGTTTGGAGCCGGGCAGCGGCTTTGGGTCGGTCAGCATCTCGAAACGCATCGCGCCGGCCATAGGCGCCACCTCGATCAGGCGAACCTCGACGCGGTCGGCAAGCTGGTAGCCCTTACCGGTGCGTTCTCCGAAAAGCGATCGCGCAGTTTCGTCGTATATATAGTAATCGCCGTCCAGACTTGACACCGGGATGAAACCATCTGCGCCGTACTGCGGCAATTGGACAAATAGTCCCGATTTGGTGACGCCCGAAATGCGTGCATCGAAGCGATCCTCGACACGCTCGGCCAGATAGGCGGCGATCAGCCGGTCGACCGTGTCGCGCTCGGCGGCCATGGCACGGCGCTCGGTGGCCGAGATCAGCGCGGAAACCTCTTCCAGCCGCTCCGCTTCGTCCTGCGTCAACCCGCCCGCACCGAAGCCGAGCGCGGCTATCAGCCCGCGATGCACGATCAGGTCGGCATATCTGCGGATCGGCGAGGTGAAATGCGCGTAGCGCTTCAGATTGAGGCCGAAATGGCCGATGTTGCTGGGCGAATATTCGGCCTGCATCTGCGTGCGCAGCACCACTTCGTTGACCAGTCCCTCATGGTCGGCGCCGCGGACGCGATCCAGAATGCCGTTGAACTGGTTCGGCCGCATCTGTGCGCCGCGCGCCAGCGACAGGCCAAGCGTCTGCAGGAATTCGCGTAGCGATTCCTGCTTGGCGAGCGACGGCGCGTCATGGATGCGGTAGACCAGCGCCTGTCGCTTCGCCTCCAGCGTCTCGGCCGCCGCGACATTAGCCTGGATCATGAACTCTTCGATGAGCTTGTGCGCGTCGAGCCGCTCCGGCACGACGACCCGGTCGACGGTGCCGTCCTCCTTGAGCAGGATTTTTCGTTCAGGCAATTCAAGCTCGAGCGGCTGGCGCGTGTCACGGCCGCGCTTCACGACGGCGTAGGCATCCCACAGCGGCTTCAGCACGGTGCCGAGGATCGGGCCGGTCTTGTCGTCCGGCGCGCCATCGATCGCCGCCTGCGCCTGCGAGTAGGCGAGTTTCGCCGCCGATTTCATCATGATGCGGTGGAACGAATGCCTGAGCTTGCGGCCATCGGCCGCGAAAATCATGCGGACCGCCAGCGCCGGGCGATCCTGGCCTTCGCGCAGCGAACACAGGTCGTTGGAGATGCGCTCCGGCAGCATCGGCACGACGCGATCCGGGAAATAGACCGAATTGCCGCGCTTCAGCGCCTCGCGGTCGAGCGCGGTGCCATAGCGCACATAGGCGGCCACATCGGCAATCGCCACGGTGACGACCACACCGCCGGGGTTCTTCTCGTCCGGATCGGATAGGGCGAATACGGCGTCGTCATGATCCTTGGCGTCGGCGGGATCGATGGTGACCAGCGGCAGGTCTCGCCAATCCTCGCGGCCGGCCAGCGTCGCCGGCTTGACCGCCTCCGCCTCGGCAATGACGTCCGCCGGAAAGATATGCGGAATGTCATGCGCGTGGATGGCGATCATCGAGACCGCCTTTTCGCTGGTCAGCGAACCCAGAACGCTGAGCACCTTGGCTCTGGGCAGCCCGTAGCGGGAGGCCCGCGCCGGCTCGACCTCGACCAGATCGCCGTTCTTAGCGCCGTTCTGGAATTCCTTGTCGACGACCAACTCCGGCTGGCGTCTTTCGACGGGCTCGATCCGGAAGGTACCGTCCTGCAGCACCCGAAAAACGCCGAGAACGGCATCGGTGCGCTTCTCGAAGATCTTCATCACCCGCCCGGTGTAGGCGGGACCCGTCGCATCGTCGGTCGGAAAGGTCTTGGCCAGCACGCGGTCGCCGATGCCCGGTGTCGGGCCGCCGCCACCGCGCGACACGCGGATCGCTATGACGGGAGGCTCGCCGTTGCCCAGGGCTTCCGTCGGGTGCGCTAGAAGCACGCCGTCGGCGTCGCGACCATAGATGTCGAGCACGGCGACATGGGGCAGGGCGCCGACACGGGCGAGCCGCTTGCGCTCCTTGGTCAGCAGGCCCTCGTCCTGCAGGTCGCGCAAAATGTCCTTCAGCCAGATACGGTCCTCGCCGCGCAGCGCAAACGCCTTGGCGATGTCGCGTTTGCCGGAGCGATCCGGATTTTCGGCGATGTAGCGCAGGATTTCGTCACGGGAGGGCCGGTAGTCGTCCTTGACCTTGGCCCTCGTGTCGGCGGTGCGCAGATCGCCATGGCTTCTTCCGGAGACTCTGCGCGCCACGCTGCCCTATCCCTTTTTCTTGGCCACTTTCCTGGCCGCCGGTTTTTTGGCCGCCGCCGGCTTTTTGGCAGGTGCGGCGGCTTTGCGGAAGGGCTTTCTGCCGCCATTGCCACCCTTGGCTTCCTTCTCGGCAATCAGCGCCACCGCGTCCTCGATCGTCACCGACTGCGGGTCCTTGCCCTTGGGCAGCGTCGCATTGACCTTGCCGAAATTGACATAGGGCCCGTATTTGCCGTCGCGCACGACGATCTTGCCGCCGCCCGCCGGATGGTCGCCAAGCTCCTTCAGCGCCGCGGGCGTGCCGCCATTGCGGCCGCCCGGGCCCTTCGCCTGCTTCTCGGCGATCACCGACACGGCGCGGTTCAGACCGATCGAGAACACGTCCTCGATGCTGTCGAGATTGGCGTAGGTGCCGTCATGCAACACGAACGGGCCGTAGCGCCCCAGCCCGGCCGAGATCATCTTGCCGGATTCCGGATGCTTGCCGACGTCGCGCGGCAGCGACAGCAGGGCCAGCGCCTTTTCGTGGTCGATCGAATCAGCCGTCCAGCCCTTGGGCAGGCTTGAGCGCTTGGCTTCCTTGCCGTCGCCGCGCTGGATATAGGGGCCGAAGCGACCGCTGCGCAGCGTGATCTCCTCCGCCGTATAGGGATCTTTGCCAAGCACCTTGGTGCCATCCTCGCCATTGCCGTTTTCGCCATTGGGATTGGCGGCGTCGCCGAGCTGGCGGGTGAAGGAGCATTCGGGATAGTTCGAGCAGCCGACGAAAGCGCCGAACTTGCCGAGCTTGAGCGAGAGGTTGCCAGTGCCGCATTTCGGGCAGATGCGGGGATTCGAACCGTCTTCCCGCGCCGGAAACACCAGCGGCGCCAACTCCTCGTTGAGCGCGTCGAGCACGTCGGTGACACGCAATTCCTTGATGTCGGCGACGGCGCCGGAAAAATCCTTCCAGAAATCGCGCAGCACATCCTTCCAGGCGAGCTTGCCGTCCGAGATTTCGTCGAGTTTTTCCTCGAGCGAGGCGGTGAAATCATATTCGACATAGCGCTCGAAGAAGCTTTCGAGGAAGGCCGACAACAGCCGGCCCTTGGCCTGCGGCAACAGCTTGCGCTTGTCCATGCTGACGTAGTCGCGGTCCTCGAGCGTCTTCAGGATCGCCGTGTAGGTCGACGGCCGGCCGATGCCGAGCTCTTCCAGCTTCTTGATCAGCGAGGCTTCCGAATAGCGCGGTGGTGGCTCGGTGGTGTGCTGGGTGGCATTGATCGCCTCACGGGCGAGCTGTTCGCCGGCGCGGATCTCTGGCAGACGGCGGTCTTCCTCGTCTTCCGAATCCTCGTCCTTCTGGTCGGTATAGGCGGCAATGAAGCCGTCGAAGCGAACGACCGAACCGATGGCGCGAAGCTCTGCAGTGCGGGCGCCGTTGACCGCCTCGATCTCGGCCGTGGTGCGCTCGATCTCGGCCGGCTGCATCTGGCTGGCGATGGCGCGTTTCCACACCAGTTCGTAAAGCCGCGCCTGGTCGGCATCGAGATATTGCCTGACCGAAGCTGGCGTGCGCATGAAATCGGTCGGGCGGATCGCTTCGTGCGCTTCCTGGGCGTTCTTGGCCTTGGTCGTGTAGAAGCGCGGCTTTTCGGGCAGGTATTTGGGGCCGAATTCTTTTGCGATCGCATCGCGCGCGGCGGTGATCGCCTCGGGCGCCATCTGCACGCCGTCGGTTCGCATATAGGTGATCAGGCCGGTGGTCTCGCCGCCGATGTCCATGCCTTCATAGAGCCGCTGCGCCACCTGCATGGTGCGGTTTGCCGAAAAGCCGAGGCGCGAGGAGGCGGCCTGCTGCAGCGTCGAGGTGGTGAAGGGCGGACCTGGATTGCGCTTGGTCGGCTTGGCTTCGACCGACAGTGCCTTGAAGGTCGCGCCTTCGAGCATCGCCTTGATGTCGTCGGCCTGCGCCTTGTTGGAAATGTCGAGCTTTTGCAGCTTCTTGCGGTCGAAGGCGGTCAGCCGCGCCTCGAAGTTCTCGTTGCGCGGCGTGCCGAGGAGAGCTGATATCTGCCAGTATTCCTCGCGGATGAAGCGCTCGATCTCCAATTCGCGGTCGCAGACGAGCCGCAATGCCACCGACTGGACGCGACCGGCGGAACGGGCGCCCGGCAGCTTGCGCCACAGAACGGGCGACAGCGTGAAGCCGACGAGATAGTCGAGCGCGCGGCGGGCGAGATAGGCATCCACCAGCGGCGCATCGATCTGGCGCGGATTGGCCATCGCCTCCAGCACAGACGACTTGGTGATGGCGTTGAAGACGACGCGGCTGACCGGCTTGTCCTTCAGCGCGCGCTTCTGCTTCAGCACTTCCAGGACATGCCAGGAGATGGCTTCGCCCTCGCGGTCCGGATCGGTGGCGAGGATCAGGCCGTCGGCGTCCTTGACTGCCTTGGCGATGTCGGCAAGACGTTTGCCCGAGGCGGTGTCGACAGCCCAGGACATGGCAAAATCCTCATCCGGGCGCACCGAGCCATCCTTGGCCGGCAGATCGCGGACGTGGCCGAACGAGGCCAGGACCTTGTAGTTCTTTCCGAGGTACTTGTTGATTGTCTTCGCCTTGGCCGGCGATTCGACGACGACGACGTCCATGAGGTCTCATATCAGTTGTGATGCGGCAGAAGAATTCCGCTGCGCGCGACGAAATCTCGTACAATTGTCGCTCACATGGCCGCGCTTTTGCATCCGGTCAAGGGGAGACGCCCAAAATGCAGTTCCGCATTGAGTGCGCAACCCAAGGGCGCGTCATGTGAAATCCGCAATCCTGGATAGGGGAAATGGCAGCCCCGCAGTTGGACAAACCGGCGATGAATCCGGGAGAAACGGTACAAATTCCTCTGCGGATATAAGAGAAACATCGACCATGCGCCAGCCCCAGCCGAGGAGACGTCCGCATGAGGCGACATTTGGGCTCATGCCCGGCTGCGCGGCGCAAATATGTGACGCGCAAGAAGCTGGGCGCCGGGCGCCTGAAGGAATGCCCGGCGACCGGCTGATTTTCCCGTAGGCCGAAGCGGCCCCTGGTTCGAGGCTCAGTCGGCCTTGACGACGTGCCAGACCTCGCCGACGCCGTCGCCGGTCACATCACCGGCCTTCTTGTCCTTGATGAAGGTGTAGACCGGCTTGCCCTCATAGGCCCACATCCTGGTGCCGTCGGTGCGGTCGACGATTGTCCATTCGCCCTCGGCCTTGGCGTCGGCCTCCGCCTTCAGCGGCGGCCAATTGGTGGCGCATTTGTCGTAGCAGTTCGACCTGCCCGTCTCGTCCTTGTCGTAGGTGTAAAGGGTCATGCCGTTGGCATCGGTGTAGATCTTGGTGCCGCCGACATCGGCTTCCTTCCACGCCTCGGCGGCATAGGAAGCGGCGGTGCCGTGCAAAAGCACCGCCAGCCCAATCGTGATCGATTTCATGAGGTTCTCCCTGATATGATCGAGAAGCGCGCGGAAAGTCGCGGCCTCGTTGCATCAACGTGCTTGCGGTGCCGTTTCTTCCTCGATGCGGGGCGGCAACTTGCCACGTAATGGTGATTGGCGGACAAGCCCGTGCGCCGCTATATCGGCGCCGATACGGTTGGAGTTCGGGAATGGCATTGGATATTGGCTATGTCAGCGCGGTCGGGGCGGGGGCGATCTCGTTCCTGTCGCCTTGCGTGCTGCCGCTGGTGCCGCCCTATCTCTGCTACATGGCCGGCGTGTCGGTCGACGATTTCCGTGGCAATGCCGGCGTCACGGCCAGGGCCGATGCGCGCAGCGCGCTGCTTTATGCCTCGATCGCCTTCGTTCTCGGCTTCTCGACCGTCTTCGTGGCGTTGGGCGCCGGCGCCTCGACCATCGGCCGGCTACTGCGCGTCTGGCAGGAGCCGCTGGCCATGGCCGCCGGCGTGCTCATCATCCTGATGGGCCTGAATTTCCTCGGCATATTGCGCATCCCGCTGCTGTCGCGCGAGGCGCGCTTCCAGTCGCAGGGCAAGCCGGCCAGTGTCGTTGCCGCATACGTCATGGGGCTGGCCTTCGCCTTCGGCTGGACGCCCTGCATCGGCCCGGTGCTGGGGCCGATCCTGACGCTGGCCGGCGGCCGCGAGACGGTGGGCGAGGGCGCGGCTCTGCTTGCCGCCTATTCGCTCGGCCTCGGCATCCCGTTCCTGATCGCGGCGCTTTTTTCCGGCGCCTTCATGCGCTTTCTCTCGAAGTTCCGCGTTCATCTCGGCCGTGTCGAAAAGGCGATGGGTGCGCTGCTGGTCGTCGCCGGCGTCTTTTTCCTGACCGGCGGCGTGCAGGCCGCATCCTACTGGCTGCTGGAGAACTTTCCGGTGCTGGGGCGGTTGGGATAGGCTGACCAGATACGAGCCCGTGCCGACAGATGGTTTGGCCACCCAGCTTTTGCCCGATCGAGCGAAGGACCATGTGCGTCGCCAATGTGCCGGCGCGCCCGAGAGGGGAAGTCGGCGGTCCATCTTTCGATGGACATTGCCTGAGCCCGCCGACCCCGCGTTGCCAGTGGCCTCGCGATTCGGAGCTTCGCCAAAGGAAGACGTGCCGTCTAGCAACGCAAACGTGTATCCGCGCCCCTACGCGGCCATTACCGCCGCGGCGTCGCGATGTCCCCACAGGCCCGCGAGATCGTCGAGGCACATGCGCGGCGGATCGGCCGCCGTCAGCCTTTCGCGTTTTCCCGCCGCGATCTCATGCAAGGTCATCCCATGACCTACTGATTGAGAGTCAGCTGCCCCACCTGTCTCACCGGAATTTAACCGCATTGGTGCAGCATGGCGCCAATGCTAGACATGTCTTGATTCCCAACCCTTTTCATATGGTTGCCATTCCATGAGCCAGAGAACCTGCCTGTCCGTCATCCTCGCCGCCGGCGAAGGCACGCGCATGAAAAGCGCTGTGCCAAAAGTGCTGCACCCGATCGCCGGCCTGCCGATGGTCGCCCATGTCGTCAGGGCTGCCGAAGCGGCCGGAGCGGGCGATCAGGCGCTGGTGATCGGCCACGGTGCGGACGAGATGCGCAAGGCCACGCAAAAGTTCGCGCCGAAGGCGGAGAACTTCGTCCAGGACAAGCGGCTCGGCACGGCGCATGCCGTGCTGGCTGCTCGTGCTGCGATATCAAAGGGTTACGACGATATCCTGGTGATGTTCGGCGACACGCCGCTGATCGACCCGGAGGTGCTGACCGCTGCGCGCCTGAAACTGGCAGAAGGTGCTGCCGTCGTTGTGGTCGGCTTCCGCACGTCAAATCCTTCCGGCTATGGCCGCTTGATCGAAAAGGGCGGCAAGCTCGTCGCCATCCGCGAGGAAAATGACTGCACCGACGAGGAGAAGAAAATCACCTTCTGCAACGGCGGGCTGATGGCGATTGCCGGCAAGCACGCGCTGACGCTGCTCGATCAAGTCGGCAACAACAACGCCAAGGGCGAATATTACCTTACCGACATTGTCGAGATCGCCGGCGGGCAGGGCCTCGATGTCGTCGCCACCGAAGCCAGCTTCGAAAACGCTCTCGGCATCAACAACCGTGCCGAACTCGCCGCGGCCGAAGGCATCTGGCAGACGCGCCGGCGGCGCGAGGCCATGCTCTCCGGCGTCACATTGATCGCACCGGAAACCGTGTTCTTTTCGCACGATACCGAGATCGGCGCCGATACGATCGTCGAACCCAATGTCTGGTTCGGGCCGGGCGTGAAGATCGCTACGGGCGCCAAGATCCATGCCTTCAGCCATATTGAAGGCGCCACCATCGCCTCGAATTGCGATGTCGGTCCGTTCGCGCGGCTGCGGCCCGGCGCCGATCTCCGGCAAAAGGCCAAGGTCGGCAATTTCTGCGAGGTCAAGCAGGCGACGGTCGAGGAGGGCGCCAAGGTCAACCACCTGACCTATATCGGCGACGCCCGCGTCGGCGCTGGCGCCAACATCGGCGCTGGTACCATCACCTGCAACTATGACGGCTACTCGAAATTCTTCACCGACATCGGCGAGGGCGCTTTCATCGGCTCGAATTCCTCGCTGGTGGCGCCTGTTACGATCGGCAAGGGCGGCTACATCGCTTCGGGCAGCGTGATCACCGAGAGCGTGCCCGACGATGCGCTGGCCTTCGGCCGCGCCCGCCAGAAGACGCTGCCCGGCAAGGGCAAGGAGTTGCGCGAGCGTTTTGCTTCGGCCGCGGCGGCGAAGAAGGCCGCTGGATGATCATTCTTCGTCAGTCGGCTGGTTCGCATCCTTGCCGAAGACTGCGGTCACCTTGATCCTGCCGACAATTGCTCTGTTGAATTCAGGGAGGTCTTCGGCAGGAATCCAGTATTCCCGATGAGCCTTGCTGCCGGCGTGTTCGACCTGATAGCGGTCGAGAAAATCCTTCAGAACCTCGAACCGGGTGACGAATCCCGAGCCGCTGGCTGGTACGTTCCAGTCACGTGCGATCTGCACGGCATAGGCTTCGGACAGAACGGGGTAGAAAATGGGTTGCTCGGGAAGGCGCGGCGGAAACGCGCGCATGCCCGACTTCTCGATCAGTTTCAGCTCCTGAGGCCCAACCGGACGCCAAAGCGTCACTGTGTCGATTTGTTCAGTCATTATGGCATCATGTCTTTGACGAATTTCAGGAACCACTGAGGCGAGATAGCATGCGCGCACGGAGAAACCGAGCGATCGCGGTAACCGGATTGCAAGAGCGCCGTGTCATGGTGCATCTGTGCAAGAACGGTTCCCGCTGATACGGGACGAAACGCAATGTGATTTTCGCGGCAGCCCGGCCGTCCCTAAATGGCGCTGGGTTTTCATGCCGGAATCGGGGGCAAACGTCTATGTGCGGTATTGTCGGAATTGTCGGTCACTCGCCGGTCGCGCCACTCATCGTCGACGCGCTGAAAAGGCTCGAATATCGCGGCTACGACTCCGCCGGCGTCGCTACGATCGAGCATGGCAAGCTCGCGCGCCGCCGCGCCGAGGGCAAGCTGGTCAATCTCGAACGCCGGCTGAAGGACGAACCGCTCGACGGCATGATCGGCATCGGCCACACCCGCTGGGCAACGCATGGCGTGCCCAACGAGACCAATGCGCATCCGCATTTTTCCGACGGCGTCGCCATCGTCCACAACGGCATCATCGAGAATTTCGCCGAATTGCGCGACGAGCTGATGCGCGACGGCTACACATTTTCATCGCAGACCGACACCGAGGTCGTCGCCCATCTGGTGGCGCGCGAACTGGCCAAGGGTTTGAAGCCGGTCGAGGCCGCGCACCAGGCATTGAAGCGGCTGGAAGGCGCCTTTGCGCTGGCCATCATGTTTAGGGGAGACGAGGATCTCATCGTCGGAGCGCGCAACGGCCCGCCGCTGGCCGTCGGGCATGGTGATGGCGAGATGTTCCTGGGCTCCGACGCCATCGCGCTTGCCCCCTTCACCAATTCGATCACCTATCTGGAGGACGGCGACTGGGCGGTGGTGCGCCGCAACGAGGTCGCCATCTTCGACATGGACGGCAACAAGGTCGACCGCAAGCGCCAGCAGTCGCTCAGCACTTCCTTCATGGTCGACAAGGGCAACCGGCGCCATTTCATGGAGAAGGAAATCCATGAACAGCCCGAAGTGATCTCGCACACGCTGGCGCATTATGTGGATTTTGTCGGCGGCGTCTTGAAGCCGCTCGACCTGCCGTTCGATTTCGCCAAAATCGACCGGCTGGCGATTTCGGCCTGCGGCACCGCCTATCTGGCCGGCCTGATCAGCAAATACTGGTTCGAGCGCTATGCGCGGCTGCCGGTCGACATCGATGTCGCCTCGGAGTTCCGCTACCGCGAAATGCCGCTGTCGAAGAACGACGCCGCCTTCTTCATCTCGCAATCGGGCGAGACCGCCGACACGCTGGCCTCGCTGCGCTATTGCCGCAAGGCGGGCATGAAGATCGGCGCGGTGGTCAATGTGCGCGAATCGACGATGGCGCGCGAATCCGACGTCATCCTGCCGACACTGGCCGGGCCGGAGATCGGCGTCGCCTCCACCAAGGCCTTCACCTGTCAATTGTCGGTGCTGGCTTCGCTGGCCGTGCGAGCCGGCGTGGCGCGCGGAACGATCTCGCGGGAGCAGGAAACGACGCTGGTGCGCCAACTGTCGGAAGCGCCGCGCTATGCCAATCAGGTCTTGAAGCTGGACGGGCAGATCGAAAAGGTCGCGCGCGACCTTTCGCACTACAAGAACGTGCTCTATCTCGGCCGCGACACCAATTTTCCGCTGGCCATGGAAGGCGCGCTGAAGCTCAAGGAAATCTCCTATATCCATGCCGAGGGCTATGCCGCCGGCGAACTTAAGCACGGGCCGATCGCGCTGATCGACGAGAACATGCCTGTCATCGTCATCGCCCCGCATGACCGCATCTTCGAGAAGACCGTGTCGAACATGCAGGAAGTGGCGGCGCGTGGCGGCAAGATCATCCTGATCACCGACAGCAGGGGTGCCGCGCACGCTACGGTGAAGACGATGGAGACGATCGTGCTGCCGGACGTGCCGGAAATCATCTCGCCGATCATCTACGCGCTGCCGATCCAGATGCTGGCCTATTTCACCGCGGTATTCATGGGCACCGACGTCGACCAGCCGCGCAACCTGGCGAAATCGGTGACGGTGGAATAGGCCTGGTTTAAAAATTTTCGCAGTTCCAAAGCGGATGGCGGTTCACTAATGTTGCGCCGCAACCAGTGCTGCGGTGAACCATGTCCGATGCCCCCAAGACCTCAGGCATGACCCGGCTGCGGAATTATTTCCTGACAGGGTTCGTCGTCTGCGCGCCGCTGGCGATCACCGCCTACATCGCCTGGTCGTTCATC
Source organism: Mesorhizobium tianshanense (assembly GCF_007830515.1). Lineage (GTDB taxonomy): Bacteria > Pseudomonadota > Alphaproteobacteria > Rhizobiales > Rhizobiaceae > Mesorhizobium > Mesorhizobium tianshanense. The sequence goes on from NZ_VLKT01000002.1 coordinate 77,017, forward strand.
GGCTGGGTCGATTCCTGGGTGAAACCCTATATTCCAGCGCGCTACAACCCCGATAGCTATCTGCCGGCGCCGGTTCCGGGATTCGGCCTGATCGTCGCCTTGATCCTGATCACCCTGATCGGTTTCCTGACCGCCAATATCGTCGGCCGCGCCATCGTCTTGTTCGGTGAGCGCCTGCTCGGCCGCATGCCGCTGGTGCGCGGTATCTACGGCTCGCTGAAACAGATCTTCGAGACCGTGCTGTCGAACAAGGGCGACATGTTCCGTCAGGTCGGGCTGGTCGAATACCCGCGCAAGGGCGTCTGGTCGCTGGTCTTCGTCGCCAGCGAGAAGGAAACCGAGATCAACCATAAGCTCGATCAGGAAGGCGATCCGCTGATCGCGGTGTTCATGCCGTGCACGCCCAACCCGACCACCGGCTTCCTGATGTATGTGCCGAAATCCGACGTCGTGCCGCTCGACATGACGATCGAGGACGGCGCCAAACTGATCGTCTCGGCCGGGTTGGTGGCGCCGGAGGTCAAGACGCAAATGGTGACGTTGAACGGCAAGCCGATTGGCGTTCAGATCGCTAATCCGCCGGTCGGCGCCGGGCCTCAGCCGGCGCGCAAGAGCCGCACCGCCTCATCGCGGCCGAACAAATAAAGCAGCATGCGAAGGGCGGCGCCGCGTTCTGATTGCAGTTCCGGATCGCGTGACAGGATCAGCCGCGCGTCGTCGCGGGCGGCTTCGAGCAGGTCGGCATGCGCCTCGATGCGCGCCACCTGAAAGCCCGGCGTGCCCGACTGGCGGGTGCCCAGCAGTTCGCCTTCGCCACGCAGCTTCAGATCCTCCTCGGCGATGCGGAAGCCGTCCTCGGTCTCGCGCATCACCGACAGCCGGCGCGTTGCGGTCTCGCCGAGCGGGTCCTTGTAGAGCAGCACGCAGGAGGACGGTTTTTCGCCACGCCCGACCCGGCCGCGCAGTTGGTGCAGCTGCGCGAGGCCGAAGCGCTCGGCATGCTCGATTACCATGATCGTCGCATCCGGCACGTCGACGCCGACCTCGATGACCGTGGTGGCGATCAGGATACGCGTCTCGCCGGCCTTGAAGGCGCGCATCGCCTCGTCCTTCTCGGCGCCCTTCATGCGCCCGTGCACCAGGCCGACCTGGTCGCCGAACAGCTGATACAGCGAGGTGAAACGGTCCTCCGCCGACATCAGCTTGATCTCTTCGGATTCCTCGACCAGCGGACAGATCCAGTAGATCTTCTGACCGTCGGCGACGGCGTCGCGCATGCGGCCGACCAGTTCGTCGAGCCGCTCGAGCGGCAAAGTGACGGTGCGGATCGGCTGGCGTCCGGCCGGCTTTTCCGTCAGCTTCGATACGTCCATGTCGCCGAATGCGGTCAGCACAAGCGTGCGCGGGATTGGCGTCGCCGTCATCACCAGCATGTCGGGCGCGTCGCCCTTGGCGGTGATGGCCAGCCGCTGATGGACGCCGAAGCGGTGCTGCTCGTCGATGACGGCGAAGACGAGGTCGTGGAACGTCACCGTTTCCTGGAACAGCGCATGGGTGCCGACGACGATGTCGATTCCGCCATTGGCCAGACCAGCCAGCGTGTCGGTGCGTTCGCGGCCCTTTTCGCGGCCGGTGAGGATGGCGACGCGCAAGCCTGCTTGTTCCGCCAAGGGCGCAATCGTCGCAAGATGCTGGCGCGCCAGGATTTCGGTCGGCGCCATCAAGGCCGCCTGGCCGCCGGCCTCGACGGCGCGCGCCATGGCGAGCAGCGCGACCACCGTCTTGCCGGACCCGACATCGCCCTGCAGCAGGCGCAGCATGCGTTCGGGGTCGCCGAGATCGGCATTGATTTCGGCAAGCGCCATTTCCTGCGAGGCGGTCAGCGAATAGGGAAGGGCGGCGCGCAGTTTTTCGACGATGCGGCCGTCGCCTACCAGCGGCCGCCCGGACAAGCGGCGGACTTTTGCGCGCACCAGCGCCAGCGACACCTGGCCCGCCAGCAGTTCGTCATAGGCAAGCCGCCGCCAGGCCGCGCCGTCGACGGACACGTCGAGCGGGTCGGCGGGATTGTGGATGCGGGCCAGCGCATCGCCGAAGGCTGGAAAGGTCCAGCGGCGCAGAAACGCGCCGTCCTGCCATTCCGGCAGCACCGGCAGGCGGCCGAGCGCCTGGCCGATTGCCCGGCGCAGCACTTTTCCCGAGAGCCCGGCGGTGAGCGGATAGACCGGCTCGACCAGCGGCAGGTTTTCCGCTTCGCTGGCCAGCGCGATGTGGTCGGGATGGACCATGGATGGCCGGCCGTTGAACCATTCCATGCGCCCGGAGACCACGACATGCTCGCCCTCGGGCATCGCCTTTTCGAGATAGGCGGCGTGCGCATGGAAGAAGGTCAGCGCGATCTCGCCGGTGTCGTCATGGGCGTAGACCCGGTACGGCACCGACCTGTTGCCGCGCGGCGGCGGCTGGTGGCGGTCGATGCGCACATCGAGCGTGACGATCGCGCCTTCGGCCGAACCGGCGATACCCGGCCGGCTGCGGCGGTCGATCATCGTGTGGGGCAGCACGAACAGAAGATCGCCGGCGCGCGCCGCACGATCACCGAGATCGGCCGGCACGACCTTCTCGATCAGTGCGCCGACCTTCGGCCCGACGCCGGCAAGCGAGGTGATCGGGACAAACAGCGGATCGAGGAGGGAAGGACGCATGATGTCAGCTTATGTCGCGACAGCGGCAGCGCAAGGCTGACACCGCCCTCTATCCACGCTATATGCGCCGCTTCAGGCAAGGATGCGGCACGATGACGGGAACGAGACGATCAAGCGAAGGGCTCGACGCCCGCCGCAGCAAGCTCCTGTTCCGCTCCTGGCATCGCGGTATGCGTGAAATGGACCTCATTCTCGGCAGTTTCGCCGATGCGCAGATCGACGCCTTGACCGGCGACGAACTCGACCAATATGAGAGGCTCCTCGACATTCCCGATACCGAATTCCTGGCCGTGCTCACCGGCGAACGCCCGGTTCCGGCCGATATCGACTGTGCCGTCCTGCAAAAGGTCCTGGCGTCGCGCCAGGCGATGACATTCTGAACAACGTGTACCCATGAGCCTGATCCCCACCATCGGCCTGCCGAAAGGCCGCGCCGGCCAGTTCATCGTCGACGGCGTCGCCGACGGTTTTGAAGCCTTCGCGCTGGTGCAGGCCGCGCACGAGATCGCGCCCGACAAGCCGGTGCTGTTCGTGGCGCGCGACGGCCAGCGCCTGCCTTCGATCGTCGAGGCGCTTACATTTGCCGCACCCGGCCTGCCGGTGCTCGAACTGCCGGCCTGGGACTGTCTGCCGTACGATCGCGTATCGCCCGGCTCGGATGCCGCCGCACGGCGGCTCGACGCGCTCACCGCGATGATCGCGCTGGCGAAAAAACCGCACCGCGCCATCATCCTCACCACCGCCAACGCGCTTTTGCAGCGCATTCCGCCGGCAAGCCTCGTCGAGGCGCAGACGTTTCACGCCCAACCCGGCAACCAGATCGACATGAATGCGCTGGTGTCGCGGCTGGAGACATCAGGTTTCGAACGGGTGCCGACCGTGCGCGGCGTCGGCGAGTTCGCCGTGCGCGGCGGCATTCTGGATCTGTTCGCACCGGGCTGGACGGAAGCGCTGCGCCTCGATTTCTTCGGCGACACGCTGGAATCGATCCGCGTCTTCGACGCTGCCACGCAACGCACCACCGGTCAGCGCAAGTCGATGGCGCTGCAGGCGATGAGCGAAGTGGCGCTGACGCCCGAAACCATCAGCCGCTTCCGTCGCTCCTATATCGAGGCCTTCGGCGCGCCGCAGCGCGACGACGGGCTCTACGCCGCGGTCAGCGAAGGCCGGCGCTTCGCTGGCATGGAACACTGGCTGCCGTTCTTCTACGAGCGGCTGGAGACGGTGTTCGACTATCTGCCGGATACGCCTGTGGTGTTCGACCACCTTGCGCATGAGGCGCTGGCGGAACGCCATACGCTGATCCTCGACCATTACGAGGCGCGCAGGAAGCAGGCCGACGGCGCGCTGAAGGACGCCGTTCCGTACAAGCCGGTGCCGCCGGACCTGCTTTATCTCTCGCCCGAAAACCTCATCGCCTCGCTTGGGCCGCGCGAAGCGATCGACTTCACGCCCTTCGACGCGCCCGATGCCGGCGCGAAGAAAATCTTCCATGCCGGCTCGCGGCATGGCCGCAGCTTCGTCGAGGAACGCGCCGATCCCAACATCAACGTCTTCGACGTCGTCGTGAAGCACATTGCCGACGAGCGTGCCGCCCGCCGCCGCGTCGTCGTCGCCGGCTGGACCGAAGGTTCGCTCGACCGGCTCGGCCAGATCCTGGCTGAACATCATCTTGGCAACCTCAAGCCCGTTGCCACGCTGGCCGAGGCGGGAAAGCTCGAAGCGGGGCAGGCGGGTCTCGCCGTGCTGCCTCTGGAATCCGGTTTCGAGACCGAAAGGCTGGTCGTCGTTGCCGAGCAGGACATTCTGGGCGACCGGCTGATCCGGCGCTCGAAGCGCAAGAAGCGCGCGTCCGACTTCATCGCCGAGGCCTCGGCGTTGTCCTCCGGCGACATCGTCGTCCATACCGACCATGGCATTGGCCGTTTCATCGGGCTGCGCACCATCGAGGCGGTCGGTGCGCCGCATGACTGCCTCGAAATCCATTATGCCGGCGACGACCGGCTGTTCCTGCCGGTGGAGAACATCGAACTTCTGTCGCGCTATGGTTCGGATTCGGCCGAAGCGACATTGGACAAGCTTGGCGGCGGCGCCTGGCAGTCGCGCAAGGCGCGGCTGAAGCGGCGGCTGCTCGACATGGCCGGGCAGTTGATCCGCATCGCCGCCGAGCGGCAGATGCGTGCCGCCCCCGCGCTGGTGCCGGCGGACGGCCTTTATGGCGAGTTCGCCGCGCGCTTTCCCTATGAGGAGACCGACGACCAGCAGACGGCGATCGATTCGGTCATGGATGATCTGGGCGCCGGAAAGCCGATGGACCGGCTGATCTGCGGCGATGTCGGCTTCGGCAAGACAGAAGTTGCGCTTCGCGCCGCCTTCATCGCGGCGATGGAAGGGTTCCAGGTCGCGGTGGTGGTGCCGACGACGCTGTTGTCGCGCCAGCATTTCAAGACCTTCTCTCAGCGTTTCTCCGGCCTGCCGATCCGCGTTGCCCAGGCTTCGCGGCTGGTCGGCGCCAAGGAGTTGGCCGAGACCAAGAAAGGCATCGCCGAAGGTACGGTCGATATCGTCGTCGGCACCCATGCGCTGCTCGGCGCCTCGATCTCGTTCAAGAATCTCGGCCTCTTGATCATCGACGAGGAGCAGCACTTTGGCGTCAAGCACAAGGAGCGGCTGAAGGATCTGAAGACCGATGTCCATGTGCTGACGCTGTCGGCGACGCCGATCCCGCGCACGCTGCAACTGGCGCTGACCGGCGTGCGCGAGCTGTCGCTGATCGCCACGCCGCCGGTCGATCGCATGGCGGTGCGCACCTTCATTTCGCCCTTCGACCCGCTGGTCATCCGCGAGACCCTGCTCCGGGAACGCTACCGCGGCGGTCATTCCTTCTATGTCGTGCCGCGCATCAGTGATCTCGCGGAAATCCATGATTTCCTTCGTGAATCGGTGCCCGAGCTGAAAGTGGCGGTTGCCCATGGCCAGATGCCGCCCGGTGAGCTCGACGACATCATGAATGCCTTCTACGATGGCCAGTACGATGTGCTGCTGTCGACCACCATTGTCGAATCCGGCCTCGATATCCCGACCGCCAACACGCTGATCGTGCATCGCGCCGACATGTTCGGCCTGTCGCAGCTCTACCAGCTGCGCGGCCGCGTCGGCCGCTCGAAGGTGCGCGCCTATGCGCTGTTCACGCTGCCGGCCAACCGCAAGCTGACCGACACCGCCGAGCGGAGGCTGAAGGTGCTGCAGTCGCTCGATACATTAGGCGCCGGCTTCCAGCTTGCCAGCCACGATCTCGACATTCGCGGCGCCGGCAATCTTCTCGGCGAGGAGCAGTCCGGCCACATCAAGGAGGTCGGCTTCGAGCTTTACCAGCAGATGCTGGAGGAGGCGGTGGCCGAGGTGAAGGATTCCGGCGAGGTGCAGGACGGCGGCTGGTCGCCGCAGATCGCCGTCGGCACGGCGGTGATGATCCCGGAAAGCTATGTTCCGGATCTGCAACTGCGGCTGGCGCTCTACCGCCGCCTCGGCGATCTCGAAAACACCGAGGAGATCGACGCCTTCGGCGCCGAACTGATCGACCGGTTTGGACCGCTGCCGGAGGAGGTGAAGCATCTCTTGAAGATCGTCTTCATCAAGGCGCTCTGCCGCAAGGCCAATGTCGAAAAGCTCGATGCCGGGCCAAAGGGCGTCGTCATCCATTTCCGTAAGCGCGAGTTTTCCAATCCTGTCGGGCTGGTCACGTTCATCGGCGAGCAGGGCTCGCTGGCCAAGATCCGGCCGGACCACAGCGTCGTCTTCGTCCGCGACTGGTCGACGCCCGAAAAGCGGCTGGCGGGTTCCGCGGTGGTCATGACGCAGCTGGCAAGGCTGGCGGAGAAGGCGGCTTAACGAGGCATCGGCTCGGGCTTTTGGCAACGAACCAGCCGGCATCTTCGCTGTGCCGCGCCATTCGCCACGCGTCCAAATCCGGTCTAGAATAGGAAATCGGCTTCGTGTATGGAGCCGCGATCCCCATATGGGGCGAAATGGCGGGCGATGACGCCGGCTGGAAAGAGCGTTGGGTGCAACGATGACGAAATGGTCGCCGAATTCGTGGAGAGCAAAGCCGATCCAGCAGGTTCCTGCCTATCCGGATCTTGCCGCGCTGAAGAACACGGAAGCCCAGCTCGCCACTTTTCCGCCGCTGGTTTTTGCAGGTGAGGCACGCAAGCTGAAGAAGCAGCTTGCGACCGTCGCTGCCGGTGACGCTTTCCTTCTCCAGGGCGGCGATTGTGCCGAGAGCTTTGCCGAGCACGGCGCGGACAACATCCGCGACTTCTTCCGCGTCTTCCTGCAGATGTCCGTGGTGCTGACCTTCGCCGGTGCGCAGCCGGTGGTGAAGGTTGGCCGCGTTGCCGGCCAGTTCGCCAAGCCGCGCTCGTCCGACAATGAGACCAAGGGTGGCGTGACGCTGCCCAGCTATCGCGGCGACATCATCAACGGCATCGAGTTCGACGCCAAGTCGCGTATTCCCGATCCGGCACGCCAGGAGATGGCGTACCGCCAGTCGGCGGCGACGCTCAACCTGTTGCGCGCCTTCGCGCAGGGCGGCTACGCCAGCCTGGAAAACGTGCATCAATGGATGCTCGGCTTCGTGTCCGACAGCCCGCAGGGCGAGAAATACGAGTCGCTCGCCAACCGCATCACCGAGACGATGGACTTCATGAAGGCCGTCGGCATCACCTCGGAGACCAATTACGCGCTGCGCGAGACCGATTTCTACACCAGCCACGAGGCGCTGCTGCTCGGCTACGAGGAGGCGCTGACCCGCGTCGATTCGACCTCCGGCGATTGGTACGCCACATCAGGCCACATGATCTGGATCGGTGACCGTACCCGTCAGCCCGACCATGCCCATGTCGAATACTGCCGAGGCATCAAGAACCCGCTGGGCCTGAAATGCGGCCCGTCACTGACACCGGACGGCCTGCTGCAGCTCATCGACCTGCTCAACCCGGAGAACGAGCCCGGCCGGCTGACGCTGATCGCCCGCTTCGGCTCCGACAAGGTCGCCGACCATCTGCCGAAACTGGTGCGCGCAGTGAAGAAGGAAGGCCGCAGCGTGGTGTGGTCGTCGGATCCGATGCATGGCAACACCATCGAGGCCGCCGGCTACAAGACGCGGCCGTTCGACCGCATCCTGAAGGAGGTGCAGACCTTCTTCGAGGTGCATCGCGCCGAAGGCACGCATCCGGGCGGCATCCATGTCGAGATGACCGGAAAGAACGTCACCGAATGCACCGGTGGCGCCCGCGCCATCACCGCCGAGGAGCTGCAGGACCGCTACCACACCCATTGCGACCCGCGCCTCAACGCCGACCAGGCGATTGAATTGGCGTTCCTGGTGTCGGACCTGCTCAAGAAGAGCCACCCGGTCCAGCACAAGCAGGCCGTCAACGGCTGACTTCAGTCGCCATCGGAATTTCACGATCAAGAAGCGCCGGAGAAATCCGGCGCTTCTTGATTCAGTCAGCGGGCCTCATCGTGCCGGTCCCGCTCTGCATTGAATTTCCACTCACCTTGCGATAAACTGATTGCATATTGCAATTGGTTTGCACCTTTGTGCGAGGACAGAACGGAGGTGTCCCGAGGTGGAATGCCGGTTCCAACCCCTGAGCGGAAGCTTGTTCGAGCTCGGCCAAATTCATGCCCGTGACCGAAGCCGTTATCCGCTAGCAAAGGTGTATGTCCTAAGATCGGTGCAGATCTGCCGGCACCGTTCGGGGGCAAGATACGACCGCCCACCGTAGGGCCGAAATGGCGCAATCACATCATCACTGCCTAATTAAGCAATTCCTTTATTCTCTCCGACTCCAGTGTCAAAGTACGAGCTGCGTAGCTTGCGGGAGGTCCTCATGAGAAGTCTTCAATCGACGTTGAGACGGATTCAAATCGTGGCCCTTGATCGGACACATGCTGCGACGCTGAGAGGGTTGGGCAAGGTTTGTGAATACAGGCATTGCCCCTTGTGCGGGTGGACGGGATTCCAATTTTCTGCCGGTAAACCTGGCCCGTTCTTCCGGTTTGACGCTCGATGCCCATCATGCTGGTCCGCGGAGCGTCACAGGCTGGCTTACGTCCTTCTGAAGGATTCCCTTCCGGCCAAGATAGATGAAATTCTGCACTTCGCTCCCGAACCAGAGATCCAGAAATGGCTCCAGGGAAGTTGCACTGAGTACCACACTGCCGATCTTATGGACCCACGAGTTATGCATAAGGTCGACATTCAGGAGATGCCGTTTGAGGACAACACCTACGATCTCATCTGGTGCTCGCACGTTCTCGAACACGTCCCCGATGACCGAAGGGCTCTGAGCGAAATCCGCCGTATCCTCGCCCCAAACGGCATCGCCGTGATTCAGGTACCTCTTTGGGGATCCAAAACCATCGAAGGCGACCTCCCAACTTCCGAACGCGTGCGGGTCTATTATCAGGAAGACCACCTTCGCCGTTACGGAAAGGATATTCTGGAGCGGCTGTCCATGGATGGACTTTCTGTCAGCGTCCGCAATGTTCAAGAGCTGGAACTTCAGTTGGTATTGAGGTGCTCACTGAACGACATGGCGAGCAACGATGTCTTCCTTCTCAGGAAGCTCGCCTGACGTCGCTCGGCTCTTCCAGCCCGCGGTCTACTCGGCGGCGGAGAATCTCATCTTGCTCCAGCCCCAACGGCAAGTTCCATCAAGGAGTAGCGCTGCTGCCGCTGTTGCGGAGCGCCACACGCCGCAACTTACTCGGGCGCCGTCTCGTAGACGACTTTGACGGGCAAGTCCGTATGGACGGCGTGGTGCGGCTTAGTACCCCGGTTGTCGCCGAGCGGGACTGGGCGCGCGACACGCCGTTGTCCTTATCGAAATCTTCATCGCTATTGGCTGGCGTTTCACGCGCCCGCGCGGCCAGCCGCTTAGCCGTGCCGTGCAGAACATGCCCGCCGCATGTCGCATTTGCTTGGGCACGGCCGCTGCAAAACTGGAATCCTGGCGAGGATGCCGCTGCCATGGACAGCGATTTGGGATGGCGATTTCGTTTGGAGGCCAAGATGGATGACAATCACAGCGGATCATGCCTGTGCGGAGCCGTGCGCTTCAGGACGCGAGGCCGGCTGCGCGGTGTCGTCTATTGCCATTGTTCTCAGTGCCGGAAGCAGACCGGACATTTCGTCGCCGCAACCGCCGCCAAGGACGCCGACATCGATATCGAAGGGAAGGATGCGCTCACCTGGTATGGTGTGTCCGATGTGGCCAAGCGCGGGTTCTGCGGCACCTGCGGTTCGTTGCTGTTCTGGAAGCATGGCGAACTGGACTCGATTTCGATCATGGCCGGCTCCTTCGACAGGCCGTCCGGCCTTTCCGGCCAAAGCCATATCTTCGTCGGCGACAAGGGCGACTATTATTCGATCGACGATATGCTGCCGCAGTTCGAAACGTCGGCCCCATCGATCAAGGTGGCGGACGAATGATTTTTGGCGAGGTCGCCTTATTCCATTGATCCGGCCATTGCGGTATCCCCTGCCGGTGATTCGGAAAGGGACTGCGCATGCAGCGGCTGATCGATGCTTTCTTCAATTCAGTGCGGGCGTTCCAGAAATTGGCCGCCAGCGAAAAGGCCTTCCAGCAGGAGCTGATGCTGCTCGTGCTTGCCTTGCCGCTCGGCTGGTTTGTTTCGGTATCGTGGCGCGGCTATGCGCTGCTGATCGGCGCGGTGCTGCTGCTGATCATGGTCGAAGTGCTGAACACCGGCATCGAGGCCGCATGCGATGCGTTCAGCCGGGAATTCAACGTCGACATCCAGCTCGCCAAGGATTGCGGCTCGCTGGCGGTGCTGATTTCGGTGGTGATCGTCGCCGGCGTCTGGGGCATCGCCATCATCGAACGCATCACGGGACTACCGATCTAGCACTTCAGGCGCTCTTTGGCCTCTCCTGAGGGCGGACGCGTCCAGCGGCAGCTCGCACCGAGATGTTCAGTGCCACGGCGGCGCGAATGAGCGCCTTCAACGCCTCTTCGTCGATGTCGTCGCTCTCATGGATATCGATGGCGCGCCTGGTGTTGCCTTCCAGGCTGGAGTTGAAGAGGCCTGAAGGGTCCTCCAACGAGGCGCCCTTGGCGAAGGTCATCTTCACGACATTCTTGTACGTCTCGCCGGTGCAGATGATTCCCGCGTGCTCCCAGACTGGAACCCCTCTCCACTTCCACGCCTCGACCACTTCGGGGTCGGCCTGCTTGATGAGGGTCCGGACCCGAGCGAGCATCTGGCCCCGCCAATCACTCAGCTCCTCGATTCTCGCATCTATCAGCTGAGAGGGAGAGGCTTGTGCCTTTCCTTCCTGCGGGCTGCTTTTCTTCATGGTGGTGTCGCTTTCTCTAGGGTTGTTGTCGTTCGCCCGTCACTTGAATATCGCTAGTCGGCACTTGGTACCATCGCTCGTCTCCCGTCAGGATCCGCTGGCCGCTTACAGTCGTTCGCCGGGCAACTGGCTGGCTTGCTTCACCCAGGCAGCGAACTGAGTTTCGTCGAGCTGGTCCTCATAGATGTCGAGGTAGCGCACGTCCTTGTGCTTGGACTCTCCGGGAGGAACAGGACGCAGCGACGTGCCTCGGAAGAAGGTCACCTTGATGTAGCGGGCGAAGACATGGAACGACAGGAACCAGCCCTGGCCCTCGATGCCGTAAAATGGCGAGTTCCATTTGACTGCCTTTTGCACGCCGGGGACAGTGCGCACGATGAGCGCGTCGAGGCGGCGCCCGACGTCGCTTTTCCAGTCCGGCATGGCCGCGATGTAAGCCTGCACGGGGGCGTCGCCGTATCCCTTTGGGATCTGAGGGTTGCCGCCTGAGAGCAGGACCGGCTGCGCTGCGACCTGCTTGGTGTCGACCTTCCTTGCGGCCTTCGTTGGCTTAATGGACGTCTTGTCGGTCATTGCGCTCACTCCACTGATAGAACTTGATTCTGGGATGTGTTGACACACCCTGAGCAGGATGAGGTCAGGTCTTGGTCGATCCTCATGTTTCCTTGCCACGCTCTTTTTTGGCAATGGCGTGAGCGACGAGCCAGGCCAGAACGGCTACGCCCAAGCCGATGGCCAGAGCCACCAGCAGACGTTCGTGACGGGCCAGCGCCTGGCCGATGATGCGCTCCGCGCCCAGTCCGAAAACATAGCCGATGGTGCCGAAAAATGCGGCCCAGACCGCTGATGAGAGGGCGTTGAGAATGACAAAGCGCGTCACACTTATGCTTGAGAAGCCGGCGGCGATGCCGCCCACCAGGCGCAGCCCATAGATATAGCGGTTCGACAGCACGAAGATGTTGGGGTGGGAGGAGACGAGACGGTAGGCATGGCTGAAGCCCGGCCTAGCCTTCAGTTTGAGAACGGAGGGATGATCGGCGAAACTTCGGCCGAGGATGAAGAAGAGCGTGTCGCCGGCAAAGGCGCCGCTGGCCGCCGCGAGGAAGGCCTGCCACAGGACGAAGACATGCTGATGCGCGAAAAAACCGCCGAGGAGGGCGGCGCTTTCGCCCTCGGCGACACAGCCGAGAAAGACGGCGATCAACCCATATTGCTCGATGAGATCATGGATGGCGTCCGTCATGAACGCGTCCGCGGCTTCGACAGAATCTCATCGATCCGCTTCACTTGTTGGGCCATCTGCGCAATCTCGTCGCGCATGCCGATGATCTGGCTGTGGCGCAGTTCGTCCAGCTTTTCATGCAACGCCATGATCTCGATCTCGGCCTTGAGATTGACCTCGTAGTCGTGGGCGGCGTCGACGCGGTCACGCGCGGCCTGACGGTTTTGCGACATCATGATCACCGGCGCCTGCAGGGCGGCGATCATCGACAGGACGAGATTGAGGAAAATGAAAGGGTAAGGGTCGAATGAAGCGCGCCCCAGGAGCCACCAATTGGCGCCGATCCAAAGCGTCAGAAAGGCGATAAAGGACAGAATGAACGTCCATGAGCCGCCGACTCGCGCGATGGCGTCGGCGATCCGGTCGCCTGCATTCTGTGTGCCGGCAAGGCTGTCGTTGATGTTCTGCGATACCGGCTGGCGATCGACGGCGCTCTGCAGTACCCGCCTCTCGGGTTCGCTCAAATTCTCCGGTTCTAGCCCCAGCCAACGGTTGGCCAATTCGGGCACGGTCTTGTTCATGGATGTCTCCATACGAAAGCATCGGCTTGGCAGTCTCGTTTCCATATAGGAAGATGCCGTTCCGTCAAAAGCGCGGCGTGAGGATGGAAACAAGATGCCCGATTTCGCGAAAATCCGCGCCCGCGCGGCAAAACGCAAGGGCGGGGAAGCGGCGCTCGCGACACTGTTGGGTCCCATGCCCGACAACGCCGCCGTGGCTGACATTACCGACGACCGCATCCTCTCGACCATGGCCGAGCGTGTTTTCGCCGCTGGTTTCGTCTGGCGCGTCATCGAGCAGAAATGGCCTGGTTTCGAAGAAGCGTTCCTCCGCTTCGAGCCGAAGCGGCTGTTGTTCCAGCCCGACGATTTCTGGCACGATCTGACCGCCGACAAGCGCATCGTGCGCAATCCGCAGAAGATCAAATCCGTCCGCGACAACGCGGCCTTCGTCGAGCGCGTGTCGACGGAGCATGGCGGCTTCGGCAAATTCCTCGCCGATTGGCCGGCGGACGACCAAATCGGGCTGATGGCCTATCTCGGCAAGCATGGCAGCCGGCTCGGCGGCAACACCGGCCAGTATTTCTTGAGGTGGCTGGAGTGGGACGCCTTCATCGTCTCGGCAGACATGGCGGCGGCGCTGCGCGACGCCGGGCTCGACATTGCCGAAAGCCCAACGTCGAAGAAGGATCTCGACAAGATCCAGAACCAGATCAATGCCTGGGCCGCCGAAACCGGCCTGCCGCGCCGGCATATTTCGCGCATTCTGGCGATGTCGATCGGCGAGAACCATTCGCCGGAAGCGCTGCGCGAATATATGGGCGAGTAGGACGATCGACATTCGATCGGTCCGACACGAATGACAGATGTCATTCGGTCCGGAGTGGCCCAAACGAACGCCATTGCCCGGTGAATTCTGCCGCGCTAAGTCAGCAGGCATGACGAACAAGACCGCCCCTGACATTCTGCGCATCGCCGTCGCCCAGCTCAACCCGACAGTCGGCGATATATCAGGCAACCTCGCCAAGGCGCGCGAGGCGAGGGCGGATGCCGCCCGCCAAGGCGCCGACCTCGTGCTGTTCACCGAGCTTTTCCTCGCCGGCTATCCGCCCGAGGACCTGGTGCTGAAACCGGCTTTCCTGAAGGCCTGCGAGCGGGCGGCGCAGGATTTCGCCGGGGATACCGCCGATGGCGGGCCGGGCGTCATCATCGGCACGCCGCTGAAGCGCAAGAGCGGCACGCATAATTCGATCATTTTTGCCGATGGCGGCAAGATCCTTGCCGAGCGCTACAAGCTCGATTTGCCGAACTATGGCGAGTTCGACGAAAAGCGCGTGTTCCAGGCCGGGCCTGAAATCCAGGGGCCGGTCAATTTCCGCGGCGTGCGCCTGGGGATTCCGATCTGCGAGGATATATGGGGCGATGTCGCCGTCTGCGAAACGCTGGCCGAAAGCGGCGCGGAAATCCTGCTGGTGCCGAACGGCTCGCCCTATTATCGCGGCAAGGTCGATGTCCGCCACCAGATCGTCATTCGCCAGGTCATCGAATGCGGATTGCCGATCATCTACGCCAACCAGCTTGGCGGCCAGGACGAGCTGATCTTCGACGGCGCGTCGTTTGCCATAGGTTCTGACAAGACGCTGGCCTTCCAGATGAGCCAGTTCGAGGAGACGGTCAACGTCACCACTTGGAAGCGGAACCGCGCCGCCGCAGGCGCGCAAAGTGGAAATAATCCCGAGGGCTGGGTCTGCTCCGACGGACCGATGTCGAAGATACCGGAAATGGAAGAGGCCGATTATCGCGCCTGCATGCTGGGCCTGCGCGACTACGTCAACAAGAACGGTTTCAAGAATGTCGTGCTCGGCCTTTCCGGCGGCATCGATTCGGCAATCTGCGCCGCACTTGCGGTCGATGCGCTCGGCGAGGAGCGGCTGCGCGCCGTGATGATGCCTTATCGCTATACCTCGAAGGATTCTCTGAAGGATGCCGAGGATTGTGCCCGCGCGCTTGGCTGCCGCTACGATATCGTGCCGATTTTCGAGCCGGTCGAGGGATTCCTGCACACGCTGACGCAGCTTTTCGAGGGCACCAAGGAAGGCATCACCGAGGAAAACCTGCAGAGCCGCGCGCGCGGCACCATTTTGATGGCGATCTCCAACAAGTTCGGCTCGATGGTGGTCACCACCGGCAACAAGAGCGAGATGTCGGTTGGCTACGCCACGCTCTACGGCGACATGAATGGCGGCTTCAATCCGATCAAGGACCTCTACAAGATGCAGGTCTACGCGCTGGCGCGCTGGCGCAACGGCCAGGTGCCGCCGGGCGCGCTAGGCCCCTCCGGCGAGGTGATCCCGAACAACATCATCGACAAGGCGCCGTCGGCGGAATTGCGCGAGAACCAGACGGACCAGGATTCGCTGCCGCCTTATCCGGTGCTGGACGACATATTGGAGTGTCTGGTCGAGAACGAGATGGGCGTCGACGACATCGTTGCCCGCGGCCATGATCGGGCGACGGTAACGCGCGTCGAGCACCTGCTCTACATCGCCGAATACAAGCGCCGGCAGGCGGCGCCCGGCGTGAAGATCACCAAAAAGAATTTCGGCCGCGACCGCCGTTATCCCATCACCAACCGGTTCAGGGATGGCGGATAGACCTGGCAATGTCTGATTGTGAAATCAGCTTCGACGTCTCGCGGATCGACTTCCGGGCGACCTCTGACCTGTTGATGGCAAGCTACTGGGGCAGCGGGCGCAGCGACGAGATCCACCGCCGCGCCTTTGCAACTCGCTTTGCGTGGGAGCCTATCTCAACCAGGTCGGCTTCGGCCGGGCAATCACCGACCGCACGGTGTTTGCCTATCTGGGCGATGTCATCATCTGGCCGGAATGTCGCGGGCGAGGCATTGGCACTCGGCTTGTCCAGGCGCTAATCGATCATCCGGACTGCAAGACAGTCACGCACTGGAGCCTGTCGACCAATGACGCCCACGGGCTGTACGAAAAGCTCGGTTTCAGGACGGCGTACAACCCGCGATTGTTGCAAAATCGCCTCACTATTTGGACCAGATGCGCTTTCGGTGCCCCGCTGGCTTGGCGAGGCGTTGAGGCGTCTCTATAAACGCCTTTCCGCGATTCCCTACGCATCGGCCCGAAAATCGGAATCGATTTTCGGAAAGCACGATGCGCAGATTCAAAGTGTTAGAGCGTACTTTGTGCGTCCAAATGGACGCACGTCGCTCTAATGGGAGGTCCCGAATGCCACGATTTGACATCGTTATGCGAGGCCGCCAAGCCTAGGTCTCAGATGGCGCGCCGGAAGGTTTTCACCTTCACGGGCAAGCCGATCTGACAACAGGCATTCGTCGATGCCGGTCGCCGCCCGTATTCGGGTGAGCCGCCACAATGCCGAACCTCCGCATTCCTGGGCGCTATTTGAGCCCAACGCGGGTTTTTCAATTTTCGACCTTACCGGGACCGGGCTCGCTTGCGCCCGGATGACATCATGGCTCGTTTTCAGATCGATTTGCGCGCGGGCGCTTTTCGCAGCGTCCTTGGCTTCACGCTCGGTCATTGGCGGCGCCAGCCGTGGCGGCTTTCGCTCATCATGGCCACGTTCCTGCTGTCGACCTTGGCCGACGTGCTGACGCCGCTCTATTCCGGCCGGCTGGTCGACGCCGTTGCCAGCGGTGCCGCGGCCGACGATGTCGCGTGGAATGCGGCGATGGCGGCCTTTTCGATGCTGGTGGCGCTGGCGCTTGCCGGTGTCGTGCTGCGCAACCTTGCCTTCATGGCCATCGTCGAGCTGACCCTGAAGATGATGGCGGATATTGCCGCCGACGCCTTCCACCGCGTCCAGCGCTTCTCCAACGACTGGCACGCCAACAGCTTCGCCGGATCGACGGTGCGCAAGATTACGCGCGGCATGTGGGCGCTCGACCTGCTCAACGACACGATCCTGATCGCGCTGCTGCCGTCCGTCGTCATGCTCGTCGGCTCGACGCTGCTGCTCGGCTGGTTCTGGCCTCTCATGGGTGCTGTCGTCGCGGCGGGCTCGGTGCTGTTTATCGCGGTGACGGCGATGCTGTCGCTCGGCTATGTCGCGCCTGCGGCGAGGCTTGCCAACGCATGGGACACGAGGCTGGGCGGCTCGCTGGCCGATGCGGTGAGCTGCAACGCCGTGGTCAAGGGTTTTGGCGCGGAGGAACGCGAGGAGTCGCGCCTTGCCAAGGTCGTCGCCAGATGGCGCGCGCGCACGCGCCGCACCTGGGTGCGCGGCACCATCAACGGCACCACGCAAGGTTCGATGCTGCTGCTCCTGAGATCAGCGGTGATCGGGTTCTCTCTGTTTTTGTGGGCATGGGGGCAGGCGAGCGCCGGCGACATCGCCTTCGTGCTGACCTCGTTCTTCGTGCTGCAAGGCTATCTCAGAGACATCGGCACGCATATCCGCAATCTGCAGCGCTCGATCAACGATATGGAGGAACTGGTCGACTTCCAGTCCGAACCGCTCGGCATCGAGGATGTGGCAAGCGCCATGCCGATCCGCATCACCGACGGCCGCATCAGCTTCGACAACGTCACCTTCCACTATGGCAGCCACCGGCTGCCGCTCTATCGCGACTTTTCGGTGGACATCGCGCCGGGCGAACGCGTCGGGCTGGTCGGCCACTCAGGCTCGGGCAAGACGACCTTCGTCAAGCTGATCCAGCGCCTTTACGACGTAAGTGCGGGAACGATCCTGATCGACGGCCAGGACATTGCCGGGGTGGCGCAGGCGTCGCTGCGCGGGCAGATCGCCATCGTCCAGCAGGAGCCGATCCTGTTTCACCGGTCGCTGGCGGAAAATATCGCCTATGCCCGGCCGAGCGCCACGCAAGCCGAGATCGAGCACGCCGCGCGGTTGGCCAGCGCGCACGATTTCATCGTCAACCTGCCGAAAGGTTATGGCACGCTGGTCGGCGAGCGTGGCGTGAAACTGTCCGGCGGCGAGCGCCAGCGGGTGGCGATCGCGCGGGCTTTCCTTGCCGATGCGCGGATCCTCATTCTGGACGAGGCGACATCGAGCCTCGATTCGGAATCGGAGGTGCTGATCCAGCAGGCGACGGAGCGGTTGATGGTCGGCCGCACGACGCTGGTCATCGCGCACCGGCTTTCGACGGTGCGCGCGCTGGACAGGCTTCTGGTGTTCGATCGCGGCCGCATCGTCGAAGAGGGCTCGCACGACCAGCTGATCCGACTGCAAGGCGGCATCTATCGCCGGCTGTTCGAGCGCCAGGCGCTCGAACTGACCAAGGGGCTGGCGATCTGACGGGGTTGCAGCACCGCGCGGCGGGCTCCGCTCTCTCAGGTTAGAGGCGATCAATTCTCGACGTTGGCGCTGCCCCCTCATCCGGCCGCTACGCGGCCACCTTCTCCCCGCGGGGAGAAGAGGCTGGCGTCAACGCTGGCGACCTCCTCTCCCCTCGGGGAGAGGTCGGATTGCCCCGAATTGCCCTTCGCAATTCGGTTGGCAATCCGGGTGAGGAGGCTCTTGCCCATATGCGATCGTCTCGCAACTTTGGGTAGCTTCAACTTGACAGGTGACGGCAGCTATGCTAGGAATTTATTCATGGTGCTGATTTGCGCCAATGAACCCGCCCCTAAGGGCCCGCCCGCCGAGGCGGGTTTTTGATTTAGGCTCTGCTGGGCCGGACTCCGCCCCGCGCTGCAGGCTTTTCATCGCTTCCGTCATGTTCTATGTCTGCCGCCAAGCGCGGGGGCGTGTCTTGTCAACTAGAAAACCATCCGGTACGCCCCGTTCATGACAGTTACCGTCCGTTTCGCCCCATCACCGACCGGCCGTATTCATATCGGCAATGCGCGCACCGCGCTGTTCAACTGGCTGTTCGCCATGAACAACAAGGGCCGCTTCATCCAGCGCTTCGACGACACCGACGTCGCGCGCTCGACGCAGGAATTCTCCGACGCCATCCTCTACGACCTGCATTGGCTGGGCATCTTTCCGGACGCCACGGAATACCAGTCACGGCGCTTCGAAATCTACGATGCGGCGATGGAGAAGTTGAAGGCGGCGCGACTTCTCTATGCCTGCTACGAAACCCCGGAAGAGCTCGATCTCAGGCGCAAGGTGCGTCGCACGCGCGGCCTGCCGCCGGTCTACGGCCGCGAAGCGCTGACGCTGACGCCCGAGCAGATCGCCGAATACCAGGCCGATGGCCGCCGGCCGCACTGGCGCTTTCTCCTGCCCAATTTCACCAGTGATCCCTTGGCGTCGGAGCGCACCGAAGTCCACTGGAACGATCTGGTGCGCGGCGAGGAAACCGTCGACCTCGCCTCGCTTTCCGACCCGGTTCTGCAGCGCGAGGACGGCACCTATCTCTACACTTTGCCCTCGGTGGTCGACGACATCGAAATGTCAGTCAGCCATATCATCCGCGGCGACGACCACGTCACCAATACGGGCGTGCAGATAGCCCTGTTCCAGGCGCTCGGTGCCGAGCCGCCGGTGTTCGGCCACCACAATCTCTTGACCACCGCATCGGGCGAGGGCCTGTCGAAGCGGACCGGCGCTCTGTCCATCGAGAGCCTGCGTGAGACCGGCATCGAACCGATGGCCGTCGCTTCGCTGGCGGTGCTTGTCGGCACCTCGGAAAATGTCGCGGCGGTGCCTGACATGGTCGAGCTTGCCCGGCGCTTCGACCCGGCCGCGGCGTCGAAATCCGCCGCCAAGTTCGACCCGGACGAGCTCTTCGTGCTCAACCGCGCGCTGCTGCACCATATGCCGTTTTCCGAGGCGCGCGACCGGCTGATCGTGCTCGGCATTTCCGGCGAACAGGCCGAGCCCTTCTGGCTGGCGGTGCGCGGCAATCTCGACAGACTGGCCGATGCGGCGATCTGGTGGCGCACGCTTCGCGACGGCCCGCAGGAGCAGCCGGACTTTTCCGACATCGATCGCGATTTCCTTCGCCAGGCGTTCGATCTTCTGCCGGAAGACCCGTGGGACGGGTCGGTGTGGAAGGACTGGACTGGCAAGATCAGGGAAGTGACCGGCCGCAAGGGCAAGGCGCTGTTCATGCCGCTCAGGCTGGCGCTTACGGGACAGCCTTCGGGGCCGGAGCTTGCGGATCTATTGCCGCTTATGGGTCGGGAAGGAACGCTGGCCCGACGACCCTGACCTTGCGCCGTTCCGGCGGCTGCAAGGTTGTCGGCGATGGCTTGACGGCGAGCCGCTTGATGGTTTCGCGGTCGAGCCTGCCTTCGACATTGGCCAAACTCTCGGGGTCGACGCCTGGATCTGGCCTGGCGACAGGCCCCGGAATGAACGGCGTGGTCTCAACATCGGCCTCAGTCTGTTCCGGGCTAGGCGGATTGCCGGCAATGATTTCGAAATTCTGTGCGGCGTTGCAGCCGCAGGCCGGCGGGCGCGACGTTTCGGGCTGCTTGTAGAGATAGGCGGTCGGCAATTCGCTGTAGGGTCTGCCGGTCACCGAAGACGTCATGTCAGCCGAATCGTCGCCAATGCCGCGCGTATAGAACACCTGCATCTCGGTGCCGGGGCAGCTCGAATCACAGTTTTTCTGGTCGCGCTCGAAATCGCCCAGCGAGGCGGCGTTCGACATCGGGAAGAAATAGCCGTCGCAGGTGCGCACGCACATTGTGCGGAATTCGCCACCAATGCGCGGCAGATCCGTGCCGTCGGGCTGGTTGATCATGGCGCGGATACCGCGTTCTTCGTCGGGATCGCTCGGCTCGTCCAGCGCCTGGGGCTGACTTCCGGCGTCGCCCAAAAGCCGATCGAGCAGATTTCCTTTGCCGTTTTCGCGGTTCGCTTCCAGGACAGGCGCACGCTTCGAAGGCTCATTGCCGTCGCGGCAGCCATTGGCATCGAGCGAGGCCAGTATGCGTGCACGATCGCGGCGCGAGCCGCCGCCGGCGAGCTCAGCGCGCTTGACCTGCAAGGCATCGAGGTTGGCGTTCATGCGGTCGAGCATGGCATCGAGCGCGGCGCATGCGTTGCGATTGCGCTCGAACAGCGAAAAGCCGCAACCGGCACGGTCGGACTGGTGGCCTGCCTTTGAAATCTGCTCGCGCTGCCGCACGATCGCGTCGTCGTATTTCCTGAGCAGGGCCGGCTTGCCGCCGCCACCGCGCGAAGCGGCCGCGAGATCGGCCTCCAACTGGCGGCAAACACGGGAGGCCGCCTGCGGCTGGGTGACGGCAAAGCCTAACAACGCCACGGCGCCGAGCAGCGCCGCGGCACACGTCAGCTTCCACCCTCGGCCCGTCATTCGTCCTGAGCTCCGTTTGCCCATCCGTTGCGAAAGTTACCGCGTCTGAGGTCAACTGTTTGTTCAGCTTACCGCATGACCCCGGAAACCGAAATCGGTTTCCGGAAAGGATCATGCGGAGATACAAAGTGTTAGAGCGTCCTTTGCGCGTCCAATTGGACGTGCGGCGCTCTAATGCCAAATCGGGTTTCAGCCCAGATTTACAACCGCCTGCGCCTTTTGGGCAGCTTCGACCACGGCGAGCGCCGTCATGTTGACCACGCCGCGCGACGTTACCGACGGCGTCAATATGTGCGCCGGTCTGTCGGTGCCGAGCAGGATCGGCCCGACATGCAGCGCGTCCATCATCGCGCGCAGCGCGGTGAGCGTGATGTTGGCCGAATCGAGATTGGGGAACACCAGCAGATTGGCTTCGCCCTTCAGCCGGGAATGCGGATAGACCCGCTGGCGCAGATGCTCGGACAGAGCCGTGTCGGCATGCATCTCGCCGTCGCATTGCAGGTCGGGCGCGATGCGCGCCAGGATCGCCGCTGCCTGCCGCATCTTGAGCGCGCTCGGCTCATCGCGCGAGCCGAAATCCGAGAACGAGAGCAGGGCGGCCTTCGGCTCGATGCCGAAGCGCTGGATCTCTTCGGCCGCCAGCACCGTCATCTCGGCGATCTCCTCGGCGGTCGGATCGACGGTGACATGGGTGTCGGTCAGGAAAATGATGCCGCGCTGCGAGATCAGCATGGAAAGCGTCGACAAATCATGGTCCTTGATGCCGGGGCGCGGGCCGATGATCAAGGTGACATTGCGCAGATGCCGCTCGAAACGTCCTTCGAGGCCGCAGACCATGGCGTCGGCGTCGCCACGCTTGAGGGCAAGTGCCGCGATCACCGTGTTGTTGGTGCGCACCATGGTGCGCGCGGCTTCCGTCGTGACGCCGCGCCGGCCGGCGAGTTCGATCAAAAGGTCGACATAATGGCGATAACGCGGATCATCCTCGGGGTTGATCAGGCCGAAATCGACACCCGGCTTGATGCGCAGCCCATAGCGTTTCAGCCGCACCTCGATGACATGTGGGCGGCCGATCAGGATCGGCTCGGCGATGCCTTCCTCCAGCACCACCTGCGCGGCGCGCAACACGCGCTCGTCCTCGCCGTCGGCATAGATGACGCGCTTGGCGCTCGACGTCTTGGCCATCGAGAACACCGGCTTCATGACCAGGCCGGAGCGGAAGACGAAGCGGTTCAGCGTGTCGATATAGGCGGCAAAGTCAGAGATCGGCCGCGTGGCGACGCCGGTGTCGCAGGCGGCCTTGGCGACGGCCGGCGCGATTCGCAGGATCAGCCTGGGATCAAAGGGCGAGGGGATCAGGAAATCCGGCCCGAAGACCGGCGTTTCGCCGGAGTAGGCGCGGGCGGCGACATCGGACGGTTCTTCGCGGGCAAGGGCCGCGATCGCCCGCACCGCGGCCATCTTCATCTCTTCGTTGATGGCGCTGGCGCCGCAGTCCAGCGCGCCACGGAAGATGTAGGGAAAGCAGAGTACGTTGTTGACCTGATTGGGGAAATCGGAACGGCCGGTGCAGATCATCGCGTCTGGTCGCGCCGCCCGTGCCGCTTCCGGCATGATCTCTGGCGTGGGGTTGGCCAGCGCCAGGATCAGCGGTTTTGGCGCCATGTGCTGGAGCAATTCCGGTTTCAGCACGCCGGCGGCCGAAAGCCCCAGAAACACGTCGGCGCCCGGCAGCACGTCGGCCAGCGTGCGCGCCTCGGTGTCCTTCACATAGGGGTCCTTCCAGCGGTCCATTTCGTCGACGCGGCCCTTGTAGGCGACGCCGAACCGGTCGGTGACCCAGATGTTCTCGACGCGCGCGCCGAGCGAAACCAGCAGATTGAGGCAGGCGAGGGCAGCAGCGCCTGCGCCGGAGGTGACGATCTTGATGTCGGAGATCGTCTTGCCGGCAAATTCCAGCCCGTTGAGCACGGCAGCGGCGACGATGATCGCGGTGCCGTGCTGGTCGTCGTGGAAGACCGGTATGGCCATACGGGCCTTCAGCCGCTCCTCGACCTCGAAGCATTCGGGCGCCTTGATGTCCTCGAGGTTGATGCCGCCGAAGGTCGGCTCCAGCGCCGAGATCGTCTCGACCATGCGCTCGATGCCAGGCGCGTCGATCTCGATGTCGAACACGTCGATGCCGGCGAACTTCTTGAACAGGACAGCCTTGCCTTCCATCACCGGCTTGGAGGCCAGCGGACCGATATTGCCCAAGCCCAGCACGGCCGAGCCGTTGGAAACGACGCCGACCAGATTGGCCCGCGCCGTGTAGTCGGCGGCGGTTGCCGGATTGTCGCGGATTTCCAGGCAGGGCGCCGCGACGCCGGGCGAATAGGCAAGCGCCAGATCGCGCTGATTGCCGAGCGGCTTCGTTGCCTGGATCTCGAGCTTCCCAGGCCTTGGGTGCTTGTGGAAGTAGAGTGCAGCTTCGTCGAGGTCCGACCGGGCCGCTTTTTTGCTTTCGCCTTCCATACCGGCCGCTCCTCAGTCCGTTTGGTGTTTTGAGTCTCTTAGCATGCAGCCGTGGCTTTTCGAGAGGTGATATGTCGCGAGCGCATGCTTACGCTTCCGCTTCGCATCGCCGCTCTGCCTGTGCGGACTGCCATTGAAATGTTGGGACGACGGGCGGCTCTGCGGCGAGCTACGCCGCCGCCCAGTTTGAATGTCCGGCAACGGGTGGAAAGTTGCTGTTCGGCTCGTCAATGGGAATGAGCAAGTAGCGCCAATCCCGGTCATTCGTGGCGCAATCCGAAGCGGAAATTCCTTTTTGCTGGCTCGCATGGCGGGCAAAGCGAGAGCCTACCGAACTTGTACTCCATCCCCGCGCGTGCTATCGGTGGTGATGCGTCGACTACTAACATCTTTGATGTTGGCGTTCGCGGCAACGACGGCAGCCGCCGGCGATTTGTTGTTCGACGCGGTCGCGGCCGGCGATAAGCCTGCGGTGGAGCAGGCCTTGGCCAGCGGCGCCGATGTCGATAGCCGGGCTCCTGATCAGGCAACCCCCCTCATAGCTGCTGCCCTCGGCGACCAACTCGCGATCGCGGAATTGCTGCTGGGCAAGGGCGCCGACGTCATGGCGCGCAATTCGGGCGGCTTCACGCCGCTCCACGCGGCAGCTTTTTCGGGCAGCCTACCGATTGCCAAGCTGTTGCTCGAGAAGGGGGCGGTGCTCGAAGACTCGGCCAACAAGTCGGGAGTCACGCCGTTAATCGTCGCGGGAGAGGAAAACCACGTCGAACTCGCAGAATTTCTCATTGGGCAGGGCGCGGATGTGAAACACCCTGAGGGTCATGGCTACTGGCCGATCACTCGCGCGTTCTGGAAGGGCAATACGGACATGATAAAGCTCTTCAAACGCCACGGGGCCACCTGCCAGACGAAGGTCCTCGGCGAAGCGAATGCAGCGAAATGCGAAGCCATCCACGATTGAATGGAGAATGCAGATGAGCACATCGATCACATCGAAACTGGTTCGCTATTCAGTGTCGGCGGCCGCATTTGCGCTTGCCGCGGTTGCTGGCGCGGGATCTGCCTTCGCCGACGACTCAGTGAACACCGGCTATTTCGGCGGCGTGGCGCTCATGGGCTACGACACGGTTGCTTATTTCACGGACGGCAAGGCGGTGAAGGGGTCAGAAGAATACTCCTACGAATGGTTGGGGACGCCGTGGCATTTCGCCAGCAAGAAACACCAGGAAATGTTCATGAGCGAGCCGGCCAAATACGCTCCCCAATACGGTGGTTACTGCGCCGGCGAGGTCGCACTCAACGATTCCGTCACCGTCAATGTCGATCCGGAAGCGTTCAAGATCATCGATGGCAAGCTCTACCTGATCTACGACGAAGGGAACGCGGCCGCTTTTGCGGACAATGCCGATGATCTTGTTCCGAAGGGCGATGCTAAATGGCCGGTCGTCGAAGCAAAGTTGGCAGTCGATGAGCCGGATTGGAACTTGATCAATAACCCCTGAGACTTGCGAGTTCAATTTACGGTCACGAAGTGAAACACCATAGTTGCATTGACATAGGAATACCCCGTACCAGCCCCTTCGGTACGTCGGTAGACGGGACCACAGACGGGGAGTCCAAACAGATTCTCGCTCTGCTCGCATAAGAGATCGCGCTCGACATAGACTCTCTCCGTCAACATTCGCGTCATCGTCCGGAAGCCCGTCGTGCCATCCGGTCCGACCTGCATGATGGCGGGTTGGCCATCGGGTTCGAGCTGGCCTTTCAGGGTTTTGCCAATAACGAGTGACGTAATCTCCTCACCCTTCAATCGATCTTTTTCGTCGGCGGTGAAGCCAAACGGCCATTCAGGCAGTCCGGCTTCGCGCAGGGCATCGACGATAAAAGTGAGGTCCTCAACATTGCGAAGGTGGCCAAAAATATTCCCAACTGATGCCAATGACCGCGCCCGAGCGAAGGATTCGGTCCTAGCCACCAGCCGGAGGCCATCAGCGATTGCGGCCTTTGCGTCGTGCAAGCGGCCGGCGCGAGCGTATGCCGCTGCGAGCAGAATCCGGAAACCACCATCCGCCGGCGCATCGTCGCGGGTACGCTCGAGAGTCTCGATGGCCTTCGCGGTGTCGCCCTGAAGGAGAAAGACGAGACCAGCGATTTCCCGGTCCATGGGGGGCAGATTGGGATCGAGCTTCAATGCCGTCTCGACGGCATTGGCCGCCTCGGCGTGATTGCCAGCGAACAACTGCACGTATCCGAGGGCTATATGAGTCCCAGCGTCTCCCGGGCCGATTGCAACGGCCCGCTTCGCCGAGGCGATCGCTTCGTCGTAATGGCGATCGATGACCTGCATGATGCCTAGAAGGGCATAGGGCGATGAAAGGTCCGGATCGAGTTCCAATGCCTTGCCTGCCTTTTCATAAGCTCTCTTTCTCGCAAGCGCGCTCTGGGTGATGTCATCGAAGCCAGCCCGCCAAACATAGACACTCGTGCGTGCGTCGGCCGCGAAGGCTTCAGCGAAAGCGGTGTCGACTTCCTCCGCCTTTTCATAGAGCGCAAGTGCTTTCCTCAGACCTGAGCCCCCACCGGATCGAGCCGCCTGCTCGGCGCGCAGGTAGTAATCGTAGGCTTCAAGATTGGAAGTCGGCGGGCGTGCCATCCGCTCGCTCTCCGTAGCAGAAGGCTGCACGCCGAGCGCTTTGGCAACTTCCAGGCTCATCTCGTCCTGGACGGCAAAAACCTCCGCAATGCCGCGATCGAACCGATTGGCCCACAGATTGTCGCCAGTCGCTATGTCAATCAGCTGCGCATTGAGACGGATTTGATCGCCTGTCCGCCTCACGCTGCCGTCAACGACAAAGCGCACACCAAGGTCACGCCCGACATCGGCCAGAACGAGGGGCTTGCCCTTGTAGGCGAAAACGGAATTGCGAGCGATGACATCGAGACCCGAAAGCTTGGCCAGATCGGTGATCAGGTCCTCGGTGATGCCGTCGGCGAAATAGTCCTGGCTCGGATCGCCGCTGAGGTTTGCAAATGGCAGTACCGCAACGGATGGTTTTCCGAGCGCTGCGGGCCTTTGCCATTGCCATGCAAAAATGCCTGCAAGCAAGACGATGAGCAGGCCTGCTACCCCTGCCAAAATCATGATGGGCGAACCTGGCCGGTGTGGCGCGGCCACGATCTTCCCCGATTCTCCGGGATCTAGCAGGACCCGATAGACGCGAATCGGATTCGCGATATTCTTGAGGCGCTGCTCTCCGAGACCGGCGAAGCCGACATCCACTTTGTGCGCTGCGTGATCGAACGCCGTGCCGGAGATGCAAATTCCGCCGGGCTCTGCGATCGCCTGCAGACGGGCGGCGATGTTTACCCCGTCGCCGTAGATATCGTCACCCTCAACGATGATATCACCGAGATTGACACCAATGCGAAACCGGATTTGCCGGGCTTCGGCGGTGCCTTTGTTGCGGTCGGCCATCCGGCGCTGGATCACAGCAGCACACTGGACGGCATCGACGACGCTGGCGAACTCGACGAGCGCGCCGTCGCCCATGAGCTTGATCATGCGGCCGTGGTGCTTCTTGATCTCGGGGTCGATCAGTTCGCGACGGCAGCTCTTCAGTCCCTCGAGCGTGCCTACCTCGTCCTCGCCCATGAGGCGGCTGTAGCCAACCACGTCGGCAGCAAGTATTGCCGTAAGCCGTCGTTCCATACGTGCCGTGCGCCTTCCCTGGTCGGTCGTAGCGGCTTTGCCTTTCACCCTATTCTAGTCCTGCTTCGGACGCGAGTGTGCGCGACTGTGCTCTAGCTATAACTAGAGGATGGCGGGGTTCTCGGTATACGCAACGCGCCGGTCCCTTCCATCCACGAGTTCTGAACGGAATGCTCTCTCGACAAGATGTCGGCTTAGGTCATCAGCGCCGGCTTGGCTGAGTGTCCGCTTTGGAGATGCGGAGATGCGGAGATGCGGTGGGAATGACCGGATTGGGTGGATATTGTTGAAAAAGTCCGCGTCGCTGCTGCCCATGGCATTTGCATAGAACGGCGTTCCTCGAAGACCCTAAAAATGAATCCTGATTCCTTGAGAAGCGCTGCCATGGAACGGGATTCTATGGTCGGCGCCGACTTTGCGGTGCGTCGGACTTTTTCAATATCGGTCGTTTCCCGCCGTTCCCAGCGGGTACCAAGCGCTAGATACTAGAACGCGCTGACGTAGGCGCCACCATCCACCGGTATGTTCTGCCCGGTCAGATAGCCGGCATGAACCGAGCACAGGAAGGCGCAGATCTGGCCGAATTCCTCCGGCGTGCCGAGCCGCTTGGCCGGAATGTTGGCTGCCGCCTGGGTCTTGCGTGCGGCGGCGGCTGCCGGATCTTCGGGGGTGCCGGCTTCATGCGGGGGGCGCAGCCGGTCGGTGTCGAGCTTGCCCGGCAACATGTTGTTGATCGTCACATTGCGGTCGACCACCGTCCGCGCGACGCCGGCAAGGAACGAAGTCAGGCCGGCGCGCGCGCCCGACGACAGGTCGAGGCCGGGAATGGGAACATAGACCGACAGCGAGGTGATGTTGATGATGCGGCCGAAGCCGCGTTCGGCCATGCCGTCGATCACAGCCTGAACCAGTTCGATCGGGGTCACCATGTTCTGGGCGACGCCTTCGAGGATCTTTTCGCGGTCGAGCTCGCGGAAATCGCGAAACGGCGGTCCGCCATTGTTGTTGACGAGAATATCGGGATCTGGACAGGCGGCAAGCAGCGCCTTCTGCACCTCGGGCTTTGAGACGTCGCCGACGATCTCAGTCACCTTGACGCCAAATCTTTCGCGAAGTTCGGCGGCGGTCTTGGCCAGTTGGTCGGCGTTGCGCCCATTGACGACCAGGTCACAGCCGGCTTCGGCCAGCGCCGTGGCGCAGCCGCGTCCAAGTCCCTTGCTGGAGGCACAGACGATGGCCTTTTTGCCGCGAATGCCGAGATCCATGATGATTTTCTCCTCTGATTGGCTCGGCAACCTACTCTTGGGGCTGGACCAATCGCAACCGTCATACGGTTGTTGCATGAATCGGCGCATAGGCTCACGCGAGAGCAACGGTGAGAATCCAATGCCTGGCGCAGAGCCCCGCACTTTCCGCAGCATGTTCATCTCCGACGTCCATCTCGGGTCGAAGGCGGCGAAGGCCGAGTTCCTGATCGATTTCCTGCGCCATCACGACGCCGATATCATCTATCTCGTCGGCGACATCGTCGACGGCTGGCGGCTGAGACGGAGCTGGCACTGGCCGCAGAGTCACAATGACGTCGTCCAGAAATTGCTGCGCAAGGCGCGCAAGGGCGCCAGCATCACCTATATCGCCGGCAATCACGACGAGTTCGCGCGCCAGTTCCAGGGCGTGCATTTCGGCGGCATCGTCGTTGCCGATCGCGTCACCCACGAGACCGCCGACGGCAAACGGTTTCTGGTCATCCATGGCGATCAGTTCGACACCGTCGTCCATAATGCGCGCTGGCTCGCCTATCTTGGCGACTACGCCTATGACGCGGCCATGCTCGTCAACCGCGTGGTGACGCGGCTTCGCCAACTGCTCGGCCTGCCTTACTGGTCGTTTTCGTCCTGGGCCAAGGTCAACGTCAAGAAGGCGGTGAATTTCATCGGTTCGTTCCAGACCATGCTGACCGAGGAAGCACGCCGCTCGCAGGTCGACGGCGTAATCTGCGGGCACATCCACCATGCCGCGATCGAAAGCTACGAGGACGTGCAATACATCAACACCGGGGACTGGGTGGAGAGCTGCACGGCGGTGGTCGAGCATTTCGACGGCCGGATGGAGATACTGCAATGGGCGCATGTCCTGCCGGAAGCTCCTGTCGGCAGCGAAGTGCTGGTGCCGGTCGACATCAGGGGCAGGGCAGTCCAGGCGGCGTGAGCAAAGCCGACCTGATCTCGCTCTAATCGATTAGTCCAAGCGGTTCCGCCGACTTTTTCAGCATGTTATGGAGTTGGCGTGCGCTGCAGGCCGACTCGGCCGAAGGCCGCGCCGACGGATTGCCTGTTGATGTCCTCCCTGCCGCCGCTTTCGCCCGAACAGCTCGTCAAGCCGCGCCATTTCGAACTGCGCATGAGCCTGATTTTCTTCACGCTTTTCGTGCCGCTCGGAATGCATGTGCCTTACTTTCCGCTGTGGCTGCAGGCGAAGGGATTCCAGGCCGAGCAGATAGCCGTGATCCTCGCCGCGCCGATGTTCCTGCGCGTGGTGACGACACCTTTGCTGACTGCGCTGGCCGACCGGGCGAGGGACCGTGCGCATGTCTATGTCGCGCTGGCGGCCGCGTCACTGATCCTGTCGGCCGGCTACTTTCTGACGCCGACCTACGCCATGGTGCTCGCCGTTTCGCTGGCGCTCACCGTGGCCTGGACGCCGCATTCGCCGATCGCCGATTCGCTGGCGCTTTCAGGCGTGCGCCGCTTCGGCTCCAACTACGCAAGCATGCGCAAATGGGGATCGATCTCCTATCTGTGCGCCAACCTCGCGGGCGGCTTCATCCTGGCGGCAACGAGCCCTCAGGCGGTGCCGGTGATCATTTTCGCAGCGCTTGGCGCAACGCTTGCCGCCGGACTGGTCGCGCCACGCCTTGGCCGTCCCCGGCTGGCCTCGCCGCTTTCGGCGACCGACATCCAGCAATCGGCGCCAAAACTCCTCAACGCCTATTTCCTCTATTTCTCCATCGGCGTCGGCGTCATCACCGCCAGCCATGCGTTTCTCTACGGCTTCGTGTCGATCTACTGGAAATCCATCGGTATCAGCGATTCGGTTGTTGGGCTCTTATGGGGTTGGGGCGTGGTGGCGGAGGTCTGCATGTTCATGATCTTCACCCGCGTCTTCGGCTCCTTCTCGGTGGTGTCGATCATGGTGATGGCCGGGCTCGGTTCGATTGTCCGCTGGATCGCCTTTCCCTTGATCTGGCCGCTTGGCCTTGGCGTTGCCGGATTTTTCGCAGTCCAGGCACTGCACGCGGTTTCGGTGGCGCTGGTTCTGATCGGACTGCAGAAGATGATCGGCGAGACGGTCGCGGAGGAACGCACCGGGGCCGCGCAAGGCATCGCCTATTTCTCCAACGGCTTTTTCATGGCGGTGGTGACGCTCATGTCCGGCCCTCTCTATGACCGCTTCGGCGTGGACGGCTTTTTTGCCATGATCCCGATCGCCCTGGCCGGCCTGGCGCTGATCGGACTTGCGGCGCGTTCAGCCCCACAGCGCCGTATCGGGCGGTGACACCAGCGAACCTTGGTAGACGAGACCTGGAACGCGGTCGCGGGCCAGCAGCAGCGGACCGTCGAGATCGACGAAATCGGCATCCTGGGCCAGGAGCACGGCCGGCGCCATGGCCAGCGACGTGCCGACCATGCAGCCGACCATGACGCCGAAGCCCAGTTCGCGGGCGCGGTCGCGAAGGGCAAGCGCCGCGGTCAGTCCGCCCGATTTGTCGAGCTTGATATTGATGGCGTCGTAGAGGCCGACAAGCGAAGCAAGATCCTTTGCCTCATGCACGCTTTCATCGGCGCAGATCGGCACCGGATGCGCGATGTGGCGAAGCATGCCGTCGCGGCCTGCCGGCAGCGGCTGTTCGATCAGCGCAATGCCGTGCTCGGCGGCAAAGGCCAGGTTTTCCACGATGTTGTCGTCGCTCCAGCCCTCATTGGCATCCAGGATGATGCGGCTCGCCGGTGCCGCCTCTCTAACCGCCCTGATACGGGCCATATCGTTGTCGCCGCCGATCTTGACCTTGAGCAACGGGCGCTGGGCGTTGGCGCGGGCTTGGGCGGCCATCGCCTCGGGCTCGCCGAGCGACAGCGTATAGGCCGTCTCGAGCGCCCTCGGCGGCGTCGCGCAGATGCTGGAGGCGACCGGCTTGCCTGCGATCTTCGCCTCCAGATCCCACAGAGCGCAGTCGACGGCGTTGCGCGCCGCACCCGCCGGCATGGCGTCGAGCAACGCGGTGCGGCCGATGCCGCCGGCAATCTGCTCCCGCATAACCTCGATCGCATCACGGACACCGACCATGGTCTCGCCATAGCGCTTGTAGGGGACGCATTCGCCGCGCCCGGTATGGCTGCCTTGGCTGATCGTGCAAGCGATCACCTCGGCCTCGGTCTTCGAGCCGCGCGAAATGGTGAAGATCCCGGCGATGGGAAAGCGCTCGGCCTCGACCGAAATGACACGCGCCATATTTTTCTGCTCCGGCTATGCGACAACGAGCCCGTCGGCAAATCGACAGGTCGGCCCCGTCAGGCTAAACAGGACGCCATGTTGACCATCCGCAAACGCTTCGCAAGCGGCACGACCGCCAATGGGGCCGACCACCAGCCGCGTGTCGCGGTCGGCGAGGAGGGCGGCGTTCTCGGCTGCGCCTTCTCCGGAAACTGGACGACGCGCACCGTGACGCTGGTCGACGCCGAGATGCGCAAGATCGAGAAGCGCAGCGGTTTTAAGACGCTGGCGCTCGATCTTTCGCATATCGAGAAGATGGACACCGCCGGGGCCTGGCTGATCGACCGTTTGGTCAGCGCCTTCGAAAAGAAGGGCGTCGAGATCAAGCTGCAAGGGCAAAGCGAGATTGCCTCGATCCTGCTCGGCGCCGTTGGCGATGCCGTTCGGCGCGAACCCGATTCCGGCGGCACAAAGCCGCCCAACATCATCATTCGCGCGCTCGAGCTGGTTGGCCGGCGCGTCTATGAAATGCGCGACGATTTCCTGGCCTCGATGAACATACTGGGCGCCACGATACGCGGCTCGCAGATGAAGCTCGGCCGTGGCCATGCGGTCAATCCGGCGGCGATCTTCAACCAGATCGACCGCATGGGCGTCGGCGCCATACCGGTGGTCGTGCTGATGTCGGCCATCGTCGGTGCGATCGTTGCCCAGCAAGGCGCCTACCAGCTCAGCTATTTCGGCGCCGATATCTTCGTCGTCGATCTGGTCGGCGTGCTGATCCTGCGCGAACTCGGCGTGCTGATGACCGCGATCATGATCGCCGGCCGTTCGGGCAGCGCCATCACGGCTGAAATCGGCTCGATGAAAATGCGCGAGGAGGTCGACGCGCTGAAGGTCATCGGCCTCAATCCGATCGGCGTGCTGGTGTTTCCGCGGCTGGTGGCGCTGGTGATCGCACTGCCTTGCCTGACGATCATCGCCAATTTCGCCGCACTTGGCGGCGGCATCGCGGCGGCATGGCTCTATTCCGATATCGCACCGGCCGCCTTCATCGACCGGTTGCGCGTCGCCATCGATCTCAGCACCATCTTTGCCGGACTGATCAAGGCGCCGTTCATGGCCTTGATCATCGGCACGATCGCTTCGGTCGAAGGCATGAAGGTTGGCGGCAGCGCGGAATCGCTGGGACAGCACGTCACGGCCTCGGTGGTGAAGTCGATCTTCGTGGTCATCATCCTCGATGGGCTTTTCGCCATGTTCTACGCGGCGATCGAGTTCTGACATGGCGATGCAGGGCAACACAAAGGCGACTGGAGTTGCGGACGCGGCTGACGAAGACGAGATCGTGCTTTCCGCGCACGACATCACCGTGTCCTTCGGCGACAAGGTCATTCTCGACAAACTGTCGCTCGATATCAGGCGCGGCGAGATTCTCGGCTTTGTCGGCGCCTCCGGTGCCGGCAAATCGGTTCTCTTGCGCGCGATCCTCGGCCTGGTGCGCAAGCAGTCGGGAACGATCAAGCTGTTCGGCGTCGATGTCGAAAAGGCGAGCGAGAAGGAACGCCTTCGCATCGACATGCGCCTTGGCGTCCTCTTTCAGCACGGCGCGCTGTTTTCGGCGCTTACGGTCCTGGAAAACGTGCAGGTGCCGATGCGTGAATATCTCGATCTTCCGAGAAAGCTAATGGACGAACTGGCAATGCTCAAGGTCGAACTGGTCGGGTTGCCGCCGGATGCGGCGCAGAAATTCCCGTCCGAGCTTTCCGGCGGCATGATCAAGCGTGCGGCGCTGGCACGCGCGCTGGCGCTCGATCCCGACATTGTCTTCCTGGACGAGCCGACATCCGGCCTCGATCCGATCAGCGCGGCCGAGTTCGACGAACTGGTCGTCAAGCTGCGCGATACCATGGATCTGACCGTGTACATGGTCACGCACGATCTCGACACGCTGTTCACCGCTTGTGATCGGGTGGCCGTGCTCGGCAACAAGAAAGTGCTGGTCGAAGGCACGATCGACGACATGCTCAAAAGCGAGGAACCTTGGGTGAAATCCTATTTCCGCGGAAAACGTGCGCGGCAGCTTGATCTTGCGGCACGCGCATAGCCATAAGTGGGTAAATGGAAACCAGAGCCAACTACGTCATTGTCGGCATTTTCACGCTAGCAGCGATCCTGGCGGCCTTTGCGTTCGTCTATTGGACGGCCGCGATCGGCGACAGGGGTGAGACGGCGATGCTGCGGGTGCGCATTCCGGGATCGGCTTCCGGCCTCGGCCGCGGCAGTTTCGTGCTGTTCAACGGCGTCAGGGTTGGGGATGTCAAACGCGTCTATATCGACCTCGACAATCCGACCGCGGCAATCGCCGAGGCCGAAATAGGCCGCACGACGCCGATCACCAAATCGACGCAGGCCGATATCGGCCTTGCCGGCCTCACCGGTCAGGCCAATATCGAACTCAAGGGCGCCGACCCCAAGGAAGTGAACCTTCTTGACCAGGCCGAGGAGGAGGGCCGCGTCGCCGAGATCGTCGCCAACCCGTCGGCGGTCACCAACCTGTTGCAGACGGCGCAGGACATCTTCACCCGCGCCGATACGGTTCTCACCCAGCTCGAAGGCTTCACCAAGGACGTTCGCGGACCACTGACGCAGACCGTCAACAACGTGCAAACCTTCTCCGATGCGCTGGCCAAGAATTCCGACGGCATCGACAAATTCCTCGCCAGCGTCAGTTCGCTGTCGGAAGAGTTGAAGGGCGTTTCGGGCAAGCTCGACGGCACGCTGAAGGCGGCGGAAGGGCTGCTCAACGCGGTCGACAAGGACCAGATCAAGAGCATCGTCGACAATGTCGATACGGTGACGGCGAACCTGAAGGAAACCTCGAAGCAGTTTGACGGGGTCGTCAGGAACGTCGACACGGCGGTGGGATCGATCAACGACTTCGCCCAAAGGACGCAAGGCACGCTCGCCAAGGTCGAAGGCGTCCTCGATGGCATCGATCCGGCACAGGTTCGCACGGCGCTGGCCAACATCCAGAAGGCCAGCGAAAATGCCAACGAGGCTGCCGCCGACATCGCCAAGGTGACCAATAAAGTCGCCAACCGGGCCAACGATATCGACCAGACGATCAAGGACGCACAGCAACTCGCGGAGCGCCTCAACGACGCCTCGGTGCGCGTCGACGGCATTCTCGTGAAGGTCGATACGTTGCTCGGTTCGGGCCAGGCCGACGGCATGATAGCCGATGCCAGGAATACGCTGAAATCGTTCAAGCAGGTTGCCGACACGCTGAACGCGCGCCTCGGCACCATCACCGACAATCTGGCCCGTTTCTCCGGCCAGGGCCTGCAGAACGTCGAAGCGCTGGTCCAGGACAGCCGCCGTTCGATCACCCGCATCGAAGAGGCGGTGACGGATCTCAGCCGCAATCCGCAGCGGATCCTGTCAGGCGGCGAAGGCGAGGTTCGGCAATTCGACGGCAGGGTGCGGCGTTGACTTCGGCTTTCGCCCGCCCCAAGAACATGAGTTGCAAGTGCAGGTTGATCTTACGATCCGGGGACAACGGGGATCGCGTGTGAAGTCATTCATGTCTAAATTTGGCGGGGTCAAATCGGGTGGGCTCAAAGCGGGTGTGGCATTGCTTACGCTTTCGCTAGCCAGTTGCGCGTTTTTGCCGGGTGGCGGGCCGGCGCCCCTGGACACATTCGAGCTGTCGGCGCCGGCACTCGATGCGCGCGGCCGCGGCCGCCGCCAGATCCTCATCGCCCAGCCTTCCGCGCTCAAGGCGCTTGACAGCCAGAACATCGTCATCAAGCCGTCGGCGCGCTCGATCCAGTACCTCAAGGGTGCGCAATGGGCCGATCGGCTGCCGCTGATCGTGCAGGCGCGGCTGGCCGAAACATTCCAGCGCTCGGGCAGCTTCGCCGGTGTCGGCAAGCCGGGTGAGGGGCTGGCGATCGACTATCAGGTGATCGTCGAGGTCCGTTCCTTCGAAGTCCGGGTCGACGGTGGCGAACATGCCGAAGTCGACCTGTTCGTGCGGATATTGAACGACCGCAACGGCGAGGTGCGTGCCTCCAAGAGCTTCACCGCGACGGCGCCCGTCTCGGGCAGCGGCAACCAGGCCTATATCGGCGCGCTCGACAGTGCGTTCGGCGATGCGGCCAAGGACATCGTCCGCTGGACCGATTCGGTGATCTGATCCAAATCGAATAGTCGTAGTCGGGCGACAGGCATTGGCGCTGACCGACGATATGGCGCATGTCGCGTCACATGCTTGCCCGGGATCGAACAAAAAGGCGGGACATGTCCCGCTTTTTTGGTCCCTATCGCCTGATCAATGCAGGCGGCCGCTGGCGTGGGCAAGCATCGTATAGACCTTGCCGGTGTCCGACGTCAGGTAGGTCTGCGCCATCATGTTGTCGCGGTCGTTGCGCGACACGTCCTTGAGCAGTTTTTCGAAATCGTCGCAGTACCGGTCGACGGCGGCGCGGAACTCAGCCTCCATCTGATATTTGCGGCGGATCTCGTCGAAGGTCTGCTGGCCTTTCAGCGTGTAGAGACGCCGGGTGAACACGTCACGCTCGCCGCGCCGGTAGCGGTTCCACAATTCGATCGAGGCATCGTGATCGATGGCGCGGGCGATATCGACGGAAAGCGAGTTGAGCGACTCCACGACATGAAGCGGCGAACGCTGGGGCGGGGCCGAGCGTGGCGCTTCCGACGGTGCCGCGGGCTTGGCGGCGTCTTCGCGTGATGCCCCGGTCAAGAGATCTCGCACCCATCCGCCCTGTGCCGTACGGCCGTTGGAATCGCGCTGGCGCGACACCGTGTCCACCGGGCGTTCCAGGTCGAGCGTGCCGCGCAGTGCGGACTCACCACCCAATGGCGGCTGAGGGGCACGAGGCTCCTGTGGGGCTGGAGGACGGCGCTGCGGCTCAGCGGCGCGCGCGGCAGGCGCTTGCGGTGCTGGACGCAGGCTGCGCGGCTCCGAAGGGTCGACGCTGCGGCCCGATTTCGCAACGATATCCGAAAGTTCCTTCAATGCGTTGATCTGCTCGGAAACGGCGCGGCGGATAGCCGTGGTCGATTCCTTTGCCTCTTCCGGCATCTCGATGACGCCCTTCTTGAGCTCGGCGCGGGTGAGGTCGAGCTCGCTCTTGATCGAGCCGGCGGTGCGCCGCATCTCCTCGGTCGCGTCGGCGAAGCGCTTCGTTGCCGAATCGACGACGTCGGAAATGGCGGTACGGATCTTGTCCGCCGACTCCAGCGTCTTGCCTTCGGCGTTCTGCAGCGTCTGGCCGACCAGAGTCTCGAACGAGCGCATGACCCTTTCGAGATCCTCCGACTTCTTGACCAGGCCGACGGCGAGGTCCTCCAGCGACGATTGCCTTTCCAGCGTATGTTCGAGGTTGCTCTGGGCCGAACTCAACAGGTCCGAAGCACTGGAAAGCAACCGGCTGTGCTCGTCGAACTTGGTGGCGATGCCGGCGACCTCGCGCAATGTGGAAGACGACAATTCGGTAAGCCGTGTCGTGTTCGAATCGACCAGGCGCGCCGAACTGGCGAAAGTCTGGGCGGCTTTTTCGGTCGTTGCCGCGAAGCTTTGCGTGCTGCCGGTCAGGCGTTCGTCGACCTGGCCCAGATTGGCTGCCGCCTGCTCGATCAGCTGACCGAGCTGCGCGCTGGAGGTACTCATGCGGCCGATGAGATCGGCGACACTGTCGGCGAGCGTCGAGCGTGCCCCTTCGACGGCCGACAATGTTTCGGCCGTGCGGCTGGCGAGCGCGTTGACGAGGGTGGCGTTTTCGCTGCGAAGCTTCTCGGTCGCGCGCTCGGTAACCTCTTCCATGCTCTTTTGCAGTTCCGAGCCGCCCTGGGCGAAGCGCTCGACCAGAGGCCGTGCCGTTTCGTCGAGGATTTTCGATATCTCGGCCGAACGTGCCGCGAGCATGGTGTTGAGCTCGCGGGTGTTGGTGCCGATGGTCTTCGCCGCGTCGTTGGTGCTCTGGCCGATATGCTGGCCGACCGCGGTGAAGGTTTCGGCGATCGCGTTGGCGCGCGAAATGAGTTGCGCCTCGGCGCTCGAAACCTGCTCGTTGAGCTTCTGGCCCATCGCCTCGGTGGTGTAGGCGAGACGGTTCTCGACGCCGGCGACCTGTTCCTCGACGCGAGCCGCCGCAGCCGCCGCACTGGACGCCAGGCGCTCGTCGGCCCCGGCGAGCGCCTGCTCGATTTCGCGGGCGTGGACGGCAAGTTCCTGACCGGTCTGCCTTGCACGTTCGGCAACCCGCTGCTCGGTGCTGGCAAATGCGCCGACGATGCTGTCGGTATGCTCTCCGATCGCGGACGAGCTGTCGGCGATGCGGGACACCAGACGGTGATCCGCCTCGTCGAAGATACGGCCGATCTCGGATGCGCGGGCCGACAGCGCCTCCGAACCTTCGGCTATACGCGATATCAGCTGTTGGTCGGCGGCATCGAAAATGCGGCCAAGGTCCGATGCCCGCGCCGCGAGCGCTTCGGCTGATTCGCCGATGCGCACGCCGAGCCGTTCGTCGGCGCCTTCGAAATTGCGCAGGATGTCGCCGGCGCGCGCGGCCAGCGACTGCGCCGTTTCGACCGCGCGGGCAACCAGCTTCTGGTCCGCCGCATCGAATGTACCGGCGATCTCGCTGGCACGGGCGGCCAGCTGGTCGGCGGTTTCCTGGGCGCGCGCCAGCAAGGAGCTCGACGTATCGTCGACACGGGCCATGATTGCGCTCGATGTATCCTCGGCGCGAGCAATGAGCGTGCTCGAGCTGTCCTCGGCACGTGCGGCGAGGCGGCGATCCGCCTCCTCGAAGGTGCGGGCGATATCCTCTGCCCTGGCGAGCAAGGCGGCCGAGGTTTGCTCGGCGCGTTCGGCGATCTTGCGATCGGCGTCGCTGAACGCCGCGCCTGCCTGCTCATGCAGCGCGCTGGTGACTTCCATGACCTTTTCGCGCAGCGCTCCCGCAACGAAGACGGCGCTCTTTTCGAGCACGCTGCGAACGTTGTCGACACCAGTTGACAGCGCGCGCTCCATGGTCCCGGCGCGCTCCTCGATGATGCCGGTCTGGCGGCTGAACGCCTGCTCGATCTTTTCGACATCCGCGGCGATTGCAGCTGAGATGTCGGTGCTTCTGGCGGCGATCTGGTCGATATGGCCGGACAGGGAACGGTCTACTTCCTGGCGCGTATCGGCGAGCCTGGAGAGATCATCCTCCAGCGCACGGGTCAGCATGTCGCGGCCTTCGGCCAGCTTGCCGACATGCCCGGCGATGATGCCGTCGACGTCGGAGCGGCTCGTCGCAATTTTCTGCAGGTCTGCTTCCAGGGCGCGTCTGAGGATGTCGCGGCCTTCGGCCAGCTTCTCGACCTGGCCGGCGACCAGCCCGTCGATGCTCGACC
Organism: Mesorhizobium tianshanense; assembly: GCF_007830515.1. Taxonomy (GTDB): domain Bacteria; phylum Pseudomonadota; class Alphaproteobacteria; order Rhizobiales; family Rhizobiaceae; genus Mesorhizobium; species Mesorhizobium tianshanense. The sequence goes on from NZ_VLKT01000002.1 coordinate 116,328, forward strand.
GGCTTTCGGCCAGCTTGGCGAGGTCGTCCTCGAGCGCCTTGGAGAGGATCGAGCGGTCCTGGATGAGCTTCTCGGCATGGCTGTTTACAAGACCGTTGACGCTGCCGAGATCGGCCTCCAGCGCCCGCGCAAACTCTGCGCGATTGTCGGTCAGCTGCTGGGACTGGTCGGTGACGATACCCTTGATGGTATTGAGGTCTGCTTCCAGCGCGCGTCTGAGGATGTCGCGGCCTTCGGCTAGCTTCTCGACCTGGCCGGCAACCAGCCCGTCGATGCTCGACCGGCTTTCCGCCAATTTGGCGAGATCGTCTTCGAGCGCCTTCGACAGGGTAGAGCGGTCTTCCGCCAGCTTTTCGGACTGGCCTGATATGACGTCCTTGATCGTGTTGAGATCGGATTCCAGCGCGCGCTTGAGAATGTCGCGGCCCTC
>NZ_VLKT01000002.1:117154-287190 GCF_007830515.1 Mesorhizobium tianshanense
ACGGTCTTCCGCCAGCTTTTCGGACTGGCCTGATATGACGTCCTTGATCGTGTTGAGATCGGATTCCAGCGCGCGCTTGAGAATGTCGCGGCCTTCGGCCAGCTTCTCGACCTGGCCGGCGACCAGCCCGTCGATGCTCGACCGGCTTTCGGCCAGTTTGGCGAGGTCGTCCTCGAGCGTCTGCGAAAGCAGGCTGCGATCGCTGGCGAGCCTGTCTGAATGGTCCTCGACCAGGCCTCTGATGCCGGACAGGTCTCCTTCGAGCGAACGCGACAGCTCGGCGCGGTCTTCCGCCAGCTTGGCGGAATGGTTCTCGATGAGACCCCTGATGCCGACAATGTCGGTTTCCAGCGCCTTGGCGAGTATGGCGCGACCTTCGGCGATCTTCTCGACCTGACCGGCGACCAGGCCGTCGATGCTGGCGCGGCTGTCGGCCAGCTTGCCGAGATCGGCCTCGAGGGCACGCGAAAGAATGCTGCGGCCTTCGGCCAGCTTGCCAACATGACCGGCAACCATTTCGTCAATGATCGTACGGGCTTGTACAAGTTTTCCGGAGTCTTCGTTCAAGGCCTGTGAAAGCCTGTTGCGGCCCTCTTCGAGCCTTTCGAGATGGCTGCCCAGCGAAGCATCGATGGCGGCGCGCGACTCGTTGACCTTGCGCAGATCCTCTTCGAGAGCGCGCGCGATCAGGCTGCGGCCTTCGGCAAGCTTCTGCACCTGGTCGGTGACAGCTGCGTCGATACCTTCACGGTTTTCGGCGAATTTCTCAAGATCGGCCTGCATTGCGGCCGCCATGCGATCGCGGCTTTCGGAGAGCTTGCGGCTGTGGTTCTCGACGGCTTCCTCGATGCCGACGCGGGCATCGGCAAGCCGCTGGATATCGGCGTCGAAGGAGCGCGACACCACGTGACGGGCCGCTTCCATGCGCCCGGCGAAATCGCCGGCGCGCGCCTCAAGCATGGACGAGGTCGACGAAACGATGTCGGCCATGTCGGCGCCGATCTGGGTCTTGCCCTGATCGATCATCGCCGACAGCGTCTCCTTGCTTTCCTGGAAGGTATGGGCGATTTCGCGCGCGCGCTCGACCAGGGTCTCGTTGATCTGGCGCGCGCGGGCTTCGAGCGCGGCGTTGAGCTTCTGCGTGCCGGTGTCCAGCGCTTCGGCGCGAGTCTGGAATTCACCAATCAACGCCTGGCCGCGTTCGGCCAGCGTCCGCTCGATGCCGTCGAGGCTGGCTTCAAATTCGGAGTTGAGCGTGCGCGCGGCGCCGCCGAGCAGCGACACCATGCCGGAGGTCCGATCGTCGAGCAGATCGGTCAATGACCGGGTGAGGCCGTCGGTCGTGTCCGTCAGCTTGGCGATGCGCGTGTCGAGAAGGCTGGCGAAGGCTTCGCCGGAGGTCGACAGGCGGTCCGTGATCGTATCGAGTCGGCCTTCCACCGAATCGAAGATCGACATCGAGCTTTCGTTGATCCTGTCGATCAGCGTGTCGCCGGAATTGTTGATGGTCATCGACAGGTTGGTCGACGCGTTGAGGATGCTGTCGCGAATGATGTCGCTGGCAGCCCCGATTTCGTCCTTCAGCGTCGCATGCGCGCTGGTGATAGAGGCGCGCACGCGCTCGGCGTGGGTGACAACCGCTTCGCGCTCGCTGCCCAGCCCGTCGACCAGCGATCGGATACGGGATTCATTCTCCGAATAGGAGCGTTCGATCTGGTTCACCTCGCTATGGACCAGGGTTTCGAGCTCGACTGCACGCGCAAGCGTGCGCTCGATGCCTTCACCCATGGCCGCCACCTCGCGGCGAACCGCTTGCCCGATCATCATGACGCGATCCTGGGCGATGTTTTCCGGCTCGGTCAGGCGGAAAGCCACTTCCGTCATCGACTGAGCGGCGATGCGCATTTCCTGCGCGCGGCGAATCATGGCTGCAAACGCCCAGAAAAGGAGGACGGGCAGGAGCGTAGCGACCGCCAGGCCGATCAGTTCGGGACGGGCGAAAAACTGGTCGGGCGTGCGGATTTGCCAGATGCCTGGTCCAAACAGCAGATTGGCCAATGCACCGGCGCCCGCGATCCAGACCAGCGAAACGAGCGCCACGACCCAGTAGATCGTATTCGAGGCACGCCGATTGAGAGTGTGCAGCAGCGTCTTGTAATCTTTTGGACGAGGATCATTGGCTGGTGTGAAACCGGCCGGTTGCGAGCCGTTGCGCGTTTCCACAGGGCGCAGTTCAGCCGGCTTGGCCTTTGCCGCGGGCTTTGCTTTCTGGTCCTGGTTGGCGACAGGCTCGGCCGTCTGGCCCAGGTTGGCGACAGGCTCCGCCTTCTGGCTTTGGTCGGCGACGGGCTCGGCATTCTGGTTGCGGCCTTCGCGTGCCAATTCGTCGGCAGCCTGCGATATCTGCGCTTCCAGATCTTCCATCGACGCGGCGATATCAAGGTCGCCGGCATCGCCGCTCAGATCGATATCAAGTGCCTTTTCGAGTTCCTTGGCTACGTCGCTGTCAAGCGTTCTTGAAGTCGTTGTTTTCTTCGCCATGCCTTCGCTACCCTGTACAAGCTGCCGCGGGACTTATGGATTCTGCTTTTCGTGTCCCACGCAGGAGGCTGAAAATGGACCTGTCGTATCGTAATGACACACCGGGGTAAAGAAAACATGCATTCGGCGCGATACGTAAAACTTTAAATATAAGGTTAACGAAACTGTGATTCCGGCGCCGTTATCGCAACATTTTTCCGGGCCAATCATTAACCCGTTGTCCACAGGATGCGCCTATTTTTTTCGGCGGTCGAAGAACGGAGTTGCAGATTCATGCGTGGCGAAAACGGCATTGCCTTCTCGATGCCTGGCGGCGACGTGTCGGGAACCGCCGGGTCGCGGCCGGTGGATCTGGCGCATCTCGCGCGCCAGACGATGGGCGACCGCAGCCTCGAGCAGGAGGTGCTGGCGCTGTTCGTGCAGCAGGCGCTGTCCGTTCGCGACAGGATCGTCGACGCTGATGTGAAGCAACGACTGCTCCTGGCGCACGGGCTGAAAGGCTCGGCGCGCGGCGTCGGCGCCTTCGCCATTGCCGATTGCGCCAGCGCGATCGAACGTCAGCCTGAAGACACCAATACCCTCAAGCGGCTTGGCTCCCTGATCGAGGAAGTCCGCGATTTCGTCGCCGCCATCAGCCGTTAAACCCATTTCCGAAAAAACGGCATAGAGCGCCGCTTTCGCGCCGCAGTTGACTTGTCTGCCGGAGTGATTATCTCGGCTGGGACTCCCTTCAGGTGACAAATGACCAAGCTGACATTCATCGCCCATGACGGCACACATTTTGACGTGGATGCCGAAAACGGCTCGACCGTCATGGAGAACGCGATCCGCAACGCCGTGCCGGGGATCGAGGCCGAGTGCGGTGGCGCCTGTGCCTGCGCGACCTGCCACGTCTATGTCGACGAGGCATGGACGGCGGAGGTCGGCGAGCCGGAGGCAATGGAAGAGGACATGCTGGACTTCGCCTACGACGTCCAGCCGAACTCGCGGCTCTCCTGTCAGATCAAGGTGCGTGACGCTCTCGACGGCCTGGTTGTACGCGTGCCAGCCCGCCAAGGCTGAAGCGTGAAGGCTGAAGCCCGGGTTTATAGCCGATTTTTGCGGCCCCGGCTTGGCAGCGGGCCAATGGTCATGCAGTGTCGCGCCGTTACAGCGCCGCGCGTCCTCTTGGGGGCGCAAGGGACGCTGTAGCACTGTGATCTGGCGCTTGGTCCCCGGCGAAAATCGATTCCGATCTTCGCGGTCATGCGCATCGAAGGCGCATTCATGACCGATATCACCAGGACGGATGTACTCATTGTCGGGGCGGGGCCCGTCGGGCTGTTCGCCGTATTCGAGCTCGGCCTCTTCGACATGAAGTGCCATTTGATCGACATACTCGACCGGCCGGGCGGGCAATGCGCCGAACTCTATCCGGAAAAGCCGATCTACGACATTCCGGGCTGGCCATCGATCTCGGCGCAGGGCCTGGTCGACAAGCTGCTCGAGCAGATTGCGCCGTTCAAGCCCGACTTCACCTTCAACCGCATGGTCTCAAGCCTCGAAAAGCTCGAGGACGGCAGCTTTCGCGTCATCACCGACGAGAACGAGGTGTTCGAAGCCAAGGTTGTGGTGATCGCCGCCGGCGGCGGCTCGTTCCAGCCGAAGCGGCCACCGATCCCGGGCATCGAGCTCTACGAAGGCAAGAGCGTCTTCTACTCGGTTCGCCGCATGGAGGAATTCCGCGGCCACGACCTCATCATCGTCGGCGGCGGCGATTCGGCGCTCGACTGGACGCTGAACCTGCAGCCGGTGGCCAAAAGCGTGACGCTGGTCCACCGGCGTCCGGAATTCCGCGCGGCGCCCGACAGCGTCAACAAGATGTACGCCATGCAGGAGATGAAGGAACTGGAATTCAAGGTCGGCCAGGTGGCGGGACTGACCGGCGTCGACGGTCAGCTGTCCTCGGCGACCATCAAGGGCACCAGCGGCGATATCGAGGTGCCGTGCACGCGCATGCTGCCGTTCTTCGGGCTGACCATGAAGCTCGGACCGATCGCCGAATGGGGGCTCAATCTTCACGAGAACATGATCTCCGTCGACACCGAGAAATTCCAGACGTCGGTGCCGGGCATCTTCGCCGTCGGCGACATCAACTGGTACCCCGGCAAGCTGAAGCTGATCCTGTCGGGCTTCCATGAGGTCGCGCTGATGGCGCAGGCGGCCAAGCGCATCATCAGCCCCGGCGAACGCATCGTATTCCAGTACACGACCTCATCGACCAGCTTGCAGAAGAAGCTCGGCGTCGCCGGCTGACGTTTTCCCTCATTCTAGGAGAGTCGGCTTCACTCCACGAGGATCGGCGCCTCGGTCTCGGCATGGCCGCGCAGCGGCTTCTCCGGCATCAGCCCGAGCGTGACAAGCGATACGAGCAGCGTCGCCGCGGCGGCAAGAAAGATCATCACGAACGGTGTGGCCGACGCGACAGGGCCGGCCGCCTGCGCGCCTTCGCTGGCCAAGGGAAGGCCGTAGCCGAGGGCGACCGCGCCGAGCATGGCGACACCAAGCGCGCTGCCCAGCGAGCGAAGGAAAGCCAGCACGCCGGTCGCGACACCAAGATGCGGGCGGTCGACGGCGTTCTGGACCGCGATGGTGACGACCGGGAACGTCGTCCCGGCACCCAGCCCTACGCAGGTCGTCAGAACCTCGACAACCACCAGCGAGGTGTGTCCGGCGACAAGGCCGAGCAGGCCGAGGCAGGCTATGGCGAAGATCGTTCCTACCAGCGCGATCCGCTTGTAATGAACGAAGCGCGGTATCATGCGGCCGCTGAATGTCGCGCCGGCGACGGTGCCGAGCAACAGCCCGAGCATCGCGATGCCCGAATTGCTGGCCGAGAGACCAAGGATCGACTGCAGGTAGACGGGCAGATAGACCGCCAGGCCGACATTGGCGGCCTGCAGCAGGAACATCGACAGTGTGCCGGCAAGCACGATCGGATTGCCGAGCACTTCGAGCGAGATCAGCGGTTCGGCCGCGCGCATGAGCCGCAGCGCAAAGACGCCGCTAAAGACAGCCGAGCAGGCGAGCAGTCCGAGGATTTCGCGCGACGTCCATGGATAGGCGCTGCCGCCCCAATTCAGTGCAAGAAGCAATAGCGCGGTGGCCACGACAAGAAGCAGCGCGCCGAGGCCGTCGACACTGTGATGCTTTGCGGCAACCGGCAGCTTCTTGAGCGGCTTGTTGATGATCGCCATCGCCAGAAGGCCGAGCGGGATGTTGATCCAGAAGATCAGCGACCAGTGCAGATGTTCGGCGAAAGAGCCGCCGAGCAGCGGCCCGGCGATGCTGGCAACCGCCCAAGTGCCCGCGATCCAGGCGGCGTAACGTGCCCGTTCGCGCGGTGGAACGAGGTCGCCGATCACGGTTTGCGTCAGGGCGAACAAGCCGCCACCGCCGGCCCCCTGGATAGCCCGTCCAACGACCAGGACGAGCATGTTGGGAGCCATGGCGCTGACAAGCGATCCGGCGAGAAAGATGAGGATTGCCGCATAGACGGTCGACCGGCGGCCGTAGACGTCGGAGATCTTGCCGTAGAGCGGCGCCGTGGCGGTCGCGGTCAGAAGATAGCCGGTCACGATCCACGGCAGATATTCGGCATGCCCGAGTAAACGCGCGATGGTCGGCATTGCCGGCGCGACAATGGTCTGGTCGAGCGCCGCCAGCAGCATCGACAACAGCACGCCGCCGATGATGGCGTTCTTTTCGCGTTCCGTCAGCGGCGACGCCTCTACCGGCGCCGTGGCCGCTTCGCTGACAGCTTCGTCCATCGATCCACTCCGTCCGCCGCTGGCGACACTGCTTCCAGAGGGAGAGCCGAGGCCGTCCGTCTAAGCGCCGGTGACGGGGACAGCCGGAAATCGGACCCTCTGAATTGGGCTGTGGACCTCGTTGGGGCAACGGGGCTTCGAATCCCGCCAGGCGGGATCGCCGGACTACCGACCGGCATGCGTTTCGTATAACAGCGGCGTGGCAATAGCAGGCGATTCCGGACGTGTCGAGGCGAAGGCTCTGCCAGTGTCTAAATCGTTACCGTCCGGCTCAAGCTAACCCGGCAGCCGACCGTTCTCGATGCGCTCCATGCGATAGCGCAGCAGCCGCTGCATGCGGCTTTCGAAATTGATGGTTTCGATGCGATCGAATTGCACCTGGGCCCGGTCGTGCTTGGCAAGAATAGCGGCGGTGATCTTCGCGGCCTTGGCCTTGGCCACTTCGCAGGTCTTCTGCGGGTAAGTCGCCTTCAGCGCATCCTCGAGTTCGCGGGCATGGTTCTTGGCGATCTCGACATGGCGGTCCTCATGTCGCTTGATGTCGGCGGACAATGTGTTCCAAAACAGCCTTACGCCCGCATCGGCTTTGCGCGGGCGGCGCCACTCGGGAAGGATCACCTTGACCTTGACGGTTACGTTGGCGTCGGCAATCCGACAGGAATTCGATTTTTCCGCATAGCTGACGCGGGTGGTGAACGCCATCTGGGTGGCGCCTGGGTGCCGCATCCCGGTGCTTTTCACCTGGGGTCCGCGTTTCGTAAGCTGGGTTCCGATATCATCGAGCGTCCTGCCGCCGATGCTGAAGTAGCTGTAGGTCTTAACCAGGTTAGCCGCACTCGCCGGCAGGACGGCAAATGCGAGCATCAGAGCGTAGAGCAAGGGTCGTTTCGTCATGTTGCCTCTTCGCCCACCTTGCTTTACGGCCGTTGCCGACGCAACGGAATTGATCTCTGGCGGATCATACATGGTTGATCGACAATGACGACAGGGCAATGGCAGTTGGCGCATGGGCGTCATCTCGACCTTGGCTGCAAGGCCGTGATCGTGGGTATCCTCAATGTCACGCCGGACAGTTTCTCCGACGGCGGGCAGTTTGCAGCGCCCGAACAGGCAGTGGCCCAGGCGCGCCGGATGGTGGAAGAGGGGGCCTCCGTCATCGATGTCGGCGGAGAATCGACACGCCCGGGTGCGTCTGGGGTAACCATCGAGGAAGAGCAGGCCCGCGTGTTGCCCGTCATCGAGGCGCTCGCCAGGCTTGGCGAGACGCTGATTTCGGTCGACACCTATCATGAGGATACCGCCCGGCTTGCCGTCGCCGCCGGCGCCCATATCGTCAACGATGTCTGGGGCCTGCAGCGCGAACCAGGAATTGCTCGCGTCGCGGCCGAAACCGGTGCCGGGCTTGTCATCATGCACACGGGGCGTGATCGGCAAAAACTGCCCGACGTGATCGAGGATCAGTTTTTCTTCTTGAGGAAGTCGCTGGAAATCGCCCGCCGGAGCGGCGTTGCCGATGACCAGATCGTGCTCGATCCGGGCTTTGGCTTCGCCAAGGAGACAGCCGAGGAGAACCTCGACCTGATGGCACGGTTTTCCGAACTCGGCGCCTTGGGCTTTCCGCTGATGGCGGGCACATCGCGAAAGCGCTTCATCGGCGCCGTCACCGGCCGCGACGCCTCGACCAGGAGTGCTGGAACGGCGGCGACGAGCGTCATCCTGAGGCTCAAGGGCGCGCAGCTTTTTCGCGTCCATGATGTCGCAATCAATGCGGATGCGCTGGCACTTGCGGATGCTATGCTGGCGCGTGAAACCGCCGCATAGGCTCGAAGTCGGAATCGATTTTTTGCTGCGCCGACCTTCGGTTCGGAATGCGCGATGCGTAGGTTTGATGCGTGGATTTAAAGCGTTAGAGCGTACTTGTGCGTCCGGGTGGACGCACCTCGCTCTAATCGAGCAGGGACGCTGAGCGATGTATGTCATCCGCATGAAGAACTGCGCCTTCTTCGCCCGGCACGGCGTTCTGGATGAGGAGGAGACGCTCGGCCAGCGCTTCTATGTCGACGCTACGCTCACCGTCGAACCCGGCCGCGCGCTGGTCGATGATTCCATCGAGGATACCGTCCACTATGGCGTCGCCTTCGGGGTGATCGAAAAGATCATAACCGGGGAGAGGCGGTTTCTGATAGAAGCGCTGGCGCTGGAAGTGGCCCGGGCGTTGACGGCCCGGTTTCCCCAGATCAAAAGAGCCGAGATCACTGTGCGCAAGCCGAACGCGCCGGTGCCCGGCGTGCTCGATCATGTCGAGGTGACCGTTGTCTGGCCCGAATAACATTGTCTACCTCAGCCTTGGCGGCAATCTCGGCGACCCGGCAAAGTCGATGGGCGCGGCGCTGCGCATGCTGGACGCCGACGAGAACGCGCGCGTCGTCGTCGTCTCTTCGCTTTACCGCACGCCACCCTGGGGCAAGCTAGACCAGCCGAATTTTCTCAATGCGGCTGCCGAAATTTCGACTTCGCTCGCACCACATGCATTGCTCGATCTTTGTCTCGACGTCGAATGCAGACTGAAGCGGGTGCGCGAGGAACGCTGGGGCCCACGCCTGATCGACATCGACATTTTGGTGTTCGGCGATCGGATCATCCACGAAACCGGGCTGGAAGTGCCGCATCCGCGCATGCTGGAGCGCGCCTTTGTTCTGGCGCCGCTGGCCGAGATCGCGCCCGGCCTCACCGTAGGCGGCAGAAGCGTGCCGGAGCGGCTTGCCGCTCTCGACAGCGCCGGCATCGAGCAATTGTCGTCCGGCCGGGATTGGTGGCTGACCTAAAGCATTAGGCCCAAAGCCTGCAATCACTTTTGGGCCGATGCACTGAGCTCAGCCGGAAAATCCGCCACCCTCGAGGAAGACCTGTTCTTCCGGCGTCGTCTCGCGGCCAAGCATCCTGTTTCGATGCGGAAAGCGGCCGAAGCGCTGGATGATCTCCAGGTGCTCGACCGCATATTTCAGATAGGATTGGGCCTTGTTGGTCGTGAGGTCCACCGATTTGAGCTGATCGGCGAGGTCCTCCGAATGCTCATACGGCAAATAGAGGAAGACGCGCAGGTCTTCGTCGAGCGCCAGATCCTGGCCGGCGGCGATCGCCTTTTCGGCAAAATGCCGTGCCAACGGGTCGGTGGCGTACATATGGCCGGTGCCGCGAAAGCAGTTTCGCGGGAACTGGTCGAGCAGGATCATCAGCGCCAGTGAGCCTTCGGCATACTCCGACCAGTCGTCGCATTCACGCCGCGCGGCGGCGTAATGCAGATCGAGAAACCGGTTGCGGAACTCCGCGTCGAAGGCGTCATTCTTCTCGAACCATGCATCCTTCCCGGCGTCACGCCAGAATTGGGTGACTGAAAAGGCTCGGCTGTCCATGTCCATCAGTGATTCCTCGGTCAGTCCGCAGATTCGGATTTATGCAGCACGCCGGCAGTCTCTTCGTTGAGCGCCTGGCCGGTGCGGCGTGGCGGGGTGAGCGGTGTCGGGATGGGCGTGCCGATGTTGCCCTTGAGGAAGCGTTGTCCGGCGCGAATGCCTTCGGCAAGCTGCATTTCGAAGCGGGCAGTGTCGCGGCGACGGACGTCCTCGATCACTTCGGCGACCTCTTCCGGGTCGATGCCCAGGGCTTCGAGGGTGGAACCGCCGAAAACGAGGGCTGATTCGAAGGTTTCCCGAAGCTGGAAATCGACGCCCGCACGAATCAATTGCAGCGCGGTGCCGCGATCGAAGGCTCTTGCCAGCACCGTGAGCAAGGGGAACTCTCCCTTGATGAGTTCGGCGATGCGGATGGCGACATCAGCCTTGTCGACGCATATCAGCACGGCGCGCGCGCGGCCGGCACCCGCGGCATGGAGAATGTCCAGCCGCGTGCCGTCGCCATAGTAGACCTTGAAGCCGAAATCGGCGGCCGCCTGGATCATTTCGACGTCATTGTCGATGATCGAGACGTCGATCCCACGCAACAGCAGCGGTTGGCTGGCGATCTGGCCGAACCGACCGAAACCGATGATCAGGACGCTGCCGGAAAGGCCATCGGCGATGTCGACGCCTTCGAGCGACTGCTCGTCGCGCGGGGTCAGATATCGCAGCGCTACGATCGCCAGCGGCGTCAGCACCATGGAGATGATGACGATCGCCGTCAGGGTCGCATTGGCCTGGCTGTCGATGATGCCGACCGCCGCTGCCGCGGAATAGAGAACGAAGGCAAATTCGCCGCCTTGCGCCATGAAGACGGCGCGCTCGAGCGCTTCGCGGTGACCGGTCTTGAGGATGCGGGCAACGAGATAGATGCCAATCGCCTTTATCACCATGTAGGCTACGACGTAGACGGCGACAAGCTGCCAGTTCTCGACGACCACATGCAGGTCGAGTGACATGCCGACCGCAAGGAAGAACAGCCCAAGCAGGACACCGCGGAACGGTTCGACGTCGGCCTCCAGTTGATGGCGGAAAGTGGATTCCGACAACAGCACGCCAGCCAGGAAAGCACCCATCGCCATCGACAGGCCGCTGAGCTGCATGGCAAGCGCCGATCCCAGAACCACCAGAAGGGCGGCCGCGGTCATCACCTCGCGGGCGCGGGCATCCGCCAGGATGCGAAAGAACGGATTGAGCAGATAACGCCCGGCAACCACCAGCCCGACGATGGCCGCAAGGCCGATGCCCACTTCCGTCAACCGGTCCGACAGGCTCATGTCGCCACCGCCCGGCGCCAGGAAGGCGATGAGGGCCAGCAGCGGGACGATCGCCAGATCCTCGAGCAGCAGGATGGAGACGATGCGCTGGCCTTTGGGCGCTGCAATCTCGCCGCGTTCTTCCAGAAGCTGCATGACGATCGCCGTCGAGGTCAGCACGAAGCCGGCGCCGGCGACGAAGGATTGGGAGACCGGAAAACCTCCCGCCAGTCCGACGCCCGTCAGCAACAGCGCGCACACGCCGACCTGCAATGCCCCAAGGCCAAAGATCTCTCGCCTGAGGCCCCATAGCCGCGACGGCTGCATCTCCAACCCGATGATGAACAGGAACATGACGACGCCGAGCTCGGCGACATGAAGAATGGCTTCCGATTCGGAGAAGATGCCGATGCCGAACGGGCCGATCACCACGCCGGCCGCCAGATAGCCAAGGATGGAGCCGAGCCCCATGCGCTTGAAGATCGGCACGGCGACAACACCTGCGGCGAGCAGCGCCACCACGTGGATAAGATCGCTGCCCGCTGCCTCTGCCGCCATGCCTGCCGTTCCGTTCTTTTTTAGGGACCGTTGCTTTAGGGACCGCTGCACGTGCTGCGGCATCGAGCGGCCAAGATAGGGGCTTCGGCGGAGATCGAACAGTCCGAATCCGGAAACTGATGCGGCAGTGTTGCAGGCGCGCCGCACAGCTTCATGCACCAGCCGCATGGCGGCGGCCGAAGCCTGCAAGGCCTACGATGAGCTGACTGCCGCCATCAAGAGCGGAGCATCGAAAAGCGGTGGCCGTTGGAGGCCGCTCAGTTCGGCGCGATGGAGCCGACTTGGAGCGTATCGATCCGCTTCAGCTTCATGCCGATGACCGGCACCAATTGCTGGTCGACGCGCACCGCAACCGTCACCGTCATCGAATTGTCGTTGGGGACAAGAGCTTGCATGACGCCGCGCAACTGGTTGCGGTTGATGGTGAAGACGACCTTGTTGGCGTTGACCACGTTGCCGCCGACGATGTCGAGACCGGAACCGGCGGCACCGCCCATGAAGCTGCCCCTGTAGCCCTCACGGCCCTTGTGCTGGATCGTCGCCGACATCTGCTGGGTGAACATGCCGACCCGACAACCGCCGTCGAGCGACATGCCGATCTTGCCGTCAGGCGTCGAACCGGTGAAATTGCAGGTGAATTTCGTGCCCTTGTATTTGCCGGCGACGATTTCCCCCGGGCCGACCCATTTGCCTTCCACCGATTGAAAGAACTTCTTGTCCCGTTCCGCTGCAAAGGTCTTTTCGACCAGGCCGGCAGTTGTTGAAACCACGACCGCCATGGGCAGGACGCTGGACAAGATCACGCTTTTCATCGACGACACCCGGCAACAAAGAGACTGGTTTGGAACCCGTCCGACCATGAACAAGATTGGTTAATGCTTCGTCACCGCCAGCGCATGACCCCGGAAATCGGAATTGATTTGTGCCGAGAATCAGAGTGCTGCAGCGTCCTTTGCGCGCCCACCGGCACGCGTGCGCCGTAGGCAATTGTCAGGTATCGGAAATGGATGTTTCCTTCTGCTTTTTTGTTGCGAACGACGTCAGAGCAGACAGGAAATCGCCCATGCCGGGCCGTCTCGCTGCGTTGAAGGGCAGGGGCCTTGCGGTTTCCATCGCCGCAATGCCGATGCGCGCCGTCATCATGCCGTTGACGACGCCTTCGCCAAGCTTTGCCGAGAGCCGTGCGGCGAGGCCATGGCCGACGATCTGATGAACGAAACTGTCGCCGACGGCGATCGAGCCAGTCACCGCCAGATGGGCGAGAACGCTGCGCGCCAGCCGAAAGAATCCCAGCGTGCCCGGCCGGCCGCCATAGAGTTCCGACAGGCGGCGAATCAGCCGGCCGGCTTCGAACACGACATAGGCGACGTCGACCAAAGCGCGAGGGCTGACCGCCGTCACCAGCGACACACGCTTTGCCGCTTCGAGGATCATCACCTTGGCGCGCGCATCGAGGGGGCCGAGGATTTCGGTCTCGGCCAGACGCACCAGATTGCCGCTGTCGATGATCTCGTCGCGCAATTCAGCCAGCGAGCGTCTGCCCGCCGCGGTCTCGGGCTTGGCCGCGACAAAGGCGGAGAGTTCGTCGACCACGGCCCGTGCGGCTTTTGGGTCGTCGCGGGCGATGGCGTCGAGTGCCCGTTTCTGCAGCTTCTCGACCTCGGCGAGGCGGGTGATCGCCAGGACCTCGCGGACAAGGATGACCAGAAGCGCCAGCACCGCGATCACGGCCATCGCCGCTGCCAGCCAGCCCAGCCATTCGGAGCGCGCGAACAGATCGCGAATCAGCTGGTCGGTCCAAAGGCCAACTGCCAGCGAAACCAGAACGCCCAGCGCGCCGAAAAGCAGGGTGCCTGATATCGAACGCTTCTGCGGCGCGGTCGCCGGCGGCGGTTCGGCGGCGACGAGGTCGGGCTCGTCGAACACGTCGATCTCGTCGGGCACGACGACCGAGACTTCCGCCTTCACCGCGCGTGGCTTTCGCGCCGACGGGGCGTCGGGCTGGGGCCGGGCTGCCTGTTCCTTTGGCGGGACTTCCGGCTCGATGCGAAATGCTGCCGGCTTGCGGGGCGCGGTCATGCCACATGATCTCCGATCAGGAACTGCAGGGCGCGGTCGAGCCTGATATGCGGCAGCGACAGCGTGACGCCTTCAGCGGTGCGTTCGAGTTTTGGTGGGCGAAAACGCACGAAGCGGATCGCCGGATCTTCATTGCTTTGGCGATGGTCCGGCCCGGAAACGTCGAACACTGCATCAATTTTCTCCGGTAAATCACCGGGAAATATGGCTGTTTCGTTTTTTCCATCAAATGTTTCGCTGTTGATCCTTTCACCTTTCAACGGTGTGCCGATGATGACCGGCAGCGTTTCACGGCCTTGCTTGACCGTGCCTTCCCGAGTCGCGCGCACGGCCGCCAGGGCGACCACGTCGACATCGGCGCCGGTGAAATTCGCCCGCGCCACGGCACGGTCGGCAAGCCGCCGCACGATCGCCTGCAGCCGGTCGTGGCTTTCGTGATGCAGATGGTCCGCCTTCGCCGCCGCCACCAATATGCGGTCGATGCGCCTTGAAAAAAAGTCTGTCAGGAAATTGCCACGGCCGGGGCGGAAACAGGCGAGGATTTCAGTCACCGCACGTTCGAGATCGGCCATCGCGCCGGGGCCTGCGTTCAAGGCCTGCAGGGCGTCGATCAGCACGATCTGACGGTCGAGGCGTGTGATGTGTTCGCGGAAGAACGGCTTTACGACATGCGTCCTGTAGGCCTCGTAGCGCCGCTCCATCATCGCCTGAAGCGACCCGGAACGCGCCCGCCGCTCACTCAGGCCCGGCAAGGGCGCGAAGGTCAGCGCCGGCGAGCCCTCAAGATCGCCGGGCATCAGGAAACGGCCGGGCGGCAAGGTCGAAAGCGCCCGCTCATCGAGCTTGCATGCCTTGAGATAGGCGGCGAAGCTCTCGGCGAGGCGGCGCGCCGTCATCTCGTCGGCGTCCGCATTCGGGTCGACTGCGGCGGAGAGCGCGCGCCATTCCTGCGAAAGGTCGACGCGCACCGGCAGCACGGCCATGTCGAAGGCTTCGCGTGAGAAATCGGCATAGGATTTGCCGAGCAGCGGCAGGTCGAGCAGCCATTCGCCGGGATAGTCGACGATGTCGACCGACAATCTGCCTGATGAAAACATGCGGCTCCAGCCGGAGGCCGATTCATATTCGATGGTGAGCCTCAGTTCGGAAATGGCACGTGTCGAATCCGGCCAGAGGCGGTCGTTGACCAGTGCCGCGACGTGATCCTCGTACTGAAATCGCGGTACGGCGTCATCCGGCTGCTCTTCGAGAAAGGCGCGGGCGATGCGTCCCGATTTCTGCGCCTCGAACAGCGGCAAACGCCCGCCATGGATCAGATTGTGGACAAAGGCCGATATGAAAACCGTCTTGCCTGCGCGGGAAAGGCCGGTAACACCCAGTCGCAGCGATGGCGAGAAAAGCCCTGTAGCGCGCCCCGACAGCGTATCCAGGGCAATCTTCGCCTCGTCGGTGAAAGTGGTCAGCGATGATGCCAAATCAATTCTCTCGGGGCTTCGTACGCTCCGATATAGACGCTGCCGCCTAGTGTGGCGAATCCGAAATTCGCTATACGTCGGAGCAGCTCAGTGAGCGAATTTCGGATTCGTCACACTAGCAAACAATTGATTCTAGTGTGGTTTTTGGTTTGAAGTTGGCGTCAGAGATCGGCAGGTGTCAGGAAAGCTTCGAGATAGCCGGTGTCCTGCGCAGCATCGGCAAGACTGCCGGGAAACCGGACGACCGCAAGGCCGGAGGCCGGGAAGCCGTAGTTCAGCATTCCCCTGGCAGTCTCGTCGCCGTCGCCCGAAAGCGCAATGGCGAGATCTTCTGTCATCGGGTTGTGGCCGATGACGAGCAGCGAGCCTGACCCGCCATTGCCGCGGATGAGGTTGAGATAGCTGGCGGCATCCTCGCTGTAGAGCATGTCCAGGAACAGGACCCGGCCTGTATCGGTGTGGCCGGCCAGACCTTCCAGTGTTTGGCGCGCCCGTTTTGCGTTGGAGCAAAGGGTGAGGTCCGGAATGTAGTCGCGGGCCCGCATGGCCGCGCCAATCGTTTCGGCGTCGGCTAGGCCGGATGCGTCGAGCGGACGATCGAAATCGCGCATGCCCGGCAGGGCCCATCCAGCCTTCGCATGCCTCAGCAGATAAAGCTTGCTCACCGGCCCCTCGCTTGTGCCAAACACCGAAACTCGTCAAAAGGCGCGGCAGGATTAGCCACGAGAAAGGCCTTGTGCACAATGGCCGGCACTCTTCAAGCTCCACGAATCATACACGAATTCGGTTATGCCCTTCACGCAAAAGACGTTGACCATATCCTTCGGCCCGACATTAACAATTGCGTGAAACTGTCACCGATTACGCTTGTGCAGCATTCGGTCCGCGAATATATAGGCGCCAAATTTGGGGCTGTTTGGGTGAGTCGAATGAACGACATCGTTACCGCCGATTACGTACCCTCCGAAGACGAGCCGTTCATGAACGAGCGGCAGAAATCCTACTTTCGTTTGAAACTCGTCACTTGGAAGAACGACATACTGCGCGAAGCGCGCGAAACTCTCGAAATCCTTCAGCAAGAAAACGCCAACCATCCCGATCTCGCCGATCGCGCCTCTTCGGAAACCGACCGCGCCATCGAACTTCGCGCCCGCGATCGCCAGCGAAAACTCATTTCAAAGATCGATTCCGCGCTCCAGCGCCTCGACGAAGGCACTTACGGTTATTGTGAGGAAACCGGCGAGCCCATCGCGCTGAAGCGGCTCGATGCGCGTCCGATCGCGACCTTGTCGATCGAGGCGCAAGAGCGTCACGAGCGCCGCGAGAAGGTCTACCGCGACGACTGAAGCATACGCTAAGCGTCTAAAATACAGCCTAGGAACTTTATCATGGCCGGTTGCGGCCATTTTTTGTTCGATTTTGTTGACGGTTCGCCGGCCGATTATCTTTTCTGGCTGGACAACTCGCCGAGAAGCTTCGTCATCTCGTCATCGAGAGACGGTGGCGTCTTTGCCGCCGGCTTGCTCACCGGCCCGCTGGGGTGCGGGTCGTCGAACGAAACCTCGAGCTCCTTCATCAGCGTATCGTCAAGGGAATCCTGCATTGCCGGGGCATCCTGCCTTGCCGGCGATGGGACGTGTCGAACGGCATTGGCATTCACCGATCCGTAGGTTGGCATCGGCGTGATGGTCGCCGACAGACGGTTTTGCGGTGCCGGCTTCGGCGCTGGCGCCGGTGCCGTCTGATGGGGCCGGACGGGCGTTGGGGCTGCGCTTGCCGGCTGCGGAGGCGGTGCTTGCCTCACCGGCGCGGGGGCGGGTTGAGGTGCGCGCGGCCGGGGCGCCGGCTGATGGCCACCGGTATCTCCGGTCAGCGCAGGACGGCGCAGCGCCGACAGCCTGATGTCGCGTTCGACGACGACGTCGGTCGGGCCGCCGATCAGCAGCAGGTGCTCGATATCGTCACGGCGAACCAGCACCAACCGGCGGTGACTGTCGACAGCGGTGGCGTCCATGACGGCCAGCCGCGTCTTGCGGTTTCTGCCGCCGGCAACGAATGTCCCAAAGGTGAGACTGCGGATCAGCTTGATGATGAGGAGAATAACGACCAGAAGGACCAGCGCGACTAACGTCCACAGGATCGCCGCGGCATAACCAGGACCCGCCCCGCTATCCAGCCACTGCAGCATTGGTGCCCCCAAAAACGGCTTTCGAAGAAGACGCGACACTAGACCTTTGCGGCAGGCCACCGCAAGTTGCCTTTCACGCTTCGCGAACAGCTTGAACACCAGTGTGGTGGGGATTTGAAGTTCCTGCGAATTGAGGGCGTCAGCGTTCCGGAGCTTCGAATCCACCACACCGGATTTTTCAGCAACTTGCTGGTGTGGTGAATCCGAAATTCGCTCCGCGCTGCACCAATGTGATGCGAATTTCGGATTCACCACACGGCGAGCCGAACGGCGTCGTTTTTAGCGGACATTTGCCGCCAAGGCCTTTTCCAGGTCCTGAGAATATGATTCAACCGGGCAGGGGCAAGTACCGGAATTCACGAGCAGGGGGCACATGGCCAAGGAAGCGCGCGGCGATTTCTATCCGGTACCTATCGTTGACCAGAGCACGCGACCGGGTGCGGTCACCCGGCTCATCGTCTTCATCGTCGTCCTGACGGGCGCCGCGGTCGTCTTCGGCCTTTTCCGCGAACGTCTTGGCGATCCATTCCTGCTTGGAATGCTCGGCGTGCTGGCGATGATCGGCGTCGGCTTCCTGTTCGCCACCGCCATCGGCTTCGTGCAGATCACACCGCGCTCGACGAGTGACGAGCTGTCGAAAGCCTTCGTCGATTCAATGTCGCAAGGTCTTCTCGTCACCGACACGAAGGGTCGTGTCGTCTACGCCAATCGGGCCTATGCCGACATGACGGGCGCAGCGTCCGCCGCGGACCTCAAGACGGTCGAAGGGTTGCTGTCCGATGTTCCCGAGGCCTCGGTGACCATATACCGGCTCGCCTCCGGCCTGCGCGACGGCCAGCCCGGCGACGGGGAGTTTCGGCTTGCGCAATCCATTCGACCCGGCGCCGAGCCGGGCGCGCGCTGGTATCGTGCTCGCGCCCGCGCCTTCAGCGTGCCAGGCCAGCGGCTGCCCTTGCTCGCCTGGCAACTTGCCGACGTCTCGGAAGAGCGGGCCGAGCAGGAGCGGTTCTTTCTCGATCTGCAAAAGGCCATCGATCACCTCGACCATGCACCGGCCGGCTTCTTCTCAGCCGACCAGGAAGGCCGCGTCACCTACATCAACGCCACGCTTGCGGAGTGGCTGGGCATCGACCTGACGAGCTTCACGCCTGGCGCCGTCACCCTTCCGGAGATCGTCGCCGGCGACGGCATGGCTCTAGTCCGCTCGGTCAAGGCCGATCCCGGCACCACGCGCAATGCGGTCATCGATCTCGATCTGACGACAGTGAAGGGCGAGGCGCTGCCCGTGCGTTTCATGCATCGGGTTTCGGCCAGCCGCGAGGGCATCAACGGTCCGACACGCACCATCGTGCTCAACCGGACGCAAGGCGAAGACGCTTCCGCCGATCTTCGCGCCTCGGAGATCCGCTTCACCCGTTTCTTCAACTCGACCCCGATGGCAATAGCGGCCGTAGACAGCAGCGGGCGCATCTTGCGCACCAACGCACCTTTCCTGTCGCTGTTTTCCTCCGTCGTTGACGGAGACGCGGTCGATCGGCGCGTGAGGTTGGACACGGTGATCCATGAGCGCGACCGGCCCGCCTTTGCCGTGGCGTTCGAGAAGGCGCGACAACGGCAGGCCGACATCGAACCGATCGATACGCTGCTTCCCGGCAACGAGGAACGGCACATGCGCTTCTACGTCAACGCGGTCGCAGACGGCACCGGCGAAGGCGCCGAAGAATCGGCCATTGTCTACGCCGTCGAGACCACCGAGCAGAAGGCTCTCGAGGGCCAGATGGCGCAAAGCCAGAAGATGCAGGCGGTCGGCCAGCTCGCCGGCGGCATTGCACACGACTTCAACAATGTGCTGACCGCCATCATCATGGCGTCGGACCTTTTGTTGACCAATCATCGCCCGTCCGACCCGTCCTTTCCGGACATCATGAACATCAAGCAGAACGCCAACCGGGCGGCCTCGCTGGTGCGGCAGCTTCTGGCCTTCTCGCGCAAGCAGACGCTGCGGCCGGAAGTGCTCAACCTGACCGACGTGCTTGCCGATCTCCGGATGCTGCTGGCCCGCCTAGTCGGCAACGACATCAAGCTGAAGGTCGATCATGGTCGCGACCTGTGGCCAGTGAAGGTCGACATCGGGCAGTTCGAGCAGGTGGTGGTCAATCTGGCGGTCAATGCGCGCGATGCGATGCCGACCGGCGGCGACCTCACCGTGCGCACCCGGAATGTGACCGCGGAGGAGAGCAAGAGCCTTTCCTACCGCGAACTTGCGCCGGCCGACTATGTGGTGGTCGAAATCGAGGATACCGGCAGCGGCATCGCCCCCGAAGTGCTCAAGAAGATTTTCGAACCCTTCTTCACCACCAAGGAGGTCGGCAAGGGCACCGGCCTCGGCCTGTCCATGGTCTATGGCATCATCAAGCAGACGGGCGGCTTCATCTTCTGCGATTCCGAAGTCGGCAAGGGATCCGTGTTTCGCATCTTCCTGCCGCGATACATTGCAGAGGCGAGACTGGCAGCCGAACCCGGCGAGGCGCCGGCTGCACCGGCAAAGATCGCTGACACGGCCAAGGATTTGTCGGGCTCGGCGACGGTGCTGCTCGTCGAGGACGAGGATGCCGTGCGCATGGGTGGCATGCGGGCGCTGACATCGCGTGGTTACACTGTCCACGAAGCGTCCTCGGGCGTCGAGGCGCTCGAAGTCTTCGAAGCGCTCGGCGGCAAGGTCGACATCGTCGTTTCCGACGTGGTGATGCCTGAAATGGACGGGCCGACGCTGCTTGGCGAATTGCGCAAGCGGCAGCCGGACATCAAATTCGTCTTCGTTTCCGGCTACGCGGAGGATGCGTTCGCCAAAAACCTGCCGGCAGACGCGCATTTCGGTTTCCTGCCGAAGCCGTTTTCGCTCAAGCAACTGGCCACAATCGTCAAGGATGTGCTGGAATCTTAGGATTTGCTAATTCTCGCGCTTGCGTAATGACGTGAGACTGGCATGATTGTGGGGGAAACAGGCGGCGGGTTTTGGGGAGCATGCCGTGACGCCGCACAACGAGGCAGGCAAGGGGGATTATGCCGCAACCGTGCTGTTGCCGGGCGATCCGCAGCGTGCCGAATGGATGGCGGAGACCTTTCTGGAGGCGCCGCGCTGCGTCAACCGTCGCAGGGAGGCCCTCGGTTTTACCGGCCTGTTTCGCGGTGAGCCTATCAGCATCCAGTCCACCGGCATCGGCGTCTCGTCATTCCTGATCTACGCGCATGAGTTGTTGGACTTCCATGGCGTCAGGACACTGATCCGCACGGGCACCTGTGGTGGCCTAACCGCGGCGGCCAAACTGCGCAGCCTCGTGATCTCGCAGTCGGTGCGGGGTGAAAGTGCAGAGAGCGGCCAGGTCTTCGGGCTCTATAGCGCTGACGCCGGCCCGGATCCGGCGCTGTTTGCCCGAGCGTTGGCCAAGGCTGCCGAGTTAGGCGTCGAACATCAGGTCGGGCTGACGGCCTGCAGCGATATATTCTATCATCCTGAGGGACGTGCCCGCTTTGCCGATGCGCAGGCCCACGGCGCACTCGCCGTCGATATGGAGACCAGCGCGCTCTATCGCATCGCGGCGCATTTCGGCGCCCGCGCGCTGTCGATCCTGACCGTCGTCGACAATGTGGTGACCGGCGAGCAGACCGACTATTCCGAACGCCAGGCGCTTTTCACCGACATGACCCGGCTCGCGCTCGATGTCGCGAGCGAAAGTTAAGCGGCTTGCCGCTTCTGGGCCGCGTGTTCTTCGATGCCCGGCCGATGGCCGCGCAGATAGAGGGCACAGGTCGTGCGCAACATCGACGCGAAGTTCGGAATCTGGCCATTGATCTCGATAGCCTCGTCATAGAGCTTCGAGATGAATTTCGGCGTCGTCAAACCCTGGCTGTCGGCGATCTCGTCGAGCAAGGCCCAGAACGTCGCCTCGAGCTGGATGCTGGTCGAGTGCCCGTCGATGCGGATCGATCGGTTGATCTGTCGATAGCCCTCCGGATCCTGCCCGGCAAAAACCCTGCACATCGTTACCTCCCGTTCTATTAGTCCTGGCCGTTCTTATTGGTCTTGGCCGTTCTTTGTTGATTTTGGGCGCAAAACAGCAGCGATTCGCGCCTTTGAGCAATGCCTATCGTGTCCAATTATCTTCGGCTGGAAAGCGGAAAACAGCAATCGGACTTTCGTCCTTAGGCGGTCTCCTATCCCATTGTTAGATTTGCGCGTGGTAATCGGCTGCCACCACCTTTTGTCGCGACCCGCGCATAATCACGCCGACGCGCATAAGCGCTGCTGCAACGGAGTGTCATTTGGCAAAGGCGATCCACACCATGATCCGGGTCCTGGACGAGGTCCGGTCCGTTGACTTCTACCGGAGAGCCTTTGCGCTGGACGTTGCCGAACGGCTCGATTTCGAAACCTTTACACTCGTCTATTTGAGCAATGCCGACGCGGAGTTCGAAGTCGAGCTCACCGTCAACAAGGGCCGGCAGGAGCCTTATGCGCTCGGCGACGGCTACGGCCACCTCGCGGTTTCGGTCGCCGATCTGGACAGCGAACACGACCGGCTTGGCGCGCTTGGCCTGAACCCGAAGAAGATCGTCGAGTTCAACCGCGACGGAGCACTGCTCGCGCGCTTCTTCTTCATCGAGGATCCCGACGGCTACAAGATCGAGGTTCTGCAGCGCCAGGGCCGGTTCAAATAGGGGAGATTACGGCCGCGCCAGCCAGCGCAGCGCCAGCCACGGCACCTTCGGGTGCATATAGCAAACTAGGGAGGAACAAATGGTCACCATCTATGAGAGAAAGGCCGGGGAGAGAAAGCCCGGGCTATCGCGGCGCGAGCTTCTGAAGCGCGGCGGTGTCGGCGCGTTGCTGGTCATTTCGGGCAGTGCCGTCATCAGCCCGGAACATGCCTGGGGTCTCGAAACATCCGCGCTCAAGCCCGAAACGATGGCGACCCTGATCCAGATGGCGCGCGACATCTACCCGCACGACCAAGTGCCTGACAAATATTACGCAATCGCCGTCAAGGCGCATGACGAGCAGGCCGGCAAGGATCCTGCCCACAAGGACCTCATCGAAAACGGCATCGCCGATCTCGACTTGAAGTCGGGCAAGGACGGCTACACCGGTCTCGGCTGGGAGGAGCAGCGCGTTGCCGTGCTGAGAGAGATCGAGAACACGCCGTTCTTCCAGGCAGTCCGCGGCGGGCTTGTCGTTGGCCTCTACAACCAGAAAGAGGTCTGGCCGATCTTCGGCTACGAGGGCGAGTCCTACTCCAAGGGCGGCTACATGGCGCGCGGGTTCGACGACATCGAGTGGCTCTGAGCCCCGTCGTACCAACCGCGTACAACAGACATCATGGGAGGAAACCATGGCAGCACCATTTGATCTCAAGAACGATGGCGTGGTCGTCATCATCGGCTCGGGCGCCGGCGGCGGCACGCTCGGCAACGAACTTGCCCAGAAGGGTATCGATGTCGTCATCCTGGAGGCGGGCGGGCGTCACGAATACGAGGATTTCATCAACGACGAGTGGGATTCATTTGCCCAGCTCGCCTGGACGGACAAGCGCACGACCTCGGGCGACTGGCGGGTGGCGAAGGATTTCCCCAACCTGCCGGCGTGGATCGTCAAGGCTGTCGGCGGCTCGACCACGCACTGGGCGGGCGCTTCGCTGCGGTTCCAGGAGCACGAATTCAAAACGCTTTCGACCTACGGAAAACTGGAAGGCGCAAACCTGCTCGATTGGCCGATCACGCTTGCCGATCTGGAGCCCTACTACGCAAAGGCCGAAGACAAGCTGGGCGTGACGCTCACCAACAACATCCCAGGCCTTCCCGGCAACAACAACTTCAAGGTGATGAAGGCCGGCGCCGACAAGCTCGGTTACAAGGAGTGCCACACCGGCCGGATGGCGATCAATTCCGAGCCGCGCGACGACCGCAATGCCTGCCAGCAGACCGGCTTCTGCTTCCAGGGCTGCAAATGGGGCGCCAAATGGTCGACGCTGTATACCGAAATCCCCAAGGGCGAGGCGACCGGCCATCTCGAGGTCAGGCCAAACGCCATGGCGATCAAGATCAACCACGATGCGTCAGGCAACGTGACCGGCGTCGTCTATGCCGACAAGGACGGCAAGCTGCAGGAACAGAAGGCTCGCATCGTCGCCGTCGCCGGAAACTCGATCGAGAGCCCGCGGCTGCTGCTCAACTCGGTATCGAACCAATTTCCCGACGGTCTCGCCAATTCGTCGGGGCAGGTGGGCAAGAACTACATGCGCCACACCACGGGCTCGGTCTACGGCGTCTTCGACAAGCCGGTGCATATGTATCGCGGCACCACCATGGCGGGGATCATCCGCGACGAAGCACGCAACGATCCTTCGCGCGGCTTCGTCGGCGGCTACGAACTCGAGACACTCTCGCTCGGCCTGCCGTTCATGGCCGCCTTCCTCAATCCCGGTGGTTGGGGACGTTCCTTCACCACGGCGCTCGATCACTACGACCATATGGCCGGCATGTGGATCGTCGGCGAAGACATGCCGCGCGAGGATAACCGCGTCACGCTGCATGCCGATATGAAGGACGAGCACGGTATGCCGGTGGCGGACGTGCATTTCGACGACCATGCCAACGACACGGCGATGCGTGACCACGCCTACAAGCAGGGTTCGGCGCTTTACGCAGCGGTGGGCGCGACGCGGACCTTCCCGACGCCGCCCTATCCATCGACCCACAATCTCGGCACCAACCGGATGAGCGAAAAGGCGGCCGATGGCGTCGTCAACAAGCATGGCCAGACGCACGACATCAAGAACCTGTTCGTGTCGGACGGCAGCCAGTTCACCACTGGGGGCGCCGAAAATCCGACATTGACGATCGTGTCGCTGGCGATCCGTCAGGCCGACTATATCGCCGAACAGATGTCGGCGAAGAGCCTTTAGCCATAGCCTCCCGACTGCCTGCCGGCGCGGAACCCAACAAGGTTCCGCGCCGGCTTTTTTCGCCATCTCAACGCTTCGTGCAGGTCGAGGCGGTAAAGGCGCCGTCAGGCTGCTTCATGATGATGTCGAAGGAGGGGCTGGTTTGACCGTCCAGGGTGGCTTGCGTGAGCGAGATCGAGTTGCCGCCGGTCGTATAGCCGCCCAACGGGCCTAACCAGGTGATCTCGCCATTCGCATCCATCTGATAGTTGTACCCCTGCTGGGCGGTTCCGAAGGTCACCGGGCCGCTATAGACATCTCCCTTGATGGTGATGTCGCCAAGACTGAGGAACATGCCAAGCAGATAGACCTCGCAGTGATAGGCACCGTCCGGCAATTTGCCGTCGGCGAAGTCGGCACGCGCGCCTCCAGCGACCGCGACCGAAAGCAATATGCTGAAAATAAAAGGAATCCTGAAAGACATGACGTCGCTCGCTTGAGGGGCGAGCTTGCCCCATTTCCCCGCGGCACTGCAACATTTGTCGTTGCCGCCTTCGGCATGCGCCAAGGCTCAAAATTTAGGCACAGAACGAGATCTGGGCAGAATCTAGGCAAGGATGCGTAATTTTTTCTCAATCAGACCTTGAAGGGTGCCGACCATATTTGGCGGCTAATATATTAACCGGCTGATAGGGCTAGGAAAACTCAGTGCGCTTAACCTTGCTCCCGCGGTTGGCACAGCCGTTGCATGGTCTTTTGCGATGCGATCAACCAGCTTGGGAGTGTGCAATATGAGGGGTAATTTCTCGACAATAACAAAGATGGTTTCGGCAGGCGTGGTCGCGGCCGGTCTGTCGGTGTCCGTCCCGGCCAGGGCGGCCGACGACACGATCAAGGTGGGCATTCTCCACTCGCTGTCGGGGACCATGGCGATTTCGGAGACGACGCTGAAGGACGCCATGCTGATGCTCATCGACGAGCAGAATGCAAAGGGCGGCCTGCTCGGCAAGAAACTCGAAGCGGTCGTCGTCGACCCGGCGTCCAACTGGCCACTGTTCGCCGAAAAGGCGCGCGAACTGATCTCCAAGGACAAGGTCGCGGCGGTGTTCGGTTGCTGGACCTCGGTGTCGCGCAAGTCGGTGCTGCCGGTGTTCAGCGAACTCGACAACATCCTGTTCTACCCCGTCCAGTATGAGGGCGAGGAGAGCGAGCGCAACGTGTTCTACACCGGGGCGGCGCCGAACCAGCAGGCTATTCCCGCCGTCGACTATCTGATGAGCGAGGACGGCGGTTCGGTGAAACGCTGGGTGCTTGAAGGCACCGACTACGTCTACCCGCGCACCACCAACAAGATTCTCGAGGCCTATCTGAAGGCCAAGGGAGTCGCCGCCGAAGACATCATGGTCAACTACACGCCGTTCGGCTTCTCCGACTGGCAGACCGAAGTCTCGGCGATCAAGAAATTCGGCTCGGCCGGCAAGAAGACCGCCGTCGTCTCGACGGTCAATGGCGACGCCAACGTGCCGTTCTACAAGGAGCTCGGCAACCAGGGCATCAAGGCCGAGGACATTCCGGTCATGGCCTTCTCGGTCGGCGAGGAAGAGCTTGCCGGCCTCGACACCGCCCCGCTGGTCGGCCACCTTGCCGCCTGGAACTATTTCCAGAGCGTCGATACGCCCGAGAACGAGAAGTTCATCGCCGACTGGCACAAGTTCATCAAGAGCGACAAGCGCACCACAAACGACCCGATGGAAGCCCATTATGTCGGCTTCAACATGTGGGTGAAGGCGGTCGAGAAGGCCGGCACCACCGATCCTGACAAGGTCATCGACGCCGTGATTGGCGTCTCGGTGCCGAACCTGACCGGCGGTTATTCGACCATGATGCCGAACCACCACATCACCAAGCCGGTGCTGATCGGCGAGATCCAGGCCGACGGCCAGTTCGAGACCGTCTCGCAGACGCCTGGCCTGGTGATGGGCGACGAGTGGTCCGACTATCTGGCTGATTCGAAGGACCTGATCTCCGATTGGCGTGCGCCCCTGTCCTGCGGCAACTTCAATGTCGCCACCGGCAAGTGCGGCGGCAAGGGAACCAACTGATCCTCCCGGGTCTGACCGGTCGTGGATTTCTTCACGACCCAGACCGCGAAGCGTCCGGGCGAACGCCTCCTCTCCTCCAGTTTGCCCGGACGCGAATTTCAACCCTTCAAGAGTCGCCAGAAACCGATGATCTTCATCCGCGCGATTGGCCTGACGCTGCTGCTCCTCCTGGGGATGCTGTTGCCGTCGAACGCCGCCGAAGCCGATCTGCGCGCCATCATCGCCAAATTTGCCACCGCCTCCAACTTTTCTGCGATCGAAGCCGTCGTGCATGAGCTCGCGGCCACCGGCGACCGTGCCGTCGAACGCCCGCTTGCCGCGCTTGCGGAAGGTCGTCTTTATGTCCGCAAGACCGATTCCCTGGTTTTTGTCGGCCAGGACGGCGGCGGTGGCATTGAGCTGCTCGACCCGCTGAGCGGTGAAAAGTCCGGCGCCGCGGCCAAGGGCGACATCGCCAAGGTCAAGGTCAACAACACGCTGCGCCGCGCCATCCGCGATGCGCTGGGCACGCTGACGCTCGGCGCGAAAGATCCGGCTGCGCGCATTGCTGCCGCCGCCACCATGTTCAAGACGCCCGACGCCACAAACATCGAGCCGCTCGACGCCGCAATCGCCAACGAGACCGTGGCAAGCGTCAAGGCGCTGCTCGAACAGGCCCGCGCCGCGTCGGTTCTCGTTTCCGACAGGCCGGAGGCCGACAAACTGGCGGCGATCGCCCTGATCGGCGCGCGCGGCGACCGCGACGCGCTGTCCCTTCTGACCTCCGTCGAGGCCAATTCCGAAGGCACGGTCAAGGACGGGGCGACGGCGGCGATGGCCAAGATCAATTCGACGCTGGCGCTATGGGATGCAGGCCAGAACATCTGGTACGGCATCTCGCTCGGGTCGGTGCTGCTGCTCGCGGCGATCGGCCTCGCCATCACCTTCGGCGTCATGGGCGTCATCAACATGGCGCATGGCGAAATGGTCATGCTCGGCGCCTACACCACCTTTGTCGTGCAGGAGGTGATCCGCAGTTCCTTTCCCGGCCTGTTCGACTGGTCGCTGGTCATCGCGCTGCCGCTCGCCTTCCTCGTTGCGGCGTTCGTCGGCCTTGTCATCGAGCGTGGGGTCATCCGTTTCCTTTACGGCCGGCCGCTGGAGACGCTGCTGGCGACATGGGGCGTCTCGCTGATCCTGCAGCAGGCGGTGCGCACCATCTTCGGGCCGACAAACCAAGAGGTCGGCAACCCGTCGTGGATGTCCGGTTCGTTCGATATCGGCCAGCTTGCCGTGACCTGGAACCGGCTCTGGATCCTGGTCTTCTCGCTCTGCGTGTTCGCGGTGCTGCTTTATGTGATGAAGCGCACGCCCTGGGGCCTGCAGATGCGCGCCGTCACCGCCAACCGCCGCATGGCCGCCTCGATGGGCATCAGGACACCGTGGGTTGACGCGCTGACCTTTGCATTGGGGTCCGGCATTGCCGGCATAGCCGGTGTCGCGCTCAGCCAGGTCGACAATGTCTCGCCCAATCTCGGCCGCGGCTACATCATCGACAGCTTCATGGTCGTCGTCTTCGGTGGCGTCGGCAATCTCTGGGGGACGCTGGTCGGCGCCTTCTCGCTCGGCATCGTCAACAAGTTCCTCGAACCCTATGCCGGGGCGGTCCTCGGCAAGATCGTCGTGCTAGTCCTCATCATCCTGTTCATCCAGAAACGCCCGCGCGGCCTGTTCGCGCTGAAGGGCAGGGCGGTGGAAGCATGATCACGGGACGCTTCTTCGCCGCCGGCGCCGACCGCCGCGTCGCCATCACGATCTTCATCCTTTTGGCGGTCGCCATCATCGTGCCGCTGCTCAATCTTGCGGTCTCGTCGACAAGCGCGTTTTACGTGCCGTCCTATGTCGTCGCGCTCACCGGCAAGTATCTGTGCTACGCGCTGCTGGCCTTGGCGCTCGATCTCGTCTGGGGCTATTGCGGCATCCTTTCGCTCGGCCACGGCGCCTTCTTCGCGCTCGGCGGTTATGCGATGGGCATGTATCTGATGCGCCAGATCGGTTCGCGCGGCGTCTACGGCAATCCGCTGCTGCCGGACTTCATGGTGTTCCTGAACTATAGGGAATTGCCATGGTTCTGGTACGGCTTCGACCATTTCTGGTTTGCCGCGATCATGGTGCTTGCGGTGCCTGGCCTGCTCGCCTTCGTCTTCGGCTGGTTCGCCTTCCGCAGCCGCGTCACCGGCGTCTATCTGTCGATCATCACCCAGGCGATGACCTACGCGCTGCTGCTTGCCTTTTTCCGCAACGACATGGGTTTCGGCGGCAACAACGGCCTGACCGATTTCAAGGATATTCTGGGCTTCAACGTGCAGGCCGACGCGACGCGTTCGGCATTATTCGCGGCCAGCGCCGTCACGCTTGCGCTCGCCGTCTTCGTCACCTGGGCAATCGTCGGTTCCAAATACGGCAAGCTGCTGATGGCGGTGCGCGACGCCGAGAGCCGCACGCGCTTTCTCGGCTGGCGGGCCGAGAACGTCAAACTGTTTGCCTTCACCGTATCGGCTGTCATGGCCGGCATTGCCGGCGCGCTCTACGTGCCGCAGGTCGGCATCATCAATCCAGGCGAGTTCGAGCCGTCCAATTCGATCGAGGTCGTGGTGTGGGCGGCCGTCGGCGGGCGCGGAACCATCGTCGGGCCGATCATCGGCGCGCTTCTGGTCAATGCCGGCAAATCCTGGTTCACCGGGGTACTGCCGGCGTTCTGGCTGTTTGCGCTGGGCGGACTGTTTGTCGCCGTCACGCTCTTTCTGCCCAAGGGCATTGTCGGCATGTGGGACTCATGGCGTGGCAATGCCAGGGCGCTGCGGGCGGCCTCGATCGCCGAGGAGGCCGGCACCGATCCTGACGTGCCGCCGGCGAAGATCGTTCGCAGCGCGGCGAGAACGCCCGGCGACTGGTCCGCGTCCGGCCCCGAACCGCAGCCGGCGGAGTGAGCGATGTCGAAGTCGAACACCATCCTCTATCTCGACGGCGTCTCGGTTTCCTTCGACGGTTTTCGCGCCATCAACAATCTGTCGCTGGTGCTCGACAAGGGCGAGATGCGCGCGATCATCGGCCCCAACGGCGCCGGCAAGACCACGATGATGGACATCGTCACCGGCAAGACGCGGCCCGACGAGGGCGAGGTTTTCTTCGACGGCCAGGTCGACCTGACGAAACATGACGAGGCCGACATCGCCATGATGGGCATCGGCAGGAAATTCCAGAAGCCGACGGTCTTCGAAAGCCATACGATCGAGGAGAATCTGATGCTGGCGCTGAAAGGCCCACGCTCGATCTTCCCGGCGCTGTTCCATCGCCGCTCGGCCACCGAGGCGCGGCAGATCGACCACATCCTCGGCATCATCCGGCTCGGCGACAAGCGCGACGAACTCGCCGCCAATCTCAGTCACGGACAGAAGCAATGGCTCGAGATCGGCATGCTGCTGGCGCAGGACCCGAAGCTGCTTCTGGTCGACGAACCGGTCGCCGGCATGACCGACGCCGAAACCGAGGAAACCGCGCGACTGCTCAAGGATATTGCGCGCGACCATTCGGTCATCGTCGTCGAGCACGACATGCATTTCGTGCGCGAACTCGGCGTCAAGGTCACCTGCCTGCATGAAGGCTCGGTCCTATCCGAAGGCTCGCTCGATTTCCTTTCGGCCGACGAGCGCGTCGTCGAAGTCTATCTGGGGAGATGAGCATGGTCTGGCGCGTTCCGTTCCATCGTTTCGACCTTTCATTCCTCAGGCGTTGGAGAAGGCGCTGACCATGCTCGAAGTCTCCAACGCCACGCTCCACTATGGCGCCGCCCAGGCGCTGCGCGGCGTCTCGCTGAAGGCCGGCGCGGGCAAGATCACCTGCGTGCTCGGCCGCAACGGCGTCGGCAAAACCAGTTTGATGAGATCGATCGTCGGCCACCACCGGCTGACGAGCGGAAGCGTTGCCTTCGAGGGGAAGGCGCTCGACCGGAGCGCGGCGTATGACCGCGCCCGGTCGGGCATCGCATTCGTGCCGCAGGGCAGGGAGATCTTTCCGCTGCTCACCGTGCGGGAAAACCTCGAATCAGGCTTTGCGCCGTTGAAGCGCGCCGACCGCCACATTCCCGGCCACGTCTTCGAATTGTTTCCGGTGCTGAAGCAGATGCTTGCGCGCCGCGGCGGCGACCTTTCCGGCGGCCAGCAGCAGCAGCTTGCTATCGGCAGGGCGCTGGTGATGCGGCCGAAACTCCTGGTGCTCGACGAGCCGACCGAAGGCATCCAGCCATCGATCATCAAGGATATTGGCCGTGCCATCCGCTATCTGCGCGACCAGGCAGGTATCGCCGTGCTTCTGGTCGAACAATATCTCGATTTCTGCCGTGAACTGGCAGACGAGGTCAACATCATGGACCGCGGCCGGATCGTCCACACTGGTCCGGCCGAGGATCTTGACCGGGCGGACGTCCGGAAGTTCCTGACGGTGTAGGGTCCATCCCCTCGTCATCCTGGGTAAAGCAAAGAGCGAAGCGACGCAGCGCAGACCCCGGGGAACATGCCGTGCCGTCAGTCGAAGAGTGCAGCGGTCAAGAATAGAAGCCGTTCTCCGGCGCACCTCATCCTGGATTCTGCACCGCAGTAGTGCCCCGATGTCGCGTCATGGATCCTTGGGTCTTCGCTCCGCTTCGCGTTCGCTACGCCCAAGGATGACGAAGTCACGAAGGTCTGCTCAATCTTTCTTAACGCCCCCAACGTGCAGCTCTGGCGCGCTGAAGATTGCATGCTAGGCTTTACTTGGCCTTGTTGAGTCGGCCGCTTTCCGTATCAGTCTCGTTGACAGATCAAGGTGAGGCGAGGGCTCAGCCGGCATGTTCCGTGCAAGCAGCCTCCTTCCCGCGATCTGATCGTTGTTCAGCATTTGGGCACTGGCCAGGGACAGCCGATGGAACGTTATGTCGAGGACTACCAGAAACGACGGCTCACGGAGCGTGTCGACATCATGACCGCCATCAACATTCTGAAATCCCAGGGATACGACCACGACGAGCTGATCGCGGAGATCACCAAGGTCTTCTACGTCGATCTCGATGCATACAACGAGGTCTTGATGGTGGCATGAGGGCTGACGGAATGAGCGGACGTGCTGTGCCGCCAAGCGGCTAGCTTGCGCGTCGGAATGTCGAGGCCGCGACGCGGTTGCGACCGCCGCGCTTGGCGGCGTAGAGCGCCTTGTCGGCGGCGCTGAGCACCTTGTCGAAGCTCATGCCATCCTTGCTGCCGAAAGCGTATCCGGCGCTGACCGTACATGTCAGGTGACGGGTTTCGGTCTCGATGACGCGCGCGGCGAAGGCGGTGCGTATACGTTCGGCGGTGAGCTCCACCATTTCGGGCAGGGTCCGCCTCAGGACCAACGCGAATTCCTCTCCGCCCATGCGCGCGGCGACATCGGTCGGGCGAAGAGTCTCGGCGAGTTCCTCGGCGAACACCTTCAGCACCTGATCGCCCGTGGCGTGGCCGAATTCGTCGTTGATGGCCTTGAAACCGTCGAGGTCGAACACGACCACCGCCGTGAAAGCCCCGATCGGGGCGCCGCCATTGAGATCGAATAGCGCGCGGCGGTTGAGAAGGCCGGTCAGCGGATCGGTCAGCGCATCCAGACGGTGATGTCGGGCCAGACGGCCCTGGTTGAGCGCCAGCGAAAGGGCGCCGATACCGGTCATGCTGGCGATGACGACGACGAGGCTCAGATCCTCGGCCCAGTTGCTGGGCGCATGTCCAAGAACGAGCTTTCCATCCCATGCGAGAGCAAAGGCACACAGCACGAAGGATATCGCGGTGGCCGAGTAGAGCACGGCGAGCCCGATGATCGGGACAGGGGCTTCGGTGCGTCCTATCCAGTACTGATAGGCGGCCGCAAGCAGAAGCAGGGCGGCAAGGAGGTTTTCGAACATGAAGCCGAGCCCGTCATAACCGAGCGCCATCGGCGGCAGCGTTATGGCAAGCGAGATGCAGCTGCCGAGAACCGTCAGCGGGATTGGCGACCGGCCGCTTCTGAACTGGTAGGCGGCGCCCAGCATGGTCGAGAACCCAACCAGGAGCAGGGTGAATGTCGCGATGCCGAGGATGCGTCCGGGTGTCTTGATGTAGTCTTCGTAGATGACGACGTCGCCGACGATCAACAACGCGCTGATCGACCATGTCAACAGGAACTTTTCAGTTCGTGCGGTCAACCAGATGCCGAACAACGTCAGACTCAGGCAGGCGGCGGAAAAACCGACAGCCAGCAGAAGTGAGTTGTAGTCGAGCGACATGCCCCTCGTCCTTGCCCGCACCGATCCTGCGACTTTGCCTGGCTGGATTCATGCAGCAAGGAGGTATCGATAAGGTTACGACGGCTGTGAAGATGCCACAATTCGAGGTCGTCAACCTGTGACCCGCTTCATCAGCGCCATCGCGCCGAACGGGGCGCGGACCTTGCCCTCGGTGATGAAGTAGACAAACACATCGCGCGGTTTGACCGGCGCATCGGTTGAAGGATCGGCGCGCGGCAGGTCGGCCGGCACCTTGCCTTCCGCCCAGGTTTTTGCGCGCGCCGCCCATTCATCGAGCGCCTTCGGCGTGTAGCAGTCGGGATTGTCGTCGCTGCCGGTCTGCAGCCGGGCATAGATGAAATCGCCGGTGACATCGGCAATCCCAGGATATTTGGCGTGATCGGCATAGACGACCGCCACCTTGTACTTGCTCGCCAGCGCCGCGAATTCCGGCGCGATGAAGCTGTCGTTGCGCACCTCGACCGCATGGCGCAGCGCAACGCCGTCCTGCTTCTCAGGCAAAAGCTTGAGGAAGGCCTCGAAATCGTCCGGATCGAATTTCTTCGTCGGCGCGAACTGCCACAGGATCGGTCCGAGCTTGTCGCCGAGTGCGGCGACGCCCGAGCCCAGGAAACGCATCATCGACTCGCCGGCCTCGCCGAGCACGCGGCGGTTGGTGACGAAACGGTTGCCTTTCAGCGAGTAGACAAAACCGTCTGGCGCCTCGTTTGCCCATTTGACGAAGGTCGGCTCCTTGAAGCTCGAATAATAGGTGCCGTTGACCTCGATGCTCGGCACCTGCCGGCTGGCGTAGTGCAGTTGCTTGGCCTTCGACAGTTTGTCCGGATAGAAGGACGTGTCCCACGGCTCGAAGGTCCAGCCGCCCATGCCGGCTCGAATTGTTCCCGATTGAGTCAATGTCGTCCTCCCGGTTTGCTGAAAAGGATCAGGCGATGGCGGTCGTCTGGACGGCTTTCGCCATGTCGACGACCGTCCATCCTGGCCGATATGGGTTGGGCCGGCGACCCGTTTCGTGAAAACCGTAGGCTTTGTAGAGCGCGATGTTCCGCTCCATCTTCGCGTTGGTGTAGAGCCGCACCTCGGACAAGCTCCACAGCCGTGTCTGTTCTTCCGCGTGATTGAGCAAGGCGATGCCGTGGCCCTTGCCTTGAAAGGCAGGGGAGACGGCGACGGAGAAGATCATACTATGGTCCGGATGCCGTTCGAGAACCAGCAATCCAGCCGGCTGCTCGTCTTGCTCCAAAAGCCAGGCTTCGCCGCGTTCGATCCGCGGCGCGTAGTCCTCGGTGACAGGGATCGGCGGCGCGCCCAGCAACGCAGTGTAGTGCGCATAGGCGGCTTCGGTCAGCGCGACGACAGCGTCAAGGTCACCGGCAAACGCTCTTCTGATCTTCATTGAAGGTCCTTCCAAACGCCAACCGGTCTGCCTGTTCACTCCGCCGCTTCGCGCTTGCCTCCGGGCCGCCGCTCCAAGAGTTCCCTCAGGAACTGGCCGGTGTAGCTGCGCTTCTCGCGCACGATGTCCTCCGGCGTGCCGGACGCCACCAGCTCGCCGCCGCCGTCGCCGCCCTCGGGCCCGAGGTCGAGCACCCAGTCGGCGGTCTTGATGACCTCGAGATTGTGCTCGATGACGACCACCGTGTTGCCCTGGTCGACCAGTTCGTGCAGCACTTCGAGCAGCTTGGCGACGTCGTGGAAATGCAGGCCAGTGGTAGGCTCGTCGAGGATGTAGAGCGTCTTGCCGGTCGCCTTGCGCGACAGTTCCTTGGCCAGCTTGATGCGCTGCGCCTCGCCGCCCGACAGCGTCGTCGCCTGCTGGCCGATATGGATGTAGCCGAGGCCGACCTGCTTGAGCGTCTCAAGCTTGTCGCGTACGCCGGGCACGGCGGCAAAGAAATCGACGCCTTCCTCGACCGTCATGTCGAGCACGTCGGCGATCGACTTGCCCTTGAACACGACGTCGAGCGTCTCGCGGTTGTAGCGCTTGCCATGACAGACGTCGCAGGTGACGTAGACGTCCGGCAGGAAGTGCATCTCGATCTTGATGACGCCGTCGCCCTGGCAGGCTTCGCAGCGGCCACCCTTGACGTTGAACGAGAAGCGGCCGGGCTGGTAGCCGCGCGCCTTGGCCTCCGGCAGGCCGGCGAACCAGTCGCGGATCGGCGTGAAGGCGCCGGTATAGGTGGCTGGGTTGGAGCGCGGCGTCCGTCCAATAGGCGACTGGTCGATGTCGATGACCTTGTCGAGGAACTCCAGCCCTTCGATGCGGTCATGGTCGGCCGGGTGCTCGCGCGAGCCCATGATGCGGCGCGACGCAGCCTTGAACAAAGTTTCGATCAGGAAGGTCGACTTGCCGCCGCCCGACACGCCGGTGACGGCGGTGAAGGTGCCGAGCGGGATTTCGGCGGTGACGTTCTTCAGATTGTTGCCGCGCGCGCCGACGATCTTCAGGCGCCGGTTCTTTCTGGCCTCGCGCCGCACCGCCGGCGTCGCCACTTCCAGCTCTCCGGACAGGTACTTGCCGGTGATCGAGGCGGGGCTGGCCATGATCTGCTGCGGCGTTCCCTGTGCGATGACGTGGCCGCCATGGATGCCGGCGGCAGGGCCGATATCGACGACATAGTCGGCATGCAGGATGGCGTCCTCGTCATGCTCGACGACGATGACGGTGTTGCCGATGTCGCGCAAATGCTTCAGCGTGTCGAGCAGGCGCGCATTGTCGCGCTGGTGCAGGCCGATCGACGGCTCGTCCAGCACATAGAGCACGCCGGTAAGCCCGGAGCCGATCTGCGAGGCCAGCCGTATGCGCTGGCTCTCGCCGCCCGACAGCGTGCCGGAATTGCGCGACAGCGTCAGATAGTCGAGCCCGACATCGTTGAGGAAGCGAAGCCGCTCGCGGATCTCCTTGAGCACGCGCACCGCGATCTCGTTCTGTTTTTCATTGAGCGAAGCGGGCAGGTCGGTGAACCATTGGTCGGCCTTGCGGATCGACTGTTCGGTGACCTCGCCGATGTGTTTTCCCGCGATCTTCACCGCAAGCGCCTCCGGCTTCAGCCGGTAGCCGTGGCAAGCTGGGCAAGGCGTGGCCGACATGAAGCGCTCGATCTCCTCGCGCATCCAGGCGGATTCGGTCTCTTTCCAGCGCCGTTCGAGATTGGGGATGACGCCCTCGAAAGTCTTGGTCGTCTTGTATGAGCGCAGGCCGTCATCATACTGGAAGGTGATCTCGCGCTCGCCGGTGCCATGCAGGATGGCTTGTTGTGCCTCTTCGGTCAGATCCCGGAACTTGTCGCCGAGCTTGAAGCCATAGGTCTTGCCCAGCGCCTCCAGCGTCTGCGCGTAATAGGGCGAAGTCGATTTCGCCCACGGGCTGACGGCGCCGGCGCGCAGCGACAGATTGTCGTCGGGCACGATCAGGCTGGCGTCGATGGCGCGCTGGCTGCCCAAGCCGTCGCAGGTCGGGCAGGCGCCGAACGGGTTGTTGAAGGAGAACAGCCGCGGCTCGATCTCGGGAATGGTGAAGCCGGACACCGGGCAGGCGAACTTTTCCGAAAACAGGATGCGCTCATGCGTCTCGTTCTTCGACTTGTTGACCGAATCCTCGCCGGTCTGGCTGGCGTCGAGCGGCCGGTCGGCGAATTCGGCGACCGCCAGCCCGTCGGCCAGCTTCAGCGCGGTTTCGATGGAATCCGCAAGCCGCGTCGCCAGATCTCCGCGCACCACGATGCGGTCGACGACGACGTCGAGATCATGCTTGTACTTCTTGTCCAACGCCGGCACGTCGGCGATCTCGTAGAAAACGCCGTCGACCTTGACGCGCTGAAAACCCTTTTTCTGCAGCTCCAGCAGTTCCTTGCGGTATTCGCCTTTGCGGCCGCGCACCATCGGTGCCAGGATGAACAGGCGCGTGCCTTCCTCGACCGCGAGCACGCGGTCGACCATCTGCGACACCGTCTGGCTCTCGATCGGCAGGCCGGTGGCCGGCGAATAGGGGATGCCGACGCGCGCGAACAGCAGCCGCATATAGTCATAGATTTCGGTGACGGTGCCGACCGTCGAGCGCGGGTTCTTCGAAGTGGTCTTCTGCTCGATGGAAATGGCCGGCGACAGGCCGTCGATCTGGTCAACATCAGGCTTCTGCATCATTTCGAGGAATTGCCTGGCATAGGCCGACAGGCTCTCGACATAGCGGCGCTGGCCCTCGGCATAGATGGTGTCGAAGGCGAGCGACGACTTGCCGGAGCCCGACAGGCCGGTCATGACGATCAGGCTGTCACGCGGCAGGTCGAGATCGACATTCTTCAGATTGTGTTCGCGTGCCCCGCGAATGGAAAGATATTTATGGTCGGCCATCGCCGGTCGCCGCCTCAGGTCTGGAATCTCGTGGGATGGCGGGTTGTCCCGGCCATCCCCTATGTAGGTAATTTCGCCACCGTTTCGAGAGACGCCACAACTCTCGATCAAAGCCTTTAACCGTCTTTCGCGTGGGCGAGCAAGCGGAAAGAACAAAGACCGAACACGCTCCTGACAAAAGCTGTGTACCAACCCCAGCCTCGCCAGGCGTCAAGTGATCACATTTTTTGTAATCGGCTATCCAACTGTTGACGTCTCAGCCTCAGGGGGGCAGACTCCAAGCGTCACCGGAGCCGGCCGTCTTTCGATGGCCTCGCCGCCCTAAGGTGGCCTGCGAGACGCCGCAGGCTTTTGCGATATGCGCTTCGGACGACACCAGTCGCAATGGACAGAAGAGGAGAGCAGAGGAATGACTCCACCGGACAGTCCCTTGAGGCTCCACGTGTCGCTGGAGCCGCGGCAGGCATAAGTGCCAGGGCTAGGCGTTCGCGTCGCCCGACAAACCGTGACCTGTCGATCCCTATAAAATCAGAGACTACTAGTCGGATCGTCGGCTGAACGCCGCGAAGCATCCGAAATCAAAAGCCGGCAGTGCACTCCCGGCGAGTTGGATTTTAGATCCAAGAAAGCCCCGACCGTTTTGCGGAAGCAGCGGCGGGGCTGTTCGTTTCAGATGGCCGCAAGCGCACGGGTACCTTGATATAGCAGCGATAGTCGATGGCCTACCGCCGGGGCGCCTTGATCGCGCCGGCGCTGACATCCAGCGTTATGCTGCCGGAAATCCTGACATCAGTATCGCCGATCTTGAACTGACCGTTGCCGCTGCTCGGCACGGCATCGTCGGGTTCGGGAGCCGGCTTGGCGATGCGATAATCGCTAGCCACGCCGGGCAGCGCGCCTTTCCGCGGAGGCGTTGAATTGTCTTCGGCGAACGCAGTGCCGGAGACCATGGCCGCGACGGCAACACCGATGATCAGCTGGTTCAGGCGGTTGCGGGAGATTTCTTCGAGCATCGCCGGACCATATCGCCGCACACTGGCCGAAGCCAGACCGGTGGCGATAAAATTGCCGAAGTGGCCATCGACATCCGTGGCGGTCGGCTCCCCTTTCACGCCGCCTGTTTGCGGGTGTTAAAAACATGGTCGACCAGCCCCCATGTCTTTGCTTCCTCGGCGGTCATGAAGAAGTCACGGTCGAGCGTGCGCTCGACCTCTTCGAACGTGCGGCCGCAGTGATGCGCATAGAGTTCGGTCATGCGCTTCTTGGTGCGCAGAATGCCTTCGGCGTGACGCTGGATATCGGAAGCCTGGCCCTGAAAGCCGCCCAGCGGCTGGTGCAGCACGATGCTGGTGTTGGGCAGCGCGATGCGCCGGCCCGGCGTGCCGGCCATCAGCAGGAACGAGGCCATTGACGCGGCAAAGCCCATGCAGACGGTCGACACCGGGCAACTGACATATTGCATCGTGTCGTAGATGGCGAAGCCGCTGGTCACCACGCCGCCCGGCGAGTTGATGTAGAGCGATATCTCCTTGTCTGGATTGTCGGATTCCAGCGACAGAAGCTGGGCACAGACCAGCGCCGACACGCCGTCGTTGATCTCTCCGTTGATGAAGACGATGCGCTCGCGCAGCAGTCGCGAAAAAATGTCGAAGGCGCGTTCGCCGCGGCTCGACTGCTCGATCACCATCGGCACCAGGTTGGCAAAGCCGCTCATCGCTTTTCTCCGTTGTGTCGCTCAGGCCGCGCGCAGGAAGAGGCGAGGCGTGTTTGCGGCAATGGTTTGTTTGGGGCTGCGCGCGTTGAGCGAAAGCCGGCAACCGGCGCCTACCATCGCAACCGCAGCTACTCGCGCAAATCCATCGTGGACGATGCGCAGATGCGTGCCGCCCGACACAGTTCGGTCGAGCGTGAAGGTGACTATGCTGTCCATTGGGCTGTCCAAAGGACTGTCCAGTGGGCCGGCGAGCGGATCATGTGCATCGCCCGGGGCCGGCCGCTCCCGCCAGGAGTAGCGCAGCAGGCGTTCGGGCTCGGCGTCGAGGATCTCGCACTCGATCGGCGCATCCGGTCCGGCAAAGGCAAAGCGGCTGCCGATCTCGGGCTTGATGTCGTTTGGCATCATCCAGGCCGCGAGCAGGTCCGGCACCGTCAGCGCCCGCCACACTTTTTCCGGCGGGTCTGGAAGCTCGCACTCGAACTCGATCGAATCTGCCGTCATTGGTCCATATCCTTCAAAACCGCCCTTAGCCTTTCGATACGCTCGGGCCAGAACGCACGGTAGCGCTCGATCCAGCCGAGCAGCGGGTCAAGCCCTTGCGGATTGGCGCGATAATAGGCGTTGCGGCCGGCTCGCCGCTCGACCACCAGGCCGGCGCCGCGCAGCACCGCTAGATGCTGCGACACGGCCGGTTGCGACACGGTCATGCCGCTACGCAGTTCCGACACAGTCATTTCGCCGGCGGCGAGCCGCTCGTAGACGGCGCGGCGCGTCGGGTCGGAAAGCGCTCGAAAAATCTCTGCTTCGATCATGATAGAAGCATAAGTATACACTTATTGGTTTGGCAAGCGATCTTTTCGCGCCCATATGGAATGGCACGGCGAACCCCATCGATTGCTGACATTCCTTGACAATGGCAAGTCGATGAGCCTAGAACAAAAAAGGAACAAAAACCTTGTGGGAAAAGGCAGCCACGGCAGGCGGGGATTGTCCGCAGCCTGTAAGGTGCCAGCGACAAAAATTGGTTTCGGATAAGCGCGGAGAAGTATGATGGCGGGTAGCGTCAACAAGGTCATTCTGGTGGGCAATCTCGGTGCGGACCCGGAAATCCGTCGTTTGAATTCGGGTGATCCGGTCGTCAACATCCGCGTCGCCACGTCGGAAAGCTGGCGCGACAAGAATTCCGGCGAGCGCAAGGAAAAGACCGAGTGGCACAATGTCGTCATCTTCAACGACCAGCTCGCCAAGGTAGCCGAGCAGTACCTGAAGAAGGGAATGAAGGTTTATGTCGAGGGCCAGTTGCAGACGCGCAAATGGCAGGACCAGACCGGCAATGACCGCTACACGACCGAAATCGTGCTGCAGAAATTCCGTGGCGAGCTGCAGATGCTCGACGCGCGCGGGCAAGGCGAGGGTGGTCAGGTCGGCAGCTACGCCGGTGGCGGCAGCAGTCGCGGTTCCGATTTCGGCCAGTCAGGCCCGGGCGAGAGTTTCAATCGCGGCGGT
The DNA here is from genome assembly GCF_007830515.1 of Mesorhizobium tianshanense. GTDB lineage: Bacteria > Pseudomonadota > Alphaproteobacteria > Rhizobiales > Rhizobiaceae > Mesorhizobium > Mesorhizobium tianshanense. The sequence goes on from NZ_VLKT01000002.1 coordinate 157,463, forward strand.
GGCGGTAATAAGGGCGGTGGTGGCGCCTCCCGCGAACTGGACGACGAAATCCCGTTCTGATTTCTCAGAGCGGACGCTCTGCGTGGGCTGACAACGCCAGCTGTTTGAGACCATTCATAGCGTCCCGAAAATCTGTCCTGGGTTTTCGGGACGCAGTGCATTTAAGCGACACGTGGAAGGGCGTATCAGGTGAAAGCACGGATCAAATGGGTCGAGGAGCGCACCTTTGTCGGCGAGTCCGGCAGCGGTCACAAGGTGGTGCTGGGGACCGCGTTCGGACCGGACGGCAAGACGCCGGGGCCGAGTCCGATGGAACTGGTGCTGCTCGGCACGGGCGGCTGCTCGGCTTACGATGTGGTCCACATCCTCGAAAAGGGGCGCGAGGCGGTCGAGGACTGCGTGGTCGAGCTCGACGCCGACCGGGCGGAAACCGATCCCAGGGTGTTCACGCGCATCCATATGCATTTCATCGTAAAGGGTCGGGCGCTCTCGCCCGACAAGGTGAGGCGGGCGATCGATCTTTCGATCGAAAAATACTGCTCGGCTTCGGCGATGATGGCCAAGACCGCCGAGATCACCCACGACTTCGAAGTCATCGACACCACGACGAAGTAGGGCACGTTCCTACCCCGCCATCAGCGCCTTGATGCCGTCAGCAACGAACTGCACGGCGAGTGCCGCCAGGATGACGCCGAGCAGCCGCGTCAGGATCGAGCGGCCGGTATGGCCGAGGATGCGGTCGATGCGCTCTGACAGAATGAACACCATGTAGGTGATGACCAGGCAGATCGCGATGATGCCGACAAGGGCCGCCTGGGCGCCAAAACCTGGAAATGAGCCGGACAGCAGGACGGTCGCTGAAATCGCGCCTGGACCGGCGATCAGCGGGATCGCCAGCGGGAAGGCGGCGATGTTGTGGATCATGTCCCTGGTGATGGCGACGTCGCCGATCTTCTCCTTGCGGTCCTGCCGGCGCTCGAACACCATTTCGAAGGCAATGAAGAACAGCAGGAACCCGCCGGCAACACGGAAGGCCGGCAGCGTGATGCCGAACACCGACAGGATCGACGCGCCGGCGATTGCGAACAGCGCCATCACCAGGAAGCCGATGACCGAAGCGCGCACCGAAACCTGGTTGCGCTCTTCGCGGTTCATGCCGCGTGTCACAGCGAGGAAGAGAGGCGCCAGGCCAGGCGGGTCGATGGTCACGAGAATGGTGACGAAGGCGTTGAACAGGCTGTCGAAGCTCGGCATCTCTGACCCTCCCCGCCGGGCCGTGCCCGAATACTGGTATTGCCCGAAGCTTGGCATTGGTAGAGCAAAGCAGGGTCAGTGGAAACCGTTTGAACTGCGGGAGTTCGGCAACCTTGATGGGTGGCGTGAGCCTAGCTGGCCACTCCACAATAGGCCTCGAGGCGATAGCCGTCCGGGTCGATGATAAAGGCAGCGTAGTAGTTTTCGCCATAGCTGGCGCGCAGGCCAGGTGCCCCATTGTCACTGCCGCCTTCACGCAAGGCGCTTGCGTGGAAAGCGTCGACGCTGCTCCGCGTCGGCGCCGCAAAGCAGAAATGCAGGCCGGACTCGCCGTCGGCCGAAACCGGGCGCTGAGCCTCGTTCACCCACAGCGCAACGCCTTGCGCGCCATAGCCGAGCGAACCCGGCGACTGGCTGAGACAGCTGTAGCCGAGCGGCATTAGCGCGGCATCGTAGAAACGCTTCGAGGCGGCGGTGTCGCGGACACCGATCGAGACATGGTCCAGCATCTTTTTCTCCTTTGTTACAATATGTTGTGTCGTCAATTTCTAGTTACGCTGCGCGCCAGGAACTCGACTTCGAGCCGCCAGGTCGCGCCGTCGTCATGCGAGCGTTCGCCCAGCCAGCGGAACGAATTTTCGGTGATGCGGGAAAAGCTCCAGCGCACCCCAGAGCCGGTGGCGTCTGCGCCTTGCTGGACGATGGTATCGCCCTCGGCGCGGCCGAGTTGGCGGCTGTAGTATTGGTTACGCGGGTCGCTCCAGAAAATGTGCCAGGCGTCGACGCCGGGGTCATAGACGCGCAATGTCGTGCCATAGAAGGTCCATTTGCCGAGCGAAGGCGAGGGGCCGGCATCGCGCGCGGGCAGGATCCATACGTCCTGGATCGCCTTGCCTTCGAGAACCCAGCCGAAATGCACCTCGCCGCGCCCGGTCAGCATCTGGCCGTCTTCGAGATGGCGCGTGGCATCGAATGTCCAGGCGCCGACGAAGCGGCCATAAAGGTTCAGCTTTTCGGCAAGGTTCGCGGCCGGCCCGTCGCTATGCAGGGCTTCGGCAAAGGAGGATGAATAGAACATGTTGTGGTCTCTTCTTGTCAGGAGACCGGGAGGAATAGGCCTTGGCAGGCTTCTTGGGCTTGGGAAAAATTGCTATCTTTCAGCCATGACAACGAGTGCGCATACCCTGGCGTCGGGACGAGGCTGGCAAGTGTTGGACGTGGTCTGCACCGCCGGCGCCGCCGACCGGCCGTTCGAGGAAGAGCATCGAGGTTTCTGCATCGCCGCGGTGACCGCCGGTACCTTCCGTTATCGCGCACGCCAGGGCACGGCGATGTTGGCGCCGGGCGCGCTTCTACTCGGCAACCCCGGCACCTGCTACGAGTGCGGGCACGAGCATGGCGCCGGCGACCGTTGCCTCTCCTTCCATTTCGGGCCGGCCTATGTGGAACAGATCGTCGCCGACGTGCCGGGCGTGAAGACGCTGGCCTTCGGGACGCCGCGGCTGCCGCCCTTGCCAGCGCTGGCACCGTTGCTGGCCGAGGCGGAAGCCGCGCGGGAGACAGCCGACACCGATGCGTTCGAGGAACTCGGCTTGCGCATTGCCGGCGCGGCCGTCGCTGCCGCCTCCAGCGCTGTGCACGCCGCCGGGTCGCCGAGCCGCCGCGACCAGAAACGTGTCGCGGAGGCGGTGCGGCGCATCGAGCTTGATGCCGAAAGGCCGGTCTCGCTTGCCGAACTTGCAAACGAGACGGCGACCAGTCCCTACCATTTCCTGCGCACCTTCCGGCACGTGGCGGGCATGACGCCCTACCAGTTCCTGCTGAAGACCCGGCTGCACAGGGCGGCGGTGCGGCTGCGCAGGTCGGACGAGACGATCTCGGCGATCGCCTTTGAGGCGGGGTTCAACGATTTGTCCACCTTCAACCGCCGCTTCCGGCGCGTGATGGGGGAAGCGCCCGGCGCCTATCGGGTCCGCCGGCGAGGCTAAAGAGTGCCGAACGCATCTGCCGTTCCGGCTTTGTGAGGCAAGATCGGCCTGATAATGAACTTTGTGCCGGCGGCCACGAAAAGCGTCTCGGCCATATCGTCGCAATCATTGGTATCCTTTTGAAATCACCACAAAAATGGACATTGGAAAACTGCGGCGGACATTGGAGTTTCGGCCCGGTTTCCTATATAAGCACCAAGTGATTCCTGATTAGATTGTGACCTGATTTGACCGACCAGAAGACACCGCGCGGCTCCGACGGCGGCCCGACCGGCATCGAGCCGATATCCATCATCGAGGAGATGCAACGCTCCTATCTCGATTACGCCATGAGCGTGATCGTCAGCCGTGCGTTGCCTGACGTGCGCGACGGCCTGAAGCCGGTGCATCGCCGCATTCTCTACGCCGCTCATGAGAGCGGCTACCACTGGAATCGCAAATATGTGAAATCGGCGCGCCCGGTCGCCGACGTGATGGGTAAATACCATCCGCATGGCGATGCCTCGATCTACGACGCCTTGGTGCGCATGGCGCAGGACTGGTCGCTGCGCGTGCCGCTGATCGACGGGCAGGGCAATTTCGGCTCGATCGACGGCGATCCGCCGGCGGCGATGCGTTACACCGAATCGCGACTGACCAAGGTCGCGCATGAATTGTTGGAGGACATCGACAAGGAAACCGTCGATTTCCAGGACACTTACGATGCGTCCGGCAGCGAGCCGAAAGTCCTGCCGGCGCGGTTTCCAAACCTGCTGGTCAACGGCTCCGGCGGCATCGCCGTCGGCATGGCCACCAACATCCCGCCGCACAACCTGGGGGAGGTCTGCAACGGCGCGATTGCCCTCATCGACAATCCGGCGATCGATCTGCCGGCGCTGATGGAGATCATTCCGGGGCCGGATTTCCCGACCGGCGGCATCGTGCTCGGCCGCTCGGGCATCTACAGTGCCTATTCGACCGGCCGCGGTTCCATCGTCATGCGCGGCCGCGTCAACATCGAGGCGCGCGGCAACGACCGTGAATCGATCGTCATCACCGAAGTTCCCTACCAGGTGAACAAGTCGTCGATGATCGAGAAGATGGCCGAGCTTGTGCGCGAGAAGCGCATCGAGGGCATTTCCGACATCCGCGACGAGAGCGACCGCCAAGGCTACCGCGTCGTCATCGAATTGAAGCGCGACGCTGTCGCCGACGTCATTCTCAACCAGCTCTACCGTTTTACGCCGCTGCAGACGTCGTTCGGCGCCAATATGGTGGCCCTGAACGGCGGCAAGCCGGAGCTGCTGACGCTGCTCGACATGCTGAAGGCGTTCGTCGCCTTCCGCGAGGAGGTGATCAGCCGGCGCACGAAATTCCTGCTGCGCAAGGCGCGCGACCGCGCCCACGTGCTGGTCGGCTTGGCAATCGCCGTCGCCAACATCGACGAGGTCATAAAGCTGATCCGCAGCGCGCCGGATCCGCAGACGGCGCGCGAGCAGTTAATGGAGCGGCGCTGGCCCTCGGGCGACGTCGAATCGCTGATCCTGCTGATCGACGATCCGCGCCACCGCATCAATGAGGACGGCACCTACAATCTGTCCGAGGAACAGGCGCGCGCCATCCTCGAACTGCGCCTGCAGCGCCTGACCGCGCTCGGCCGCGACGAGATCGCCGACGAGTTGAACACGATCGGTGCGGAGATCGTCGATTATCTCGACATCTTGTCGTCGCGCGCCCGCATCCAGCAGATCGTCAAGGACGAGCTCATCGCCGTGCGCGACGAGTTCGGCACGCCGCGCCGCACCGACCTCTCCGAGGGCGGGGCTGACATGGAAGACGAGGACCTGATCCAGCGCGAGGACATGGTCGTGACGGTCAGCCATTCCGGCTACATCAAGCGCGTGCCGCTGTCGCTCTACCGGGCGCAGCGCCGCGGCGGCAAGGGCCGCTCCGGCATGTCGACCAAGGAAGAGGATTTCGTCACCCGGCTGTTTGTCGCCAACACGCACACGCCGGTGCTGTTCTTCTCCTCGCGCGGCATCGTCTACAAGGAAAAGGTCTGGCGCCTGCCGATCGGCAACCCGCAGTCACGCGGCAAGGCGCTGATCAACATGCTACCGCTGGAGCAGGGCGAACGCATCACCACCATCATGCCGCTGCCCGAGGACGAGACGAGCTGGGGCGAGCTCGACGTAATGTTCGCCACGACGCGCGGCACGGTGCGCCGCAACAAGCTGTCGGACTTCGTCCAGGTCAACCGCAACGGCAAGATCGCCATGAAGCTGGAAGAGGAAGGCGACGAGATTCTCGGCGTCGAGACCTGCACCGACAATGACGACGTGCTTTTGACCGCAAGCTCCGGCCAGTGCATCCGCTTCTCGGTCAGCGACGTGCGCGTCTTCCAAAGCCGCAATTCGGTCGGCGTGCGCGGCATCGCCATGGCCGACACCGACAGGGTGATCTCGATGGCGGTGATCGAGCATGTCGATGCATCGCCGGCCGAGCGCGCCGCCTATCTCAGGCGGGCGGTCGCCGAGCGCCGGCTCGCCGCCGGCATTGCCGCCGGCGAGGAAGAGGAAATCGCGTTGACCAACGAAGAGGTCGGCGAGGAGGCGGAGCTTTCCGACGAGCGCTACGAATTCCTCAAAGTGCATGAGCAGTTCGTGCTGACGGTGACGGAATATGGCTACGGCAAGCGTTCGTCGTCCTACGATTTCCGCCTCACGGGGCGCGGCGGCAAGGGCATCCGCGCCACCGACGTGTCCAAAGCGGCTGAGATCGGCCAATTGGTTGCGACCTTCCCGGTCGGCAATGACGACCAGATCATGCTGGTTTCGGATGGCGGTACCGTCATCCGCGTGCCGGTCAACGGCATTCGTTTCGCCAGCCGCGCCACCAAAGGCGTGACCATCTTCAACACGGCCGACGGCGAGAAAGTCGTTTCGGTGGAGCGTATATCGGAACCGCAATCGGACGAAGAGGCCGAAGAGAGTGTGGAGGGCGACGCCGGCCCGGATACTGGCACCGAAGAGGCTGGTCCGGATAACGCCGAATAGGGTACGGCAGCGCCGGCCCAAAGGGCCGGCGCGATTGCCTGTGAACTCAGAAGTGGCGATAGGGCTTGCGGATACCGAAGCCTTCGAACCGCTTGATATTGGCCTTGGCGCGGACACGCCCTGCTTCCTGATGCAGCCCGAATGCGGTGGCGATCAGCATGGCAACGGTCATTGCGGTGGCGAGCATGTAGATCAGCATGTGCGTGTTCTCCTGCCCCTAACAACGTGTAAATGGGGTTTTGGTTTCATCTTCTGAAGCTGCAAACTAGTGAACGCTGCGTGAAGCCTTCGTGATCGGCCCGTTCATCTGTCGTTCATCTCGACCAAAAGGTTCACGGGCAACTTGCTGATCGGATTTGCCTTTGCGAGAGAGGCTCGCTAGAAGCACCTGCCATGACCGAACGCATCGCCCTTTACGCCGGCTCCTTCGACCCGCCGACCAACGGCCATCTCGACGTGCTGAAGGCGTCGCTGGCCGTGGCGGACACCGTCTATGCGGCGATCGGCATTCATCCCGGCAAGAAGCCGCTGTTTTCCTTCGAGGAACGGGTCGGCCTCATCGAAGCGGCGACGAAGGCCGAATTCGGCCGCGACGGCTCCCGCATCAAGGTCGTCTCCTTCGACGGGCTGGTCATCGACGCGGCTAGGAAGCAGGGCGCCTCGATCATGATCCGTGGCCTGCGCGACGGCACCGATCTCGACTACGAGATGCAGATGGCCGGCATGAACGAGACCATGGCGCCGGAACTGCAGACGGTTTTTCTGCCCGCCAGCCCTTCGGTGCGAACCATTACCGCCACACTTGTCCGTCAGATAGCCTCGATGGGCGGCGACATCCGCCCCTTCGTGCCGGCGGCTGTGGCTGGCGCGCTCACCGCCAAATTCGCGAAATAATGCATGTCGCCCAGAAGCGGAACCCGGTTTTGGGGCAACGACATGCATGAAACAAAAGTTTTCGGAGAAAGAACCATGCAGATCAAAAGGCTCGCTACCTGCTTTGTCGTTCTTTTCGGTCTCGCGGCTGCATCCGCTTCGGCCTTCGCCGGTGATCCGGAAAATACCATGATCATCACGCTGAAGGACGGCGACGTGACCATTGCGCTGAGGCCCGATCTCGCGCCGAAGCATGTCGAGCAGATCAAGAAGCTGGCCCGCCAGGGCGCTTATGACAACGTCGCTTTCCACCGCGTCATCGACGGCTTCATGGCGCAGACCGGCGACGTGAAGTTCGGCAACATGAAGAACGGTTTCAACGCCGATGCCGTCGGTACCGGCGGTTCCGATCTTCCCGACCTGCCGGCCGAATTCTCGACGTCCGAGCGCTATGAGCGCGGCGTGGTCGGCATGGCCCGCTCGCAGAACCCGGATTCTGCCAATTCGCAATTCTTCATCATGTTCGCGCCGGCGCCGCCGCTCGATGGCCAGTACACCATCGTCGGCAATGTCGAGAACGGCATGGGGTTGGTGGACAAGATAAAGAAAGGCGACGCGGCGCAGAACGGGGTTGTCACCGCTCCAGATCGCATGGTCAAGGTGCGCATCGCCGCCGACGACAAGTAAACCCATTTGTTTTCAAAGGATATTTCTGACATGGCCGAGATCAAGGACCGCGAGAACGCGCTCATCATGGAAACGACCCAGGGCAAGGTCGTCATCGAACTGTTTCCCGATCTGGCGCCTGGCCATGTCGGCCGTATCAAGGAACTGGCGCGCGAAGGCGCCTATGACGGCGTGGTGTTCCACCGCGTCATCGACGGTTTCATGGCGCAGACCGGAGACGTGAAATTCGGCAATTCCAGCAAGCCCTCTTTCGCACCGTCGCGGGCCGGCACGGGCGGCTCGGACAAGCCCGACCTGAAGGCCGAGTTCTCCAACGCCAATCACGGCCGCGGCACCTGCTCGATGGCGCGCTCGCAGAACCCGAACTCGGCCAACTCGCAGTTCTTCATCTGCTTCGACGATGCCGCTTTCCTCAACCGTCAGTACACGGTCTGGGGCCAGGTCATCGAAGGCATGGACAATGTCGACAAGATCAAGCGCGGCGAGCCGGTGCAGGATCCCGACAAGATCGTGTCTCTGAAGGTCGCGGCCGACGTAAAATGACCTACCGGGCTGTCGCGGCTATCACTCCGATGCTTGTCGCGGCGGCCATTCCGGCGCTGGCGACGGAATCGATCGTTTGCAGCGCCGAAGGCGACGCGGCATCGATCGATGTCCTGTTGGGAAACACCGCCGTCATCGCGGTCGCGCGCGTGTGGCTGGATGCCGGCGGCAAGACATGGACCACCGATGGTCAGCCGGGTTCGACGAAAATCATCGTCGGACAGGCATTCGAGACGACCAGCACATGGCGATCGATCTCACCGATGAGGGCATCAACTCGATCGTCGCCAAATTGCGACTGGTCAAGGCCAGCGAGCAGTCCAGTTTCGCAATGGGCGGCACGCTGAGCATCGAAGGTGTTGGCGCCTGGGCGGTGACCTGCCCGGAACCTTGAGGCGGGATTTCCTTGCGCGTCGACCTTTTCGACTTTGAACTGCCGGAGGAGCGCATCGCGCTTCGACCAGCGGAACCGCGCGACAGCGCCAAAATGCTGGTGGTCAGGCCGGGCGAGGGGCTCGAGGACCGGACGGTGCGCGAGCTGCCGTCGCTGCTCGAGGCCGGTGACGTGCTGGTCTTCAACGACACCAAGGTCATTCCGGCACAGCTGAAAGGCATCAGGCGGCGCGGCGAGGCGGCGGCGCAAGTCGAAGCCACACTGCATATGCGGGTGGCGCCGGACCGCTGGCTGGCTTTCATGCGGCCTGGCAAGCGCATCGCCGCCGGCGACCGCATCCATTTCGGCCATGACGCCAATTCCTGCTTTCTCGGCCAGCTCGACGCCACGGTGATCGAGAAGGGCGACGGCGGCGAGGCGCTGCTCGGATTCGACCTGTCAGGTCCATTCCTCGACGAGGCGCTGCACGCCGTCGGCCATATTCCACTGCCGCCTTACATTGCCTCGAAGCGCGACGACGACGAGCGCGACCGCAGCGATTACCAGACCATCTATGCCAGGGAGGAGGGGGCAGTGGCGGCACCAACGGCCGGCCTGCATTATACGCCGGAGCTTTTCGCGGCGCTCGATGCCAAGGGCGTCGAGCGGCGCTTCGTCACCTTGCATGTCGGCGCCGGCACGTTCCTGCCGGTGAAAGTCGACGACACCGCCGATCACAAGATGCATGCCGAGATCGGTTCGGTCAGCCCGGAAACCGCTGCCGCGCTCAACGCGGCAAAGGCGCGTGGCGGGCGCATCGTTGCCGTCGGCACGACCTCGCTGCGCCTGCTGGAGAATGCCGCGCGGGAGGACGGCATATTGGCCGGATGGTCGGGTCCGACCGACATCTTCATCACGCCCGGCTACCGTTTCAAGGCCATCGACATGCTGATGACCAATTTTCATCTGCCGCGCTCGACGCTGTTCATGCTGGTTTCGGCGTTTTGCGGTCTGGAAACGATGCGTGCGGCCTATGCGCATGCCATCGAGAACCGTTACAGATTCTATTCCTACGGAGATGCAACTCTTCTGTTCAAGGAGGAGAACGATGGACGATGATCTGGAAATTTTCGACCGCGATGCCTTGATCGCCGAGGTCAAGAAGCTGCGCGCCGGCATTCGCGAGCATCGCGACTCCACCGGCCATAAACTCTGCTGGCATCATCCCGATCTGTGGGACCTGCTGCCGGAAAAGACCGAGCCAGCAATCGCCGTGCCGCCTTGGCCGAAATTCATGCGCGGCTGCATCCGCTACCGCCAATCGCTGGATCGGCAGGCTCCTGGCGCGCCGGTGTATGACAAGGAATTCAATGAGTAAGGCGTTTACCTTCGAGGTGCTGGCGACCAACGGCAGGGCGCGGCGCGGCGCGATCACCATGCCGCGCGGAGAAATCCGCACGCCGGCCTTCATGCCGGTCGGCACCGGCGGCACGGTCAAGACCATGTATATGGACCAGGTGCGCGGCGTCGGCTCGGACATCATCCTTGGCAACACCTATCATCTGATGCTGCGGCCCGGCGCCGAACGCGTGGCGCGGCTTGGCGGCCTGCATGAATTCGCCCGCTGGCCGCATCCGATCCTGACCGACAGCGGCGGCTTCCAGGTGATGTCGCTGTCGAAGCTGAGGAAACTTACTGAGAACGGTGTCACCTTCCGCTCGCATATCGACGGCGCCGCCTATGAGATGTCGCCCGAGCGCTCGATCGAAATCCAGGGGCTGCTCGATTCCGACATCCAGATGCAGCTCGACGAATGCACCGCGCTGCCGGCAATGGAGAAAGAGATCGAGCGCGCCATGGAGCTGTCGCTGCGCTGGGCCGAGCGCTGCAAGACGGCATTCGGCGACCAGCAGGGCAAGGCGATGTTCGGCATCGTCCAGGGCGGCGACATACCGGCCTTGCGGCTGCGCTCGGCGCAGGCGCTGAAAGCGATGGACCTCAAGGGCTATGCGATCGGCGGGCTGGCAGTCGGCGAGCCGCAAGCGGTGATGCTCGAAATGCTCGACATCACCTGCCCGGAACTGCCAGCAGACAGGCCGCGCTATCTGATGGGCGTCGGCACGCCTGACGACATATTGAAATCGGTGGCGCGCGGCATCGACATGTTCGATTGCGTGATGCCGACACGCGCCGGCCGCCATGGCCTCGCCTACACACGGCGCGGCAAGGTCAATCTGCGCAACGCCCGCCATGCCGACGATCCGCGTCCGCTGGACGAGGAGAGCGACTGCCCTGCCGCCAGGGACTATTCACGCGCCTATCTGCACCATCTGGTCCGCTCGCAAGAGGCGCTGGGGGCGATGCTCCTGACCTGGAACAATCTTTCCTACTACCAGAAGCTGATGCAGGACATTCGCGCCGCAATCGAAGCCGGCGCCTTCGAGGCGAGGGCGGCGGAAATTTCCGAGGGCTGGGTGCGGGGCGATATCCCGGCAATGTGACCAAGCGCTCAGGTGCTCAGCGAGGTGGACGCGCGCAGGCTGCAGCCGGTGATGCGGAAGCTGCCGTCGGGCTGTTGTTCGAGCGTGTACACGGCCTCGTAATCCTTGCCGTCCGGCCCGACGATCAGCACTTGCTGGATGATCGAAGTCGGGCTCATTTCCTGCACCTTGCCGAAGGCATAAGTCCGTGGCTTGCGCACCGGCGGATAACCATTGGTCACCATGTTCATAAAGGTGTCGACGGTCGGAAAGATCTGCTTCACGTTCGGGGCCGCGTAGCTGTAGGCGGCAGCACCGTCATCGGCGATGAAGGCCTTCAGCTGACTGTCGATGGTTGCCTGGGCTGCCTTGACTTCCGCATCGCCGGCAAACGCCGGGGACGCCAAAATGAATGGAACGATTGCAATCGCGAAAACCGCGCGCATGGCCTGTCTCCGTTGTGTCTAGAGAAAGTGGCCGTCAAAAGACGCTCAGCATAACATACGTTTGGCAGCGCTTCACGGTTTCAGCGCCCGCGAACATTTCGCCGTTTGGCTGCGGTTAAGCTTCTTCCCTCAAGGCGGGTTCTGCCTGAGCGCCGTCCTGATGCTTGAAAGCCGGGCGGCAGTCTGCCACAAGGGCCGCCTATGCGCATGACCCCGAAAATCGGAATCGATTTTCGGAAAGGATCATGCGCAAAATCAAAGTGCTACAGCGTCCTTTGCGCGTCCCAAAGGACGCGGCGCTGTAGGTGCAAGCTTGAGCAGGACCGGGCAATGAAGGCATTTTTCGTGCAGATAAAGTGCGATCTGGGCAAGGCCTATGACGTTGCCAGCGCTTTGGCCGATGCCGAGATCGCTTCGGAGATCTACTCGACAGCGGGCAACTACGATCTGCTCGCCAAATTCTACGTCGACGACGAGGAAGACATCGGCCATTTCGTCAACGAGAAGGTGCAGATTCTTCCAGGCATCAAGGACACGTTCACGGTCGTTACCTTCCGCGCCTTTTAGCGCATGGCCCGAACCGAAGGTCAGCCTAGCCTAGCAAAATCGGAATCGATTTCGCTGGGGATCATGCGTCAAATCAAAGTGCTGCAGCGTCTTTGGGCGTCCAATAGGACGTATGGCGCTGTAGGACCTTCGGCACTTGCCTGGACATGAGGCAAAGCCTGATTACAGCCATATTGACGCTGCCCTAATTTTAGGCAGCCGCGACATACTGGTCGCCAGCACCTCCCAAATCACCGATTGCGCTTGATTTTCTCCCGTGACGCCAGTGAAATGGTCTCACAGGGGAGTATGCGATTGGCAGCGTTCGACGAAATGCTTCCGGAAGTCTCCGGATTGAGAAGTCCGTATTCGGCTTACGATCGCTGGCTGAAGGAGCAGGATCCGGCCAGGCTTACCGAAAAGATGCAGGATGCCGAACGCGTGTTTCGCAAGACCGGCATCACCTTTGCCGTCTACGGCGAGCAGGAAGCCTCCGAACGGCTTATTCCCTTCGATATCGTTCCGCGCATCATTTCCGGCAATGAATGGCGCAGGCTGACGCAGGGCATAGAGCAGCGCGTCCAGGCATTGAATGCCTTTCTCGACGACATCTATCACCGCCAGGAGATCTTGCGCGCCGGGCGTGTCCCCAAGGAGCTGATCGCCCGGAATGAGGCGTTCCTGCCGGAGATGATCGGGATGCGGCCACCGGCCGGCGTCTATACCCACATCATCGGTGTCGACATCGTGCGCATCAGCGAGAATGAATTCTATGTGCTGGAGGACAATGCGCGCACGCCGTCCGGCGTCTCCTATATGCTGGAGAACCGCGAGACGATGATGCAGCTCTTTCCCGAACTGTTTCAGCAGATCAAGGTGCGGCCGGTGGAAAACTATCCGCAGCTCCTGCGCCAATCCCTGGCGGCGGTGCGGCCGCAAAGCACCAAGGGCGCGCCGACCATTGCTGTGCTGACACCGGGAAGCTTCAACTCCGCCTACTTCGAACACGCCTTCCTTGCCGACCAGATGGGCGTGCAGCTCGTCGAGGGGCAGGATCTGCGTGTCGTCGATGGCCATGTCGCGATGCGCACGACCGAAGGCTACAAGCAGATCGACGTGCTTTATCGAAGGGTGGACGATTCTTTTCTCGATCCGCTGAGCTTCCGACCGGACTCGGCACTCGGCGTGCCGGGGATCATGGACGTCTATCGCGCCGGCAATATCACCATCGCCAATGCGCCGGGAACCGGCATCGCCGACGACAAGGCGATCTATTCCTACATGCCCGAGATCGTCGAATTCTACACTGGCCGCAAGGCGATCCTCGGCAACATCCCGACCTGGCGCTGCTCGGAACCGGACAGCCTGAAATACGTGCTCGAGCATATCCGCGAGCTGGTGGTGAAGGAGGTGCACGGTTCCGGCGGCTACGGCATGCTGGTCGGACCGGCGGCGACCAAGAAAGAATGCGAGGATTTTTCCAAGAAACTCCATGCAAAGCCGTGGAACTACATCGCCCAGCCGACTCTGGCGCTGTCGACCTGTCCGATCCTGACGGATAAGGGGCTGGCGCCGCGCCATGTCGATCTCAGGCCCTATGTGCTGGTTTCCGACCGCATCCAGATCGTGCCCGGCGGCCTGACGCGCGTGGCGCTGAAGGAAGGCTCGCTGGTGGTCAATTCCTCGCAAGGCGGTGGCACCAAGGACACGTGGGTGCTGGATGACTGATTTTCATTTGAAGGTTTTTTGATGCTTCTCGGCCGCACCGCCAACGGGCTCTACTGGATGAACCGCTACATCGAGCGGGCGGAAAACATGGCGCGGCTGGTCGATGCCGGGCTGCGCATGGCGTTGACGCGTACCCAGAACGCCTCGGAGGAATGGAATTCGGTGCTGCTCAGCGCTGGTTCGGACGTCGCCTTCACGCAGAAATACTCCGACTATACCGCGGCCAACGTTGCCGATTTCCTGCTACGCGACACATCGAACCCGTCAAGCACGATGGCGTCGATCGAGACGGCTCGCAACAATGCCCGCATGGTGCGCACCGCGCTGACGCGCGAAACCTGGGAGAGCATCAACGAAGCCTGGATGTCGCTGAAGCGGATGCTGGCCAGGCCGATCGACGAACGCGACTTGCCCAGCGTCCTCGATGCTATCAAGCGCGAAACGGCGCTGATCCGCGGTTCATTCTACGGCACCATGCTGCGCAACGAGATCTTCGATTTCTCGCAGCTCGGCACCTACGTCGAACGCGCCGACAACACGGCGCGCATCCTGGATGTGAAATACTACGTGCTGTTGCCGTCGATCTCGTGGGTCGGTTCGACGCTCGACAACTACCAGTGGGAATCGATCCTGCGCTCGGTGTCGGCGCACCGTTCCTATCGCTGGGTCTATGAGGCCGACTACAAGCCGACCAATATCGCCGACTATCTGATCCTCAATGTCCGCATGCCGCGCTCGCTCACCTTCTGCTATCGTTTCCTGACGGAGCATCTCAGATTCCTGGGCGACGATTATGGCGAGCGCCATGCCTGTCATGCGACGGCCGGCAAGACCCAGGCCATGCTGACGGCCGGGTCGATCAAGGAGATATTCGACGCCGGCCTGCACGAATTCCTGGCCAATTTCATTCGCGACAACACCAGGCTCGGCGACGAGATCGCGCAGGACTACAGGTTTTATTGAGCATGATCCCGGAAAGTGGAAGCCGGTTTCCGGAAAAGATCATGCTCAGAGGACGAGAGCGATGCGGCTGAAGATCACCCACCGGACCGAATACCGCTACGACGCGCCGGTGCACTATCTGTTGCAGCGGCTGCGGCTGCTTCCGGTCAGCGGACCGACGCAGACCGTCTTGTCCTGGGCGCTGAAGATCGAAGGCGCGCGCGAGGAAGTGCGCTTCACCGACCATTTCGGCAATGATACGCGGCTGTTGAGCGTCGAAGGCGAGCGCGATTTCATCACCGTCGAGGCATCAGGCGAGGTGGTGACACGCGACACATCAGGCGTCTCCGGGCCACATCAGGGATTTGCACCGCTCTGGCTGTTTAGCCATGAAACGCCGTTGACCACGATCGGCGGCGGCATACGCGAACTCGCGGCCTCGGTCGGCGACGGGAGCGATATCGAAAGACTGCACCGGCTGATGGCCGTGATCGGCGAACGCGTCGCCTATACGCCGGGTACCACCAACGCGGCGACGCTGGCCGAGGATGCGCTGGCGCTCAAGACCGGCGTCTGCCAGGACCACAGCCACATCTTTGCCGCCGCCGCGCGCGCCATGGGATTTCCGGCCCGCTACGTCAGCGGTTACCTTATGATGGATGCGTCGGTCGAGCAGGCGGCAAGCCATGCCTGGGCCGAGGCGCATGTTGCGGGCCTCGGCTGGGTCGCGTTCGACGTCGCCAACGGCATTTCGCCCGACGAACGCTATGTAAAGGTGGCAACCGGCCGTGATTACCGCGACGCCACGCCGGTGTCGGGAATTCGGCTGGGACAAGCGGAAGAACAGCTTGCGGTCACCGTCACGGTGGAGCAGTAATCCCCGGCAAGATTGCTGGCAAAGAGATTCGATGACCTATTGCGTCGGCCTGAAGATCGATCGCGGGCTCGTGTTCATGTCGGACACGCGCACCAATGCCGGTATGGATTCGATCTCGACCTTCAAGAAGATGCATGTCTGGGAGGAACCGGGCGAGCGCGTCATCGTGCTGATGTCGGCCGGCAATCTGGCGACGACGCAGGCCGTCGTCAGCTTGCTCGACGAGCGCACCAAGGCAATTGGCGATCGCCACGCGACACTGCTCGAAACGCCCTCGATGTACCAGACGGTGCGGATGGTCGGCGACACCGTCAAGGAAGTCATCGCCAGTTCGTCGCCGTCGGGCGACAAGGCGGATTCCTATTTCAATGCCTCCTTCATCCTTGGTGGACAGATCAAGGGCAGCGCGCCGCGGCTGTTCATGATCTATCCGGAAGGCAATTTCATCGAGTCGACCGACGACACGCCGTTTTTCCAGATTGGCGAGACCAAATACGGCAAGCCGATCATCATCCGCGCCTATGAAAAGACGATGAGTTTCGCCGAGACGGTGAAACTGCTGCTGGTGTCGTTCGATTCGACGCTGAAGTCGAACCTGTCGGTCGGCCTGCCACTCGACCTGCTGTTCTACGAAAAGGACGCCTTCAAGGTCAGCCTGAAGAAGCGGATAGCCCAGGACGATCAATACTACCGCACCATTTCGGACGGCTGGTCGAGCGCACTGAAGGCTGCCTTTGCGAGCCTGCCGGATTTTCCCGAATGAAAGTCTCCGTTTTTCGTGCTCTTTGATCGCTGGGCTCGATGCTACGGAGAGGAAGATGAATAGCAACGAATTCCGAGAATGGTCGCTGTACGCGGCCGAATGGGGTGCCGACTACAGGAGCACACTTCGCGAAAGGCTGGTGCGGCCGCTCGTCGAACCGGGCGAAATCTTCAAGAGCATCGATGTCTCGCCGCCGGAAGATGGCGAAACGATGCAAGCGATCTTCGCCGACTTCGAGCAAAGGATCCTGCCGGGCATGACGCACTGGCAACATCCGCGCTTCTTCGCCTATTTCCCGGCCAATGCCGCACCGGTCTCGGTGGTGGCCGAATATCTGGTCTCGGCGATGGCCGCGCAATGCATGCTCTGGCAGACCTCACCGGCAGCGACCGAACTCGAGACGCGGGTGGTCGACTGGATGCGGCAGGCGCTTGGTCTGCCGGAAGGGTTTTCCGGCGTCATGCAGGATTCGGCATCGTCGGCGACGCTTGCCGCCGTGCTGACCATGCGCGAGCGCGCGCTCGACTGGGAGGGGAACAAGAAGGGCCTGCAAGGCCAGCCGATATTGCGCGTCTATTCTTCCGATCAGGTCCATACCTCGATCGACCGGGCGATCTGGGTGTCGGGTATCGGCGAGGAGAATCTCGTGCGCATTCCGGTTGCCGGCCGCTTTCGCGCCATGGATGTCGCAGCCCTCGAAGCAGCAATCGCCGCCGACCGGGAAGCGGGCATGCTGCCGGCCGGCATCATCGCCTGTGTCGGCGGCACCAGCACCGGCGGCACGGATGATATAGCCGAAGTCGCCGCGGTGGCGAAACGGTACGGGCTCTATCTGCATGTCGACGCCGCATGGGCCGGGTCGGCGATGATCTGCCCGGAGTACCGGCATTTCTGGGCGGGCGTAGAGCACGCGGATTCCATCGTCTTCAACCCGCACAAATGGCTGGGCGCACAGTTCGACTGCTCGATGCAGTTCATCCGCCGGCCGGAAGATCTGGTGCGGACGCTCGCCGTCAAGCCAGATTACCTGAAGACGCATGGGCGCGACGGCATCATCAACTATTCCGAATGGTCGGTGCCGCTCGGGCGGCGCTTTCGCGCACTGAAACTGTGGTTCCTGCTGCGCGCCCACGGGCTGGAAAATCTGCGAACCATGATCCGCAACCATGTCGCCTGGAGCGAAGGCCTTGCCGCGCGTCTGGCCAGGGAACCGGATTTCGAGATCGTCACGGAACCGATGCTGTCGCTGTTTTCGTTCCGGCATCTGGCTTCGGTCGGCATCGATTCGGACGAACACAATCTAAGGCTGGTCAACGCGATCAATGACGATGGCCGCATCTACCTGACACAGACACGGGTGGACGGGCAGGTCGCGATCCGCTTTCAGGTCGGCCAGTTCGAGACGACGGCGGCGGATGTCGACACCGCTTTCGAGGTCGTCATCGAAATTGCCCGCGGCCTGGCTTGAATTGGTCAGCCAAGTTGCGCCGAGGTTTGTCTTTGCAGTCGCCCAAGTTTCATTAGCCGGCTTATGCCTTTTCATCGCTTTCGTTTTCCGATATAGACAAGAAAAGCGAAAATGGGAGCTTCCCTGATGTATCTGTCGCCGCGTCATTCCGAAATCATCCAGATGGCCAAAGACCATGGCCGCGTGCTGGTCGACGATCTGGCAACGCATTTCAACGTGACGCCGCAGACCATCCGCAAGGATCTCAACGATCTGTGCGACCAGCGACTGCTCTCCCGTATCCATGGCGGGGCGCTGTTTCCGTCCGGCATCGAGAACATGGAGTATGAGGCGCGGCGCAAGATCGCCGCCGAGGAGAAGGAGGCGATCGGTCGCGCAGCAGCCAGGCTGATCCCGGACAACGCGTCGCTGTTCATCAACATCGGCACCACGACGGAGTCGGTCAGCAAGGCACTTCTTGATCACGCCGGATTGATGGTCATCACCAATAACATCAATGTTGCCAACAGGATGCGCATATATCCTTCCATTGAGGTTGTTATTGCCGGCGGTGTCGTGCGCGGCTCGGACGGCGGCGTGGTCGGCGAAGCCGCGGTCGACTTCATCAGGCAGTTCAAGGTCGACTACGCGGTGATCGGCGCCTCGGCGATCGATCATGATGGCGCGTTGCTCGATTTCGATTTTCGCGAAGTGAAGGTAGCGCAGGCGATCATCGCCAATGCCCGGCATGTCATTCTCGTTTCCGACCAGACCAAGTTCGAGAGGACGGCGCCGGTTCGCATCGGCCATCTGTCGCAGGTCAACACCTTCATCACCGACCGCTGCGGCATTCCGTCGGTGCGCAAGATCTGCCAGGAGGCAGAGGTTCAACTGATTGAGACGTCGCTCTCCTAGGGGGTGCCCTAGCGGCACTTTTCGCCGTTTATATTTCGTTTGACATTCGTTCTGATTTCGAAATAATCCCGCCACGGTTTCGAAAAACCCTGAAAATGCTGCAATGCGAAATCGCGGGAGAATTTTGTGGGCGTATCATCCCCGATCCATGACATCTTCGTCATTGGTGGCGGAATCAACGGCTGCGGCATCGCCCGCGATGCGGTTGGGCGCGGCTTCTCGGTTTTCCTTGCCGAAATGAACGATCTGGCCAGCGGAACCTCTTCCGGCTCGACCAAATTGATCCATGGCGGCTTGCGCTATCTCGAGTTCTACGAATTTCGGCTGGTGCGCGAGGCGCTGATGGAGCGCGAGGTCCTCTGGAAGAACGCGCCGCACATCATCTGGCCGATGCGCTTCGTGCTGCCTTACGCCAAGGGCTTGCGACCGGCTTGGCTGATCAGGCTCGGGCTTTTCCTTTATGACCACATTGGCGGGCGCAAATTGCTGCCGGCGACCAAGACGCTGGACATGGCAAAGGACCCAGCCGGTAAACCGTTGAAGCCGTTGTTTCGAAAGGCTTTCGAATATTCCGATGGCTGGGTCAACGATGCGCGGCTGGTGGCGTTGAACGCCCGCGACGCCGCCGATCGCGGCGCAACGATCCGAACCCGAACGAAGGTCATCGGCGCACGCCGTGAGGGCGAGCTTTGGACGGTCAGGCTCGAAGACGCGCAGACCGGCGACACCGAGGAGGTCAAGGCGCGGCTTTTGGTCAACGCCGCCGGTCCGTGGGTCGACCGCGTGCTGTCCGCCTCGGTCGGCCTGAACGACGTGCACAATGTCCGGCTGGTACAGGGCAGCCATATCGTTATCAGCAAGAAGTTCGACGATCCGCGCGCCTATTTCTTCCAGAACAAGGATGGCCGCATCATCTTTGCCATCCCCTACGAGGAAGAGTTCACGCTGATCGGCACCACCGACCAGGACTATCCGGGCGATCCGCAGGACGTGAAGATCAGCGACGCCGAGATCGATTACCTGTGCGCGGCAGCGAGCGAATATTTCGCGCAAGCTGTCAAGCGTTCGGACATCGTCTGGACCTATTCGGCCGTGCGCCCGCTCTACGATGACGGCGCTTCGAAGGCGCAGGAAGCGACCCGCGATTATGTGCTGAAGACCGACGGCGGGGAGGGCACGGCACCGATCGTCAACGCCTTTGGCGGCAAGATCACCACTTACCGCCGGCTGGCTGAATCGATGCTCGAAAAGATCGAAGAGTTTCTCGGCAAGCGCGGCAAGCCGTGGACAGCAAACGCGCCGCTTCCGGGCGGCGATTTCGCGGCGAACGGCTTCGACGCCGAAGTGGCGAAACTGAAAACGGCCTATCCGTTCCTCGATGCGCGTCTGGCGCGCCGACTGACCCGGCTTTACGGGACGCGCGCAAGGATGCTTCTGGGCCTCGCCAGATCGAATGCCGACCTTGGCCGCAACTTTGGCGCCGACCTCTATGAGGTCGAGGTGCGCTACCTCGTTCAAAACGAATGGGCTGTCACCGCCGAAGATGTATTGTGGCGCAGGACCAAGCGCGGCTTGCATCTGAGCCACGAGCAGACGGCAGCGCTCGACGAATTCATGCGCGGGATAAGCCGGCGCCATGTCGCGGCTGCCGAATAATGGGGCCGGATTGATGCAGACGGCCTGGGAGGAGGCATCATGCTGGAACTGAGAAACGTGACGAAGACGGTCGGCGCGGCGGAGCATATACGCGACGTGTCGCTGACGCTTCAGCACGGCTCGCTCAACGTCCTTCTCGGGCCGACGCTTTCCGGCAAGACCAGCCTGATGCGGCTGATGGCCGGCCTCGACGTGCCGACATCCGGCTCGGTCTGGTTCGACGGCAAGGATGTCACCGGCGTGCCGGTGCAGAAGCGCAACGTCGCCATGGTCTATCAGCAGTTCATCAACTATCCGGCTATGACCGTCTACGAGAACATCGCTTCTCCGCTCCGGGTGGCTGGTGTCGAACAGGCAAAGGTCGACAGGGAGGTGCGCAATGCCGCCGCCCTTCTCAAGCTGACGCCTTTTCTCGACCGCACGCCGCTCAGCCTCTCCGGCGGCCAGCAGCAGCGGACGGCGCTGGCGCGTGCCATCGTCAAGAACGCCAGCCTCGTGCTGCTCGACGAGCCGCTCGCCAACCTCGACTACAAGCTGCGCGAGGAGCTGCGGGCGGAATTGCCCAGGATATTCGCGGCGACCGGTACCATCTTCGTCTACGCCACGACCGAGCCGCACGAAGCCTTGCTGCTCGGCGGCAATACGGCGACGCTTTCAGAAGGCCGCATCACTCAGTTCGGCCCGACGATCGAAGTCTTCCGCAGGCCGAACGACCTCGTCACGGCCAAGACGTTCGCAGATCCGCCGCTCAACACGATTGTGCTGAAGAAGAGCGGTTCAAGCTTCCTTCTTGATGGTGGGGTGAGCCTCCCGGTGCCGGCTGAACTCGCCGGTATTGCCGATACGAGTTACACGATCGGCTTCCAGCCCCACCATCTCTCTTTTACCCGGCCGAGCCCGTCGGCGGTTCCGGTGAGAGCCAAGGTGTCGGTCACCGAAATCACCGGTTCCGAAAGCTTTGTGCATCTCGACTTCGCCGATGTCCGCTGGGTGATGCTGGAGCACGGCATCCTGGCGTTCGAGCCGGACCAGACGATCGAGGTGTTCATCGATCCGCGGCACATCATGGTGTTCGACGCGAACGGCCGTTCGGCCGCGCCGCCACAGACGCTGGCGGCTTAAGGGAGGAGGGCACATGGCGCGCATCGATTGCAACCACATCCGCCACGCCTACGGTCCGCATCCGAAGTCGGACAAGGACTTTGCGCTGAAGGAGGTGCATCACGCCTTCGAGGACGGCGGGGCCTATGCGCTGCTGGGGCCGTCGGGCTGCGGCAAGACCACGCTGCTCAACATCATTTCCGGCCTGTTGTACCCGTCGCATGGCGAGCTTCTGTTCGACGGCAAGGACGTGACCAATTTGTCGACGCAGGAACGCAACATCGCGCAGGTATTCCAGTTCCCGGTCATCTACGACACCATGACCGTCTACGACAATCTGGCGTTCCCGCTGCGCAACCGCGGCGTGCCGGAACCCGACGTCGACCGCAAGGTGCGCGAAACACTGGAAATGACCGGGTTGGCCGATATGGCCAAGAAAAAGGCGAGGGGGCTGACCGCCGACCAGAAGCAGAAGATCTCGCTCGGACGCGGGCTGGTGCGCTCCGATGTCAACGCGATCCTGTTCGACGAGCCGCTGACCGTCATCGACCCGCATATGAAGTGGGTGCTGCGCTCGCAGTTGAAGCAGTTGCACAGGCGCTTCGGTTTCACCATGGTCTATGTCACGCACGACCAGACCGAGGCGCTCACCTTCGCCGAGAACGTCGTCGTCATGTATGAGGGCGAGATCGTGCAGATCGGCTCCCCCGCTGAACTGTTCGAGCGTCCCAAGCATACGTTCGTCGGCTATTTCATCGGCTCGCCGGGCATGAACGTCATGCCGGTCGAGGTCGAAGGCAGGAGCGCGCGGCTCGGCAGCCAGACGATCGAATTGCCGGGCGTGCCCAAGGCTGGAACCGCAGGCGCGATCGAACTCGGCATCCGCCCCGAATATGTCAGGCTTGGCGCTAGCGGCATGCCGGTTTCGATCCGGAAGGTCGAGGATATCGGCCGCCACAAGGTGGTGCGCGCCAGTTTCGAAGGCCGCGACATCGCGGCGATCGTTGGCGAGGACGAGGACATTCCCGCCGATCCGAGGATCGCTTTCGACCCGGCGGGAATCAACCTTTACGCCGATTCCTGGCGCGTCGAGATGGGAGGCTGAGCATGGACAGAACCTGGAACAACAAGGCCTGGTTCATGGTGCTGCCGGTGCTCCTGCTGGTGGCGTTCTCGGCGGTGATCCCGCTGATGACAGTCGTGAACTACTCGGTGCAGGACACGTTTGGAAACAACGTCTTCTTCTGGGCGGGCTCGGAGTGGTTCGAGGAAATTCTGCATTCCGACCGTTTTTGGGAAGCCATGGGCCGCAACTTGGTCTTTTCGGCCGTCATCCTCGTCATCGAGATTCCGCTCGGCATCTTCATTGCGCTCAACATGCCGAAAAAGGGCTGGGGCGTCCCGGTCTGCCTGGTGCTGATGGCGCTGCCGCTGCTCATCCCGTGGAACGTCGTCGGCACGATCTGGCAGGTGTTCGGTCGCGTCGACATCGGCCTGCTCGGATATTCGCTGCGGTCGCTCGGTTTCGACTACAACTATGTCAACGACCCGTTCGACGCCTGGGTCACCGTCATCGTCATGGACGTCTGGCACTGGACGAGCCTCGTCGTCCTGCTCTGCTACGCAGGATTGGTCTCGATCCCCGACGCCTATTACCAGGCGGCCAAGATCGACGGGGCTTCGCGCTGGGCGATCTTCCGCTACATCCAGCTGCCGAAGATGAACCGCGTGCTGCTGATCGCGGTTCTGCTGCGCTTCATGGACAGTTTCATGATCTACACCGAGCCGTTCGTCGTCACCGGCGGCGGGCCTGGCAACACCACCACTTTCCTGTCGATCGATCTGGTGAAGCTGGCCATCGGGGAGTTCAACCTCGGTGAGGCTGCAGCCATGTCGATCGTCTACTTCTTGATCATCATGCTCCTGTCCTGGGTGTTCTACACCGTCATGACAGCCTATGACGCGGAGCGGTGAGATGGCGCGCCTCGAAGAAACCACCGCAGACGGGCGAACGATGATGCGGCAAACTCCCGCTACCGCGGAGGCACAGACAGCGAACGCCACGCTGGCCCGCAAGATGCGGCGGCGGGGCGAGGAGTCCCGGCTCTGGTGGCTGGTGCCGACGATCTACATCATCTTCCTGATGCTGCCGATCTACTGGCTGGTTAATATGAGCTTCAAGACCAACCAGGAGATCCTGGGCGCCTTCTCGCTGTGGCCGAGAAACCCGACGATCGCCAACTACATGGTGATCTTCACCGACCCGTCCTGGTACAAAGGTTACATCAACTCGATCATCTATGTGGTTATGAACACGGTGATTTCCGTCGCCGTGGCGCTTCCGGCAGCCTATGCCTTCTCGCGCTACCGCTTCCTCGGCGACAAGCATCTGTTCTTCTGGCTCTTGACCAACCGGATGGCGCCGCCGGCGGTGTTCGCGCTGCCGTTCTTCCAGCTCTATTCGGCGTTTGGGCTGATCGACACGCACATCGCAGTGGCGCTGGCGCATTGCCTGTTCAACGTGCCGCTGGCGGTCTGGATTCTCGAAGGCTTCATGTCGGGCGTGCCGAAGGAAATCGACGAGACCGCCTATATCGACGGCTATTCCTTCCCGCGCTTCTTCCTCAGGATATTCATGCCGCTGATCGCCAGCGGTGTAGGCGTGGCCTGCTTCTTCTGCTTCATGTTCTCTTGGGTCGAGTTGCTGATCGCCCGCACGCTGACCACGACTGCCGCCAAGCCGATCGCCGCGATCATGACGCGCACGGTCTCGGCCTCGGGCCTCGACTGGGGCGTGCTGGCCGCGGCCGGCGTGCTGACCATCCTTCCGGGCGCGCTCGTGATCTGGTTCGTACGAAACTATATCGCCAAGGGCTTTGCCCTGGGGAGGGTGTGAACCATGAACCTTACCTGGATGGCATGGACGCTGCCGACGGCGGTGTTTTTCATCACGATCCTGGTGCTGCTCTGCGGCATGGCGGTCTGGGAGTACGTCTCGCCAGGCGGCAATCCCCGGATTGGCTTGCTGCGCTTCGAGACGACGCGCGGCGACCGTCTCTTCCTATCGCTGCTTGGCAGCGCCTTTATCCATCTCGCTTGGCTGGGTCTTGTCGGACCCAACCTGTGGTGGGCACTCGCTCTCTCCGTGGTCTACGCTATCGGCGTGTTCCGCTACGTATAGAGGGGGGAACCGTTGGAGCGGCCGCGTGCCGGCGGCTGCTCCGGTCGAACTTAAAACTGAACAGTGGAGGAAACACATGAGACGGCAATTTTTGACATCAACGACAGCGCTTGTCCTGTTGCTCGGGGCAGGCAACGCCTATGCCGGAATGGACGAGGCTAAAGCTTTCCTAGACAGCGAGATCGGCGACATGTCGACGCTCGATCGGGCCGCCCAGGAAGCCGAGATGCAATGGTTTATCGATGCCGCAAAACCCTTTGCTGGCATGGACATCAAGGTCGTCTCGGAAACCATCACGACGCACGAGTATGAGTCGAAGACGCTGGCCAAGGCGTTCGCTGACATTACGGGCATCAAGATCACCCACGACCTGATCGGCGAAGGCGATGTCGTCGAAAAGCTGCAGACGCAGATGCAGTCGGGCGAAAACATCTACGACGCCTATGTCAACGACTCCGATCTGATCGGCACCCATTGGCGCTACCAGCAGGCGCGCAGCCTGACCGACTGGATGGCCAACGAGGGCAAGGACGTCACCAATCCGAACCTCGACCTCGCCGACTTCATCGGCACCAAGTTCACGACGGCTCCGGACGGCGATCTCTACCAGTTGCCCGACCAGCAGTTCGCGAACCTCTACTGGTTCCGCTACGACTGGTTCAACGACGAAAAGAACAAGGCGGACTTCAAAGCGAAGTACGGCTACGACCTCGGCGTGCCGGTCAACTGGTCGGCTTATGAGGACATCGCCGAATTCTTCACCGGCCGCGAGATCGACGGCAAGAAGGTCTACGGCCATATGGACTACGGCAAGAAGGACCCGTCGCTCGGCTGGCGCTTCACCGATGCCTGGCTTTCGATGGCCGGCAATGGCGATAAAGGGCTGCCGAACGGTCTTCCGGTCGATGAATGGGGCATCAAGGTCGACGAGAAGTCGCGGCCCGTCGGCTCGTGCGTGGCTCGGGGCGGCGACACCAATGGTCCGGCGGCGGTCTACTCCATCCAGAAATATCTCGACTGGATGAAGGCTTATGCTCCGGCAGCGGCCCAGGGCATGACCTTCTCGGAGTCCGGGCCGGTTCCGGCTCAGGGCGAAATTGCCCAGCAGATGTTCATGTACACGGCCTTCACCGCCGACATGGTGAAGGACGGCCTTCCGGTCGTGAACGAGGACGGTACGCCGAAATGGCGCTTCGCTCCGTCGCCGCATGGCGTCTACTGGAAGGACGGCATGAAGCTCGGTTACCAGGACGTGGGTTCGTGGACACTCCTCAAGTCGACGCCTGACGACCGCGCCAAGGCAGCCTGGCTCTACGCGCAGTTCGTCACTTCGAAGACGGTCGACGTGAAGAAAAGCCACGTCGGCCTGACGTTGATCCGCGAGAGCACGATCCAGCACAAGAGCTTCACGGACCGCGCACCGAAGCTCGGCGGGCTGATCGAGTTCTACCGTTCGCCGGCCCGCGTTCAGTGGTCGCCGACGGGTACCAACGTTCCTGACTATCCGAAGCTGGCACAGCTTTGGTGGCAGGCGATCGGCGATGCCTCGTCGGGTGCCAAAACCCCGCAGGAGGCGATGGACTCGCTCTGCGCCGAGCAGGAAAAGGTGCTCGAGCGCCTCGAGCGCGCCGGCGTGCAGGGCGACATCGGCCCCAAGATGGCCGAGGAAAAGACCCTCGAAGAGTGGAACGCCGATGCCGTCGCCAAGGGCAATCTTGCGCCGCAGCTGAAGATCGAGCCGGAGAAGGACAAGGCGCAGACCATCAACTACGACGAGTTGGTCAAGAGCTGGAGCAATTAAGCATCGGTCCGGGCGTCCGCGCCCGCATCACATCAATCGGGGGAGGCGGCATCTTGCCGTCTCCCCTGTTTGCGCCAAGGGAGTGGGGCCGAGGGAGCGGAATGAGCAGCTTTATCCTTGCAATCGACCAGGGGACGACATCGAGCCGGGCGCTCCTGTTCGACCGTGAAATGAAGGTCGTGGGTAGCGGGCAGAAGGAATTCACCCAGCATTATCCGGCCTCCGGCTGGGTCGAGCATGATCCGGAAGAGATCTGGTCGAGCGTCGTGGCGACGGTGAAGGCTGCGCTGAAGGCGGCTGGCCGCGACGCATCGGATGTCGCGGCGATCGGCATCACCAACCAGCGCGAGACCGTCATCATCTGGGACCGAGCGACCGGCAAGCCGATTCACAACGCGATTGTCTGGCAGGACCGGCGGACCGCGCCGCTGTGCCAGAAATTGAAGAAGCAGGGGCTGGAGAAGAAATTCACCAGAAAGACCGGCCTGCTGCTCGATCCTTATTTCTCCGGCACCAAGATCGCCTGGATGCTGGACAAGGTGAAGGGCGCCAGAAAGCGCGCGGAGAAGGGCGAGTTGCTGGCCGGCACCATCGACAGCTTTTTGATCTGGCGGCTGACCGGCGGCAAGGTTCATGCCACCGACGCAACCAATGCCTCGCGCACGCTGGTCTACAACATCGAAAAGAGTGCCTGGGACGACGAGCTGCTGGCGATCCTGAACATACCGGCAAGAATGCTGCCGCAAGTGAAGGATTGCGCTGACGATTATGGAATCACAGAAAAAAACCTGTTTGGCTCGGAGATAAGAATCCTTGGCGTAGCCGGCGATCAGCACGCGGCGACCATCGGCCAGGCCTGTTTCGAGCCGGGCATGATGAAGTCCACCTATGGCACCGGCTGCTTTGCGCTGCTCAACACCGGCAGCGATCTGGTGCGTTCGAAGAACCGGCTGTTGACGACCATCGCCTACAGGCTGAACGGCAAGACCACCTATGCGCTGGAAGGGTCGATCTTCATCGCGGGTGCTGCCGTGCAGTGGCTGCGCGACGGCATCAAGGTGATCGGCAAGGCGGAGCAGAGCGGCGTGCTGGCGGCGAGCGCCGACCCGACTCAAGACGTCTATCTGGTGCCGGCTTTCGTCGGGCTTGGCGCGCCGCACTGGGACGCCGAGGCGCGGGGCGCCATCTTCGGGCTGACCCGCAATTCGGGCCCGGCGGAATTTGCGCGCGCAGCACTCGAATCCGTGGCTTTCCAGACGCGCGACCTGCTCGACGCCATGCGCAAGGACTGGAAGGGCGCGTCAGTGAAGACCGTGCTTCGGGTCGATGGCGGCATGGTGGCGTCGGACTGGACTATGCAGCGGCTGGCCGACATCCTCGATGCGCCGGTCGACCGCCCAACAATCCTCGAGACGACCGCGCTCGGCGCGGCTTGGCTGGCTGGCTCGAAAGCGGGCGTCTGGCCGAAGGCAAGGGACTTCGCCAAGAGCTGGGCGCTCGAGCGGCGGTTTAAGCCGGATATGAACGCTTCGGTACGTTCCGCCAAGCTGGCGGGTTGGCGCGATGCTGTGCGCAGGACGTTGAGTATGCAATAAGCGGGCAACGGGAAGATCATGCTGGGGCGAAGGGGATTGAATCCAGACTGGTATGCCGCTTGGCGCGAGGAGGCTTCCGAACAGCTGAACGCCAAGAATGCGCGCTTGCAGAATGATTTCCGCCTCGGTAGCTGGCCCCGTTATGACTACGACCTGAAGGCTGGAAAGCTTCTGTTCTCAGAGGAGGGGGTCGTCAAGGTCGTCACCGAGATCCAGATTGCGGGCAGTACGAGCGCCAAGGCCGGCAATTGGCTGTGGGCCTGGGCAAATTCGAACTTGCCTGAAGAGCTCCTCAGCGACGCAAAGCTGGTTCGATCCTTCGGAGAGGAGAACGGCATTGACGAACTAGCTCAACCTTATGTGACGGATATGAGCAATGATCTGGAAGCGCTCGGTTGGGAACTGGCTGGGGCAATGGTTCAAATTTGCAACGCCCTTGGCGCCTATCGCTCGCCGCGTGGCGAAGGCGGAGGCCTATATCTGATCTTCAAAAACATCAGTTGGGCAAACTGAACCCAATGCCCGCCTTCCTGCGGGCACCATGGCGGCGATACTGACTTTCGTCGCCCGGAAGAAAAACCCGCCCCGTTGCCGGCGCGGGCTCTTCAACAACCCTTAATCAACTCTGCCGGGCTTTATCAATAGGGCGAATAGCACTGCCGACGCGGGCCGTTGTAAGGCTGGTACGTATTGTCATAGGCCCGGTAGGATCTGTACCGATTGTAGCACCACTCCGTGTGGGCGTCGCCTCGATAGACGCGGTTCTGGTTGTTGACGATCGCGCCGGTGATCAGAGCGCCGGTGGCGAAGGCAGCCAGCGGGAACCAGTAATCGCCGTGACGGCGATAGCCGCGACGGTAGCTGCGATAGCCGCGATGGCCGCGCCAATACCTGCCGTCGTCACGCGAGAAACTACGACGAAAATCGCGGCGGGAAAAATCGCGATCGCGGTTGAAACTACGCCTCCACCGCCTGTGGTCGACAGTCTGGACATCCGACGAGACGCTCTGACCTAACGGCACGTAGGTGGGCTGGGCGTTGACGGGCACGATTTCCGCAACAGCGAATGACGCTGACAACGCGGTCGCCAGCAAGCCCGACATGATCCTGTTCATGATCTTCTCCTTGAAAAGGGTTGTCCCTTGTAGCAACAAAAACGGGCAGGCGGTGCAATTGTTCCGCGAAAAATAGCAACCCGCTGATTTATAATGTTTCTCTTAAATGATCTCCCGCCCGGCCTCGACGAAAAGCTGGCGTTGGGCTTGTCTGTCAAAGACCGTTCCGCCTTTTGCCGAAGCAGCGTGCGAGGCGCTGCGAGGGCGTGGAAAAGCCCGGCTTGCGGGCCCTCTTTTTCCGGTTGACCGGTCGAGGCACTCTCCCTATGTTCCGCGCAATTTCGAGGGCGGCACTTTGAGCCCGCGGGAGCGCGTAGCTCAGCCGGTAGAGCAACTGACTTTTAATCAGTAGGTCCAGGGTTCGAATCCCTGCGCGCTCACCAAAAATTTCAAGAAACCCCAAAAACCAGCGAGACATTGCCGCCCGCATGGCGCTCCAGCCGGCCGGCGAGATCGAGTTCCAGCAGCACCATGAAAACCTGGGCGGGATGCAGGCCGGTGTGGCGGATGATCTCGTCGACCGCCACCGGCGTCGGGCCAAGGGCTTCGACGACGCGGGCGCGGTCGTCCTCGCCGGGCGGTGGCGTTGCCGAAAAGTCGGGCGGCTCCCCAAGCGGTGTCGTCCTTGGTGCCAGGGCCCC
The DNA here is from genome assembly GCF_007830515.1 of Mesorhizobium tianshanense. Lineage (GTDB taxonomy): Bacteria > Pseudomonadota > Alphaproteobacteria > Rhizobiales > Rhizobiaceae > Mesorhizobium > Mesorhizobium tianshanense. The sequence goes on from NZ_VLKT01000002.1 coordinate 187,450, forward strand.
GACCAAAGGCGCGATCGCGCCGGTAATGTCCGACACCTCGGTGACCAGGATTGCGCCGTCCTTGAGCAAGGCATTGGTGCCGGCGGCGCGCGGATCGAGCGGCGAGCCGGGGACGGCGAAGACCAGTCGGCCCATTTCGCCGGCAAGCCTGGCGCTGATCAGCGAGCCGGAGCGTTGCGCGGCTTCGACCACGACCAGCCCCAGTGCTGCACCGGCGACGAGGCGGTTGCGGCGCGGAAAATCCTGGGCGCGCGGCTGCCAGCCGAACGGCATTTCCGAAATGATGGCGCCGCCGCGCTCGGCAATCTCCTCGCACAGGCCGGCATTTTCGGGCGGGTAGGGCAGATCGAGGCCGCCGGCCAGCACACCGGTCGTGCCTGACGCAATGCTGCCCTGATGCGCGGCCGTGTCGTCGCGCGCCAGGCCGGAGACGATGCCGTAGCCTTCGCGGCCAAGTTCGGCGGCGAGCGTCCGCGCCATCTTGATGCCGGCCAGCGAGGCGTTGCGGGCGCCGACAATGGCAACCGCCGGCAGCCGGAACACCGCGCCTTCGCCCTTGACCGCGAGCAGCGGCGGCGGATGGTCCATGCTTTTCATCAATGATGGATAGTCGACCTCGCCGATGCCGACGAAGCGGGCGCCGGCGCGCCGGGCTGTCTCCACTTCCGCCTCGGCCTCGGCAATCGACGGGATGCGGACGATCTTCCTGGCGCCGCCCGAAATCATCAGCTCGGGCAGCATCTCGAGCGCCGTCTCGGCCGAGCCGAAGCGGTTGATCAGGTCGCGAAAGGTGGCCGGGCCGACATTCGGGGTGCGGATCAAACGGAGCCAGCTCAACCGCTGCCGGTCGCTGAGGCGCGGCCCGGCGGCACGCTGGCTCACTCCTTGGCTCCGATCTTGCCCTCGGTGCCGGCCAACAGCCGCGCAATGTTGGCCCGGTGTTTTATGATGACGATCGGGCTCATCAGCGCGAACAGCCCGGCAATCTGCGGCGTGCTTAGGACATAGAGCGCGATCGGTACCACCACCGCAGCCGTCAGCGCCGCCAGTGAGGAGTAGCGGAACAGGAAAGCAACGGCCAGCCAGACGACGGCGAAGATCAGCGCCACCTGCCAGGCAAGGCCGATCAGCACGCCGAGATAGGTGGCGACCCCTTTGCCGCCCTTGAAGCCGAGCCAGACCGGAAAGAGATGACCGAAAAAGGCGCCGAGGCCGGCCCAAGGCCCGAGCTCCGGTGCGAAGCGACCGGCGATCAGCACGGCCGCCGTGCCTTTTAGCGCGTCGAGCAGCAGCGTGGCGGCGGCCAGACCCTTGTTGCCGGTGCGCAGCACGTTGGTGGCGCCGATATTGCCGGAGCCGATGTTGCGGACGTCGCCAAGGCCGGCGGCGCGGGTGATCAGGAGCCCGAACGGGATCGAGCCGAGCAGATAGCCGAACACCAGCGCCAAGACGATGCCGTAAGCCATTGTTCCCCCGGATATGCCCCTAGAGCGGGATGCGTTCAAATTGAACCGGGCATCCCGCTCCATCTATTCGTTTTAGCCGCGTTTTTGCGACGCCAAGTGATTCCACTTCGCTGCAAAATGCTCTAGGCCGAAAACACTGTGCGGCCCGCCACCATCGTTTGCAAGACCTTGCCCTGCAGCCGCGCGCCTTCGAAACAGGTGTTTTTCGAGCGCGAACGGATGCCGCTTTCGCTGACGATCCATGGCTCGTCCAGATCGACCAGCGCAAGATCGGCGACAGCGCCAGGTTTCAGCGTCCCGCCGGGCAGACCGAACAGCCTTGCCGGTGCGGTGGACAACGTCTCGATCAACCTGAGTAGGGTCACATCGCCATTGTGATAGAGCCGCAGTGCCGCGCCCAGCAGCGTCTCCAGCCCGATGGCCCCGGCCGCCGCGTCGGCGAAGGGCAGCCGCTTGGTGTCGACGTCCTGCGGGTCGTGCGAGGAGACGATGATGTCGATTGTGCCGTCCTTGACCGCCTCGATCATCGCCAGCCGATCCTCCTCGGCGCGCAGCGGCGGCGTCAGGCGGAAGAAGGTGCGGTATTCGCCGACATCGTTCTCGTTGAGCGACAGATTGTGGATCGACACGCCTGACGTGACATTGGCGCCGTCGCCTTTTGCCCGCGTCACCGCGCTTGCCGCCATCGCCGTCGAGATTTTGGCCGCGTGATAGGCGCCGCCGGTCAGCCGCGCCAGCGCCAGATCGCGCTCCAGCGGAATGGACTCGGCCTCGCGCGGAATGCCGGCAAGGCCGAGCCAGCTTGCATAGAGGCCTTCGTTCATGACGCCGGACGAAGCGAGGTCGGCGTCTTGGGTTTCATGCGCGATCACGCCGCCGAAATCGCGCGCATAGATCAGCGCGCGGCGCATCACCAGTGCGCTTGATATGGTGTGCCGCCCGTCGGTGAAGGCGACCGCGCCGGCCTCGCGCAGCAGGCCGAATTCAGTCATTTCGCGGCCTTCGAGGCCCTTGGTGATCGCCGCCGCCGGAAAGATGTTGACGATGGCCGTATCCTTGGCGGTGCGCAGCACGAACTCGACCAGCGCGACATTGTCGATCACCGGGTCGGTGTCGGGCATCATGACGATCGAGGTGACGCCGCCGGCAGCCGCCGCCACGCTGGCCGAAGCGATGGTTTCGCGGTGTTCGCCGCCGGGCTCGCCGATGAAGACGCGCGCATCGATCAAGCCGGGGATAACAGCCTTGCCGACGCAGTCGATGATCGTGGCACCTTCCGGAGCGCCCTGGTTCAAGGCCGCCTTGCCGGAAGCGACGATCTTGCGTCCCTCGACGATGACCGTGCCGACCTCGTCGATGCCGCGCGACGGGTCGACGATCCGGGCCTGGCTGAAGACCGTCGTGCTCATGCGCCGCGGCCCTCATGGTTGCGGCGGGGATCGAGCAGCGCTTCCATCACCGCCATGCGCACGGCGACACCCATCTCCACCTGCTCCTGGATCACGCTCTGCGGACCGTCGGCGATTTCCGAGGCGATCTCGACGCCGCGGTTCATCGGGCCGGGATGCATGACCAGGGCGTCGTCCTTGGCCGCCTTCAGCTTCTCGGCATCGAGGCCGAAATACCGGAAATACTCGCGCACCGAAGGCACGAAGGCGCCTTCCATCCGCTCGCGCTGCAGGCGCAGCATCATCACCACATCCGCGTCCTTGAGGCCCTCGGCCATCGAGCGGGTAACGATCACGCCCATTTTCTCGATGCCGGCGGGCAGAAGCGTCGACGGCGCCACGACACGGACCTGGGCGCCGAGCGCGTTGAGCAGCATGATGTTGGAGCGCGCCACGCGCGAATGCAGAATGTCGCCGCAGATCGCCACGATCAGCTTCGACAGTGGGCCCCTGGCTCGGCGGATGGTCAGCGCGTCGAGCAGTGCCTGCGTCGGGTGCTCATGGGCGCCGTCGCCGGCATTGATCACCGAGCAGCCGACCTTTTGCGCCAGCAGTGCCGCAGCACCCGCCGACTGGTGGCGGATAATCAGGATGTCTGGGCGCATGGCGTTCAGCGTCATCGCCGTGTCGATCAACGTCTCGCCCTTCTTCACCGAGGAGCTTGCAACCGACATGTTCATGACGTCGGCGCCGAGCCGCTTTCCGGCAAGCTCGAACGACGACTGCGTGCGGGTCGAGGCTTCGTAGAAGAGGTTGATCTGGGTGCGGCCGCGCAGCGTCGAGGTCTTCTTCTCCGACTGCCGCGAGATGGCGACCGCCCGGTCGGCCCTGTCCAGCAAAAGCTCGATGTCGGCGGGGGAAAGATCGCGGATGCCCAGAAGATGGCTGTGGGGATACAGTGGCAGGGACGAAGCGTCGGTCATCTCAAGGCGCTGCTATAGGGTGGAGGACCTTTGGCTGCAAGCACCAGCTTTGGATTGCGGCCTTTCTCCCCGGTATTTTCGTCGCGCGCGCAGCAACGCTTGGGTTATAAACCGCCGATGGCTTCGGATTCGTGGCCTTGTGATGATAAGGACAATGCGTGACCGACGACGTGACGAACCAGCCGCCGCCGCTGGCAGGCGGCAACGCCTGGCGGGGCGATCCGTTGCTGATCCAGCTTGCCGAACGCTTTTCCGATCCCGTGCGCAAGGATCTCGATGGGCTTGGCCGTTTCGTGCTGACGCAGGAGGCGCAGGAACTGGCCCGCCTCGCCAATGTCGAGACGCCAAAGCTCAGGACTCATGACCGCCAGGGCCGGCGCATCGATCTGGTCGAGTTCCACCCTGCCTATCATGCGCTGATGCGCCGCTCGATGGCGAACGGGCTGCATTCGTCGGTGTGGGAAAATGGCGACGCCGAGATCGGCCGCCGTCATCAGGTCCGCGCCGCCCGTTTCTATCTAACGGCCGAGCTCGAAACCGGACATCTCTGTCCCATCACCATGACCAGCGCGTCGCTGGCAGCGCTGATGGCGAACCCAAAACTGTTTCGCGAATGGGCGCCGCGTGTGACGACACGCAAATACGACCAGAGCCAGAAGCCGCCGGTCGAAAAGGCCGGGCTGACGCTCGGCATGGGCATGACCGAGAAGCAGGGCGGCACCGACGTCCGTGCCAACGTCACCAAGGCCGAGCGCGTCGGCAGCGGCTTCTATCGCCTGACCGGCCACAAATGGTTCATGTCGGCGCCGATGTCGGACGCGTTCCTGGTGCTTGGACAGGCGCCGGAAGGGCTTTCGTGCTTTCTCGTTCCCCGCATTCTCGGCGATGGGTCGGGCAACGGCTTCCGCTTCCAGCGGCTGAAGGACAAGCTCGGCAACCGCTCCAACGCTTCGTCCGAAGTGGAGTTCGTCAACGCCATCGGCGAGATGGTCGGCGATCCGGGGGCGGGCGTGAAGACGATCATGGACATGGTGACGCTGACCCGGCTCGACTGCGCGATCGCCTCGTCGGCGATCATGCGTGCCGGGCTGGCCGAGGCCGTCCACCACACCCGACATAGGCAGGTGTTCGGTACCAATCTGGTCGAGCAGCCGCTGATGCAGCGCGTGCTGGCCGACATGGCGCTCGACGTCGCCGCCGCCACCGCGCTGTCGTTCCGGCTGGCGCGCTCCTTCGACGAGGCGGCCAGCGACCGTGGCGAGGCGGCCTTCGCTCGCGCCATGACGCCGGTCGTCAAATACTGGGTCTGCAAGATCGCGCCGCCGCTGCTCTACGAAGCGATGGAGTGTCTCGGCGGCAACGGCTATGTCGAGGAGGCGCCGATCGCGCGCTACTATCGCGAAGCTCCGGTCAACGCGATCTGGGAGGGATCCGGCAACGTCATGGCGCTCGACGTGTTGCGCGTGCTGGGGCGTGCGCCCGGCCTGTTCGAGGAGGTGCTGGCTGGAATCGATCGCGATCTCGGCGACGGTGGGCGCGGCACCGTCGGCGTGCTCAAGGCGGCAATGCAGGTCGCGGCGACCGACGAGGGCTCGGCCCGTCTGCTCACCGAGCAACTGGCACTGTCGGCGGCGGCGGCGGAACTGCGCAGGCTGGGGGCAGGGCGGATCGCCGAGGCCTTTGTCGAGACGCGCCTCGCCGGCCAGTGGCGCAACACCTACGGCATGCTCGATTCGCGCCATGACGCGCGCATGATCATCGACACGCTCTACCCGCCGGTCACCTGAGAAGGTTCTTCGGGAAGATCCTTGCGTCGTCTATCGCTTCGCTGTGGATGACCGTTAACCTTAACAAATGGTTTCCATTGCGGTGCCGGGTCGTAAAGCCCACTGTCCTGTCTACCGAAGCAGGAAAGCCATGCGGTATATATTGAGCTCCTTTCTGGCCTTGCACTGGGCGGTCGTTTTCGCCCTGCTGGCGTTCATCTGCATCGACGGAAATCGTGGCATTGCGGCGGCGCTTGGCGTGCTCGGCGTCGCAGTCCAGAACACCCGCTTCGTCGACCTCGAAAACGCGGTCGTCGTGGCTCCGCTTGCCGTAGCGCTGCTTGTCGTCGCGGTGCTGTTCTGCTGGGCCTTAATCGAAACGCTTATCAACGACGCGACAAATCCTGACGATAGCGTCACGCGGATCGCCTTCATCTGCGCCTCCGGCGTGCTGTCGCTGATCGTGGTCGGCGGCGCCGCGCAAGGCGTCAACGGTCTGTTCATGGCTGTCGCCGTGCAATTGGCGGCACTGCTGGCTTCCTATGTCGCCATGCTCGCGGAGCGGCGGTCGGCCTTTGCCGCAGCGGTTCCGGGCACGGGCGAAATCCGTGACGCCGCGCATGTGATGGCGAAGGCGGCGGCGCCCAACTCGTCGCTCTCGCGCATTTCCGGCCGGCCGGACACGAACTTGAGGGATGGCCGCTGATGCGCACCTTGTTCGCACTGTGGGCTGCCCCGCTCGCCATATTCTGGGGCTGGTTCTTCCTGTCGCTCAACGACATCAATTTCGGCTATGTCATGCTGAGCCGTCAATTGCATGACCTCGTCTTCCAACTCTATGGGGACATGCTTGGCATTGATCCAGCGCTCATTCCCGGCATGGTGGCAAAGGCCTGCTTCGTCGACAGTCTGCTGCTCCTGGCGTTTTGGGCGTTTCGCCGCCGTCGGGTGATCGGCAGCTGGATCAGGATAGTGCGCGACCGCTATTTCGACCAGGCATCGACGCCGAGCGCCTGAAGCCGGTCGAGAACGCCCTGCAAAATAAAGGCCGCCGCGGCCGAATCGATCTTGCCGGCGCGTTTGCGGCGCGAAAAATCCATCTCGATCAACGTCCGTTCGGCCGCCACCGTCGACAGCCGCTCGTCCCACAAAACGAAGGGCAGGTCGGTCAAGCCAGCCATGTTGCGGGCGAAAGCGCGGGATTTCTGGGCGCGCGGGCCTTCCGACCCGTCCATGTTGACCGGCAGGCCGAGCACGACGGCGCCGGCATTTTCCTTCTGCAGCAAGGCGAGCAGCGCCGCGGCGTCCAGCGAGAATTTCCTGCGCATGATGACCAGGCGGGGGTGGGCGAAGGCAAAGCCCCGGTCGGAAACCGCGACTCCAATCGTCTTGTCGCCAAGGTCGAGCCCGGCCAGCGTCTTGCCGCCGCCGAGCCGCGCCGGCAACTCTTCGATGGTGATGATGCTCAAGCGGCTTTCCTTCGACTGCACCCGCAAAGGACGCTGTGGCACTTTAATTTTGCTGCTGGCGTTCTATCCTTTGCCGAAGCAAAAATCGAGGAAGGCATTCATGAAACTGACCTGGTACGGACATTCCGCATTCCGCATCGAAACCGCTGACGCAAAAATCCTCATCGATCCCTATCTGGTAGGCAACCCGTCGTGGACGGGGGGCTGGGAAGGACCAGCGGAAGGGATCACGCATGTCCTTTTAACCCACGGCCATAGCGATCACATCAGCGGTGCGCTCGAAGTCCTTGGGAAAAGCGGGGCCATGCTGGTCGCCAATTTCGAGGTCTGCATGTACCTGGTCGGCAAGGGCGCCAGCGACAAGAAGATCAATCCCGGCAATATCGGCGGCACGGTCGATTGCGGCGGTTTCACCACCACCTTCGTCCAGGCGCTGCATTCATCGTCGTTCCCGGGTGACAATGGTCAGAACACCTATCTCGGCAATCCGGGCGGGCTCGTCCTGCATTTTCCGGAAGACAAGACGCTCTATCATATGGGCGACACCGACATCTTTTCCGACATGGCGCTGATCAACGAGTTGCACGAGCCGAAGATCGGCATCGTGCCGGTCGGTGACCGCTTCACCATGGGTGGCGCGGTGGCAGCCCTCGCCTGCCGGCGCTTCTTTCAATTCGAGACCGTCATCCCCAGTCACTTCGGCACGTTCCCGATCATCGATCAGACCGCCGACAAGTTCGTGGGGGGCTTGGAGGGTTCCGGCGTGAACGTGGCATTGCCGAAGATCGGCGAGACGATTAGCTTGTAGAGACGCCAGGCAGACGCCAGAATGGAATGAGAGCATGATTTTGAGGGGCCTTCTTTGCATTTCCGTTCTAGCTATGGCCTCCCCGGCGCCCGCCGCGGAGGACTTCATCGAAGGCGTCTATCTCGAGTCAGAGGACCTCTGTGCGCAGGCCAAGAAAGACACGCTGGACACGGTGATCGAAGCCGGCAACACCGTGCTCACGGCGCGTGGCCTGCAAAGCGTCGAATACGATTGCGAGTTCCTTCAAATCACCAAGGCGACGCTCTCGCCGAGCTGGGCGGTGACGGCCATATGTCAGGAGCCGGGCCACGTCTTTCCGGACGTCCTCTCCGTAACGCAATTGAGCCCGAAGCAGATCGATCTGGTTTCGGTTCGGCCCGCGGACGATGAAAGCGAGGCGAACGGCAACGGCGGCAGCTATTTCCTTTGCGACGGCGTGGCCCTGCCATAGACCTTCTGGCCCGGTTCTTGGCATGATGCATGTTGCGCGGCACACGCCGCGCCGCTATAGCGCGGACTAGTTTTCCCGAGGCACAAAAATATGTCCGTTGATCTTCATACTGTGAAGCGCGTCGCGCGTCTCGCCCGTATCGCGGTGAGCGAGGAGGATGCCGAGCGCATGACTGGCGAGTTGAACGCCATTCTTGGCTTTGTCGAGCAGTTGAACGAGGTCGATGTTTCCGGCGTAGAGCCGATGACCTCGGTGATACCGATGGAGATGAAGAAGCGCCAGGACGTCGTCACCGACGGCAGCAAGGCCGCCGACATTGTCGCCAATGCGCCGGCCACCGAAGAGAATTTCTTCCTCGTTCCGAAGGTCGTGGAGTAGCCGGCCGATGGCAATCGAGATCGCCATCGAGACGCCGCTGCAGGATGATGTGCGCGGGCTGGTCGAGGAGCTCAACGACGCGCTGCTCGAGTTGACGCCGCCGGAGCACTGCTACCACATGACCGTCGAGCAGATGGCTGACAAGGAAACGACTGTCTTCATCGCTCGCGACAACGGCCTTGCCATAGGCTGCGGCGCGCTGAAGCGTCACGATGGCGCCATTGGCGAGGTCAAGCGCATGTACACGCGGCCCTCGCATCGCGGCCGCAAGATCGGCGCGACGATCGTCGAGCGGGTCGAGGCGCTGGCGCGCAGCGAAGGGCTGAAACGCCTGGTGCTGGAGACGGGCGACCGCCATCCGGCTGCGTGGACCGTTTATGAACGCGCCGGATTTTCGCGCTGTGGCCCGGTGCTAGACTATCCCGATTCCGAGTGGTCGGTGTTTTACGAAAAGAGCCTTATCTGATGAGCGACCTGACCCACCTGACGATTTCGCATGCCCGCGCCAAGCTGCGCGCCAAGGAAATCACGGCAACCGAGATCACCGAAGCCTATCTGTCGGCGATCGAGCGGGCCAATCCGGCGCTCAACGCCTATGTCGTCGTCACCGACGACAAGGCGCGCGACATGGCCAAGGCCTCGGACGTGAAGTTGGCGAAGGGCGAGGGCGGGTCGCTCGAAGGTATTCCGCTCGGTATCAAGGACCTGTTCGGCACCGAAGGCGTCCACACCCAGGCCTGCAGCCATGTGCTGGATGGATTCAAGCCGCATTACGAATCGACCGTCACCACCAATCTATGGGCCGACGGCGCCGTCATGCTCGGCAAGCTCAACATGGACGAGTTCGCCATGGGCTCGTCCAATGAGACCTCCTACTACGGCCCCGTCGTCAATCCGTGGCGGCGTTCGCGTCTCGACACGGTGGTGATGCCGACCACGCATCAGGGCGATGGCGGTTTCGTCTCGGCTGGCGGCGCCAGGACCGCGCGCACGCTGGACAACGCCCAGCTTGTGCCGGGCGGTTCGTCGGGCGGCTCGGCCTCCGCCGTCTCCGCCTTTCTCTGTGCCGGCGCTACCGCCACCGACACCGGCGGCTCGATCCGCCAGCCCGCCGCCTTCACCGGCACGGTCGGCATCAAGCCGACCTACGGCCGCTGCTCGCGCTGGGGCATCGTCGCCTTCGCTTCGTCGCTTGACCAGGCCGGACCGATCGCACGCGATGTGCGTGATGCCGCGATCCTCTTGAAATCCATGGCGTCGGTCGATCCGAAAGACACCACCTCGGTCGACCGGCCGGTGCCGGACTACGAGGCGGCGATCGGCAAGTCGATCAAAGGCATGAAGGTCGGCATCCCCAGGGAATATCGCGTCGACGGCATGCCCGAGGAGATCGAGGCGCTGTGGCACAAGGGCATTGCCTGGCTCAGAGATGCCGGTGCCGAGATCGTCGACATTTCGCTTCCGCATACCAAGTATGCGCTGCCGGCCTATTACATCGTGGCGCCCGCCGAAGCTTCGTCGAACCTCGCCCGCTATGACGGCATCCGCTACGGATTGCGCGTGCCGGGCAAGGACATCGTCGACATGTACGAGAAGACCCGCGCCGCCGGTTTCGGCCGCGAGGTCAAGCGCCGCATCATGATCGGCACCTACGTGCTCTCCGCCGGCTACTACGATGCCTACTATCTGCAGGCGCAAAAGGTTCGCAATCTCATCAAGCGGGATTTCGAAAATGCATTCGCGGCGGGCGTCGACGTCATCCTGACACCGGCGACACCGTCGGCGGCCTTCGGCATCGCTGACGAGGATATGGCCGCCGACCCGGTCAAGATGTACCTCAATGACATCTTCACGGTGACCGTGAACATGGCCGGGCTGCCAGGCATCGCCGTGCCTGCGGGACTTGACGCCAGGGGCCTGCCGCTCGGCCTGCAGCTCATCGGCCGGCCCTTCGACGAGGAAACCTTGTTCCAGACCGCCCATGTCATCGAACAGGCGGCGGGGACGTTCCAGCCGGAAAAGTGGTGGTAGTGTCGTCTCCCATCTGAAGGGGTGAGGGAGTGTTCTACTATCTTTCCAAGATATTTTGGCTCCTCGTCCAGCCTCTGAATTTATCGATTATCCTGCTGTTGGCCGGGCTGCTTGCGGCAATGGTTGGCCGGCGGCGGCTGGCGGCCACCGGCAGTTTGCTCGCCTTCCTGATCCTCGGGCTGTCGGCCTGGACCCCGCTTGGCGCAATGATGCTCAATCCGTTGGAAGAGCGCTTTCCGCGCCCGCCGCTGCCGGAAAAGGTTGACGGAATCGTCGTGCTCGGCGGTGGCCTGGAGGGCGCCGTCAATCTGGCGCGCGGCGGCTATGAGCTGAACGGAAGCGGCGATCGTTTCGTCGAAGCCGCGATCCTCGCGCGGCGCTTTCCAATGGCGAAGCTGGTCGTCTCCGGCGGCCCTAGCGGGCTGATGCTGGACGACGAGGGTGACGGGACGACGGCGCCGCGCTTGCTCATTGCCCTAGGCGTGACAGCCGACCGGCTGACACTCGAGAGCAAATCCCGCAACACCCACGAGAACGCCGTCTTCACCCGGGAATTGGTCACCACGAAACCGGGCGAGATTTGGCTGCTGGTGACCTCGGCCTTTCACATGCCGCGCGCCAAGGGGCTGTTCGACAAGGCCGGCTTTCCAACCGTTCCGTGGCCGGTAGACTACCGAACCCCAGGCAAGGAGCGCATCGGCCTATTCCGCGACGATCCTGTCGCTTCACTGCAGACCACCACCATGGCGGTTCGTGAATGGATCGGGCTCGTCGCCTACTGGCTGTCGGGCCGCATCGACCGGCCTTTCCCCGGACCGGGTGTTGGTTCGGGCGGCTGACCGATCACGGCCTGCCGCGCTGCCGAGAAGAACTGGCGACGCACCAGAACCGCCAGCAACAGCAGCGTCGACAGCACGAACACCTTTGGGTCGACGAACCAGCCGAGATAACCGATCGAGAAGAACACGCCGCGCAGGCCCGAATTGAAATGCTTTCCGGCCAGCATGTTCATGCGCGCCGCACGCCATACTGCCGTTTCGCTTACCGGGTTGCGTGAAGCCTCGCCATGCGGGATCGGGACCGCGCCGATCAGGATCGAGCAATAGTTGAACAGCCGATAGGCCCAGCCGAACTTGAAGAAGGAATAAGCAAGGATCAGCACCAATCCGAACACCTTCATCTGAAAGGCGGAGCGGGATGATGTCGCGCCGAGAGGCAGGTCGCTCAGCACCGAAAGAACCTGATCGGAGGCGCCGAGCAGGGCAAAACAGCCGCCGATCGCAATCAGCGAGCTGGAGGCGAAGAAGGCGGTTCCCTGTTGAAGACCTGCCATAATGGCGGTGTCGACGATGCGGATCTCGCGTTCGGCCATGGTCCGCATCCAGGCTTCACGCTGGGCGTTCATCGCCGTCGTCAGCGACATGCGGCTGACCAGCTTTCCGTCGGAGGCGAGCGTATGCAGCACCCATACGAAGAGGAAGAAGGCCAGCGCCGCGAGGTCTGCCGTCGACAAATGGAAGGAATCGCCCATACCACCCTTTTACCACAAGCCGTGGCGCCGCTTCGACGGCAGAACGCAACGATGTCGCTGCCGGAGCAAACAAGGTCGGCAGGTGCAGCGCCGCGATCTTCGAAAGAGCGGAAACATCACAAGAATTCCTATATGTAAATTCCAATAGGAGAGAACGGCGCGTGTTCCTTTCGGTTTTCGACCTGTTCAAGATCGGCATCGGACCATCGAGTTCGCACACAATGGGACCGATGACGGCTGCGCGGCGTTTTCTCGACGAGATCGCGGGAGATGACTGGCCGCGCCCGGTCGGCGCCAAAGTCGACCGCATCGCCGCCAGCCTGCACGGCTCGCTGGCCTATACCGGCATCGGCCATGGCAGCGACCGCGCCGTGGTGCTCGGCCTTGCCGGCCAGATGCCGCAAACGGTCGACCCCGATCAGGCCGATGGAATCTGCGCCCGCATCGCTGCCGACAAGCGGGTTTCACCGCCCGGCCATCCCTCCTACCGCTTCGACCCGGCGACGGATCTGGTACTGGATCGCAAGACGCCGCTTTCCGGCCACGCCAACGGCATGACTTTCTCCGCCTATGATGCCGACGACCGCCTGCTGCTCAGGCGCATCTACTATTCGATCGGCGGCGGCTTCGTGGTTTCCGAGGAAGAGCTACAGCGGATGAAGGCCAAGGGCTCGGTGACGACCGAAGCCAAGAGGGTTCCATACCCCTTCAAGAACGCTGTCGAGATGCTGTCGATGGCGGCAAAAAGCGGTCTTTCGATAGCCGACATGAAGCGCGTCAACGAAGAGACGCAGATGCCGCGCGAGGAGCTCGACGCCGGCCTTGACGGCATCTGGAGCGCCATGAAGAGCTGCATCGAGCGCGGCCTGTCGCAGGACGGCATCATGCCGGGTGGGTTGAAGGTGCGCCGCCGCGCGCGGCAATTGCATGACAAGCTGCAGGAACAATGGCAACAGAACCGGCCTAACCCGCTGCTCGCCAATGACTGGCTGTCGATCTATGCCATGGCGGTGAACGAGGAAAACGCCGCCGGCGGGCGCGTTGTCACCGCGCCGACCAATGGTGCCGCGGGTACGCTGCCCGCAGTGCTGCGCTATTGGCTGCATTTCCATCCCGAGGCCGACCAGCCAAGCATACGCGATTTCCTGCTGACCGCGGCGGCGATAGGCGGCATCATCAAGACTAACGCCTCGATCTCGGGCGCCGAAGTTGGCTGCCAGGGCGAGGTCGGTTCGGCCTCGGCGATGGCGGCGGCGGGATTGTGCGCCGTCATGGGCGGCACGCCCGAGCAGGTCGAGAACGCCGCCGAGATCGCGCTCGAGCATCATCTCGGCATGACCTGCGATCCGGTCGGCGGGTTGGTGCAGGTGCCTTGCATCGAACGCAATGCGCTCGGCGCCGTCAAGGCGGTGACTGCCGCTTCGCTGGCCATCAAGGGCGACGGCGTTCATTTCGTGCCGCTCGACGCCGCGATCGAGACCATGCGCCAGACCGGCCTCGACATGAACGAGAAATACAAGGAAACCAGCCTCGGCGGACTGGCCGTCAACATCGTCGAGTGCTGAGCCAAACCTTGCACCGCGGAGATTGGCGCTGTGGAGACTGGCGCTGTGGAGGCTGGCACTGTGGAGAAAGTCGACCAGGCCGTTGACGCCTTCGCGTGCCGGACTAAACCTTAATCCATGTCTCTCAATCTCATAAAGCTCTGTGTCGGCTGCGACAGCGTCGAGGATCTCGAAGAGTGGATCGGCTTCCGCCTCGAAGAACGACGGCGTGCCGGTGAGCCGGCCGAGCATTATCACACCACACGCATGGTGCCGACGCGCGGCGCCGAAGTCACCGACGGCGGTTCCCTCTACTGGGTGATCAAGGGCAATGTGCAGTGCCGCCAGTTGATCACCGAAATCCGCCCTTTCACCGACAGTGAGGGCATCGGCCGTTGTCACCTGATCCTCGCCCCCGAGGTCGTGCGCACCGACTGGCAGCCGCGCCGCGCCTTTCAGGGCTGGCGCTACCTGAAACCGTCGGACGCGCCGGCCGACCTCGGCAAGGGCAAAGCGGGGCTGGTCGAGATGCCGCCGAAACTCAGGCGCGAGCTTGCCGACCTCGGCCTTCTCTGAGAGGGCGTGAATTCAAAGCTGCCGCGATCGCTGCTCCAAGCCGCCTTATGGCGGGCTTGCAAGCTGGACGACAACGCCACATCTTCAATCTCATGAGCGACAAGAAACAGCCCGTGCCTGCGAAGGCCAATCCCGCTCCGGTCGAGTCCCAATCGAGCGCCGGCGAGATCGACGCCTTTATCCGTCAGGCAAGGACGCTCGCTGCGTCCGCGACCGGTTCTGGCAGGCTGATTCTCTCGCTCGACGCTACAATGAGCCGCCAGCCGACCTGGGACCTCGCCTGTGCGCTGCAGGGCGAGATGTTCGACGCCGTCGGCAAGGCTGGAGCGCTCAGCGTCCAACTGGTCTATTTTCGCGGCCTTGGTGAATGCCGTTCGTCCGGCTTCGTTACCGACACGAATGCCTTGAAGCAGTTGATGACGCGGATCGAATGCCGCAGCGGCCACACCCAGATCGGCAAGGTGCTCGCCCATGCGCTGAAACAGACGGCGGCGGCCAAGGTCAACGCGCTGGTCTATATCGGCGATGCGATGGAGGAAAATATCGACGACCTGGCCGAAAAGGCCGGCAGCCTCGGCCTGCACGGCGTTCCTGTCTTCGTCTTTCAGGAAGGCCATGATTCCGGTGCAGAAAAGGCGTTCAAGGAAATTGCGCGGCTGTCCAAAGGGGCTTGGTTCCGATTTGACCGGCGGGCTGCCGCAACGTTGGCCAGCTTGCTTTCGGCGGTCGCCGTGTTTGCGACGGGCGGGCTGAAGGCACTGGAGGCCCGTGGCAGGCCGGAAGACCAGCTGATGATCGAGCATCTGCGGGGCGGCAGGAAATAATGGGTGCGCTTCTCCTATTCGTGGCGTTGCTTCTGGTGCTGCTCGGCGCGGCCATGGTTTTCCTCCGCGCCGACCCCGCAAAACTTGCAAGCGCGATGAGAACGGTGGGGCCGGTCCTGCTGGCGCTGATCGGCGTCGCCGTGCTCCTGGTCGGACGCGGAGGCATTGGCGGCCTGATCCTGTCGGTGGCGCTCGCCTGGTATGGCTCCATGCGGATGAAGCGGCCGACAGCGAAACTGGAGCCGGGCAAGCATTCGACGGTGCGCACCGCGGCACTCGAAATGGAGCTTGATCACGATACCGGCAGTCTGGAAGGGCTCGTGCTCGCCGGCCGCCATGAAGGCAAGATGCTTGGCACGATGGGCCTTGCGGAATTGCAGCAGCTTTATCGCGAACTCCCCGGCGACCCGGAGAGCCGCCAGTTGCTAGAGACGTATCTTGACGGCAGATTTCCCATCTGGCGCAAAGACGCTGAGGCGGATAGTGGCGAAGGGCTGGGTGTTTCGCCAGGTTCGGGCGCCATGACTAAGGAGGAGGCTTACAAGATCCTTGGTCTTGAAGCGGGGGCCGCCGCGGCGGATGTCCGCAAGGCGCACCGCCGCCTGATGCAGCGCCTGCACCCCGATATCGGCGGCACGTCTTTCCTGGCGGCGCGGATCAACGAAGCCAAGGACGTCTTGCTCTCCAATCACCATTAGTCTCCTTCGACGCAGAATTTTCCGGGAGGTGTCTTCCACGCTGCCCTACTGCTGGACGGCGTAGCATTCGATCTTCTTTTTCTTCAGGGCGTTGCAGGCTTTCCAGGCGGCGGTCTTCGAGCCAAAGCCGAACCGGGCGCGGTAGTAGGTGACGCCGTCCTTTTCGAAGGCGACGGTGAAGCCCGCGGCATCGGCCAGCACCGAAGGCGCCTGCTTGCTCGTCTTGTCGAGGAGGGCCTGGGCTTCGGACTGTTTTGGCGAAGAGGCGACCTGTACCGCCCAGCCGGATGGCACCGACGCCGTTTTGACGGGATCGACGTCCGCCGGCTCGGCGTAGGCTGCCATGACCCGTGCGGTCGCCACGTCGTCCGCGGTGGCCGCGGCCACTGCCTTGACCTTCCCGGTCTGAACGGCCGGGGCGGTTTCTTCAACGACAGGCTCGGTTTCCTCAACAAGAGAGGCAATGGCATCGTCGTCCGGCCTGCTGTCCGGTGTCGGCGCGTCGTCCTTGGGCAGGAACACTTTTGCCAGCGCGGTGATCGGGTTGCCGCCGCTGGCCTTGGCCACCAGCATGCCGCTGCCGCGCGACGAGGCCTTCGGCATATGGGTGTTGATCAATCCGGCCATCTGGTTGTCGCGGCTGCCGCCGGATTTCCCGCCTATGACCACTGCGACGATGCGGCGGTCGCCGTCGGAGACCGAGGAGACGAGATTGTAGCCGGAGGCGCGGGTATAGCCCGTCTTGATGCCGTCGACGCCCTTGATGCGGCCAAGCAGGCGATTATGGCCGTTGATGCGTTTGCGGCCATAGAGAAAGGAACGCTGCGAGAAATAGCCGTAATATTGGGGAAAATGCTCCCGCAGCGCGATGCCGAGCACCGCCATGTCGCGCGCGGTGGTGAACTGGCCGGGGTTTGGCAAGCCGTGGGCGTTGCGGAAAACGGTTCCCTTCATGCCCAATGCTCGCGCCTTGGCCGTCATCATGTGAGCGAAATTGGCTTCATTGCCGCCGAGAAGTTCACCAAGTGCCGTTGCCGAGTCGTTTGCCGACTTGGTCACCATCGACAGGATCGCGGTCTCGACCGTGATCGCGCCGCCCGGCCTGACACCGAGTTTCGTCGGCGGCTCGGCAGCAGCGTTGGCCGAGAAGACGACCCGGGAATTCTTGCTGATCTTGCCTTTCGCCATGGCCTCAAAGGTCAGGTAAAGCGTCATCATCTTGGTGAGCGAGGCGGGATAGCGCCGGCCGTCGGCATTCGAAGAATAGAGCACCTTGCCGGTCTTTGCGTCCATGACGATGGCCGCCGACTTGGCCGCCATGGACGGAGCAGCGTCGGCAACGACGAATGTCATCGCCAAAGCGAGGATCATGATCGTTTTCAGAGAGGACGCGGATTTGGAGAGAATGCCCGACAACGCCTGACGCACCGATGGTTCCTTTGAATTTTTTGTTGCGCTGGAAGCTGGCAAAGGGATCCCGCCTCACTTCCGGCCAAGCTACGCGGCCAGCGTTACCAATCCGTTTATGGTAACCACCGCGTTCACCATTTTCTTCGGGCTTGAGCTTTTCTTTACTCGAATTTTAGCCGTTGCCAGTGCTGGGCCGGTGTGCTGGCTGATGTGATGGGTCGGCGGGGCCGTCGTCGCATTCGGCGGGACATTGACTTTTTGTGCATTGCACAATATATTACTTGCATTGCACAACGTGGCCCGGACAGGGCGCGTCCACCCTCAGGCAACCGTCAAGGGAATGCGTGAAATGACCCAGACCTATGAAGATTTCAGCAAATACGGCAAGGAGTTTGCCGACTCCGGATTGAAGAGCTTCGCATCCCTTTCCAAGGGTGCGCAGGCAATCGCCACCGAGGCGAGCGAGTATACCAAGAAGAGCTTCGAAGCCGGCAGCGCAGCAGCAGAGAAACTTTTGTCGGCCAAGTCGCTGGAGAAGGCGTTCGAGATCCAGTCCGACTTTGCCAAGCAGTCCTACGAATCCTTCGTCACCGAAGCCACCAAGATCGGCGATCTCTATGCCGAACTCGCCAAAGAAGCCTACAAGCCGTTCGAATCAATCGTCGCAAAAGCGAAATAATCTCGCTTTAGCATGTGAAGGATGGCCCTCGGGCCTGCATGGCAGACCCGGTCGCGCACGCGCGGCCGGGTTTTTTCATGGCAATTTGAAATCAGGGGCTCTTGCTGCCTTCACGATTTCAAAAATCGGCCAAGTTTGGCCACCTAGCCATATTGTCAGCTAAACAGAAGGGCTTAAAATCGTCCATCGAACACCTACATGTCGAACTCGCTTGGGGATTCGAAAAAGGCAGGACTACGTGACTACAGGTTTGACTGCCACAAGAGATGTGGTGCGTATGCAAAACGGCAGCGACGGCAACGAGGCCGGTCGCGGCACGGCCGTCATCACGCGCACTAAAACCAAGACCAAGAAGCCTAGCCTTTATCGGGTCCTCATTCTCAACGACGACTACACGCCCATGGAATTCGTGGTTCACGTGCTGGAGCGTTTTTTCCAGAAGGACCGTGAAGCCGCCACACGCATCATGCTTCATGTTCACAATCATGGAGTGGGCGAGTGCGGGGTCTATACATTTGAGGTGGCCGAGACCAAAGTGTCCCAGGTCATGGATTTCGCCCGACAAAATCAGCATCCGCTGCAATGCGTGATGGAGAAGAAGTGAGGTAACATGCCGGCTTTCTCCCAAGGCCTGGAAAAGGCGCTTCACCAGGCGCTGACGTTCGCCAACGAGCGGCACCACGAATATGCAACCCTTGAACATCTGCTGCTCGCCCTCATCGACGACACCGAGGCGGCCGCGGTCATGCGCGCCTGCAACGTCGATCTCGACGAGCTGAAGCATACGGTTCTCACCTATATCGACACCGAGCTCGACAATCTCGTCACCGGCTACGACGAGGATTCCAAGCCGACGGCCGGTTTCCAGCGCGTCATCCAGCGCGCGGTGATCCATGTGCAGTCGTCCGGCCGCGAGGAAGTCTCCGGCGCCAACGTGCTCGTTGCCATCTTCGCCGAGCGCGAGAGCCATGCAGCCTATTTCCTGCAAGAACAGCAGATGACGCGCTACGACGCGGTCAACTACATCTCGCATGGCATCGCCAAGCGCCCCGGCGCATCCGAGACGCGGTCGCCGCGCGGCGCCGACGATGAGCAGGGCGGCCAGAACGGCGCCGAGCCACAAGAGGAAGGCGGCAAGAAAAAGCAGCAGCAGGACGCGCTGACCGCCTATTGCGTCAATCTGAACAACAAGGCCAAGGCCGGCAAGATCGATCCGCTGATCGGCCGCGAGTCCGAGATCAACCGCACCATCCAGGTGCTGTGCCGCCGCTCCAAGAACAATCCGCTCTATGTCGGCGACCCTGGTGTCGGCAAGACGGCGATCGCCGAAGGTCTTGCCAAGCGCATCGTCGAGGGCGACGTGCCGGAAGTGCTGCACAACGCCACCGTCTTCGCGCTCGACATGGGAACGTTGCTGGCCGGCACCCGCTATCGCGGCGATTTCGAGGAGCGGCTGAAGCAGGTCGTCAAGGAACTCGAGGATTATCCGGGCGCGGTGCTGTTCATCGATGAGATCCACACCGTGATCGGGGCAGGGGCGACGTCGGGCGGAGCCATGGATGCGTCGAACCTGTTGAAGCCGGCGCTGTCGTCCGGAACGATCCGCTGCATCGGCTCGACCACCTACAAGGAGTTCCGCCAGTTCTTCGAGAAGGACCGCGCTTTGGTGCGGCGTTTCCAGAAGATCGACGTCAACGAGCCGACCATCGAGGACGCCATCGAGATCATGAAGGGCCTGAAGCCGTATTTCGAGGAGTTCCACAAGGTTCGCTACACGGCTGAGGCAATCAAGGCTTCGGTCGAACTGTCGGCGCGCTACATCAACGACCGCAAGCTGCCGGACAAGGCGATCGACGTGATCGACGAGACCGGCGCCTCGCAGATGCTGTTGCCGGAGGCCAAGCGCAAGAAGACCATCGGCATCAAGGAGATCGAAGCGACGATCGCCACCATCGCCCGCATTCCGCCGAAGACGGTTTCCGCCGACGACGAGAAGGTGCTGGCCGGTCTCGACGTCGAGTTGAAGCGCGTCGTCTACGGTCAGGACACCGCGATCACGGCGTTGACCTCGGCGATTAAGCTGGCGAGGGCCGGCCTGCGCGAACCGGAGAAGCCGATCGGCTCCTATCTGTTCTCGGGCCCGACCGGCGTCGGCAAGACCGAAGTGGCAAAACAGCTCGCCGCCTCGCTCGGTGTCGAGCTGATCCGCTTCGACATGTCGGAATATATGGAACGCCACACCGTCTCGCGTCTGATCGGCGCGCCTCCCGGCTATGTCGGTTTCGACCAAGGCGGCCTGTTGACCGACGGCGTCGACCAACATCCGCATTGCGTACTGTTGCTGGACGAGGTCGAGAAGGCGCATCCGGATCTGTTCAACATCCTGTTGCAGGTCATGGACCACGGCAAGCTGACCGACCACAACGGCAAGCAGATCGATTTCCGCAACGTCATCCTGATCATGACCACCAATGCGGGCGCCTCGGATGCGCAGCGCGCGGCGATCGGTTTCGGCTCGACCAAGCGTGAAGGCGACGATGTCGAAGCGATCAACCGGCTGTTCACGCCGGAATTCCGCAACCGTCTCGATGCGATCATCCCGTTCGGCTCGCTGCCGGTTCCGGTCATCCACCAGGTGGTGCAGAAGTTCGTCATGCAGCTCGAGGCCCAGCTTTCCGAGCGCGGCGTCACTTTCGACCTGTCGCAGGATGCGATCGCCTGGCTGGCCGAAAAGGGCTATGATGAACGCATGGGCGCGCGGCCGCTCGGCCGCGTCATCCAGGAGCACATCAAGAAGCCGCTGGCCGACGAGGTGCTGTTCGGTAAGCTCAAGAAGGGCGGCACGGTGCGTGTCACCGTCGAGAAGAAGGGGACCGGCGAAACCGGCCTGAAGCTCGAATCGCTCGCCGACGAGGCGCCGGTCAAGCCGAAGAAGGAAGAACCGGACGACGCGCCGAAGCCCAGGAAAGCTGCCGTCAAGAAGCCCGTCGCGAAAAAGGCGATCGCGCAAAAGGCGGAGCCCAAGGGCAAGGATGGCGGCGGCAAGCGCAGCCTGGTGCCGCAACTACCCCGCAAGGGGTGATGGCCTGAAAAGCCAAAAAAGCCCCGGAGACGGGGCTTTTTTCATTGGATGAAGAGGCAGTGGATGGCCGAAGCCGGGATACCCGGCTCAGTTTTCCAGCGCGCCCCGTATCTTGCCAGCGTTCTCAGTCAGCACCTTAGGCTTCTCCATCTGCCCGCTATGCGACTTCAACGGAATGCCTTCGAAGCGCGGAATGACATGGACGTGGAGATGGTAGACGGTCTGGCCCGAGGCGGGCTCGTTGAACTGCAGGATGGTGACACCATCGGCGCCGAAGGCTTTCTTCACCGCCAGCGCCACCTTCTGAACAATTGCGAAGAGTGGACCGAACGTTGCCGGATCCGCGTCTAGCAGGTTGCGCGACGGCGCCTTTGGCACAACCAGCGTATGCCCTTGCCCTTGTGGCATCACATCCATGAAGGCGACAACCGCGTCATCTTCATAGACGCGATGCGATGGGATTTCACCGCGCAGGATTTTCGCGAAGATATTGGTGCTGTCGTAGGTGGTTTCGGCCATGGCGTGCGCTCCGGATTGTGCCTTGTTCTACCGCATCGACCCAAAATCGGAATCGATTTTCGGAAAGTACGATGCGTAGATTCAAAGTGTTAGAGCGTACTTTTTGCGTCCCATTGGACGCACGTCGCTCTAATCGTCCGCCAGATCCTTGCGGAATGGAGTGTGCCCTTCGAGATAGTCGCCCATCCGCTCGACTTCGCGCCGCTCGCGGTTGAGGTAGTCGGCGACCGCATTGCGCAAGCCGGGATGCGCGATGTAGTGCGCCGAATGCATGGTCACCGGCCTATAGCCGCGCGCCAGCTTGTGCTCACCTTGCGCGCCTGCTTCGACCACTTTCAGCTTGCGGTCGATCGCGAAGTCGATCGCCTGGTGATAGCAGACCTCGAAATGCAGGAAAGGATGGTCCTCGATGCAGCCCCAGTTGCGCCCGTAGAGTGCATCGGAACCGATGAAATTAATGGCGCCGGCAATGTGGCGTCCATTGCGCCTGGCCATCACCAGCAGGATGTCGTCGGCCATGCGTTCGCCGATCATCGAGAAAAACTCGCGGTTGAGGTAGGGCCGGCCCCATTTCCTGCTGCCGGTATCCATGTAGAAGGCAAAGAAGTCGTCCCAGGCTCTTTCGGTCAGGTCCTTGCCGGTCAGCCAGTCGATCGAGATGCCGTGAGCGAGCGCCTCCCGCCGCTCCTTCTTCATCGCCTTGCGCTTGCGCGAGGCCAGCGTGGCGAGAAAGTCGTCGTAGGTCGAAAACCCTTCATTGAAGAAGTGGAACTGCTGGTCGGTGCGGTGCAGGAAGCCCGCCGCTTCCAGCGCCGCGACATCTTTCCGCTGCGCGAAGGTCACATGTGCGGAAGACATGCCGAGCTTTTCCGTCACCGCCTTCAGACCTGCTGCCAAGCCGGCCTTTACGGCCCAATTGTCCTCGCCCTTGTGGACCAGCAGGCGAGGGCCGGTGACGGGTGTGAACGGCACCGCGCATTGCAGTTTTGGATAGTACCGTCCGCCGGCGCGCTCGAACGCATCCGACCAGCCGTGATCGAAGACATATTCGCCCTGGCTGTGCGATTTCAGGTAGCAGGGAACGGCCCCGAGGAACTTGCCTTGCGTCGTCTCAAGCCTGAGGTGATGGCCCTGCCAGCCGGTGCGCCGCACGGCGCAGCCGGAATCCTCGAGTGCGCTCAGAAAAGCGAATGAAACGAGAGGGTTGTATCCGTTTTCTGTATCGCCACGCGTAGTGCCGCCGAGCCCATCCCACTCCGCGCAGGTGAAGGCGCCGATGCCGGCTGCGACGCGGATCGAGTACTCCGCATTCGCCGTTTGCCCGTCACCGTCATCGCCTTGATCCATGAGGCTTATGTAGACTCCATCAGGGCTTGTGCAAGCTCGGTTTTCAAGCGACCTGTACCAGATCGGGTTCGAATCCTTCGAACGTCATCTGGTCGGCATATTTGAAGGTCAGGTCAATCGCCGGCTGGTCGAGCACGGTCCAGGTGATGACAGGCATTTTGAGCTTTTCACGCACGAAACTGACAAACCGGTTCGGCAGGTCACCGGCGGCGTAGGAGGTGAAAGCGATGTCGTGCGCCAGCATGGCGAAATGCGCCTCGATCAGCTTGACGTCCTTGCCATAGGCGGTCAGTCCCCCCGGAATGCCGGGTGCGTGTTTGGGGAAATCACGGATCAGCCAGTGATCGAACGACATGATCGCCGCCTTGCCCTCGTAGCGCTTGAGCATCTTGCCGACGCTTGCGACCAGGCCTTCGTCGTGGCCGGGAACCCCTTTCAGCTCGACGATCATCGGCACGCGGCCGTCGACCAGGTCAAGCGCCTGCTGCAGCGTGGGCAGATGGTCCGATGTGCCACCGATCTTGAGCGCCGTCATCTCCGCCGCCGTGCGCTGCCAGACGAAACCGTCCTGGCCGGTCAGCCGCTTCAGATCGCCGTCGTGGATAACGACCGGGATGCGGTCAGACGACAAATGCACGTCGCATTCGATCGCATAGCCGCGCTCGGCTGCCGCGGCGAAGGCCGAAAGCGTGTTCTCCCAGCGCGTCTTGTTCATGTCGTGAAGGCCGCGATGGGCAACGGGCCGGGCGGTCAGCCAGGAAAGGTCGGTCATGTCAGGCTCATTCGACTTCGAAGACGGCTTCGATTTCCACTGCGGCATTAAGCGGCAGCGAGGCACTCCCGACAGCGGAGCGGGCGTGTTTGCCGCGATCGCCGAGCACCGCGACCAGAAAATCGGAGGCGCCGTTGGCAATCAGGTGCTGCTCGACGAAATCCGGCGCCGAGGCGACGAAGACGGTGATCTTCACCAGCCGGCGGATTTTCTCGAGGCTGCCAAGCGCCGCCTTGGCTTGCGCCAATATGTTGATCGCGCAGTATTTTGCCGCCTCCTTGCCGCTTGCGGTATCTACATCGCGGCCGAGCAGTCCGCTGGCCTGCAGCTTGCCGTCCTTGAGCGGCAACTGCCCGGCGGTGAACAGCAGATCGCCTGATCTGCAATAGGGCACGTAGTTGGCGGCGGGCGCGGCGGCGATCGGAAGCGTCACGCCGAGATCGCTTAGCCGCTTTTCGATTGTTTCACTCATGGTATTTCCTTATTGCTTGAAGACGCCGCGCCGGCCGGGCCGAAATTGCTATTTTTGCCTCGCTTCCGCCACGACTTTTTTTAAGCTGGACCATCTTTCCCTGCGGCCTGCCATTAGCCGCTATGATCGGAGCCACTCATGAGCGCGACGCGCCTCGCATTCCACGCTGTCCTGCTGCCAGCGCTTTTCGCGCCGGCTCCTGCTTTCGCCGTGCCGACTCTGCAGGCGCATCGCGCCGTCTATGACCTCAGCCTGGACAAGGCCTCCGATCGCTCCGGCATCGCCGGCATCACCGGCCGTATGGTCTATGAGTTCAACGGCTCGCCTTGCGAAGGCTACACGGTGAAGTTCCGCTTCGTCACCCAGATCGTCACCAACGACAATACAAGGCTGACCGATCAGCAAACGACCACTTTCGAGGATGCCGAAGGCAAGACCTTCTCGTTCGTGACAAAATCCTTCGTCGACCAGAACCTCGAAAAGGAGGTCAAGGGCATCGCGACGAAGGAGGCGAAGGGCCTCAAGGTCGATATCGACAAGCCGGAGAAGAGCAGCCTCGAATTGGCGGCCACCCAGTTTCCGACCCAGCATCTGGTCGAATTGATCGACAAGGCCGAAAAGGGCGAAAATTTCTATGAAACCAACCTGTTCGACGGCTCGGAAGATGCCAACAAGGTGATGACCACCACCGTCGTCGTCGGCAAGAAGACCGATGCCGACAAGACCGACCCGGAAGCATCGGCACTGGCGAAACTCGCCACCGACCAATATTGGCCGGTCGACATCGCCTACTTCGACGACACCGACAAGTCAGGCGAGGAGGTGCCGGAATACCGGATCAGCTTCAAGCTGCATGAGAACGGCCTCACGCGTGACCTCGTCATGGACTACAACGACTTTTCGATGACCGGCAAGCTGGTCAATCTGTCGTTGTTCGATCAGCCGAAAACCTGTCCGTCGAAATAGGGTTTCGGCTGCCGCCAAGCTCTGCGTGAGTTAACCACACGCTGCAGGGCGGCAAACGACTTGAACACGCCGCAATTGCGTCTCACCTTTTCGGCCGGCGTCAGTCCAGCGGGGGAGCAGGGTGAGCAGAATCGATGTGTTCGTGGCGCCGAAGCCCAACCCGGCGCTGATCAGAATCATGACGATCGTCAACCGGGTTGTCATGCTGCACGGCGTTCCCGGGTTTCGCGACCTGTTGCCGTTCAACCGCCTCGCCGGATTGCGCGGCGTCGCCAATGTCCGCCATATCGACTTTCCCGTCGACGACCGGCAGCGGCTGAAGGCCTGTTGCGGCGCAGGCAAGGCGACGTTCATCGCGCCCAACCATCCGGAGTTCTTTACCGACTGGATGATCGACAAGGAGATCGTTTCGAGGGCAAGCCCGCTTGCGGCATCCTGGGCCACGCATGGCGTCGTCAATGGCCTCGGCCGGATCATGCAGAAATTCTGGCTGGCAAACAATCTGATCGCCCAGATTCCCGGCAACAGCGCTGCGGCCAAGGAACACTCGGTCGCCTGGGCGCTGAAAGGGCATGGTGTGCTCCTCCATCCCGAAGGCGGCGTCGGCTGGCATGCCAATGTCGTCGGTCCGCTTCTTCCGGGGGCGGTCGAGATGGGGTTCGAGGCGCTCAAGCGTGGTCGCGCCACGGATCAGGACTTCAAGGCGTGGATCGCGCCGGTTGTCTGGAAGCTCGCTTTCACCAAAAATGTCGGGCCGGCGCTGGCGCAGGAATGCGCCTATGTCGAGAAAAGCCTGAAGATCGAATGCCGTGCCGCCGATACCCTGCCGGAGCGCGTTCACCACATCTACGCAACGCTGCTGTCGCGCGATGAGGTTGCCTGCGGCATGGCGCCCGACAAGCAGGCTTCGTATGCCGCGCGTCAGGAGTTGCTGCTGCTCGAGCTGAGCCGGCGCCTCGGGGAGCGTATTTCGATCGATCCCGGCGCCAATGAGATCGCGGAGCTTTTGCGCCAGTCGCGCCGCTGGCTGCGGGACAATACGGGCAACGCCGAAGGACAAAAGCAGGTTCGCGCGCTGGCGGACATGATCCAGCGTCTCCAACGTGTCGGGCCGTGGGCCTCGGCCAACCCGCGCATCACGCAGGAGGAGATCGCCGAGCATCTGAAGCGCATTCGCAACGACTATTGCAAGGGCACGCTGCGCGACACGATCAACCGCTTCGTGCCGCAACCGGCCGGGCAGCGCCGCGCCCACATCCGGGTGCCGGAGCCGTTGGGATTGCACGCCTATCGCGGCTCGATCGAAGATGCGCTTGCGAAATTGCATCGCCGCATGCAGGACACCATCACCGCAATCGTCGCCGACGTCGAGGCCGGCGGCGGCTTCATTTTCTATCCGAATCCCTTCTATCATCGCGACGCCTGATCAAAGCAGCCCGGTTCGGCGCAAGATGTCGGCGCAAGATGAAGGAGTACGGCAAGCCCCATGGCGGTCTATGTCGACGCGGCGATCTGGAAATGGGTCGGCCACCGCTGGTGCCATCTGCTGGCCGACGATACCGAAGAGCTGCACCGTTTTGCAGCACAGCTCGGCGTCAAGCGCTCGTCCTATCAGGGGCCGCCGAAGACATCGGCGCCGCACTATGACATAACCGGCTTCGAGCGCGACCGCGCGGTGCGGCTAGGCGCCGTCGAATGCAGCCGCGAGGAAATCGTTGCTGTTTTCCGACGCGTCCGCGTGCCGAAAGGGAAGATACGGCCATGACGTTGACGGCATTTCTGGCTTACTGCGCCGCGATCACATTTGCCGCCGCCACGCCTGGCCCCGCGATGTTCACCGTCATAGCCAACGGCGTCTCGCGCGGATTCGTCCGCGCTTTCCTGGCTGGTATCGGCATCGCCGCGGGCGACGCGGTGCTGGTGACTTTGGCGCTGCTTGGTCTCGCGGCACTGGCACAGACCTTCGAATGGGTTTTTCTCATCCTGAAATATGCGGGTGCTGCCTATCTGATGGTTCTCGGCATCAGGATGTGGCGATCGGCTTCCGCGCGATCGAATGGACTGCAGGCAACGCAGGCAAGACTGTCTCGGTCGTTTTTCCTTGGGATTTCCATCGCACTGGGCAACCCCAAGGCGATCCTGTTCCACGCCTCCATCATGCCGCTGATCCTCGATCTCAACACGATGACCATCGCTGAGGGGCTGCTCGTGGTTGCAGTCGTGATCGGTGTCAACATTGTCACCATGGGCGTCTATGCAGCACTTGCCGGGCGGGCTTCGAGCTGGTTCAAGACGCCGGGGCGGATGCGGTTGATGAACCGGTTTGCCGGCGGCGCCATGATCGGTACCGGTGCGCTGATCGCCGCACGCTGAGCCGCAAGACGCCGCGGCGCTTGCGTTTGTCGCGCATCCCCTCTATATGCGCGCTCATTCCACACACGGACTTTGGTGTCTGCCCGGGAGAAATCCGGCTGAAACCTCCGGTGGCATTCGAGGACATCCGTCCAGAAATGCCTGTGTCCGTGGAGGCTAACCGGAAAGGAACTTGAGAATGGCTCTGCCTGATTTCAGCATGCGCCAGCTTTTGGAAGCTGGCATTCACTTCGGCCACCAGACCCACCGCTGGAACCCGAAGATGGCGCCCTACATCTATGGCGCCCGCAACAACATCCACATCATAGACCTCTCGCAGACGGTGCCGCTGCTGCACCAGGCGTTGAAGCAGGTTTCCGACACTGTCGCCAAGGGTGGCCGCGTGCTGTTCGTCGGCACCAAGCGCCAGGCGTCCGACATCGTCGCCGACGCCGCGCAGCGCTCGGCCCAGTACTATGTCAACTCCCGCTGGCTCGGCGGCATGCTGACCAACTGGAAGACGATCTCGAATTCCATCCAGCGCCTGCGCAAGCTCGACGAGATGCTGGCCGGCGAGGCCATGGGCCTCACCAAGAAGGAGCGTCTCAACCTCGATCGCGAGCGCGAGAAGCTCGACAAGGCGCTCGGCGGCATCAAGGATATGGGCTCGACACCCGACCTGATGTTCGTGATCGACACCAACAAGGAAGCGATCGCCATCCTCGAGGCCAAGCGCCTCGGCATCCCGGTCGTGGCCATCATCGATTCCAACTGCGACCCGGACAAGATCGACTTCCCAATCCCCGGCAATGACGATGCGGCCCGCGCCATCCAGCTCTATTGCGATCTGATAGCCAAGGCTGCAATCGATGGCATCGCCCGCCAGCAGGGCGCACTCGGCGTCGACGTCGGCGCTTTGGCCGAGGCCCCGGTCGAGCCGGCGCTCGATACGACCCCGGCCGTCGAGACACCGGCTGCCGAGACACCGGAAGCGTAACGGCGAAGGCCAGTTTCGGCCTTCATCTTTCTCATATTTTGGCGCGCTAAGCGCTGGCGCCAGGCGCATCATCGAAGACCGGTGGTGCGTTGGTGCATTTTAAACGAAGAGGCGACAATGAGCATTTCGGCTGCACAGGTCAAAGAACTCCGCGACTTGACCGGCGCGGGCATGATGGACTGCAAGGCGGCGTTGAACGAGACCAACGGCAACATGGAAGAGGCCGTCGACTGGCTGCGCAAGAAGGGCATTTCCAAGGCCGACAAGAAGGCCGGCCGTACCGCGGCCGAGGGTCTCATCGGCGTTGACTCCGGTGTCCGTGAGGCAGCGATCGTCGAGGTCAATTCCGAGACGGA
Organism: Mesorhizobium tianshanense; assembly: GCF_007830515.1. Lineage (GTDB taxonomy): Bacteria > Pseudomonadota > Alphaproteobacteria > Rhizobiales > Rhizobiaceae > Mesorhizobium > Mesorhizobium tianshanense. The sequence continues at coordinate 216,315 of NZ_VLKT01000002.1, forward strand.
CTTCGTTGCCCGCAACGCTGCCTTTCAGGAGATTGTCGCCAACGTCGCTAAGGTCGCGCTCGCTTATGGCGGCAAGACCGAGGCCGTCGCAGCCGCTCCGTATCCGGGTTCGGACAAGTCGGTCACCGACACCATCAAGGACGCTGTCGGCACGATCGGCGAGAATCTTGGCTTCCGCCGTTCGGCCAAGCTCGCTGTCGAGCATGGCGCCGTCGCAACCTACGTCCACAACGCGGTTGCCGACGGCCTTGGCAAGCTCGGCGTGCTGGTCGCCATCGAGACGTCGGGCAACGCGCAGGCCGCCAACGCCTTCGCCCGTCAGGTCGCCATGCATGTCGCCGCCACCAACCCGATGGCACTGACGACGGAACAACTCGATCCGGCAGCGGTCGAGCGCGAGAAGGCGATTTTCGCCGACCAGGCGCGCCAGTCCGGCAAGCCAGAAGCGATCATCGAGAAGATGGTCGAGGGCCGTCTGCGCAAGTTCTATGAAGAGGTCGTGCTGCTCAAGCAGGCTTTCGTGCTCAATCCCGACATCACCGTCGAGAAAGCACTGAAGGATGCCGAGACGGAAATCGGCGCACCGGCCAAGATCACGGCCTATCTGCGCTTCGCGCTCGGCGAGGGCATCGAGAAGGAAGAGACCGATTTCGCAGCGGAAGTCGCGGCGGCGGTCAAGAAGTAAGCTGCCAGCACGGCAGCTTACAGCTCTCCATTACCGTAAGATTTAACGGCCGGGCGTCCGCGAGGGCGCCCGGCTGATTTCTTGCCGTATCGATGAAAGGCCAGGCAGGCGACGACAAGCCGTCTGGCTCGCTGCCGGATCTGCTAATGCAAGGTGCTTTTGCCGGCGTAGGCTAAGGACTGGAAGAGTGTTTTACGGCTCGGGCGCCGCGTGACATCGAGGCGCCCTTCGTGTATCGGAACGCCAATGTCTTGGGGCAGCGCCTGGGCGAGGGCAGCCACCCCGAACGCTCATACGCTTAACGATGAGGACCAGATGACGGTGAAGCCCCTCTACCGACGTGTCTTGCTGAAAGCGTCGGGCGAAGCGCTGATGGGTGAACAGCATTTCGGCATCGACGTGTCGGTCGTCGATCGCATCGCCGCCGACATCGCCGAGGCCCGCGCCATGGGCATTGAGGTCGGGGTCGTCATCGGCGGCGGCAACATCTTTCGCGGCGTCGCCGTTGCATCGAAGGGCGGAGACCGTGTCACCGGCGACCACATGGGCATGCTCGCCACGATCATCAACTCGCTGGCGCTGCGCACCTCGCTGAACAAGATAGGCGTTGACGCGGTGGTGCTGTCGGCAATTGCCATGCCTGAGCTTTGCGAGAGCTTTTCGCAGCGCCAGGCGACCGCCTATATGAACCAGGGCAAGGTCGTCATCTTCGCCGGCGGCACCGGCAATCCGTTCTTCACCACCGATTCGGCGGCAGCGCTTCGCGCGGCGGAAATCGGCGCCGATGCGCTGTTCAAGGGCACCCAGGTCGACGGCGTCTATTCGGCCGATCCCAAGAAGGAGCCGAACGCGACTCGCTTCGAACGCATCAGCCATGCCGAAGTCATAGAACGCGGCCTTTCGATCATGGACACGGCTGCGATTGCACTTGCGCGGGAAAACAACATTCCGATAATCGTCTATTCGATCCACGAGAGCGGCGGGTTCGGCGATATTCTGAGGGGCGGCGGCCGTTGCACGGTCGTCGCGGACGATTGATCGGGAGCCCGATCCCGAAAAGCGGGAGCCGGTTTTCTGGATTGAGGGCTCGAACACGGGATTTACCCCCGAAACAGTGAACCCGGGCCAACGGGTCGAGGAGATGACGATGAGTAGCGAATACGATGATCTCAAGCGGCGCATGGACGGGGCGATAGCCGCGTTCAAGCACGATCTGGCTTCGCTGCGGACTGGCCGTGCCTCGAGCAACCTGCTCGACGCGATCCAGGTGCAAGCTTATGGCACCACCATGCCGATCAACCAGGTGGCAAACGTGTCGGTGCCGGAGCCGCGCATGATTTCGGTTTCGGTCTGGGACAAGTCGATGGTCGGCGCGGTCGATCGCGCCATCCGTGAATCCAATCTCGGCTTCAATCCGATCGTCGACGGCACCAATCTCAGAATTCCGCTGCCAGAGCTCAACGAACAGCGCCGCAAGGAGCTGGTCAAGATCTCGCATGGTTATGCCGAGAACGCGCGTGTCGCGGTGCGCCACGTGCGCCGGGATGGCATGGACTTTCTCAAAAAAGCGGAAAAGGACGGCGATATCAGCGAGGACGATCATCGCAAGCGGTCCGACCAGGTACAGAAGCTCACCGACGAGATGATCGGCACCATCGACCATCTGCTTTCTGATAAGGAAGCTGAAATCATGCAGGTTTAGGGTCGGTGTTCGATCCGAAAGCGAAACTATGACAAGCCCTGCGCATGTCGCGATCATCATGGACGGAAACGGACGCTGGGCCAAGGCGCGCGGCCTGCCGCGGCTTGCCGGCCATCGTGCCGGCGTCGAGGCGCTGCGCAACACGGTGCGCGCCGCGCCTGGCCTCGGCATCTCTTTCCTGACCGTCTATGCCTTCTCGTCGGAAAACTGGTCGCGGCCGAAGTCCGAAGTCAGCGACCTGATGGGGCTGTTGAAACTCTTTATCCGCCGCGATCTCGCCGAACTGCACCAGAACGGCGTACGGGTCAGGATCATCGGCGACAGGGCAGGGCTGCAGCCTGACATCAGGACCCTGCTCGAAGAGGCCGAAGCGCTGACCGTTCGCAACGAGGCGCTGACTCTGGTCATCGCTTTCAACTATGGCGGACGCGACGAGATCGTGCGCACGGCGCGCAAGCTCGCCTCGGCCGTGGCGCGCGGCGAGCTCGACAGCGAGGCGATCACGGCCGAGTCCTTCGCCGGCGCTCTCGATACCCAGGGCATTCCGGATCCGGAACTGGTCATCCGCACCAGCGGTGAGCTCCGGCTGTCGAATTTCCTTCTGTGGCAGGCGGCCTATAGCGAGCTTGTCTTCCTGCCTTGCTACTGGCCCGATTTCAGCCGCGAGCATTTGGCCGACGCATTGCGCGATTTCGCCAGCCGCGAGCGCCGTTTCGGCGGACTTGGCGCTCAAGATGTCGCCGTGACGGCCAAGGGATGAGCAACCTCCAGCTTCGCGTCATTTCTGCCGTGGTGCTTGCTGTCTTCACGCTTGGCCTGACCTGGCTCGGCGGACTGCCCTTCCGGTTGCTTTGCGCCGCCATGACGATCCTGATCTTCTACGAATGGACGCGAATGTGCCGCCCGGTCCCCGCCACGGGCCTTGGTTTTCTACCGGAAGCGCTGCTTCTAGTCTTCGTCGGCGCCTTGATCGCCGGCCTGCCGGCGCCCTGGCTGCTGCTGCTTGTGGCAGTGCTGGTCGTTGTCACGGTGGTGGCGACTTCGATGCGCCAGAGCTCGATCCGCCAGACCTCGATGCGCCAGACGGGGCAATGGGACGCGTCCGGCCTTGCCTATGCCGCCGTTTCCGGCCTGTCACTTGCTCTTTTGCGCGACGGCGACCATCCCGGCCTCGTCGCCATTCTCTTCCTGTTCGCCGTGGTCTGGGCGACCGACATATCGGCCTATTTCGTCGGCCGCGCTGTCGGCGGTCCGAAACTGGCGCCGTCGATCTCGCCCGGCAAGACGCAGAGCGGAGCACTGGGCGGCGCTGTCGGCGGCGTGGTCGCCGGGCTGCTTTTGGCCGCCGCGGCCGGAGCAGGCAATCTCGCAGTGCTCGGCGTCGTTGCTCTTGTGCTTTCGATCGTCGCTCAGGCCGGCGACCTTTTCGAATCATGGGTGAAGCGCCGCCACGACCGCAAGGATTCGGGCACGCTGATACCTGGCCATGGCGGCGTCATGGACCGGGTCGACGGGCTTGTCGCGGCGGCTTTCGCCCTGTACGTCATCGGCTGGATTTCGGCGAGCGCCGACCATCCGGCACAGGGGCTGTTTCCAGCTTGATCGGCATTGTTTCTTGGGCTGGCGCACCATGCGTCATGGATTCGCCTGGATTGATGTCACAGTCGCGGCACAATCATTGCTGCGGAAGGCTGGTTGCGAAAGAACATGCTGCGAATGAATTTGAGGGCATGAATTGAACGGGATTCTTCAATCGGTTTTCAGCACTGAGGGCTTTTTGCTCGGCACCCTGGTGCCTTTCCTATTCGTGCTGACCGTGGTGGTGTTCGTCCACGAGATGGGCCATTACCTCGTCGGCCGCTGGTGCGGCATCGGCGTGAAAGTCTTTTCGATCGGCTTCGGGCCGGAACTCTTCGGCTTCAATGACAGCCACGGCACGCGCTGGAAACTCTGCGCCATACCGCTCGGCGGTTATGTCAAATTCGTTGGCGACATGAACGCCACCTCGAGCCAGCCCAACCCGGAGGAGATCGAGAAGCTGACCGATGCCGAGCGCAAGGTTGCTTTTCACACGCAGCCGGTCTGGAAGCGCGCGGCGACCGTGGTGGCCGGCCCACTGTTCAACTTCCTGCTGACGATCGCCGTCTTTGCGGTGCTGTTTTCAGCCTACGGCCGGCCCGTCCTGGAGCCAATGGTGGCTGAAGTCACCGCCGGCAGCCCTGCGGCCAGGGCCGGCATCCTGCCCGGCGACCGATTCGTCAGCGTCGACGGCAGCAAGATCCAGACCTTCTCCGACGTCCAACGCCTGGTTTCGGGCCGCGGTGGGGATACCATCACTTTTGTCATGCTGCGCGACGGCAAGGAGGTCACCGTTACGGCAACGCCGGAACTGATGGAGCAGCAAGATGGGCTGGGCAACAAGGTCAAGGTGGCCGTAATCGGCGTCGTCAACAACCAGGAATTCGGTCAGCCCAGGCTGATCACCTACAGCCCGGTCGGAGCGGTAGGGGCGGCGGTCGAGGAGACGGGATACATCATTCAGCGCACCGGTCAGTTCCTGCAGCGTTTCGTCGTCGGTCGCGAAGACAAATGCCAGCTGGGCGGCCCAATCAAGATCGCAAAGATGTCGGGGCAGGCGGCAAAGCTGGGCTTCGAGTGGCTTGTGCAGCTCGTTGCCTTGCTGTCGGTCGGGATCGGTATTCTCAACCTTTTGCCGATTCCCCCCCTCGACGGCGGCCATCTCCTGTTCTACGGCGTGGAGGCCGTCATCCGGCGACCAGTGTCGGAACGGATGATGGAAATGGGCTATAGAGCCGGCCTGCTTCTCGTCTTGGGCTTCATGGGGTTTGTTTTCTGGAACGATCTGTTTGGGTGCTGAAATCATGAAGAAATTTGGCTTCGAAACACCCAACGTTGAGACGCCGTTTACCATGCGCGGGGATATGCGTGACGCGAAAGCCACGCAACAGAGTTAAGTAAATACAAATTAACCAGGAGCCTTGCGTGTAGGGAAAATCCGGTTAATACGGTAGGGGAAATTACCGCACGTCCGGTTTTCTCGCCGTGGGGACTTCGAGAAAAGGTACAAAAGCCCGATGAAGGCAACATCCAAGTTTCTGAGCGCCGCGTCCGCGGTGGCCCTGTCCGCCACCCTGGTCGTGTCAGGCGCGCTCGCAGTACAATTCGTTGCCACATCGGCGGCCGAGGCCGCTGTTGTTTCAAGAGTTGAAGTCAGCGGCAATCAGCGTGTCGACGCCGACACGATCCGCAACTATGTCACGATCAAGCCCGGCAAGGCATTTTCCAGCTCCGATGTCGACGATGCGGTCAAGGCACTGTTCGGCACCGGACTGTTCTCGGACGTCCAGATCAACCAGGTCGGTTCGACGCTGGTCATCAAGGTTTCCGAGTATCAGGTCGTGAACCAGGTGCTGTTCCAGGGCAACAAGAAGCTCAAGGACAACGCCCTGGCGGCTGCGGTCCAGTTGAAGCCGCGTGGAACGTTTTCGCAGCAGGCGCTCGATGCCGATGTCGAGGCGGTCAAGGCCGCCTACAGGCGTATCGGCCGCGACGACGCCGCCGTGACCACCCAGATCATGGATCTCGGCGACAACCGCGTGAACGTGGTCTTCAACATCAACGAAGGTGGCCGCACTCAGATCGCCGCAGTCAATTTCGTCGGCAACAGCGCCTATTCGAGCCGTCGTCTGTCCGACGTCATCTCCACCAAGCGCTCGTCCGTCCTTTCGTTCGTGCTGCGTGACGACGTCTATGACGAAGACAAGCTGCGCGCTGACCAGGAACTGCTGCGCCGTTTCTACTACAATCACGGCTATGCCGACTTCCAGGTGATTTCCGCAGTCGGCGAACTCGACGAAACCACCAACAAATACACAGTGACCATCACCGTGCAGGAGGGCGACCGCTACACATTCGGCGACGTCAGCGTGGAGAGCACGATTCCCGAGGTCGACGGCGCGTCGCTGCAGTCGGTGGTCGAGACCCACAAGGGCGATGTCTACAACGCCAAGAACGTCGAGGACACCATCATCGCGCTGACCGAGAGGGTCGCCGGTTCCGGGTATGCCTTCGCCCAGGTGACGCCGCGCGGCGACCGCAATTTCGAGAACCACACCATTTCGGTTGTCTATACGATCGACCAGGGCACCAAGGCCTATGTCGAGCGCATCGAGATTCGCGGCAACGATCGGACACGCGACTATGTCATTCGCCGCGAATTCGACGTGAGTGAGGGTGATGCCTTCAACCAGGTGCTCATCCAGCGCGCGAAGAAGCGGCTGGAAGCGCTCGATTATTTTGAAAAAGTCGAGGTTTCCACCGTGCCCGGCTCCGAACCGGACCAGGTGGTGCTCGTGGTCGATGTGGTCGAGAAATCGACCGGCGAGTTCTCCGTCGGCGCCGGCTATTCGACCGGCGGCGACACGGCGGGCCCGTCCGTCGAAGGGTCGATCACCGAGCGCAACTTCCTCGGGCGCGGCCAGTTCATCAGGATATCGGCGGGCGGCGGCAAGAACTCGCGCGACTACAATTTCTCATTCACCGAGCCCTATTTCCTCGGGCGCCGTATTGCCGCCGGCTTCGACGTCTTCCACAGGACCAGGCAATACGACGAATACGAGAGCGAGACGACAGGCGCGACGGTGCGCTTCGGCCTGCCGATCACCGACAACATCTCGACGCAGCTGGCGTATAATATCTCGCAGGAGAAGTACAAGCTCGACGATGATTGCGACGATGACAATGATGGCATCCCCGACGCCGACTGCGACATCTCTCGGGCAATCGTTCAGGGTATTGACGAGAGCCCTTGGCTCAAGTCTTCGGTCAGTCTCGGACTGGTCTACAACACCATCGACGACATGAAGAACCCGCATGAAGGCATCTACGCTAATGTCACCACGGAAGTTGCCGGCCTCGGCGGCGACGCCAAGTTCTTCAAGGTGACAGCGCGTACCAGCGTCTACCAGACCCTGTCGGAACAGCTCGATCTCGTGGGCCTGATTTCGGGCGGTGCGGGCCATGTCCAAGGCTATGGCAGCGAAGACCTGCGCATCTTCGATCATTTCCAGAGCAGCGACCGTATGATCCGCGGCTTTGCCTATGGCGGCATCGGTCCCGTCGACAGCGACGACGCTGGCGACCATCTCGGCGGCACTACTTATTTCCATGCCTCGGCGGAAGCCCAGTTCCCAATGCCGGTCATTCCGGAGAGCTTCGGTCTGCGCGGCGCGGTCTTCGCCGATGCGGCAACGCTCTATGGCAGCAAGGTTCAGAACGATTTTGTTGATCAGTCGACGGTAGACATGCAATGGCGCGCTTCGGTCGGTGTCGGTCTGATGTGGGCGTCGCCCTTCGGTCCGATCCGCATCGACTATGCGGTACCGGTCAAGAAGGAAGACACCGACGACGTGCAGGAATTCAACTTCGGCATATCGACCCGCTTCTGATTGGCGGACATCGATGCTTCCGGGCCGTTGGGGTCCGGAAGAGAGTGATCCGACCTAGCTGGATATAGCTTCTGGAATGACCGATCCGGTGTTCTTCGCGCCATCACGCCGGTATACGGCAGGCGAAGTCGCGAATCTGACCGGCTCGGTGCTCGTCGATTCCGGCCAGTCCGATATATCGATCGAAGCCTTGGCGCCAGCAAGCGAAGGCGGCGAGCATGCGCTTGTCTTCGTTGATGGCAGACGTAACTTCGCGCTGATGCAATCGCTGCGGGCAGCGGCGGTTCTCTGCCCCGCCGAGTTTGCCGGCAAGGCCCCGGCGGGCATTGCCGTTCTGGTCCATCCGCGCCCGCAACAGGCTTTCGCGATGGTCGGACGCCTTCTTTTCCCGGCGGCTGCGACACCGGCGCCGCTGACCGGTGAAACCGGCGTCTCGCCGCATGCGCATATCGATCCATCGGCGCATATCGAGCCCGGCGCGATCGTGGAGGCCGGCGCGGTCATCGGTCCCCGCGCTTCTGTCGGCAGCGGAACCGTCATTGCTCCTCATGCCGTTATCGGTCCTTCCTGCCAGTTCGGCCGTGACGGTTATGTCGGTCCGGGCGCCAGCATCCAGTACGCGCTGATCGGCAACCGCGTCATCATCCATGGCGGCGCTCGTATCGGTCAGGACGGTTTTGGCTTCGTCGCCGGCGCCAAGGGTCCGGAACGCGTTCCGCAAATCGGCCGGGTCATTATCCAGGACGATGTCGAGATCGGCTCGAACACCACCGTCGATCGTGGCGCCATGTCCGACACGATAATCGGTCAAGGCACCAAGATCGACAATCTGGTACAGATCGCTCATAACGTCCGCATCGGCCGCAATTGCATAATCGCCGGCCTTTCGGGTATTTCCGGTTCCGTAACGGTGGGCGACAACGTCACTATGGGTGGCGGTGTCGGCCTTGCCGATCATCTGACCATCGGGACAGGGGCCAAGCTTGCCGCAAGAAGTGGGTTCATGAGCAACGTCCCCGCGGGCGAAATTTGGGGAGGGTATCCGGCACAGCCGATGGCGGAAGCCATGCGGGAGATTGCGGCTTTGCGAAGACTGGCCAGGGCGCGGAAATCGAGCAACGGGGGAAATAGCTGAGATGGCGGCGACAACGCTCGAAGCGGTCGACATATTGGGGCTGATGAAGCTCCTGCCGCATCGCTACCCGTTCCTGATGATCGACCGCATCATCGATATCGATGGCGACGAGTCCGCTATCGGCATCAAGAACGTGACCATAAACGAGCCGCATTTTCAGGGTCATTTCCCGGATCAGCCGGTCATGCCCGGCGTGCTGATCGTCGAGGCGATGGCGCAGACGGCCGGCGCCATCTGCATCCGCAGCCTTGGCACCGAAAAACCATCGCTGGTCTATTTCCTGACCATCGACAACGCCAAATTCCGTAAACCGGTCGTTCCGGGCGACCAGTTGAAAATCCATGTCAAGAAAATCAAGAAACGCGGCAACCTTCTCAAATTCGCCTGCGAGGCTCTGGTCGACGGCGTCAAAGCCGCGGAAGCGGATATCTCGGCGATGATGGTGGCGAGCGCCTGACGATCGAATGCTCATGAAAATCCAGACAGTCATCCATCCATCGTCGGTCATCGAGGCAGGCGCCAAAATCGGCGCAGGCGTCCGCATCGGGCCGTTGTGCCACATCAGTGCCGACGCGGTGATCGGCGACCGCGTCGAAATGGTCAGCCATGTCTCGGTGCTGGGCGCGACCACCATCGGTGCGTCGACCAAGGTCTATCCGATGGCGACACTGGGCGGGCCGCCACAGAACACCAAGCACAAGGGCGGCCGCACCACACTGGTCATCGGCGAGAACTGCACGATCCGCGAAGGCGTGACCATGCATCTCGGCACAGATTCCAGCCGCGGCGAGACGACGATCGGCGATAACGGCAACTTCCTTGCCTACGCCCACATCGCCCATGACTGCGTCGTCGGCAAGAACGCCACCTTCGCCAATCAGGCGACGCTGGGCGGCCATTGCGAGATCGGCGACAACGTCTATATCGGAGGCCTCAGTGCTGTTCATCAATTTGTCCGCGTCGGCGACAACGCCTTTCTCGGTGGTTGCTCGGCAATCGTCGGCGATGTCATTCCCTACGCCATCGCGGTCGGCAATCGCGCCAGCCTTCGCGGCCTCAACATCATCGGCCTGAAGCGCGCGGGGCTGCCGCGCTCCGAGATCCATATGCTGCGCAAGGCCTACAGGACGATATTCGATCGCTCCCGAACCGTCGGCGAGAACATCGAGTTCGCCAAGGCGGAATTCGCCTCGTCGCCGACCGCCATGAAAATCATCGATTTCATCGCCAGTCGCGGCAAGCGGCACTACGCCGTCCCGTCGCTCAAGGCTGGCGACGGCGACGATGCAGATGACGAGGACTGAGGCCACCCGGACAGGCCTTGATCTCGCGCCAGACGCCAAGGTCGGCATTATTGCCGGCGGCGGCAGTCTGCCGGTCGAAATTGCCAGGGCGCTTGCTGGGCAAGGCAAGTCTCCCTTCGTCGTAATGGCGGCGGGCGAGGTCGACCGCATATCCGACTTTGACGACTATGAGCAGGTGACCTTGAGGCTGGAGGATGTCGGCTCACTGCTGCCGACGCTCAAAAATCACCATGTCACCCATCTGGTGACTGCGGGTCATATCACACGCCGCCCCAGGCTGAGCGCCATGCGCCTTAATCTCGGCCTGCTCGCCTGGGTGCCCAGCCTTCTTGTCGGTGCAACCCAAGGCGACGACACCGTGCTGAAACTGTTCGTGCGCAGGGTCGAGCGCAGCGGCATCAAGGTCGTCGGCGCCCATGAGATCGTGCCGGAACTGGTCGCCGCCGAAGGGGCGCTGACCAAGGCGGCGCCGCGAAAATCGGACTGGCGCGACATCGAAGCGGCGCATGCGGCGGCAAAGGCCATCGGCGCGCTGGATATCGGCCAGGCGGCTGTTGCGGTCGGTGGCCGCGCCATCGCTCTGGAAGGCGTCGAGGGGACCGACGGATTGCTTGAGCGAACAAGGCAATTGCGCGGTCATGGCAGGTTGGCGGGCAGAACGCGCGGCGTTCTGGTCAAATGCGCCAAGCCCGGCCAGGAGCTGCGCGCCGATCTGCCTTCCATCGGGCCGCAGACGGTAGAGGCGGCGCATGCCGCCGGACTTGCCGGCATTGCCGTCGAAGCCGGCCGCTCGCTAATTCTGGAAGGCCCCGCCGTTGTCGCCCGCGCAAATGCGCTCGGCCTGTTCGTATTCGGACTGCCTGCTGCGGAGCCCGCGCATGGCAAATGAGAAGCCGCTGAAGATCGCCATCGTCGCCGGCGAGGAGTCCGGCGACCTGCTTGGCGCCGACATCGTAGAGGCGCTCAAGCGCGCGACCGGACGCGAGATCCGGCTCGTCGGCATCGGCGGCCGCCATTTGCAGGCGCTCGGCCTCACTCCGCTCTTCGACGGCGGCGAGATCGCGCTGATGGGACTGAGCGCCATTCTGCGCGATCTGCCGCGCCTAATGCGGCGGATCAGCCAGACGGCCAGTGCGGTCGCCGGTGAAAGGCCCGACTGTCTCATCACCATCGACAGCCCGGATTTTTCGCTGCGCGTGGCGAAAAAGGTTCGCGCCGCCGATCCCGCAATCCCGATCGTTCACTATGTCTGCCCGAGCGTCTGGGCATGGCGGCCGGGCAGGGCGGTGGCGATGAAGCCATATGTCGACCATATCCTTTGCATCCTGCCTTTCGAGGTGAAGGAGCTCGCTCGCCTCGATGGTCCGCCCGGCACCTATGTCGGCCATCGCCTCACGCATGATCCGGGCGTGCTCGGCGCGGCCAAGGCGCAAAGCTCGCCGCGCGACCTGTCGGATGATCGCGTAAAGACACTGCTTGTGCTGCCCGGCTCCCGCCGCGGCGAGGTGCGACGGCTGGTCGGCCCGTTTGGCAAGACGATCTCGATCCTGCGCGCGCGGGGGCATCGCTTGCGCCTGCTGTTGCCGACGGTGCCGCATGTTGCCGACCTGGTCAGGGCTTCGGTGGCAAGCTGGGACGAGAAGCCAGAGATCATCCTTGATCCCGAACGCAAATGGCAGGCTTTCGGCAAGGCCGATGCAGCGCTGATCGCGTCGGGAACGGTGTCGCTGGAACTGGCGCTGTCGGGTGTGCCGATGGTCTCCTGCTACCGCTTCGATCCGGTCATGCGGATGGCTCAGAGCCTGATCACCGTATGGAGCGCCGCCTTGCCCAATCTTATCGCCGACCGCCCGGTCGTGCCGGAAAGCTACAACGAATATGTGCGGCCGCACTATCTGGCGCGGCAGTTGGAGGCGCTGTTTTCCGATACCCCCTATCGTGCATGGCAGAAGGACGGTTTTGCCGAGGTGGCCAGACGCATGGCCACCGACAAGCCGTCCGGCGACATCGCTGCAGGGGTTGTGATGGAGTGTATCAAGGGAAGTAAAGCGAATAGCCAGCGGTAATAGTAGACGCCGAACGGCGCTCTTCTATCTTTTACTCGCTACTCGCTACTCGCTACTCGCTACTCGCTACTCACCGCTTTGCAATCGGTACGTAGTCGCGTTCCGGCGCGCCTGTATAGAGCTGGCGCGGACGGCCGATCTTCTGGTGCGGATCCTCGATCATCTCTTTCCATTGCGCAATCCAGCCGACGGTGCGGGCGACCGCGAACAGCACGGTGAACATGGTGGTGGGGAAGCCCAGCGCCTTCAGCGTGATGCCGGAATAGAAATCGACATTCGGATAAAGCTTCTTCTCGATGAAGTAAGAGTCGGTCAGCGCGATCTTTTCCAGTTCCATGGCGATGTCGAGCAGCGGATCGTCCTTGATGCCGAGTTCGCCCAAAACCTCATGCGCGGTCTTCTGCATGATCTTGGCGCGCGGATCGTAATTCTTGTAGACGCGGTGGCCAAAGCCCATCAGCCGGAACGGATCGTTCTTGTCCTTGGCGCGGGCGATGAATTCCGGGATGTGGTCGACATGGCCGATCTCGCCCAGCATGTTCAAGGCCGCCTCGTTGGCGCCGCCATGGGCCGGCCCCCACAGGCAGGCGATGCCGGCCGCTATGCAGGCAAACGGGTTGGCGCCCGACGAGCCGGCGAGGCGGACGGTCGAGGTCGAGGCGTTCTGCTCGTGATCGGCGTGCAGGATGAAGATGCGCTCCATGGCGCGCGCCAGCACCGGGTTGATCTTGTATTCCTCGCACGGCACGGCAAAGCACATGTGCAGGAAGTTGGCCGCGAAATTCAGCTCGTTCTTCGGGTAAATGAAGGGCTGGCCGATATGGTATTTGTAGGCCATAGCCGCGATCGTCGGCATCTTGGCGATCAGCCGCATCGATGCAACCATGCGCTGGTAGGGGTCCGAGATGTCGGTGGAATCGTGATAGAATGCCGACAGCGCGCCGACCACGCCGCACATCACCGCCATCGGGTGCGCGTCGCGGCGAAAGCCGGTGAAGAAGCGCGACATCTGCTCATGCACCATGGTGTGGCGCGTCACCCGGTAGTCGAAATCGTCCTTTTGCGCCTTGGTCGGCAATTCGCCGTAGAGCAAGAGATAGCAGACTTCGAGGAAGTCGCCATGCTCGGCCAACTGGTCGATGGGATAGCCGCGATGCAAAAGGATGCCGGCATCGCCATCGATGAAGGTGATTTCCGATTCGCAGCTTGCCGTCGACGTGAAGCCGGGATCGTAGGTGAAGGCCCCGGTGGTGTTGTAAAGCGAACCGATGTCGATGACATCAGGTCCGACCGAGCCGCTTCGCACCTTCAACTCGTGAGTTTTACCACCGAGCTCCAGTTTTGCAGTCGACGTGTGGGTTTTGCCGCCAAATTCCAATCTTGTCGCAGCTTCGGACATTGCAAACTCCTTTTTGTTTCTTCATGCCGGCAAAGGCGAAATTTCCGCAACGCAACACGTCGAAAGCATCGGAGTGCTCGTGTTTGCGCCTGCCATTGGATCTGCGTGCCAAATTGGGCCAGGACCTAATGTTGCACTGCGAAAGCCGCCTTTCAATGCCAATCTTCTTGGGCCAGTTCTCCTAATCGATTTGATCGGCGATGCGCGCCAGGCTTTCCTCGCGGCCAAGTACGGCAAGCACATCGAACACGCCCGGCGAGGTGCTTTTGCCGGTGAGCGCGGCCCGCAAAGGTTGGGCCACGGCGCCGAGTTTCCGGTCGCCTGCCAGCGCATATTCGCGGATCGCAGCCTCCGCCGCAGCGGCCGTCCAGTCGCCTGAAACCGCCTTCAGCGCCGCGTGGGCGCCCCGCAGGATCTCACGCGCTTCACCACTGAGCAGCGCCGCCGCCTTCTCGTCGATCGGCAGCGGCCGCGCAGCGAACAGGAAGGCGGCACCGTCGGCCAGCTCGACCAGCGTCTTGGCGCGCTCCTTCAAGCCGGGCAGGGCGGCAAGCAACTGCGCCTTGCGCCTGTCGTCGAGCCGCGCGGCGATCGCCTGTCCGCCTTCGAGATAGGGCAAGGTGGCGATGAAGATATCGAGCAATTCGGCGTCGTTCATCCGGCGCATATGCACGCCGTTCAACGCCTCGAGCTTGGCGAAGTCGAACCGGGCGGCTCCCTTGTTGACGTCGCCGATATCGAACCACGCAATCATGTCGGCGATCGACATGATCTCGTCGTCGCCGTGGCTCCAGCCGAGCCGCGCCAGGTAGTTGAGTAGTGCCTCGGGCAGGTAGCCCATGGCGCGATAGGCTTCGACGCCAAGGGCGCCATGCCGCTTCGAGAGCTTGGCGCCGTCGGCACCATGGATCAGCGGGATATGCGACATCGACGGCACCTCCCAGCCCATGGCTCGATAGATCACTGTCTGGCGGGCGGCGTTGGTCAGATGGTCGTCGCCGCGGATGATGTGGGTGATGCCCATGTCATGGTCGTCGACGACGACGGCATGCATATAGGTCGGATTGCCGTCCGAGCGCAGGATGATGAAATCATCGAGATCCTTGTTGGGAAAGCGCACCTCGCCCTGCACGCGATCATGCACCACCGTCTCGCCCTCGGTCGGCGCCTTGATGCGGATGGCGCCCTTGGCGCCGGCCGGCGCCTCCGAGGGGTCGCGGTCGCGCCAGCGTCCGTCATAGCGAGGCGGCAGCCCCTTGGCCCGCGCGCTCTCGCGCATCGCCTCCAGCTCGGCTGGCGTCGCATAGCAGTAATAGGCCTTGCCGAGGCGCACCAGCTCCTCGGCGACTGCGCGGTGGCGCGGCGCGCGCTCGAACTGCGATACCGGCTCGCCATCCCAGGTGAGGCCGAGCCAGACGAGCCCATCGAGAATGGCGGCGGTTGCCGCATCCGTCGAACGCTCGCGATCGGTGTCCTCGATGCGCAGCAGCATGGTGCCGCCGGTGTGTTTCGCATACAGCCAGTTGAACAGCGCCGTGCGCGCCCCGCCAATATGCAGGAAGCCGGTTGGCGAGGGGGCAAAACGGGTAACGACCTTGTCGGACATGGAACTCTCGGGGCAAGCGCAGGAAACGGATGTGGTCGCGCGGACTTTCGCGCGCCGCGCGTTCATGTAGCATAGGAGGTCAAGGGCGCAAGGGGCAGACCCGATGGCTGGATCAGGCCGCGGTGCGGACGAGAGCGACGGCGCGGTCTGCAGCGTCAGCGAACGGTCGCTGTTTGCCGCATCCGTGCCTGTCATACCGGCGCCGGATTCGCTGCCACGCCTTGATGTCAGGCCGCTGCCACCGGAGGGGCCCGCAAGGGTCCCGAGCCAGAAGATCGGACCTGCCGTTCGCCTGCGAGGACACCTTCGCCAACTTTCGCCGTCCGGTATCCGTAACAGCATGGCCTCGGCAGCCGGCATGGAGATCGACCGTGGCGTCGCCTTCCTGCTGGTGCCGGTTTTCCTGGCATGCGGGGTGATCTTCTATTTTTCGTTGGCGAGTGAACCGGACTTCTCGCAAACCATAGCCGTCGTGGTCCTCACGGCATTGTGTGCGGCCGTCTCGCGCTCATGGCGCAAAACGCATCTGTGCTTCGTGGTGGCGCTGCTGTGCGCGCTCGGCGTGCTCGCCGCCAAGGTCGAGACCTGGCGCGCGGGAACGCAGATGCTCGGCTCGGAAATCCCGACGCGGCTGACCGGCCGTATCGTCAGCCTCGACCGGATGGCGAACGGTCGCATCCGGCTGACCATCGATGTGATCTCGACCGCCCGGCCAACGCTGCGCTATATGCCCAAGCGGGTTCGCGCTTCGGCCATGAAAATACCGCCGGGCACGACCGCCGGATCGAAAGTGACCGGCTATGTCAGGCTGCTGCCACCAACCGGTCCGGTGCGGCCGGACGGCTATGATTACTCCTTCGACAGCTATTTCGCCGGCATCGGCGCCAGTGGCTTTTTCCTTGGCACTCCAAAAATTGTTCCCCCGGATGGCGCGTCGCCAGATGGTGCACCGCTTGCCACGCGTCTTTCCTCAGCGGTCGAGAACGCGCGCGAGAGCATCGCCGACCATGTTCGCGGCAGCATCGGCGGCGCCGAGGGCGAGATTGCCGCCGCGCTGATCGTCGGCGTGCGCGCCGGCATTCCCGAAGAGATCAACGAGGCGATGCGGCGCAGCGGCATCTATCACATCATCTCCATCTCCGGCCTGCACATGGCGCTGGTTGCCGGCACGGTCATGGCGCTGCTGCGCGGCGCCTTCGCGCTGTTTCCCGATTTCTCCTCGCGACGGCCGGTCAAAAAATACGCGGCTGCGGCCGCGCTTTTTTCGATTGCGGCCTATCTCATCATTTCGGGTGTCGTGGTTGCGGCCGAGCGCAGTTTCATCATGCTGGCGGTGATGCTGATCGCCGTGCTGTTCGACCGGGCGGCGCTCACCATGCGCAACCTGGCGATCTCGGCGATTGCCGTCATCGTCGTGTCGCCGCATGAGGTTGTCGGGCCGAGTTTTCAGATGTCCTTCGCCGCGACCGCGGCCCTCGTCGGCGCCTATGCCGGCTGGTCCGACTACCGCGCAGGCAGGGCCGCCGCACCACCGCCGCGACGAACGTCGCTCGGCTTCGTCACGCGAAAATTCCTGGTGGCGATGAGTGGCCTGGCCATGACCTCCATCATCGCGGGAAGCGCTACGGGGCTTTTTGCCATATGGCATTTCCAGCGGGTCTCGCCACTCAGCCTGTTCGCCAATCTGGCGATCATGCCGATCGTCTCGCTGGTGGTCATGCCTTTCGCCGTGCTCAGCGCTCTGGCGATGCCGTTCGGTGCCGACGGGCCTTTGCTCTATGTGATGGGCAAGGGGCTAACAGCGATGATCGTCGTGTCCGGATGGATCTCGGAGCGCTCGCCCATCGACGCTGTCGGGCTGATTTCGATGCAATCTGTCCTGCTGGCGACGATCGCTCTTGTCATCGCGACCATGGCGACGACCTGGCTGCGGCTCGCGGCGCTTCCTTTCGCGCTTGCCGGCCTGCTGACGATTTCCGACACACCCACGCCCGACGTGCTGATCTCGGAGAATGCGCGGCTGGTCGCTCTGCCGATCGGCGGCGGTGAGCTTGCCGTCAACCGGGCGCGTCCGAACGAATTTACCATCGACAACTGGAAACACGCCCTGAAGGTCGAGACGATCATCATGCCGGAGACATTCGCCAAGACGGATATGCAATTCGACATCACCGATTCGGCAGACCTGCCGCCGGGCGCGCCTTTCTACTGCACTGCCGGTCTGTGCCTTGCCCGGCATCCGTCCGGCGCGATCGTCGCGCTCGCCGACGACCGCAAAACCGCGCGGCCAGCCTGTGCCTTTGCGGACTTGATCGTCATCGACGATGCGACAGCCTATTATAATCCCTGCCGCAATCCGCTGGTCCTCGTCGTGACCAAACGGCAACTCGCTCGCATGGGCAGTGCCGCCGTCTTCTTCGATCCGCAATCGGCGACGACGCGCGCAAAAATTCGTTTCGCCGTCGAGGAACCGTACCGGCCCTGGCACGTGCAGCGAAAGTTTTCTCGAGAGGCGAGAGGCCTGCCGCCATACCGCAAGGCCGAGAAACCCAAAAAAGCCGCCGCTCAGTAACGCCGGATCAATCCGACAAGCTTGCCTTGCACCTTGACCCGGTCCGGCCCGAAGATGCGCGTCTCATAGGCCGGATTGGCGGCCTCCAGGGCGATCGAGGCGCCTTTGCGGCGGAACCGTTTCAGCGTCGCTTCCTCCTCGTCGACCAGGGCCACAATGATCTCGCCAGGCTGGGCGGTGTCGGCGTTGCGGATGATGACCGTATCGCCGTCGAAAATGCCGGCCTCGATCATCGAATCGCCCTTGACCTCCAGCGCGTAGTGCGCGCCGCCGGTGATCATATCCGGCGGCACCGAGATCGAATGAGTCTGGTGCTGAATGGCGTCGATCGGCACGCCGGCAGCGATGCGGCCCATCACTGGGATGGAGACGGTGGCAACGACGTCGTCGTCATTTCCGGCCGCAGGCATGCGTGAAGGCGCCGGCTTGATCTGTCGTCCGAGATTGCCCTGTCCAAGGCTGCCTTGAATGACGCTTGGCGAGAATTTGCGCGCCGCATTGAGGCCGGGCGCGATCGAATCGGGCAGGCGCAGCACCTCCAGCGCGCGGGCGCGGTTGGGCAGGCGGCGAATGAAGCCGCGCTCCTCCAGCGCCGTGATCAGCCGATGGATACCCGACTTGGAGGCGAGGTCGAGCGCTTCCTTCATCTCGTCGAACGAGGGCGGAATGCCGCTTTCCTTCAGCCGTTCGTGGATAAACATAAGCAGCTCATGTTGTTTGCGTGTCAGCATCGCGAACCCCCGACAGAATCAGAAAAACAAACCCAGAACAAACACTATCTGTTCCAGTTGTGTTCTGCAACCGTTTAAAGTTTAATGAATGTGTTGACGTTTTGTTCAGCGTAGCATCAGCACGCTGCAGGCTGCGCCCGTCGCGGCTGGGGGAGCGAATGGCTCGCGCACGATCAGCCCGTTGGCGTCGGCCAGCATTCTGAGCATCGAGGAATCCTGAATGCCGAACGGCGTCGCCTCAAGCACGCCGGCTTCTTCCTTCACCACGGCGCGGACATAGTCCTGCCTGAGATCGTTGGCCGGCATCGCAGCCCCCAGCCGCGCCTCACGCATGTCCTGCCGGTAGGCGCGGCCACCGAGCCGCGCAAGCAGCGGCTTCAGGAAGAGCTGCGTGCAGACTAGGCTCGCCACCGGATTGCCGGGCAGGCCGACGCAGCGGATGTCGCCCAGCCGCCCGAACATCAGCGGCTTGCCGGGCCGCATGGCGATCTTCCAGAAATCGAGCGTCATCCCTTCGCCGGTCAGCACGTCATGGACGAGGTCGTGGTCGCCGACCGAGGCGCCGCCCAGCGTGACGATGACGTCGGCTCCTGCGCCGACCGCTTTTTTCACCAGCGCGGCGATCGCCTCCTTGCGGTCGGGGGCGATGCCGAGATCGAGCGCACGCGCGCCGACCGAGCGGGCCGCGGCGGCGACGCCATAGGCATTGGACGAGATGATCTGGTCGGGGCCAAGGTCGCTGCCCGGCGGCAGCAGTTCGTCGCCGGTGGCGATTATGGCGACCAGCGGCCGTTTGACCACGCTGACTCGCGGATGGTTGGCCGACGCCGCCAGTGACAAGGCCGCCGGATCGAGCAGGCGGCCTTTCTCCAGCAGAACTTCGCCGTTCGAGAAATCGAGCCCGAGGCGGCGGATGTTGCGGCCTTCAACCGTCGACGCGGTCACTTCGATGCTGCTGCCGCCGAGGTCGCGGACATTCTCCTGGATGACGATGGTGTCAGCGCCCGCGGGAAGCGGCGCGCCGGTGAAGATGCGCACGGCCTGCGCCGGGCCGACTGTTCCGGCGAAGCCGCGACCGGCCGGCGCCATGCCGATCACCGAAAGTCTTGCGGGAACGGACGCGACATCCACGGCTCGCGCGGCATAGCCGTCCATGGCGGACGCGTTGAAGGGCGGCTGGGTGCGGAGCGCCATGAGCGGCTCCGCCAGCACACGGTCGGCGGCGTCCATCAGGGTGATGCTTTCGGCTTGCGAGGGCGCAGCATCTTCAAGCAGGCGCTCGAGCGCTTCGGTGACCGGAAGCAGCGCCATTATCGGCCTGCCCTTTGGGCGCTCACCTTGTAGTCGCCGGATTTGCCGCCGGTCTTTTCCACCAGCCTGATGCCGGAGATCACCATGGCCCGGTCGACCGCCTTGGCCATGTCGTAGATGGTCAGGCAAGCGACCGAGGCGGCGGTCAGCGCCTCCATCTCGACGCCGGTCTTGCCGGTGACGCGGGCCAGCGCTGTGACCTTCAGGCCAGGTAGCGTCGCGTCCGGTTCGATGTCGACCGATAGTTTGGTCAACAGAAGCGGATGGCAGAGCGGGATCAGCTCATGCGTCCTCTTGGCCGCCATGATGCCGGCGATGCGCGCCGTGCCCAGCACGTCGCCCTTCTTGGCATCGCCGTCGAGGATCATTTTGAGCGTCTCTGGCAGCATCGAGACAAAGCCCTCGGCGACCGCCGTGCGCGTCGTCTCCGCCTTGTCGCCGACATCGACCATGTTGGCTTCGCCCTGTGCGCCAAGATGGGTGAGGGAGGCCGTCATCGTCAGAGAGCCTCGGCCGGCGCCTTGCCCGTCAAAAGCAGGTGCGTTGCGGCGGCCACGTCCTGTTGCCGCATCAGGCTCTCGCCGACGAGGAAGGTGCCAATGCCGCTCCGTTCCAGCCTGCGGCAGTCTTCGTGTGAGAAAATACCGCTCTCGCTGACCAGCAGGCGGCCGGCCGGCACCATCGCAGCCAGCCGCTCCGAAGTATCGAGACTGGTTTCGAACGTCCGGAGGTTGCGGTTGTTGATGCCGATCAGCCGCGACGACAGTTTCAGCGCGCGTTCCGTCTCGGCCTCGTCATGCACCTCGACCAGGGCGTCCATTCCGAGATCGAAAGCCGTCGATTCGAGTTCCCTGGCCACGGCGTCATCGACGCTCGCCATGATGATCAGGATGGCGTCCGCGCCCCACGCACGGGCTTCGAACACCTGATAAGGTTCGAACAGAAAATCCTTGCGCAAAGCCGGCAATGTCACGGCGCTGCGCGCATCGGTGAGGAATTCAGGCGCACCCTGGAAGGAGGGCGCATCTGTCAGCACCGAAAGGCAGGCGGCACCACCCTCCACATAGGCCTTGGCCAGTGCCGGCGGATCGAAATCGGCGCGGATCAGGCCCTTGGACGGGCTCGCCTTCTTGATCTCGGCGATCAGCGCGAAACTACCGGATTTGCGCTTGGCTTCAAGCGCCGAGAGAAAGCCGCGCGGCGCATCGGCGTCTTTCGCCCGCGCCTTGATCTCGGCAAGCGGCACGCGCGCCTTCGCTGCCGCGATCTCGTCGCGCTTGTAGGCTTCGATCTTGCGAAGGATATCAGACACGGCTCTATCCGTTCGAAATCTCGACCAGCCGGTCGAGCATCTTCAGCGCGCGGCCGCTGTCGATGGCTTGCGCTGCAGTCGCCACGCCGTCGGCAAGCGTCGTCGCCCTGCCCGCCACCACCAGACCGGCGCCGGCGTTCATCAGCACCGTATCGCGATAGGCGCCGGCGGCGCCGCCCAGCATGTCGCGCAGCGCCTGGGCGTTGTAGGCAGCGTCGCCGCCGCGCAACTCCTCCTTGGTATGACGCTTCAGCCCGACCGCTTCCGGGGTCAGTGTAAAGCTGCGGATCTCGCCGCAGACCAGCTCGGCCACCTCAGTCTCGCCGGTGGTGGTGATTTCGTCATAGCCGTCGCCATGGACGACCCAGGCATGGTCGGCACCCAGTGCCTTCAGCGTCTCGGCCACCGGAATGATCCATTCCGGCAAGAACACGCCGACCATCTGCCTGACGACACCAGCCGGATTGGAGAGCGGGCCGAGCAGGTTGAAGATGGTGCGGGTGCCGAGTTCGACGCGGGTCGGGCCGACATGCTTCATCGCCGGATGATGCGCTGGTGCGAACATGAAGCCGACGCCTGTGTCGCGGATGCAGCGCGCGATCGTCTCCGGCGGGATGTCGATCTTGACTCCGAGCGCGGTCAGCACGTCGGCGGCGCCGGTCTGCGAGGACAGTCCGCGATTGCCGTGCTTGGCCACCGGCACGCCGCAGGCGGCGATGACGAAGGCGGATGCGGTCGAGATGTTGACGCTGTGCGAATTGTCGCCGCCAGTGCCGACGATGTCTATGGCGCCAGCGGGCGCGTCGACACGCAGCATCTTGGCGCGCATGGTGGCGACGGCGCCGGAAATCTCGCTCACCGTCTCGCCGCGCACGCGCAGCGCCATCAGGAAGCCGCCGATCTGGCCGGGTGTCGCATCGCCCGACATGATGATGTCGAAGGCTTCGCGCGCCTCCTCGAAGGAAAGGGCGGTGCCGGCGGCGACCTTGGCGATATGGGGCTTGAGCGCGCTCATCTGGTCAGGGCTTGGGCAATGGCGGTCTGGTCAATGCGAACGTCGTATTGCGTCTGCAGCTGCGCCACCAGCTGGTCGAGCAGGTCGTCGGATATGCCGGCGGTAAAGGATTTCTGCGCGTCGTCCGGCACCGAGCTGGCGTCGGCTCCGGCAGGCTCGAAGACTTCGGCGATCTTGAACAGAATCTGTCCGTCGCCGGTGGGCGAGGGGATCAGCCCTGTCCCGCCTTCGCCTTCGCCGAACATCGCCGCGGCTCCTTCCTTGCCGAAATCGACGTCGTCCGCCTCGCGCTTGACGCCGCGCTTTGTCTGTTTCTCGAGCTTGAGTTCGCCCGCGATCACGTCGAGCGTGGCGCCGGTCTCGAGACGTTTTTCGAGTTCGTCCGCTTTTGCGGTGAGCCGCTTGGTCGTTTCCGCCGCCGTCCAGTCGGCCACCACCTTCTGGCGGACTTCATCCAGCGTGCGGTCGCGGGCCGGCGTGATCGAATCCACCTCGTAGAACACGAAGCCGTTGTCGGCGGTGGTGAGGTCGGGATTCTCGGTGCCGGGTTCGGCCTCGAACACCGCCTTGATGAGCTCCGGCGATTCCGGCAGGTCCTTGACGATGGTGCCGTCCGGCCTCTGGCCGGTGCGATCGATCGCGTCGATGGTGACGACCTTCAGCTTCAGTTTTTCGGCGGCTTGCGTGAGCGTGCTGCCCGAAGCGCGGATATCTTCGTAGTTGTCATGCGCGTCCAGCAGAATGCGGCTCGCCTCGCCCAGCGCCAGATCCTTGCGGATTTCGGTAGACACTTCGGCCAGTGGCTTCACCACTTCGGGCTTGATGTCGGTGACGCGCAGCAGCACCGAACCGAAGGCGCCCTGCACGACCGGGCTGACTTCGTTGACGTTGAGCGCAAACGCCGCATCCGCCACCGCCTTGTCGGCAATCTTGTCCTTGGCCAGCGTGCCGAGCAGCGTGTCGGCTTGCGTCTTGCCCTCGGCGGCCACGATCTTGTCGAAGGTCGCGCCGGTCTTGAGTGAATCGAGCGCGGCCTTCGCGGCATCAGGCGACTTGAACACGAGCTGTTCGATGGTCCGCATTTCCGGCGTGGTGTAGCGCCCCTTGTTCTTGTTGTAGTCGTCGCTGACCTGTTGGTCGGTCACGCCGCTCAGATCCATGATGTCTTCCGGCTCGAGCTTGACGTAGGAGAATTTCCGGTATTCGGGCGCCGCATAGGTCTTCTTATTTTCCTCGAAATAGGCCGAAAGCGCACTGTCGGATGGCGCTTCGATAGGCTCAACCAGCGATTTCGGCAGGATCAGATAGTCGATGGTGCGGTCTTCGCCACGATAGAGCGCGACCGCCTTGAAGAAGGTGTCCGGAGTCTTGAGGCCATCCGAAACCGCCTCGACGATCTGCTGGCGCACCGCCACC
Source organism: Mesorhizobium tianshanense (assembly GCF_007830515.1). Classification (GTDB taxonomy): domain Bacteria; phylum Pseudomonadota; class Alphaproteobacteria; order Rhizobiales; family Rhizobiaceae; genus Mesorhizobium; species Mesorhizobium tianshanense. The sequence goes on from NZ_VLKT01000002.1 coordinate 240,037, forward strand.
TGGGCGCGATTCCTGAGATAGTCTTCCGGCCGCATGCCGACCTGTTGCAGTATGTATTCGAAAGTCCTCCTGTCGAAGGTGCCGCCGGGGCCCTTGAAGGCCGGGTCTTCATGGGTGAGTTGGGCCAGCCGGTCCTTGGACAGACCAAGCCCGAGCTTGCGGGCCTGCTCATCGAGGACTGCACCCGACACGAGTTGCGCCAGCACCTGGTTGTCCAGGCCGAGCGCCGTCGCCTGTTCGCGGCTGATACGCTGGCCGAATTGCTGCGACATTACGCTGATCTGGCGATCATAGGCGAGGCGGTACTCGTTGATCGACACTTTGGTGCCTCCGGCCGTGATAACGGCGTCGTGGCCCGCGAAACCACCCGCCAGCTGACCGGAAATGCCCCAGACGGCGAAGCTCAACACCAACAATATCAGCAGCGCCTTCGCGACCCAGGTCCCCGCCGCGTTTCTCAAGATACCAAGCATGCCCACTTCCGATTTTTGCGCATTTTCGCATGCGCCGAGTTTGAAACAAGCGCAATAGCGTCCTTCCGGGCCACTGTCGATTGCTTTGTGGGCTGAGTTTGGTAGTGAGGACGCAGCCGAATATTGCCCGGAGAAGCAAATCCCATGACACCAGGAATCCGCCCGCTGGTCGCAGGCAACTGGAAAATGAACGGTACCAGCGCCTCGCTCAACGAACTCAGGATGATCGGCAACGGCTTCATGAGCGGGCTCGATGCGGAGACCGAAGCGCTGGTCTGCGTTCCGGCGACGCTGCTTGCGCATGCCGCGGAGATCTTATCGCGCACGCCGGTCCGGGCAGGGGGCGAGGACTGCCACGCCAAGGAGAACGGCGCCCATACCGGCTGTATTTCGGCCGAGATGCTGAAAGATGCAGGTGCCAGTCACGTCATCGTCGGTCATTCCGAACGCCGCGCCGACCACCACGAGGACGACGCCATTGTGCAGGCCAAGGCATCCGCCGCATGGCGTGCCGGACTGGTGGCCATCATCTGCATCGGTGAGACGAGAGCCGAACGCGAGGCGGGCGCTACGCTCGACGTGCTGTCGCGCCAGGTCGCCGGCTCGGTGCCGCCCAATGCCACGGCGTCGAACACCGTCATAGCGTACGAACCGGTGTGGGCGATCGGCACGGGACTGACGCCGACTGCCGCCGACGTGGCCGAAGCGCATGCGCATATTCGCGAAAAACTGTCGGAGAAGCTTGGCAGCGCGGCGGCGAAGATACGCATCCTCTATGGCGGCTCGGTCAAACCGTCGAACGCGGTCGAACTGCTCGGCGTGAAAAATGTCGACGGCGCGCTGGTCGGCGGTGCCAGCCTGAAGGCGGCGGACTTTCTCGGTATTGCCGAAGCCTATCGAAATATCTCGTAGAATCCGAAGCCTGTCAGCGGCTTCGGAAGAGTTGTGCCGAGGCGGAAATCGTTGCAAAGGGCGCATCGCTTCCCATATTCCGGCCACGGGCTTGGAAATGCCGTCAAAGCATTGTATTGAGCCGCCTCCAAATCACCGGCCGTATCTGCGGCCGTGCAGGGCTTTGCCAGGATAAATTATGGAAACCATACTGATCGTCGTCCACCTCATGGTCGTGCTCGCTCTTGTCGGCGTGGTGCTGCTGCAGCGCTCCGAAGGCGGCGGCCTTGGCATCGGCGGCGGATCGGGCTTCATGACCGCGCGCGGCGCTGCCAACGCGCTGACGCGTGCGACGGCAATCCTGGCCGCGGCGTTCTTCGCTACCTCGCTGACATTGTCGATCGTCGCCCGTTACAGCGAGAAGCCGATCGACATTCTTGATCGTGTGCCCGCGGCGAACGGCGCGAGCGGCGGCGTGCTCGACCAGTTGCCTGGCACCACGACGCCGACGCCACCTTCTGGCAACACCGCGCCGACGCCACCTTCCGGCAATACGGCGCCAACGCCGCCTTCCGGCGATGATGCCGCGGCCCCGGCTCCCGCTACGCCACCAGCGGCGGGCTCGACCACGCCGCCGGCCACAAATGGCGTCACCTTGCCGGTAACGCCGCAAGTTCCAAACCAGTAATCGGCAGCGTTCGGCGCCGCGATCTGTTGTTGTTTGAACACAGTCGCGGCAAATGCCGCACGACCACGATGATTCGATCGGGCACGGCACGACAGGGCGCTTGAGGCGACTCCGGCTAATCGATTATAGATTGTGCGCGGCACTATCGGGGTCCTTGGGGGACGCCGGGCGACGCCGTGGGCAACAAGCATAGAACGATCGGATCTTCGCCATGCAGCTTCGCAGCTTCATTTTAGCCGGCCTATGTGCCGCGCTCAGCCTGGGTGCGCCCGCTTACGCGGCCATGCCGGCGGGTAATTCGGCTTCTAAAGCCGCAGTAACAACCGATGTCGTCTACGTCGCCGCTAAAAGCGATACGGCGCAACTTAAGCTCCTCAAGAAGAAGAAAGACCCGACCCCGGACGATCTTGCACAGATCAGCAAGATGGAAGCAAAGATCGCGGCCGACAAGGAGGCCGCTCGAGCCAAGGCGGTCGAGTCCAGGAAGCTTGCGATGCGCACGGCGGCCAAAGCCAAGGCCGATGCGGAACGGCAGGCGTTTCTTGCCAAGAAGAATAAGCGCGCTGCGCTGGCCGACGCCAAGCCGGCTAGGAAGACCGTCAAGATCATCGAACCGGTTCAACCTATCGCACCGATCCAGTCGGCCGAGCCAGTCTCCGCCGAGACCATGAACGTCGCGCTGGTCCGCAACAACGGCGAATTGCGCAGCGAGGCTGTCGGACAGAAGCCGCAGAGCGTCGGGCTCTTCGCCGGCCTGTTCGGGGGCACGTCCTCTTCGATGTCGCTGCTCCCTGAGACCCGCGCCCTCGACGCCGCGCTCGAAAGGAAAGAGGCCAAGAAACAGTTCAAGGTGAAGCCGGAGTTCGTGCCGCAAGAGGTCGAATTCACCGGCTACAGTCCCGGCACCATCGTCATCGATACCAGCGCGCGCCGCCTCTACCTCGTCGAATCCTCATGGACCGCCCGCCGTTATGCGATCGCGGTCGGTCGTGAAGGCCTGCAGTTTAAGGGCACGGTCGCCGTCGGCGACAAGCAGGAATGGCCCCGCTGGATTCCGACGCTCGACATGCAGAAGCGCGAGCCGAAGAATTACGGCCGGTACAAGGACGGCATGCCCGGCGGCGGCGAAAATCCGCTCGGCGCGCGCGCCATTTACCTTTATGACGGCAAGAAGGACACCCATTTGCGCATTCACGGCACCATCGCGCCGCAGTCGATCGGAACGAGCGCCTCCAACGGCTGCTTCCGCATGATCAACGAGCACGTCATGGACCTTTATCGCCGGGTGAAAGTAGGCACCAAGGTCGTCATTATCTGACGCCTTGACAAACCGAACCGGAAGGGCCGGCCACGCCGGCCCTTTTGTTTTGGTTCGCCCACTACCAGAGCGCATTCTTAGGAAAAACCCTTCGCGGCGGTTTTTTCTCTGGCGGAATCAACTCGGCCGCGTTAAGCGATGACTCCCATGGCGCGATATGTATTCATCACAGGCGGCGTGGTCTCCTCACTTGGAAAAGGCATCGCTGCGGCGGCCCTTGGGGCTCTCTTGCAGGCGCGAGGCTATCGCGCGCGCATAAAAAAGCTTGATCCCTATCTCAATGTCGATCCCGGCACGATGTCGCCATACCAGCATGGCGAAGTCTTCGTCACCGATGACGGCGCCGAGACCGATCTCGATCTTGGCCACTACGAGCGCTTCACCGGCCGCTCGGCCAACCAGCAGGACAACATTACCACCGGCCGCATCTACAAGAACATCATCGAGCGCGAGCGGCGCGGCGACTATCTTGGCGCCACCGTGCAGGTCATTCCGCACGTGACCGACGAGATCAAGAATTTTATTCTCAACGGCAATGACGACTATGATTTCATCCTGTGCGAGATCGGCGGTACCGTTGGCGACATCGAGGCTATGCCGTTCCTGGAGGCGATACGCCAGCTCGGCAACGATCTGCCGCGCAACAACGCCGTCTACGTGCACCTGACGCTTATGCCCTACATTCCAACGGCGGGGGAATTGAAGACCAAGCCGACCCAGCATTCGGTCAAGGAATTACGCGGCATCGGCATTGCGCCCGACGTCCTGCTGGTCCGCGCCGACCGCCCCATCCCCAGGGAAGAGCGCCGCAAACTGTCGTTGTTCTGCAATGTGCGCGAAAGCGCGGTCATCCAGGCACTCGACGTGCCGCACATCTACGACGTGCCGATGGCCTATCACAAAGAAGGGCTGGATTCGGAGGTGCTGGCCGCCTTCGGCATAGATCCGGCGCCGAAGCCGCGCATGGAGCCCTGGCAAGCGGTGTCCAACCGTATCCACAACCCGGAAGGCGAGGTGACCATCGCCGTCGTCGGCAAATACACCGGCCTCAAGGACGCATACAAATCGCTGATCGAGGCGCTGTCGCACGGCGGCCTCGCCAACCACGTAAAGGTCAAGCTCGACTGGATCGAGAGCGAGATATTCGAGAAGGAAGATCCGGCGCCGTGGTTGGAAAAGGTCCATGGCATCCTGGTCCCCGGCGGCTTTGGCGAGCGCGGCGCGGAAGGCAAGATCCTGGCGGCGAAGTTCGCCCGCGAGCGAAAAGTGCCGTATTTCGGCATCTGCTTCGGCATGCAGATGGCCTGCATCGAGGCGGCGCGTTCGCTGGCCGGCGTCGAGCATGCCTCGTCGACCGAATTCGGTCCCACCGAGGAACCGGTCGTCGGCCTGATGACCGAATGGCTGAAAGGCAACATGCTGGAGAAGCGCCGGGAAACCGGCGACCTCGGCGGCACCATGCGGCTCGGCGCCTATCAGGCGGACCTCGCCAAGGGCTCGAAAATCGCCGACATCTACGGTGACACGCAGATTTCCGAGCGCCACCGCCACCGCTATGAAGTCAATATCGACTACAAGGAGCGGCTCGAGGATTGCGGCCTGGTCTTTGCCGGCATGTCGCCGGACGGCGTGCTGCCGGAAACGGTCGAGTACCCCGACCATCCCTGGTTCATCGGCGTCCAGTACCATCCCGAGCTGAAGAGCAGGCCGCTCGACCCGCACCCGCTGTTTGCCAGCTTCATCGAGGCCGCGGTGGAACAGTCGCGACTGGTTTAGGCTGGCCACCGGCCGCCATGCAAACCTATGTCGCTCTGCTTTACAGCATCGTCCTGGGCGAGGGACGCCGGGTCGTCATGTCCGATCTCAGGGCCATGGCGGAAGGCCTGGGGCTGAACAACTCGCGCACCCTGGTGGCGACCGGCAATATGGTCTTCGAGGCGAAAGAGACGGAAATTGCCGCGCTGGAACGCCGGTTGGAGACGGCGTTTGAAAGGACTTTCGACCGCCATGTCGACATCATCGTGCGCCGCGCGGATGACTGGTTGAGGCTTGCGGCCGGCAATCCGTTTCTCATCGAATCGGCTGCCGCGGCGGACCGGGTGGCGGTGCGCGTCATGCGCAAGCCAGTTCCCGCGGAAGCCGTCGCGGTGCTGGAGGCCTATGTCGGCAAGGAGGAAAGGATGCAGGCTGTCGGCGGCGACATCTGGTTCTTCTTTTCGCGTGAGAGGCCGAATTCGCGCCTTCTGGCGGCGATAAGCCACAAACGGCTCGGCGTCGGCACCTCGCGCAACTGGAACACGGTGCGCAGACTGGCCGAAATGGTCGGCAAGTAAAGCCGGGGCGGCTCGCGCCGCCCCGAAACTTGGGTCAAGCCTTCGCTGTCCTGGCTCCTGCGCTAAGTGCCATCGTGCGCATCACATAGTAGACGACGCCGGCGATGGCCACGCCGAAGAACCAGCCATAGACACCCCACCATGACGGCAGCCAGTTGGTGAAGTTCGGCAGGATCGAGGAGAAGACCGCGCCGATGCCGGCGGCGACGAAGGCATTGACGTGCCAACCGTGCTGGAAGCGGAACTCGCCGTCTTCCCTGTAGAGGGCCTCGACATCGACCTCGCCCTTCCGGATCAGGTAATAGTCGACCATCATGACACCGAAGATCGGCCCCATCGTCGCGCCGATGATGTTGACGAAGGAGGCAGCGCTGCCTTCCCATGGCGCGAACGGGTAGAGCACCAGCGCGATCAGCGCCGCGATATAGCCGCCTTTTTTGAAGTCGATCTGTCGTGGAAAGACGTTGGAAAAATCGAATGCCGGCGATACGAAGTTTGCCACCACGTTGATGCCGAGCGTCGCCACGGCGAAGGTCAGGGCGGCCAGGGCCGCCAGGAACCAGCTGTCGAACTTGGCCGAGATCTGGTCGGGATGCAGCAGCACCTCGCCATAGACATCGAAGGCGGCAATCGTGGTGACGCCGGCGACCAGCGAGAACAGGATGAGGTTGACCGGCAGACCCCAGATGTTGCCCTTGCGCAGCGATGCCTTGTCCGGAGCATAACGGGCGAAATCGCAGAAGTTGAGGTAGAGAGCCGAGAAATAGGTCACCCAGATCGCCGCCACCGCAAACAGCGACGTCCACGAGCCAGGCGTGCCGGGCACGCCCGCGTCCTTGGTCTTTTCGAGCAGCACATCCATTGGGATGTCGCTGGTGAAAGCGAAAGTTCCGGATTTGACGCAGAGATAGATCGCCAGGATCAACATCATCACCCATACTGCCGGTCCGGCCCAGTCCTGGAAGCGGCGCACCGTTTCCATGCCCTTCTGGATGATCAGCAACTGCAGCGCCCAGACCACCGCGAAGCAGATCACTTCCAGGCCGGTATGGCCGAGGAAATGCGTACTCTGGTTGAAGTCGGCGAACCATTGCGACCGGATCAGCAGCGCCACGATCGCGCCTGAGGCTGCCGCCGTCTGCGCGCCGTACCAGAAGCAGGCGACGATGGCGCGCACCAGCGCCGGTATGTTGGCGCCCCAGATGCCGAAGGAAGCGCGGGCAAGGACGGGGTAGGGCACTCCGGTCTTCACACCGGCATAGCCGACCATGTTCATCAGCACGTAGATGATCATCGAACCGATGCCGATGGCGATTATGAAGTTGACGAAGCCTCCGCAGAATAGGAACAGGCTTGCCGCCAGGTAGTAGCCCCAAAGGCTGTGGACGTCCGACGTCCAGACGTTGAAGATCGAGAATGGTCCCCAGTTTCGAACCTTCGCTGGAGCCAGATCCTCATTGTACAGGTCAGGTGATGCGCCTTGTATGGTCATTGTGATGTCTTCCCGTTGCCTGCCGCGCGCCTCCACGCGTCGTCTGAGCAGGTTAAGCCTGACGCAAGGGAACCGGCAACCGATTGATTTGCCGGCTTTGGCCTTAAAGACATTCAATGAGAACCGAGCTTATCGGCGCGGCGCACCGTTCGTTGCTCGCTTGTCACGTTTGGTGATTCGATTTCGGCAGAACGATGTGAGAGACTTCATTTGGCCCGACTTTTTTCAGCACCGGGCTCTCTTTGCCGAAACCAAATGGCCAGCCGTAAGTTCAAAAGGTTCGATCAGGCACATAATGATCGACCGGGAGGAAACGATGGATCGCCTGCAGTTCTTTACGCCTGTTCGGATTTCGCATGGGCAGAAAAACCCTGCCGAAGAAATTGATAGCGTAGCCGAAGCGATGGAATTCTTGCGTAAATGGCCGACAGGCCGGCGTGGACCAGTCTACCAATGCGCGGTGAATTGCTGCTCCGCGGCTCTGACAGGCCGGATGTCGGCAGAGGAGGCAAGGAAGGCTTTTACCGGCTTCGCCCGCATCACGCGCCTTCTCGACGACGACATGGCGCTGCCGTTGGGCGGCGAAAATATCGATAGCGTGCATGCGCTGAGGCGATGAATATAGCGCCCTTCGGCAAAGTCACAGTACCTCGACGGAGGCAGAGAACACGTAGTCAGCGCCCCGCTTGGTGATAGCAACCCTCGGCTCGCTCGGGTTGACCTCGAACTTGCGGCGCAGTCGCAATATCTGCGCATCGATGCTGAGATCTGGTGGCAGCGAGATGCTGTCTGCGGCTCAGGACATACTGCGGCTATCGCGGAAACGCTGTCCTGTAGCGGCGCAGGGCGATCTACCAGTGCACCGTGAATTGCTGCCCGCGTCTCTGGCAGGCTTGGCGGCTCAAGGGCCTGCTTCGAGGAAGGCCCGGGCAAACCCGGGTTGCGCCGCTTCTACCGTTCCATCAGGCAACTTCAAAAGCCGGTCGATTGCAATGCCGTAGAGCCGCAGCCGGTCGTCGAGCAGCCGCGCTGCTTCGTCGACATTGCCCCGTTCGGCTTGCCGCAAGGCGCGGTGCATCACGTCCCGCAAGATCAGCCGGAGCTGCAAAAACATCTCGGCAAAAGCTTCCGGATCAGGCACGTCGAGCACGCCTTCCGCGCTTCCCTTCCGGAGGAGATCGGTGATTATCGGCATGGCCAGTTCCCTGACCGCCTGGTCAACCCGATGGAAGAGGGCAAGGTTCTCGGGCCGGAAGACGACGAAGAACGTCTTGCGCAGTTGCGGAGCGAGCTCGACGTTCAGCCGCTGCGAGCCCGCAAAGAGCGCATTGAGCCGGCCAAGCCCGTCAAGTGACGGATCGTTGAGCATGGGCTGCAGCTCGGTGAAACTGTCGCGCGCGAGACGTGCGGCGAGCGCCTCCAGCAGCGCCTCTTTCGATGCGAAATAGTGGTAGAACGCGCCCTTCGACAGGCCGGCCTCGCGGATGATGTCGTTTACCGTCGTGTTGTCGTAGCCACGCTCGAAGAAAAGCCGCTGGGCGCAGTCGAGAAGCTCGGCGGATCGTATTTCCGGCGGCTTTATCACTCGGGCCAAAATCGATCCTCGCTAAGTACAGGTGGAGCAAGAGGAGCACGAACCGTTTCCTTATGCAACTTTTATAGACCGACGGTCGGTCTAGTGCTATGTCTGCCCCCCGCCCGACGTTCGGATTCGATGATCGAGGGAGAGTTTCTTGCGACGGATACGCTGGATTGTCGGCATTGTTCTTGTCGCGGCTGCTGCTGCTTTCGGCGCTTGGTATCTGTGGCAGCCGGCCAAGGTTTCGGTGGTGACGCCACAGCGCGGCGACGCGGCGGAGATCGTTTACGCGAGCGGCTCCGTCGAGCCGCGAACCTGGGCCAAGGTGACACCCGTGGTCCGCGAGAGGATCGTCGAGCAGTGTAATTGCGAGGGGTCGAGGGTTGCACAAGGCGACGTGCTCGCCAAGCTCGACGACAGCGAGGCCCGGGCCGTGCTTGGCGAGCTCGAAGCGCGTCAAGCGCTTGCCCAGGAAGAGCTCCGGCGGCTGACCGTGCTTGCCGAAAGGCGTGCAGCGAGCCAGCAGGCGCTCGATCGTGCGCAGAGCGAGCTTGGCCAGATCGAGGCGCTGGTTGCCGGACAGAAGGCGCGACTCGACACCTACGTGTTACGTGCGCCGAGCGCCGGTGTCGTGCTCAGGCAGGACGGCGAGGTGGGTGAGGTGGCCGAACTCGGCACGGTGTTGTTCTGGGTCGGCGAGCCGAAGCCGCTCCTAGTGGTCGCCGAGGTCAACGAGGAGGACATACCCCGGGTCGAGGTCGGCCAGCGCGCGCTGCTTAAATCCGATGCGTTCCTCAGGCAGAACCTGGAAGCGGTGGTCGACAGCATCACGCCCAAGGGCGATCCGGTGACGAAGACCTATCGCGTCCGCTTCCACCTGCCGGACGACACGCCCCTTCGTATAGGCATGTCGACCGACGTGAACATCGTCATTCGCGTTTCGAAAAATGCGCTGTTGATCCCGTCCGTTGCGATGGATGGGAACAAGGTGTTCGTGGTCGAGGGCGACAAGGCCTGGCGGCACGAAATCCGAACGGGCATCCGCGGCTCCAACGGCATCGAGGTTCTCTCAGGAGCCGAGGGGAAGGCTAGCGTCGATGGGAAGATTGGCATCGACGACGAGACCCGCGTCGTCTCGCCCTATCCCGCCGACCTCGCCGACGGGGCGCGCGTGAGCATCACCGACGCCCAGGAGAGATAAAGCAACGATGCCGCTTATCTTCGACATTGCCGTCACGCACATTGCCGGCCGCGGTCGCCAGACGCTGGTTGCCGTGATCGGCGTCGCCGTCGGTGTCGGATTCTCCATAGCCATGGCGGCGCTGATGCAGGGCGGGCAGGACGATTTCGTCAGGCAGCTCGTCGACACGATGCCGCATGTCGACATCACCGACGAGCAGCGCACCGCCCGCCGTCAACCCGCCGAGGATGCCTTCGCGACAGTAGCGATTTCCGGGCTCAGGCCGCGCGACGATCGCCGCGGCATCATCAATCCGACCGCCGCGGCCTCCTGGCTCGAGAGCTGGATTCCTGGCCGGTTCGCGGCAAACCTCAAAACCCAGGGTGTGATCCGCTATTCCAGCCGCGAAGTGGGCGCGGCGATCAACGGGATCGAACCGGAGCGCGAGTCCGGCGTGTCGCCGATCGTCGAAGACTTCGTCGAGGGCAGCTTTTCGGCACTTGCCGCGGGCGGCAACAACGTGCTCATCGGCGACACGATGGCGAGCCGGCTCGGTGCCGGGTTCGGCGACACCATAACCGCGGTTTCCTCCGAGGGGCTGACGCGCAACTTCAAGATCGCCGGCCTGTTCCACACCGGCACCACCGCGCGCGACGAAGGTGAGGCCTATGTGCTTCTGAAGAACGCGCAGATACTCTCCGCGCGGCCGAACGCCATCAACGAGATCCGCATCAAACTCGACGATCCAAACCGCGCTCCGGCAGTGGCGCACCGCGCCGAGGCCGAACTGGGCTACAAGGCCGTGGCATGGCAGGAGGCGAATGAATCGATCCTCGAGGCGCTCGTCGTGCGCAACGTCATCATGTACACCGTCGTCGGCGCGATCATGCTGGTCGCTGGCTTCGGCATCTACAACATCATTTCCACCATCACGCACGAGAAGGCGCGCGACATCGCCATCATGAAGTCGCTGGGCTTCCCGGAATCGGACATGCGCCGGCTCTTTCTGCTGGAAGGCGTGGCGATCGGCGTTGCCGGCTCCGTGCTTGGCGGGCTGCTCGGCTTCGCCATGACCTATGGGCTGTCGCTGGTGCGTTTCGAGATCGCCGCGACCGGCCAGGAGATGACCCGGCTGCCGATCGCCTGGAGCGTGATGCACTACGTCATCGCCTCGGCTTTCGCGCTGGGCTCGGCGGCGGTGGCCGGCTACCTGCCGGCGCGCCGTGCGGCACGCCTGAACCCCGTCGAGATCATCAGAGGCGCGTCATGAGCGCACTCATCGAGACCGAGAAGCTGACGCGCGTATTGCCCGAGACGGTTCCCGTCACGCTGGTCAAGGACATTACGCTCGCGATCAACGAGAAAGAATTCGTCGCCGTCACCGGTCCCTCCGGCTCCGGCAAATCCTCATTGCTTTATCTGCTCGGGCTGCTCGACCGGCCGACCGCTGGAACGTTGAGAATAGGCGGCCGCGACACCGCGCCGATGAATGAAAGGGAGCGTGCGCGGACCCGCCTTTCGATGCTGGGCTTCGTGTTCCAGTTTCATTTTCTGCTGCCGGAGTTCACGGCGCGCGAAAATGTCGAAATTCCAATGCGCAAGCTGGGCCGGCTAGCGCGGCCTGAGATGCGCGAGCGGGCCGGGGAGCTGCTTTCATCCCTGGGGCTCGGCGAACATCTTGACAAGCGGCCTGACCAGCTTTCGGGCGGCCAGCGTCAGCGCGTCGCGGTGGCACGCTCGCTCGCCAACGACCCGCCGCTTATCCTCGCGGATGAGCCGACGGGGAGCCTCGACAGCACAAGCTCCGAGCAGGTCTTCGCAATCCTGGAGACTCTGGTGCGCGAGCGCGGCAAGACCGTCGTGGCGGTTACGCATGACCTGGACATGGCGGCGCGCATGGATCGCCGCATTCACATCGTGGACGGGAAGATCGGCTGATCAGCTTCTCCGGTGGCCAATGGCGACGGGGCAGGACGCGTTGATACGCCCGCAACAGCAGCCGAAGGCTCGTCACGACGCTGCTTTTCTTGTCGGCTCGAATATCGGAATGATGTTGTTGTTGTTCGATGGCCGCTCTCCGGCACCCGTCACCCGGTCGAGGTCGCCGCGCTTGCGAAGGCGGACCGCATCGAGCAGCATGCTGCCGGCCCAGCGATAGACATTGTTGTCGCGTACCATCTCGCGCATGGGCCGCATGCGCTCGCGCTGTTCGTCTGGCGTCATGGTCAGCGCCCGCAGCAGCGCCTCGCTCATCATGGCCGTATCGTAGGGGTTGACGATCAGCGCCTCCAGGAGTTCATGCGAGGCGCCGGCGAAGGTGCTGAGCAACAGCACGCCCTGTTCGTCGTCGCGCGCCGCGACGAATTCCTTAGCCACCAAGTTCATGCCGTCATGCAGGCTGGTGACCATACATATGTCGGCAGCGCGATAGATCTCGTAGACCTGTTCCTGCGCGTGATGTTTGACCACCATCAGGACAGGACTGTAACCGTCGCTGCCGTAGCGCTGGTTGAGATCTTCGGCGTAGCGGCGGCATTCATCGTGGAGCTGCCTATAAGCCGGGAGCGTGCCCCGGCTGGGCGCCGCGATCTGCAGCAGAACCAGTTTTCCAACCCATTCGGGATGTCTCGTGAACAATTCTTCGAGCGCCTGGAGCCGGTCGAGAATGCCCTTCGTGTAGTCGAGACGCTCGACGCCGACGCACAGTTTGACATCCGCTTTCAGCCCGAACCTCTGGCGCAGGCGGGCGCGGCATTCGTCGACAGCAGGCAGGTTCGCCAAGAGTTCGGCCGGCCATCCTATGGAGATGGGATAGGCGTGCACCAGCGTCGTCCTTCCGCCGTAGGAGATCGCCGCATCGGCCCGTTCTATACGGCTTTCCAGGAAGCGATCGACGCTTTCGGCGAAATTGTTGGCATGAAACTGGGTATGGAAGCCGACGATGGAGCTGCCGAGCAAGCCTTCCAGGATCCGTTCACGCCATGGACAGATGCTGAACACTTCCGAGTTGGGCCATGGGATGTGCCAGAACGTGATGACGATCGCCTCGGGCAAGCGCTTGCGGATCATGCGCGGCAAAAGCGCGAAGTGGTAGTCCTGGACCAGCACGATCGGCCGCTCGTTGCGCGCTTCGGCAACCACCGTATCGGCGAATTTCCGGTTGACGGCCTCATAGGCCTTCCAATCCGAGGCGCGAAAAATCGGTCGGGTGAAGGCGATATGGCAAAGCGGCCACAAACCTTCGTTGGCGAAACCCAGATAATAGCCTTGGTATTCTTCCTCCGTCAGCCAGACCCTGCGTAGCGCGTAGGAGGGATTGTCAGGCGGCACCTCAATCCGGTCGTTCTGGTCGACCGTAAGACGGTCCGCTGTTCCGCCGCCATAGGCGATCCAGGTGCCGGCGCACGCGCGGGTGATCGGCTCGAGCGCCGAAACCAATCCGCTGGCCGGTACCACGAGTTCGACGCCATCATCCTTGATGTTGTGAATGTAGGGTTCGCGGTTGGACACTACGATCACCTGGGTATCCGGCAGATATTCGGCCAGGATCTTGCGCAAGGTGTCGGGCGACCATGCGATCAGCGCTGCATCGGCCGAGTGGCCGTTCTTTTCAAACTCCCGCAGCACTTTGCGCGCCGCTTCCGAAGCCACGTCCTCGCCGGCGGCGTACGCGACCGCAGGTGTGCGGCTTTGGCGCTGACGGGATACCGAGAACACCACGGCAACAGCGGAAATGCCGAGGCTTGCAAGGAGCAGAACCCAGAGTACCTCTATGCCATAGTCTGACATTGGAACGACGATCTTCCTGCGGCCGATTTTAGACCGTTTTTTCTTTTTCGCAGCCGACAACTGGCGACAAGCTGCCGTGCGCCGGCATGGGTTTACAAACGCAGGATCGGGCCAGCGGTTCCGACAATTGGAGCGCCGCGGTCAGTTCGATGCGCAGAGCCAGGTTAGGTCCGCACGATGAGCGGCACTAACCCCTCATGTCGATCGGAGAGGAAGGCGACGACCCGGTCGCCGACACGCTGGAAGTTGAGGTCGACCACCGTCGCGCCGACGCGCAGATGCCTCAGCGTGAGCGTGTCTATACCAATCGGCAGCCTGGGACGGGCGACGCGGATTTCGCTGTCCCAGCCGTCGATTTCCATGCCGAGGCAGGCCTGCATCAGCATGAAGGCGGAACCGGCAGACCACGCCTGCGGTAAGCAGGCGACGGGATAGGCGATCGGCGCTTCGCCCGGGGCGCGGGTAAAACCGCAGAACAGCTCGGGCAACCGCATATTGAAATGAACCGCCGATTCGAAAGTGCTGTTCATCAGCCGGACCACGCTTTCACGCTCGCCGTAGCGCGCCAGACCGGCGCCGCACATGGCGGTGTCATGCGGCCAGATCGAGCCGTTGTGATATGACATCGGGTTGAAGAACACGGCATCGTCGGCGAGCGTCCTCAGCCCCCAGCCCGAATGGAAGGATGCCGAAAGCAGCTGATCGGCGACCATCCTCGCCCGTACCGGGTCGGGGAGACCGACATAGAGAAGGTGCCCGACATTAGATGTCCGTACCTTGCAGGGCTCGCCGGCGCCGTCGATCGCCAAGGCATAGAAGCCGAGATCGTCCAGCCAGAAATGGCGTTCCACAGCGGCGCGCATGGCCTCGGCAAGGCTGTCCCAATGATCGGCCCTGTCGTCCTCGCCGCGGCGACGGGCGAGCGCCGCCAGTCCCCGGAATGCGGCAAAGACATAGCCTTGCACCTCCACCAGGGCAATCGGTCCCTTGGGGATGCGGCCATCTGCATGGAAGACGGAATCGATGCTGTCTTTCCATCCCTGGTTGGTGAGGCCGGACTCGGCGGCACGTTGATAGGTGACGAAACCGGTCGCACGGCTTGCCTCCTCGGTCCATTCGGCCGCGGCGCAGAGCGACTGCCACAGGCTGTCGATGAACGCCATGTCGCCGGTACGGTCCGCGTAGGCGCAGGCGAGATGGATGTAAAGCGGCGTCGTGTCGACGCCGCCATAGTAGCGGCCGAAGGGGAGCTCCCGCAGCGCCGCCATCTCGCCCTTGCGGGTCTCGTGCATGATCTTGCCTGGCTGCGAATCGCTGAACGGCGACGTTTCTGTCGCCTGGTGTTGAGCGAGGAAGGCCAGCACGCCCCGCGCGAGGCCCGGATTGAGCCACAGCATCTGCAGCGCGGAGATCACGCCGTCGCGGCCGAACGCCGTCGAAAACCAAGGGATGCCCGCATAGGGGTAAGGTCCGGTCGCAAGTTCGGTGGTCAGCAGCGCCACGTCCGCCCGGGCGCGCTCGATACAATCGTTGAAAACGCGCCCAGAACTGTACATCGTGGCGCCATGGCGGCGCTTGGCCCGCATGCCGAAGCGAGCCCGGGCCGCGGCGGCGCGGAAACGATCGCGGTTCGGTGCTTCCGCCACCTCGGAACCGACTTCGACATACACCACCTTGCTGCTGCGCCTCGCCACGGCAATCAGGAAATCCG
Source organism: Mesorhizobium tianshanense (assembly GCF_007830515.1). Taxonomy (GTDB): domain Bacteria; phylum Pseudomonadota; class Alphaproteobacteria; order Rhizobiales; family Rhizobiaceae; genus Mesorhizobium; species Mesorhizobium tianshanense. The sequence goes on from NZ_VLKT01000002.1 coordinate 255,491, forward strand.
CACGGTCGGCCATCAGATGGTCCGGCGCCTGCGAGAACGATATCGCCGACATTCGCGCCAGCCCGTCCAACCCGTCATAGCGAAACAGGACGGAGGTCCCATCCGTCACGGCAGCATGGGCCATCCCGCGCTTCGGCCTTGTCGAGCCGCGCACTTCGAACATGTCTCGGAAATCGGCTGTAAAATGCAACGAAACGCGGATGGTGGAGTGTTCCTGGCTGTAATTGGAAAGTGTGATGCGTTCAAACAGCCGATCCTGCCAAAGCAGCCTAGTGCGTTCGATATGGATCGCGCCCTGTGGAATGTCCCGGCCGCGACCGCTCTGCATCGGCAGATTGGTCAGGTTGGAGGTGAAGAGGACATTGTCCTGGCTGAGCGACGCGCCGAGCAGCGATGTCTGCCGGCCGCCGACGGTCAGCCGGAATTCGGAAAGCACCCGCGTGTCGTCACGGAAGAAACCATCGCCGGCGCCGCGGATATCTCCATAGGCGTCGGCCACGGCAAAACAGTCGCCTTGCTTGAGCGCGAACAGCCGGTGCGGCTCTCGAGGTGCGGTGGGGTCCAGGGAGGCAAGTGCCACCGCGGGATCAAGCTTGCGCTCATCGAGTTGGGTCATTCGTTACACATCTCTCTCGCTTTGCCCGAGGTAGCGCCGCTCACGATGCTCTTGCTTCGGCCGAGGCGCCGATTAGGCACGCATAAGCGGCCACGTAGTCGCGCGCCATTCTCTTGGCGGAAAACCGCCTTTCGAAGATAGCTCGCACTTTCCGCCTGTCGAGCCGCAGCAAGCCGGGCACCGACGCGACCGCACCCTCTATGGAATCCACGATGAAACCGGTCACGCCATGATCGACGATCTCCGGCATGGCGCCGGCGTTCCAGGCGATTACCGGCGTGCCGCAGGCCATCGCTTCTATGACGGCAAGACCGAACGGCTCGGGCCAGTCGATCGGGAATACAAGGCCGACCGCCTTGCCGAGGAATTCCGCCTTCTTGTCCTCCTCGATCTCGCCGACATAGTCGACACGGTCACCGTCGATCAGCGGCTCGACCACCTTGTGGAAGTAAGCGCGGTCGTCGTCGCCTATCTTTGCCGCAAGCTTCAGTTTCAGCCCCGATCGCAGCGCGATCTCGACGGCACGATCCGGACGCTTGTCGCGCGACATCCGGCCAAGGAAGGCAAGGTAGGGTTCTCCTCGGTTAGTCGCGAAAGTCGGTTCGTAGATATCGGTCGGGAGCCCGTGGTGGATCGTCGCCAGCCAGTTGGCATTGGCGAGCCCCGTTCTTTGGCTGCGGGAGACGGAGATCATCGGGAAACGCGGAAAACGCTCGTAGGCCGGCGCCAGATCGACATAGTCGAGCCTGCCATGTGGCGTTGTCACCGTCCGCTCCGATATGTGTGAGAAGAAGGAAAAGTGCAGGAAATGACTAAGGTGGAAGTGAATGATATCAAATTGTTGAGATCGTTTTTTCACCTCAGATAGCATCAAGAGATGCGCGGCTGTCTCGGATTTTAGCGGACGTGGATCAAGACGCAGCGCACGCTCGCGACACGGCACCAATTTTGCCGACGTCCTTGTGTCGCCGCTGGCGAACAAGGTTACATCATGGCCAAGCTCGACCAAGCCTTCGGTCAGATAGGAGACAATGCGCTCCGTGCCTCCATAGAGCCGAGGCGGCACGGATTCATGGAGCGGCGCCACATGGGCTATTCTCATAGCTTGGCATTTCCCTCAAAGATCATCGCTGAAGCCGAAATGCACCAGCCCCCCTGAGCGTTCCCACGACGGCAAGACGTCGGGCGATAGCCGGGGATTCACTCAGCTGGTCCGCTGCGATTTATCGAGGGCCGCAGGCCCTTTGCCGGGAACCAATTGGCTGGCCGCGAATTTAATTAGGTTGATCGAATGCATCGCGATCGACCGGAAGGAACCAATGGATCGTCTGCAATTCTTTTCGCCAGTGCGGATTTCGCGCGCGCCTGGGCAGCCGGTGGAAGACATCGACGGCGTTAGGGAAGCGATGGCGTTCCTGCGGAAATGGCCAAAGGGGCGGCGCGGGCCGGTGTATCAATGCGCACTGAACTGTTGCGCTGCAGCTCTGGCAAGCCAGATGTCTGCCGAGGAAGCAAGAAAGGCGTTTACGGGCTTTGCCCGGATCACCCGCCTGCTGGACGACGATATGGCACTGCCGATGGACAGCGAAAATAGGGGCAGTGCCTACGCGCTGAGGCGATAGATGCCAGCGAGCCTTGCTTGCCGTTGATGAGCAAAGGAAATCTGCATCAAAGTGCTGGCGATCGTTAGCGCTGGGTCGACCATGCGGCACGAAGGTCGTTGGCTTGGGCGGTCCTGACGCCGCAAGCGGTCAGGGCGTATTTGGTTGCAGCTACGAGCGCGGCATTGTCCTTGGCGGTTGTGCCGTCGGCCAGGGCAAAATTGTTCTCGAAGCCGACGCGGGCATGACCGCCCAGCAGGGCACCGGCCGTGACGCAGGCGGTTTCCTCCCGGCCGAAGGCGCAGACCATCCAGTGCGCGAAGCGCGGACGCTCATGTGCGAGGAAGGGAAGCAGGTCAGCCGGCCGCGAAACCTGTCCTGGCGTATAGCGGCCGAGCACATAGAGCACCGGGATATCGTCGAAAGGCACTAGTCCGCGCTGCTGCATGGCGGCCAGGGCCGACGCCTCCTCGGGCGCGTAGAGGATCATCTGAGGGGCGATCCGCTCGCTCTTCAACCACCACAGGAACTCCGCGAAAGCGTTCTCATGGGAAGGGCTGGGCACCAGTTCGCGCAGCGCCAGCGAAACCGCCTCGGGGCGAGTAGCGCGCACCACCGCCATCTGTTCGGCCGGTTGGTATCGGCCGACCGCTTCGCTGGTGATCTGGATGACCAGCCGCTCGCCCACCGCATCACGTATCGCTTTCGTCGCCTCGCGATAGGCGTGCGCGTCGAGCAAATGGCCGCCGTCGCGATCGCGAACATGCGCATGGATCATGGCGGCGCCCGCCTCGAGGCAGGCTGCGGCGGTCCGGGCCAATTCCTGGGGGCCGATCGGCAGGGCAGGGTGGTCTTCCTTGCCACGCCGCCCACCGTTCGGAGCAACGGCGATTGCCGCTGGCGCGATGAGTCCGGGTCCGGCTGCGCCCCTGTCGACGGTCATGTGTGCAGTCCAATTGTTTCAGTATTGCGCACTATGTAACATATGTTGCATGATAAGTTCGCTCCAAATCGCGCCATCGTCAATCGAGGAAAGAATGACACACATCCTGCATCGCCAGATCCATGCGACCCTGCCCGTCGTGGCTGGCGGCAAAGGTATCGAACTCTTCGACCGCGATGGCCGGGCCTATATCGACGCTTCAGGCGGGGCGGCGGTTTCGTGCCTCGGCCACGGCCATCCCGACGTGACGGCCGCGCTCCACACCCAGGCCGACAAACTCGCATACGCCCATACCAGCTTCTTCACCAATGAGCCGGCCGAGACGCTGGCCGACAGGCTGGTCGCCGGCGCACCGCAAGGCATCAGCCACGTCTATTTCGTGTCCGGCGGCTCCGAGGCGGTAGAGGCGGCGTTGAAGATGGCACGGCAGTTTTTCGTCGAGACTGGCAGGCCTGAGCGGCGAAACGTCATCGCCCGACGCCAGAGCTATCACGGCAACACGCTCGGCGCTCTCGCCGCCGGGGGTAACGAGTGGCGGCGTGCGCAATTCCGCCCGTTGCTGATCGACACGCATCACATCGACCCATGCTATGCCTACCGCCACCAGGAAGCTGGTGAGAGCGAGCAGGCCTACGGCCTGCGCGCAGCCCAGGCGCTCGAGGACAAAATCCTCGAACTCGGTCCGGAGACTGTCATGGCTTTCGTTGCAGAACCTGTCGTCGGCGCGACAGCAGGAGCAGTGCCCGCCGTTCCCGGCTATTTCAGGCGCATCCGCGAAATCTGTGACCGCTACGGTGTGCTCCTCATCCTCGACGAGGTGATGTGCGGCATGGGCCGCACCGGCACGCTGCACGCCTGCGAGCAGGACGGCGTCGCGCCCGACCTGATGACAGTCGCCAAAGGGCTCGGCGGAGGCTACCAACCCATTGGTGCGGTGCTGCTTTCGCGCCGTATCTTCGATGCTTTCGCCGAAGGCTCCGGCTTCTTCCAGCACGGCCACACCTATATGTGCCACCCCATGGCCTGCGCGGCAGCGCTTGCCGTCCACGAGGTCATCGAGCGGGACCGCCTGCTCGACAACGTCAAGGCGATGGGCGCCCATCTCGCCCGGCGCCTCGGCGAGCGCTTTTCCAACCACGCCCATGTCGGCGACATCCGCGGTCGTGGCCTCTTCATGGGACTTGAGCTGGTCGAAGACCGTTCGTCCAAGGAGCCGTTCGATCCGGACCGCAAATTACATGCACGCATCAAGCGCGAGGCGATGGCGCGAGGCCTGCTCGTCTATCCCGCGGGGGGCACGATCGACGGCGCGCGCGGCGATCATGTGCTGCTTGCACCGCCCTTCATCATAGACGCCGCAGCGATCGACGTTGTTGTTGAACGGCTCGGCGACGCGATAGACGCTGCGGTGGCATAGCGGCAGCGCTTCTCATTCCGGCAGATAGGCCCCGAATGCCTGTAGCTCCAGCTCCGTCTCCCTGACGCGGGCCGCGGCTGCTGGCCCGCTGCGCGCCAGCATCGTTGCAGCCAGCGCTTCCACGATGGCCATAGCCGCGGCCACCGACGGGAAGAAGGACGGGCTGTCGGTAGAGAATCGCAAGGTAACGTCCGCATGCCGCGCGATCGGAGCAGCCATGCTGTCGGCGATCGCGACAATCGGGACGCTGCGTCGCCGCGCGGCCTCCACCACTGGCCCGAGTTCCCGCGAATAGGGCAAAAAGCCGATCGCGACGACCGCTTCCCTCTTTCCAAGCGCTGCGAGTTCCGCCTCGATCGCACCGCCGTCGCCGCCGAGCAGCGTGATCTCGCGCCGAAACATCCGGCAGAGGTAGACGAGCGCATGGGCGGGCGCGCGGCAGCTTCGGAACCCGGCGACGCGTATGCGCCGCGCTTTCTCCAGTATCGCACAAGCCCTTGCGATTTCTTCGCTGCCGTTGACCGCTTCGGCGGCCGCCAGATTGGCCACCGTCGTCCTCAGCGATTCCGCGAAAATCGCCTCCGACCCGCGCTTGACAAGCGCATCGGCCCTTGCCGCGAACGGCGCCTTGCCGGAGCGCAGCCGGTTCTCGAACGGCTTGCGCAGCGCCGCCCAGTCGTCGAAGCCCAGTCGCCGCGCCAGTCGCACGAAGGTCGTCGGCGTCACCTCTGACCGCGAGGCCAGCACCCGCATGGAAACCAGCGCCACCTCGTCGGGATGATCGACCAGGAATCGCGCCGCCTTGCGCAGTTCTGAGCTCAGTTGGGGGAGTTCGGTCAGTATGCGCGCCAGAAGCGCGTCGAAGCCCATCTCCCGCCTATCCATGTAACAAGTATTCCCTTGATTGATAAAGCGCAACAATCGTAGCATGCATCGACGTGCCTTGATACAAAAACACCGGACGGCCGCGACGGCACGCAAAGCACCAAGGGAGAATCAGATGAAACATGCCCGGACTGCACGCCACGGAGCGCAGATCGCCGCCTTGTCGGCCGCGCTGCTGTTTTCGGCCAGCGCAATGGCGCAGCAGAATTTCGTTACCATCGGCACTGGTGGCGTCACCGGCGTCTACTATGCCGCCGGCGGTGCTATCTGCCGCCTGCTCAACAAGGATCGCAAGACACACGGCATCCGCTGTTCGGTCGAATCGACCGGCGGATCGGCATTCAACGTGAACACGATCAAGGAAGGTGAACTCGATTTCGGCATGGCGCAGTCCGACGTCCAGTACAACGCCTTCAAGGGCGAAGAATCCTTCAAGGAAGGCGGCGCGCATACCGACCTCCGGGCCGTATTCTCGATCCATCCGGAGCCGTTCACGGTCCTGGCTCATCCGAAAGCCGGCGTGACGAAATTCGAGGATTTCAAGGGCAAACGCTTCAACGTCGGCAATCCCGGTTCCGGAACGCGCTCCTCCATGGAACGTCTGCTCGGTGCGATGGGCTGGACGTTGGCCGACTTTTCGCTCGCGTCGGAGTTGAAGGCTGACGAGCACGGCCCGGCGCTCTGCGACGGCAAGATCGACGGGTTCTTCTACGGCGTCGGCCATCCCTCAGCGAACATCCAGGATCCGACGACCACCTGCGGTGCCAAGCTGGTGCCGTTGACTGGAGAAGTCGTGGACAAGCTCGTCGCCGAGAACCCTTACTATGCCAAGGCGATCATTCCGGGTGGTCTTTACGCAAACAATCCCGATGATACCGGGACTTTCGGCGTGCTCGCTACGCTGGTCACTTCGGCCAAGGTTCCCGATGAGAGCGTCTATCAATTGACTAGGGCGGTGTTCGAGAATTTCGACGAGTTCAAGTCGCTGCATCCGGCCTTCGCCAATCTCGATCCGGCCAAGATGGTGTCGGAGGGGAATTCCGCGCCGCTGCATCCGGGCGCTGAAAAATACTTCAAGGAGAAGGGCTGGCTGAAGTAGGCTTTGTGACCTGACGACAGTCCGGCGGGTTCAGGGGACCCGCCGGGGCCATCCGCAACAGGAGGCGTCATGAGCGAAGTGAAGGAACAACCGGCCGGCGTCGATCTCGAAGAGCTCGAACAACTTGTCGCGGAGGCCGATACGGGTGGCCGGCATCCGGGCGGAACTGTCGCTCGAATCCTGCTCTGGGTTGCGGTTGCGTGGTCGCTTTTCCAGCTCTGGTACGCTTCGCCCTTGCCGTTCTTGTTCGGCTTCGGCATCCTGAATGACACGGAAGCGCGCGCCATCCATCTCGGCTTCGCGCTGTTTTTGACCTTCCTCGCCTATCCGGCGCTGAAATCCTCTCCCCGTGATCGCGTGCCGCTGCTCGACTGGGTGCTGGCCGTGGTCGGCGGGTTTGCCGGTGCCTATCTCTTTCTCTTCTACGTCGAGCTTTCCGGGCGGCCGGGCCAGCCGACCACACTCGATCTCGTTACCGGCACCGTTGGTATCCTGTTGCTCCTCGAGGCGACGCGCCGCGCGCTCGGCCTTCCCATGGTGGTCGTGGCATGTGTCTTCATCTTCTACACCTTTGCCGGCCAGTACATGCCGGACGTGATTCAGCATCGCGGCGCATCGCTCAACAAGTTTCTCAACCATCAATGGCTGACCACCGAAGGCGTCTTCGGGATTGCCCTAGGGGTATCGACGAGCTTCGTCTTTCTGTTCGTCCTGTTCGGCACGCTTCTGGAAAGAGCAGGCGCCGGCAACTGGATGATGCAGATCTCCATCGCGCTGCTCGGCCATCTACGCGGCGGCCCGGCGAAAGTCGCTGTTGTCTCATCGGCTCTCAATGGCGTCGTGTCCGGCTCGTCCGTCTCCAATGTGGTTTCAGGCGGCATCTTCACCATCCCGTTGATGAAGCGCACCGGCCTTTCCGGCGTCAAGGCGGGCGCCATCGAGGCTTCGGCCTCGATCAACGGCCAGATCATGCCGCCGGTCATGGGCGCGGCCGCCTTCCTGATGGTCGAATATGTTGGCATTGCCTATTCGGAGATCGTCAAGCATGCGCTGCTGCCGGCGGTCTTCTCCTATATCGCGCTGCTCTACATGGTTCATCTCGAAGCGATAAAGATGGGCCTGAAGACGATCCCGCAGCGTCCGACGCCGGCAAGAGAACGGATGCTGCGGATGGGGCTGGGACTTTCCGGCAGCGTTCTCGCCGTCTGTTTCGTCTATTACGGCATCGTTGCCATCCAGGCTGTCTTCGGTAGGACCGCGCCGCCGGTGCTCGCAATCGCAGGCGTAGCTCTATACGTCGCCTCCGTCGGGTATTCCTCCCGCTATCCGGACCTCGCACTCGACGATCCGAACGCGCCGATCCTGGAACTGCCGCGCGCCTGGGACGTCACGCGGACCGGGCTCGACTTTCTCATCCCGATCGCGGTTCTTCTCTGGTGCCTGATGGTCGAGCAGATGTCGCCCGGCCTCTCGGCGTTCTGGGCGACCGTGTCGATCCTCAGTATCATCGCCACCCGCAAGCCGCTGATGGCGGTATTCCGCAATGAAAACCTCGTTGCCTCGGTGCATGCTGCCTGGGACGACCTGATCGAAGGGCTGGCGCTCGGCGCCCGCAACATGATCGGCATCGGCATCGCCACCGCTACTGCCGGCATCGTCGTCGGCACGGTCACGCTGACCGGTCTCGGCCTGATGATGACGGAACTCGTCGAGTTCATCTCTGGCGGTAACGTCATCCTGATGCTGATCCTCGTCGCCGCGATCAGCCTTGTGCTCGGTATGGGTATTCCGACCACCGCAAACTACATCCTGGTCGCGACGCTGATGGCACCAGTCGTGGTCGATCTCGGCGCGCAGGCCGGATTGCCAATCCCACTGATCGCGGTCCACCTCTTCGTCTTTTACTTCGGCATCATGGCCGACATCACCCCGCCCGTCGGGTTGGCGGCCTTCGCGGCGGCGGCGATTTCCAAGGAGGATCCGATCGCTACCGGCTTCCAGGGCGCGTTTTATTCGCTGCGTACGGCGATCCTGCCCTTCGTCTTTATCTTCAACCCGGCGATGCTGCTGATCGGAGTCGATACCTGGCTCGAAACTATCTGGGTGGCGACGGTCTCGTTGATCGCCATCCTGCTGTTTTCGGCCGCGACGATGAACTGGTTCGTGACGAGAAGCCGCCTCTGGGAAAGTGCGGCCCTGCTTCTCATCTGCTTCACGCTGTTTCGGCCGGACTGGTGGCTCAATCAGGTGTCGCCGCCTTACGAGGAATTGCCGGCGAGCGAGTTCCTGTCGGCGGTCGGGCAGGCTCCGGCCGACAGCCGCATCAACTTCGTCGTCGAGGGTGTCGACCTCATGGGCGAAGATGTACGCAAGACGGTCAACGTACCGCTCGGCGAGCCGGGCGAACCGCTGAAGCGGCTGCGCGACGTCGGCCTCACCATCACGCAGGCGGGCGACGCGCTGATGATCAGCAATGTCGCCTTCGGATCCTACGCCAAGCGCATCGGGCTGGATGTCGGATATGACGTCGCGGCCGTGCTCAGAAAGGCCGACCAGCCCTCGAGCCTCATTCCGATCGGCCTGGCGCTTGCCGCGGCCACCGGCGTCGCTGGGCTGCAGTTTGCGCGGGCGCGCAAGCAGGCGGACAGGAAGGAAGGCGGGCCGGCGCGCTGAATCTGGAGCGGCCGGTGGCACCCTTTCCGCGAGCGGCTTGTGCTCCAACTGAGTGAGCAGGTGCGGAGCGCGGCCGATCGCATGCGCTTGGAAAACCTCATTCGGCGGTCAGCACGACCTTGACGCTCTGCGAGCGGTCGGCGGCCAGCCGAAACGCATCGCGGGCCGAGGAGAGGGGGCGTTCGGCGGTCACCAGCTTCAGGACGTCTATATCCCCGCCGACGATGAGATCGACCGCCTGGTTGAATTCCACGCCGAAACGAAACGTGCCGTTCAGATTGATTTCCTTGGCCATCACCGCATTGGCCGCCACGGGGATCTGACCGCCCGGAAGATTGCCGACCTGAACGACCGTGCCGCCGCGCCGGACGCTGGCGATCGCCGCCGCGAGGCCCGCCGCGGTGCCTGAAATCTCGAACGCGGCATCGATCGCCCTGTCGGCCGCAAACGCCTTGAGCTCGTCGTCGCCGCTGGAAAGGTCGATCGTCCTGTCTGCTCCAAGTTTGCTGGCGAAGGCGAGCGGCGCCTCTGCTATGTCGGCGACGGTGAGGTCGCCACATCCCTTGAGCTTGGCGGCGAGCATGGTCAGAAGCCCGATCGGGCCGGCGCCGAACAGGATGACGTTGCTGCCGGCAATGTCGCCGGCCCGTGCCACAGCGTGCAGGCTGACGGCGAGCGGTTCGGCGAGTGCCGCCGCCTGGTAGGCGACATCAGGCGGAACCTTGATGCATTGCGCGGGCGTGGCGTCGAACAGGCTGGCAAAACCACCTTGCATGTGCGGCGTTTTCGACGCCGAGCCCATGAAATAGATGTTCTCGCAGAGATTGGCGCGGCCCTCCGCGCATCGCGCGCATCGTCCGCACCAGCGCGACGGGTTGACCGCCACGCGATCGCCGACAGCAAGTCCGGGCGCGTCCGCGCTGATTTCGACGATCTCTCCGGCGACCTCGTGACCAAGCACGAGCGGCGATGTGACGACAAAATCGCCGGTCCGCGCATGGCGGAAATAGTGCAGGTCGGAACCGCAGATGCCGCCTGCGCCGAAGCGCACGCGCACCATTCCCGGCGCGAGGGGGTCGAGTGGGTGCTCGATGACACGCAGATCCTGGGAGCCGAACAGCGTCGCGGCGACTGCGCGGTCGATCATCGGATCAGCCCCATTTGCGTCGGCAGCCACAGCGTGAGGGCGGGAATGAAGGTGATCAGGATCAGCGCGACGACCAACGGGACGAGCCAGGGCAGAATTGCCATGGTCGTACGCTCGACCGACAGCTTGGCAACCCGCGAGAGGACGAACAGCACCATGCCGAGCGGCGGATGGAGGAGACCGATCATCAGATTGAGCGTCATGATCAGGCCGAAATGCACCGGATCGATCCCGTAGAGGACCACGATCGGCAGGAGGATCGGCACAAGGATGGTGATCGCGGCGATCGTGTCGAGGAAACAGCCGACTACCAGCATCAGGATGTTCACCAGGATCAGGAACACCCATTTGTTTTCGGTCAGCGATGTGATGAAGACCGAGAAGAGCTGCGCCGCCTGACTGACCGTTAGCAACCAGGCGAAGATCGACGCCGCCGTGACGATGAAGAGAACCGACGCGGTCGTCTCGATCGTGTCGAAACTGGCCTTGGCCAAGGCTGCCAGTGTCATCGTGCGATAGCGCACGAGCCCGAGAAACAACGACCAGATGACGGCGGCCATGGCCGCTTCGGTCGGCGTGAACCAGCCCATGGTCATGCCGCCGATCAGGATGATCGGAGTCATGAGCGCCATGACGGCGGAGAAGTCGAAATACCAGTCGCAGGCGATCAGGATGACGAGCGCGATGCCAACGGCAACATTGAGCGACAGTCCCATCTCGACAAGGACATAAACGGCCAGCGGAAAGCAGAGCACAACGGCCACCTCGATCGAGGCGGCGGCGAGCCGGCTCAATTTGAACGGCGTGTCCGAACCCCAGCCCCGGCGGTAGGCGAAGATCGCGACCGTCACCATCATCAGCACCGTCATGACGAGGCCGGGCAGGATGCCGGCCATGAACAGCGCGCCGATCGAGACGTTGGCCATCATGCCGTAGATGACGAAAGGCAGCGACGGCGGGAAGATTGGGCCGAGCGTCGAGGAGGCCGCGGTGACGCCGACGGCCGCCTCCACGGGATAACCGTGGTCGCGCATGGCCTTTATCTCGATGGTGCCGATTCCGGCGGCGTCGGCAAGGGCCGCGCCCGACATGCCGGCGAAGACCACCGATCCGATGATGTTCACCTGCGCGAGGCCGCCCTTCATCCAGCCGACAAGCGCCAGGGCGAAGGAATAGATCCGACCGGTGACGCCGGCGATGTTCATGAGATTGCCGGCGAAGATGAAGAACGGCACGGCAAGCAGCGGAAAGCTCTCGACACCGGCGATCATGCGCTGCGCGGCGATGATGTCGGGCGCCACGCCGTAGAAGACGAGATAGAGCAGCGACGACACCGCCATCGACACAGCGACAGGCACGCCGACCAGCATCAGGACGAGAAAGGCTCCGATCAGAAGCAGCATGGGCCTATTCCCCCAGTCCGTCGAACGCGGCGGGGCGCTCCAGCGCCGAGTAGCCACGGCGGATGTTGCCGACGAATACCTGTATGGCGCGCAGCATCATCAGCACGAAACCGGCGAAGACGGCGTAGAAGACGACGTTGCGCGGGAGGTTGATGGTGACCATCCGCTCGCGGTGGACGATGCCGACATAGCGCCAGAGGAGCCAGGACATATAGGCAAAGAAGCAAATGGTGATCAGATTGACTGCAAGCGCCAGGTAGCGCCCCGCCCCAGCGGGGAGATAATGATAGAGCACGTCGACGTGGATGTGGCGTGTCATGCGCGTGCACATGACCGAGCCCAGGAAGACCACGACAACGAGGCAGTTGATCGCGATCTCCTCGGTCCAGGCAAGACTGTTGTTCATGACGTAGCGCGTGAAGAACTGCAGGAACACGCAGAGCGACATGCCCCAGAACACGGCGAGCGTGAACCAGTCCTCCACCGCGTATCGCGACAGATCGACGGGCGCGGTTTCTTCCTCGAATGCATGCGCCAGTTCTTCGGGGGTAACCTGGGTGTGGCTCTCTTGGGTCATCGGCAAGCTCCGGACACTGTTGGGGCAGTGGGCTCAACAGACCCGACGCGCTTGTCGCGCCGGGCCCGGATTGAAGGTTACTTGACGGCGCGGATCGCCTCCCAGTCTTCCTTGCGGTAGCCGAATTCCTCGAACGTCACCTTCTCCATCACGTTCTTTTCGAAATCGGCGCGATCGACTTCAGTGACGGTGAGACCGCGCTCCTTGAAGGTCTCAACCAGGGCCTTTTCGCGATCGACGATGATCTTTGTCGCTCGTGCGGCGGCTTCCTGCATTACCTCGGTGAAGATCGCCTTGTCCTCGTCCGACAATTGCGACCAGCGTGATTGCGACACGATCGTGTTGAGATGATCGACGATATGCCCGGTCAGGACAATGTGCTTCTGCACCTCGTAGAACTTCTTGGCGTCGATCGTCGTCAGCGGGTTTTCCTGCGCTTCCACCGTGCCTTGCTGCAAGGCGAGATAGACCTCGGCGAAGGCGATCGGCGCGGTATTGGCGCCGCAGGCGCGCGGCATGGCGAGATAGGCCGGCACATCAGGCACGCGGATCTTCAGGCCCTGCATGTCGGCGCATTTCTCGATGGGCCGGTTGGAGGTCGTGTGACGCGTGCCGTAGTAGGTGGTCGCCGTGATGTGATGTCCGGACGCCTCTTCGTAGCCGCCGGTCAATTCCTTGTATTTGTCGCTCTTGGTGTAAGCGAGCAGATGAACCGCATCGCGGAAGGTGAACGGGAAGTAGGTCACCCCGATCGGCGGGAATTCACGGGCGGCGAAGCTCGATCCGGAGATGATGATGTCGACCGTGCCGAGGGTCAGCCCCTGGTTGATGTCGGATTCCTTGCCGAGCTGCGAAGCCGGAAAGACGTCGATCGTATAGCGGCCGTCGGTGCGCTTCTTGATCTCTTCCGCCGCCCACACGGACTCCGTGTGGAAGGGTTCGGACGTTTCGTAGACGTGAGCCCATTTCAGCGCGGTCTGTGCAGAGGCCGAAGCCATGGGCAGAGCGATCGCGGCGATCGTGCCGAGCAGAACGGCGTATTTTCTCAGCATCATATTCCTCCCTGTGATTGGATTTCGACTGTGCCGACAGGATCCTCCCGGTCGGCAGACTCCTATTCCGCGACCTCCCTGGCCACGGATTTCTCACCGAAATTACGTGAGAATCTCAGTTGCGACTGGCGCAGATGTTCCTGCATGGCGGCTTTCGCCCTTTCGGGCTCGCGCGACGCGATCGCGTCGCGCACCGCGCGATGCTCCTCAGCGGCGGCCCGCCAGGAATCCCTGTTCTCGAAATAGCTCGACAGCAGCTCGAAATATGGGTTCATGCGTTGGTCGAAAAGCTCGCCGATGCAGCGCACCAGGACAGCGTTTCCCAGAATTCCCGCCACCGTGGTATGGAACTCGCGGTCGAGCGCGATCGTCATCTTGGTCGGGTGAGGGATGTCCTCCATGCGGCGCAACACGTCGTCCATATGTTCGAGGTCGACCGGCCCAACGTGGAGGGCGGCTTCGGCGGCGATTGCTCCCTCGATGAACTCACGTGCCCGCAACAATTCGAATGGGCCTTCATCCATCTCTGCCGCCAATACGTCGGCACGTGGCGGATCGGTGACGTAGATACCGGAGCCGACGCGAATGCGTATCCGCCCCTCGACCTCGAGCGCGATCAGCGCTTCACGGACGGTCGGGCGGGAGATGCCCAGTTGATCGGCCAGTTCGCGTTCGGTCGGCAGGCGATCGCCGACCGCGAACTCGCCCGCGTCGATCAACTGCCTGAGCTGATCGGCGATTCGCCGGTAAAGTCGACGCGGTTCAACGGCCTGGATCGGCATTGTCACCCAGTTCTACTTCAACAGACTCATCGGGCTGACCTCGGATCGGTAAATTGGTCTGACCTATTGATCGAAAACTGCCGCGAAAATGGCGGAGTGTCAAGGAGCGGAGAACGCGCAGGGAACTTACCTCTGTCCGTGGTTTTCTTGAAACGGGACTCGTGTCCTCCAGCACCTCCAGATCTGAGAGAGGTATCCGGCTTTAAGCACGCTGATCAAGTTCGGCCGACGCACGCAGTCCCGACCATTCCGATGACGGGTCAAGAGACCCCAATGTTGCAATTCGCAAGCTGCCGCTTCGGCATCTCGAGCGTTGCGGCTTTCAAGCAAAAAGGGCTTGCCGACATCGCACATGTCGTCGATATGAAGGACGAGCGTCTTGAGGCGCGTGAAAGCGTGGCGCGCCTGGTGTCTGGCCACGATCGACTTGGCGCTCCGCCTCGATAGCCCAGCGTCGTCCATCATCCCGTCTCAGGGAAGGTCTCGCTCGCGTAGCAGCCCTTGCGACGGAGTTGGATGCGCCCAGAGGCTCGCATGGGCGTTTTGCGAAGGTGGCTATTTTTCGTGTGCGCTCGACAACAGCAACAACGAAGAGAAGGAGGGTGGCGGACTGATGGTCGTGATCGATGTGCAACTGTGAAGTCCGCTCCGCAAGGCGAAACGTAGATGGATGGCCTTGCCGTCTACGGCGGCCTGTTTCTCGTTGCCTTCGCCGCGGCAACCATCCTTCCGGCGCAGTCGGAGGCCGCCCTTGCAGGGCTCCTCGCGACCGGTTCCTTCTCGCCCGCAATGCTGGTTCTTGTCGCCAGCATAGGCAACGTCCTTGGCTCGGCGGTGAACTGGGGACTTGGTCGAGGGGTCGAACGCTTCCGGGACAGACCCTGGTTTCCGCTGCGCCCCGCAACGCTTAGCCGCGCCACGACCTGGTATCGCCGTTATGGAAAATGGTCGCTCCTGTTGAGTTGGATGCCGATCGTCGGCGATCCGCTGACCGTGGTCGCTGGGGTTTTGCGCGAGCCGTTATGGAGCTTTGTCGCAATCGTCGCGCTCGCGAAGGTTTCGCGTTATCTGGTCGTCGCCGGAGCGGTGCTGAGCCTGACCTAAATCGCGGACATCACAGCGCACGGTTGCGTTCATTTGCACATGAGCCGTAAGCAAGCCTTACAAAAATGTATGAAAAATGTTGTGGCGCATGGCGGCTTCGAGCAATACCGTTCCTGCAACGGCCTTCACTTTTGGTTGCACTGCAGCAGGCGGCCTTGACAAATCAGCCGAACAATTGTCGGAAGGGCCGATGAAGACTGTTGGTCGAATCACGATCCTAGGAAACATACCGCTCAGGGCATTGCTGGCGGTCGTATTCCTGGTCATGTCGGCTCTCCAGCCTGGTCTGTTCGCCACAGCGAAGGCCAAGGGTTCCCAAGTCAGGATGGATATCCAAGCCGAGATGCCCGCACACGACATGGGCGATCACGGCGCTACGACGGACGACACGGACAGGCCGGAGCATCATCACGGCGCCAAGCAATCCGCCGACAAAAGCTGTGAAGTCCATTGCGCGCCGGCGAATGCGGTGCCGGTCGACTGCCCTGACATGGAGCATGTCGTCTCCCGCTGCTTTGCGCCGGTGGTTGCCGTCACCTTGCCGCTTGGCGAATACGCAGCGCTCATAAGGCCCCCCAGACATCTGAACTGACGCGCCCCTTTCGGGGCGTTCGCGCGCAGCGTCGGGAATCCGTTCCCGCGCGGCCAAACGCACACGTCAAGCTTCAGGTCTATAATGAAAATCGCAAGCTTCGCGATGCTCGCATCGCTGTTCGTTGCCGGATGTGCGGCAACCACCCCGCCGGACGTCCTTCCCGCCTTCAATCCGGCCGATCCCGTAATGGGCGTCCGTGATATGCACTACCACCCGGTCGTCGCCGACTATCGCCACCGGGAGCCTGTCGATCCGCAGAATTGGCGGCGTCGCAATACAGAACGCTCCCCTGCGAAGCCGGGAGCCGGATCATGAAGCGCCGGCCTCTGACCATGGCTGTGGTCATAACCATCCCGCTGATCGCTGCCGGATGCGCGACCGGCGGGGCCCTTGAGGGCATTTCAGAACCCATGGCCGGCTTCACGACAGTCGCCGCGCGTGCCGAATCCGTGACTGGCAAGGAAAGCGTGTGGGTGCAGTCCGCCGAAGAAGCACGAACGGTCTCGGAGCGCGTGAAGCGCCTGGTCCAGAAGAAGACAGTCGGCCCAGATACCGCGGTGCAGGTTGCCTTGCTCAACAACAAGGGCCTGCAGGTCGCCTACGCCGAGATCGGCCTGTCGGCGGCCGACATGTGGCAGGAATCGATGCTCGTCAATCCGACGATCTCGGTCGGCATGATCGGCGTCGATCCTGTGCGGACGATTGAGGGGGCGGTGGTCGGCAACATCCTTGCGCTGGCGACCCATAAGCGGCGCGTCGCGGTCGCGGATGCGCGTTTCCGTCAGGCCCAGCTCCGCGCCGCCGAAGAAACACTGCGACTGGCCGCGGACACGCGGCGGGCCTGGATCAATGCGGTCTCGGCCTGGGAGCGTGTTTCCTATCTGACCAAGGCGCAAGCCGCCGCCGACGCTGCCTCCGAACTCGCTCAAAAGCTTGGCGAGACCGGCGCCTTCACAAAGACCGGCCAAGCCCGCGAGCATGTCTTCTATGCCGAGATCACCGGTCAGGCGGCGGAGGCGCGGCTCGCCGCACGGACCGCCAAGGAGGAACTCACCCGGCTGATGGGTCTATGGGGACCGGATGTCAGTTACTCAGTCCCAAACATGCTTCCTGCCTTGCCGAAGGGCGCCAAGGCCAAACGCGCGATCGAGGCGGAGGCGCTAAAAAATCGCGTCGACCTCGAGATCGCGAAGCTTGAGTTGGAAGCGCTGGCGAAATCCTACGGTCTGACCGAGGCGACGCGCTACGTCACCGATCTGGAACTGCTTTCCGGCGTGGAGGTCGAACGCGAGGAGTCTGAGGAGGGCGGAACCGAGAAGACTGTCTCACCCACTCTGGAACTCGAGTTCGTCATTCCGATTTTCGATACCGGCAAGGCACGCATGCGCAAGGCCGAGCTTGCCTATATGCAAGCTGCAAATCGGATGGCGGAAAAGGCAGTCAATATCCGGTCGGAGGCCAGATCCTCCTATGACGCCTACCGTTCGACCTACGACATTGCCCGGCACTATCGGAACAATGTCGTGCCGCTGCGAACAAAGATCGAGGCGGAATCGGTCCTCACCTACAACGGCATGATCACCAACACGTTCGAGTTGCTGGCGGACACACGCGCGAAAATCAGCTCGATCATGCTTTCCCTCAACGCCAAGCGCAATTTCTGGCTGGCCGACGTCAATCTCGGAAGCGCCATCCACGGCGGCGGCGCAAGCTCGGCCGCAGGCGGCGACGCACCGGCCGCGGCCGAAGCGGGCGCTGAAGGCCACTGAACGCAAGGAGAAGAAAATGCTTTCAAGACGTCAGTTGCTAGGCGCGGGAGCTCTGCTCGCCGGCGCCACTGCATGGACCAAAACGTCTGCGATGGGGCTCCCCGACGCTCCAATCATGGAGTCCCCCGACATGCAGCCGCCGATCTTCCCGACGAACGGACCGGACTACCAGCCGGTCGTGACGCTCAACGGCTGGACACTTCCGCATCGCATGAACAACGGCGTGAAGGAGTTCCACCTCGTAGCCGAGCCGGTCGAGCGCGAGTTGTCGCCCGGCACGACTGCCTATCTCTGGGGCTACAACGGTCAATCTCCCGGCCCAACCATAGAGGCGGTCGAGGGCGATCGGGTCCGCATCTTCGTGACAAACAAGTTGCTGGAGCACACGACGATCCATTGGCACGGCATGATCCTGCCCAACGGCATGGACGGCGTGACCGGTCTAACCCAGCCCGGAATCCCTCCCGGCAAGACCTTCGTCTACGAGTTCGACCTCGTGAAGAGCGGCACATTCATGTACCACCCGCACGCCGACGAAATGGTCCAGATGGCCATGGGCATGATGGGCTTCTTCGTCATTCATCCCAAAGACCCGAAATTCATGCGAGTGGACCGCGATTTCGTGTTCCTGCTGAACGCCTTCGACATCGAACCGGGGTCGTACGTCCCGCGCATCATGGAGATGACGGATTTCAATCTCTGGGGCTGGAACAGCCGCGTCTTTCCGGGGATCAGTCATCTTCCAGTGGCGAAAAACGACCGGGTCAGGGTCCGTGTGGGCAACCTGACCATGACCAACCATCCGATCCACATGCATGGCTACGACTTCGAGGTGACCTGCACCGATGGCGGCTGGGTTCGGCCGGAGGCGCGGTGGCCGGAGGTGTCGATCGACATCCCCGTCGGCGCCATGCGGGCATATGAGTTCGAAGCCAAATACGAGGGCGACTGGGCGATCCACTGCCATAAGTCGCACCATACAATGAACGCCATGGGCCACGATGTGCCCACGCTCATCGGCGTCGACAACTCGAAGGTCACCGACAAGATCCGCCGGGTCCAGCCCGAATATATGGCCATGGGTGACCGCGGCATGGCCGACATGGGCGAGATGGAGATGCCACTCCCCGACAACACGATCCCGATGATGAGCGGCTGGGGCCAATTCGGCGCCATCGAGATGGGCGGGATGTTCTCGGTCGTCAAGGTTCGCGAGGGCCTCGCCTCGAACGATTACGCCGATCCGGGCTGGTACCAGCACCCGGAGGGAACCGTGGCTTACGAGTGGAAGGGAGATGTCCCCGCTCCGACGAAATCAGGCGACGCAAAAACGATGGCCCCGGCAACGCACGGCGGTCACGGCAAACAGGGATGAGAACCCGAAACCCCCTCAACCTCAACAATGAGAGAAAGTGCAGCATGAAACGTATAATCGCAGCGGCCGTTTTGATGGCGGCCAGTTCCGGAACAGCTCTTGCCGCGGGAACCCACGCCGGAGGCCATGGCGACAAAGCCGCCGCAATGCCGATCGGCAACCCTGGCGAGGCTGGCAAGGCAAATCGGACCGTCAACATCTCGATGTCGGAAAAGGACGATGGGACGATGTTGTTCCAACCAGCCATGCTCAAGGTGAAGAAGGGTGAGACCGTTCGCCTGAAGTTCGTCAACAAGGGCCAAGTCGACCACGAATTCGTCATGGACGTCCATGACGGGATCATGGAGCACAAGGCGCTGATGGAGAAGTTCCCCGAAATGGAACACGCCGATCCCAACTCGATCCGCCTGGCTCCCGGCGCCAGAGGCGAGATCATTTGGACCTTCGCCAATGCCGGCGAATTCGGTTTCGCCTGTCTGATTCCAGGTCACTACGATTCCGGCATGAAGGGTGACATCAGCGTCGCCAACTGACTGACAAAACCGCAAAGGAAACAATCATGACACCATTGATAAAGGCACTCTCGACACTCGCGCTCGTGCTCGTGCTCGGCGGCAGCGCGCTTGCGCAGGAATACGTGAAGGGCGAAGTCGTCAAGGTCGACGCCAAACAGCAGAAGCTGACGATCAAGCATGAGCCGCTGACCAATCTAGACATGCCCGCGATGACGATGGTGTTCGTCGTCGCGGAGCAGGGCCTGCTCGATAAAGTCAAAACGGGCCAGGCGATCGAGTTCAGAGCCGACCGCGTCAACGGACGCATCACGGTCACCGACATCAAGTGATCCAGGACCGCGGGTTGAAACGTCAATCCGCGGCGCTGTTCTGTCGAGAATGCCAGAGTACCGACGTCAGGATGAAGGGGCTGCGCAGAAAATCATCCAGAGATTTTCTTTCCAGTCGTCATGTGCGGGGCGGCTCAGCGGTATCCTTATGGGATATTTTCGCGTACCCACGCTCACATATGCCGGATAATTACAGCGAACGCGTGCATGATGCCTGCCGGCATCTTCGTACTTGATGACGCCGTTCGCGTCCGTCTCGACGAGGCCAATAGCGACGTCAAAGTCATAATCCCCATACAGCGAAACACGGTTATTCACGACGCTAAGCTGGACCGAGGTGGCATCTGGAAAATTGGCGGTATAAAAGACCAGTTGCTCCGCCGCCATCGAGGGCGTAGCCACCAACACGCCGGCAAAAAATGCGATGGCGCGCATCTCCTCCTCCCGAGGATCCAAGGCGAGAGACTACCATGTCTTGCGTCAATATTCGAATCACTGTTCCCGGCAGTGTGCCGAAGCATTGGGATGCGCATTGCGTTGGATGTCTCCTCCGATACGTTATCTCCAGTCAGGACCAACAATGGCAAATCCTCCACGCCGACCGACAAATCCGATGGCCGCCGCCGAAGCCGCCTTCAAGCCCATCAAGAAGCCGGCCGCACCGGTTCGCGAAACCGCAGCTGTTCCAAATGTCAGAGAGCTTGTTTCAATCAGGATTGATCGGGCTGTCTTGGATTATTTCCAGGCGGACGGACCGGGCTGGCAGGACCGTATCAACGACGCCTTGCGGGCCACGGTCCAGAAACGGATCGCCGCCCAGAACGATCGTTCAGACGACATCACCTAACGGAAACGTGCGCGCTTAGTGATCTTTTCCTGGCGGTATGTGGGAATAGATCATGCCGGCGGCACATCATCGCCGGCGGGCAAGCTCCCGATAAAACGCCTCCGGCGTAACGGCGATTTCCGATGCAACATGATGCCAGCGTCCCTTGGGCGGCAAGACACCGCCGTTGCATGCCTTCCAGGCACTAACTCTCGCCGCGACGGATTTCAGGGATAATATCTCGGCCCGCGCCCGCGTCCGGTGGACCTCGCCCGCCAGGTGTCGTAGCAGTGCGGAGGCCAGCGCTCGATCGTTTTCGAGCACGGCCTTGGCCCTGGTGATCGGCACGGCGCGCACCGTGGATTCCTCAACTGCCAAGGCATCGCAATGGTATCGATCCGCAAACAGCGAAGCCTCGGCCAGGATCGAAGCCGCACTGGCACGCTGCAATGTCAGCTGAAAGCCTTCAGGAAGTGCCCGGACAAGGCGCAGTTCTCCCGCGGTGACCAGGAAGAGCGACAGAACCGGGTCGTCCATACGAAAAAGGACACTGCCGGCAGGGAGAGATTGCTCGCGTTCCGCGAGCTCGAGGAATTGCCCGAAGAGGAGTTCCGACATGATCGCAATCATGTTTCAGTTCCCGCGGCCGTGTCAAACGTCGCAGAAACGAAACGCTGAGATCTCTCGATGAACCGCATCCCTATTGCCGTGCTGTCCCTCATGCTGGCTTTTCTCGCCGTCTCTCACGGGCTGGCGCAACAGCATGGCATCGACCATCACAAGGCCACTGAAGAAAAGGACCAAATCCCTTCGTCTTATTCCGGAATAGAGACGCGCCGCGTGAAGGCGCTCTCCGGCGAGCAGATCGCCGACCTTATGGCGGGACGAGGGATGGGCCTGGCGCTGGCGGCCGAACTCAATTTCTACCCGGGTCCGTCACATGTCCTCGAACTCCGAAATGCTCTTGACCTCACCGACGAACAGGCGTCGCGGACCAAGGCCCTTTTGGATCAGATGAAGGCAGAAACCATCCCGCTCGGAAGACGGATTATCGAGAAAGAGAGCGAATTGGACCGCTTGTTTTCCGAACGGAAGATAACGTCCGTGCACCTCGTCGACATGACAAAAGCCATCGCCGACGTGCAAGGCGAGCTACGGGCAGCGCACCTGCGCTATCATCTCGACATGGCCGAGTTGCTTACCCCTGAGCAGATCGGCCGGTATTCACAACTTCGCGGATACTCTGGACAGGCTGATTGAACAGGGCCTATTGAGGCGGTCAAATGCGGCCGGATCGTGTAGATTTCGACGGGCATTGGACGGGCTGAGGTAGAAAAAAGATAATTAAATGAAGATGGTAGATCACAGACTTGCCGTCGCGCCGATGATGGACTGGACGGACCGGCATTGCCGGTTCTTCCATCGCCAGTTGACGCGCCAAGCGCTGCTCTACACCGAGATGGTCGTGGCCGATGCGGTCATCCAAGGCGCGCGCGAGCGCTTGCTCGGCTTCGATGACGCGGAACATCCGGTCGCGCTGCAGCTCGGCGGCTCCGATCCGCAGAAGCTTGCCGAGGCGGCGCGCATCGGTGAGACCTTCGGCTATGACGAGATCAATCTCAATGTCGGCTGCCCGTCCGACCGCGTCCAGTCGGGTACGTTCGGCGCCTGCCTGATGAAAGCACCGGTTCTAGTCGCCGATTGCGTCGCGGCGATGAAGGCTTCTGTCGGCATCCCCGTCACCGTCAAATGCCGCATCGGCGTCGACGAGCAGGATCCCGAGCCGGCGCTCGATGGGCTGGCGGACGGCGTGTTCGCGGCCGGCGCCGACGCGCTGTGGGTGCACGCCCGCAAGGCGTGGCTGGAAGGGCTGAGCCCGAAGGAAAACCGCGAAATCCCGCCGCTCGACTATAGCCGCGTCTATCGGCTGAAAGCCAGAAAGCCAAACAAATTCATTGGCATAAACGGCGGAATTCAGTCGGTTGAAGAAGCGCTTCAGCATCTCGATCATGTCGACGGCGCCATGCTGGGCCGCGCCGCCTATCATACGCCGGGCATTCTGGCGGGCGTCGACGCCGCGTTTTACGGTGACAAACCCAACGTGTTTGATTTTGCCGCGCTGATCGATGCCATGGCGGACTATGCGGCGCGCCATATCGAGCGGGGCGGGCGGCTTGGCCATGTCACCCGTCACATGGTCGGCTCGTTCCACGGCCTGCCCGGTGCGCGCCGTTACCGGCAGATCCTTTCGACCGATGCGACAAGGCCCGGCGCCGGACCGGATGTGCTGAAGGTGGCTTTCGCTGCAATCGATTTCAGCGGGACGGACGCCGAAGCAGCTTGACTGTTCAATCGCGCAAGATCATGCGGTCGCCGCGCACGACTTCCGCGGTTCGTTCGGAAATCCGGAGGACCGTCGATAGCTGAGGCAAAGCTGAAAAGCTAAGCGGCGCTTGCCCGCTCGCCGCCCCGCATTTCTTCTCTGATCCCGTGTGACATGGATCGAGTGCGCAACGCATCTCGCTTTGGCGGCGCCTTGAACGTGCGGCGATATTCGTGCGTGAATTGCGAGATGCTCTCGTAGCCGACCTCGAACCCAGCGCTGGTTGCCGAAAAGCCCTCATCGAGCATGAGGCGGCGTGCTTCGACCAGGCGAAGCCGCTTCTGGTACTGTCCTGGCGTCAGCGACGTCATGTGCTTGAAATGCTTGTGGAAGGCCGTCAGGCTCATCGCCGCTGCCGCCGCCAAGCGTTCGACGGGAATACGCTCTCGATACTCGGTTCTGAGAATCGCGATGGCCGCCGCGAGGCGGCTCGCATGGCTGTCCGGATCGGCAAGCGACCGCAAGGCTGCGCCGTGCTGGCCGGAGAGAAGCCAATAGTGCAGTTCGTGCATAATTCCGGGGCGCAGGAGCGACGTGGCATCCGGTCGGTCCAGCAAGCGCATCAGGCGCACCGCACAATCCAGAATCGCGGCATTGGTGTCTTCACCAAACAAAGTGCGTGTCTCTGACGGACGCTGCGCACGCACGCTGCTCAACTGCGCGGCGACCTCGCGCAGCGGCGTCATCTCGAGTTCTACCGCCACGGCCAGATAGGGCTCGCGCCGGCTTGCCTGCACGATCCGTCCGACGACCGGCATGTCCGCGCTCACGATCACGGATTGTCCGGCGGAAAAGACTTGCTGCTCCCTGCCCACGGTCATGAGCTTGGCGCCCTGTAGAACCAGACAGACCAGCGGCCGATAGATCGAATGCATGTCGCCAAGCGGTGACTCGACGCACATCATCCGCAGGCCCGGCACCGGCGTCAGCACCAGGCCATCCCGGTTTGCGTGGCGGGCGGCATAGGTGTGAACGGCGTGTTTGAGTGCGTCCATGTAATGTCTCCTGCAACGGGGCGATCCTAGCATGCCGGCAGAGACAAACATCACCTGGGCTGCAGGATCGCGCAAGTTTTGCGCATGCGTTGGCAAGCTGCCGTCCGCGCCGTTCGGTATGAAATGCCCCGACCGAGCAGCCCGCTCGACAGGGAAAGGGAGCCATATGTCTGGACAGAACGAGCTACCGAGACGAGCCGTACTGGCGGCTGTCACCATGGCTCCCGTAGCATGGACCACAGAACGATGAAAATGACAGGAAACACGATCCTCATCACGGGTGGCGGATCCGGGATCGGGCAGGAATTGGCGCTGCGCTTCAATGCGCTTGGAAACACTGTGATCGTTGCGGGACGGCGCAGGGAAGCGCTCGAACAGACGATCGCCGGGCGTGAAGGCATGCGCGCAATGGTCGTCAATATCGAAGATCCGGAAGCAATCACAGCATTTGCCAAGCGCGTAATCGCTGAGTACCCGGCGCTCAACGTGCTCATCAACAATGCCGGCATCATGCGTCGCGAGGATCTGACCAGGACCCGCGACCTTAGCGATGCGGAGGAGACGATCGTCACCAACCTGTTCGGGCCGATCCGCCTCACCAACGCGCTGATCGACCATCTGGCGGCCCGGCAAAACGCCGTGATCGTCAACGTCTCGTCAGGCCTCGCCTTCGTGCCGTTGAGCGGCACGCCGACCTACAACGCCACCAAGGCGGCGATCCATTCCTATACGGTGTCGCTGCGTGAGCAGCTCAGGGGCAGGGTCGAAGTGATCGAGCTCGCGCCGCCCGCGGTTCGCACTGAACTCACGCCCGGCCAATCAACGCGTGACGAGTATATGCCGCTCGATGCGTTCATGGACGAGGTGATGGCGTTGTTCAGTCGTGAGCCGACACCCAAGGAGATCCTGGTGGAGCGCGTCGGCTTCCTGCGCTGGGCGGAACGGGATGGCCGGTTTGATCAAGCGGTCGAGATGCTCAACGCTCACTGAGCGGCGCCAAGCCGCCCGACTGTTCAATCGCGCAAGGTCATGCGGTCGCCGCGCACGTCGAAACCGGACAGTGAGCCGATGAAATTCATGCCGAGCAGGCTCTGGCCGAGCATGCCGGGCGCTGCGATCATGACCGGCATGTCCTTGCGCACGATCCCGCCGATCGCCAATTCGTCGATTCTCACGGCGGCGGCGCGCGCCATGCCGTTTGCGGTGGAAACCGGTATGGTGAAGTCGAGAGCGGCCGAATTGAACCCGGCCGCTTGCGCGTCCTGCGCGGTCAGCACGGTACTGGTTGCGCCGGTATCGACCACGGCCCGGACCGGCGTGCCGTTGACCATGATGCGCGCTTCGAAATGGCCATTGCTGGCCTTGTCCAGGGTCACCGTGGCGTGGCCGTCTTCCAGGCCCAATGCCAGCGGACTGCCGGGAACAAGGCCAGCCGTTACCCGGCTGGCGAAATCCTGCAATTCGTAACGGTACTGATAGCCGGCGATCAGTGCGAGCACGATGACGCCCCAAATGCCGAGGTTTTGCGCCATGGCGCCTAAGGACCGGCCTGATCGAAGCAGGCCAGCTCCGATGAGCGCGACCAATGCGCCAAGCCAGACTAGCCGGCCGAAATCATGATTCTCGAAGCCGAACGTGCTGCCAGCGGAATCGTTGAGCATGAGCAGGGCCACGCCCAACCCGATCGCGATCATCAAAACCCAGAAAAGCCGGTTCATATGTGGCTCATGAGAGAGCGTCGCGTTCGTGCGCCAGGCGGGTGCGGCGGGTTTCCCGGCGCGGTCGCCGCTCGACCGTTTCCAACCGGGCCGGCAGCTCGGCCATGACATTGCGGCGGACCTCAGGAGCCATGTCGATCCAGGCGCCGATTTCCTCGCGTGTGCGACCGCAACCGAAGCAGAAGCCGGTTTTCATATCGATCGAGCAGACCAGGATGCATGGAGAGTCGATGGCCGTCATAATGTTCTCACAGGATTCCGTCAGGAATCCCTTGTCTCGCTTCCACATGGTGCGACGGCAAGGCCAATGCAAGCCCTCCGAAATGCGCCACCGGCAACCGCATTCGCGTCAATGCAGGCAGTTGTGCCGGCCGAGCAGGGCGGCTATGCCGCTCACCAACTCAGGGAATGATCACCAACGACATGACCAGCGCGCTGCCCTTCGACGATTTTCGCAATCTTCTGGCGACCCTGCCGCCGGCCGACACGGCGGCCGAAGCCCGCGTCCGCTCGCTGTTTGCCAAGGCCGACAAGCCCAAAGGTTCACTCGGCCGCATCGAGGACATCGCCGCGTGGCTCGCCGCCTGGAGCGGCCGTGCGCAGCCGGCGGTGAACCGGCCCCTTGTGGCGATCTTCGCCGGCAATCATGGTGTCGCTCGTCACGGCATTTCGCCGCGGCCTGTCGCTGCCACGGCGAACGCGGTCGAGCTTTGCGCGGCCGGGGGTGCTGCGGTCAACCAGATCTGCATCGCCAACGATCTGGGGCTGAAAGTGTTCGATCTTGCGCTGCACATCGCGACCGCCGATATCACCGAGGACGCAGCACTTGATGAGCGTGGCTGCGCCGCCACCATGGCCTTCGGCATGGAAGCGATCGCCGGCGGCACCGATCTGCTTTGCCTTGGCGATCTCGGTGTCGGCAATTCCACCGTCGCCGCCGCCTTGTGTGCGGCGCTGTTCGGCGGCAGTGGCGCCGAATGGGTCGGACCCGGATCGGGCGCGGATGCGGCGATGCAGGCACGGAAGGCCGAGGTGGTCGATGCCGCGCTAGCCTTCCACGGCACAAGCCTGAGGGATCCGCTCGAAGCGCTGCGCCGGGTTGGCGGCCGTGAATTGGCAGCGATCGCCGGCGCCATCCTCGCTGCCCGGATGCAGAAGATTCCGGTGCTGCTCGATGGATTGGTGGCGACCGCCGCCGCCGCCGCGCTGCATGCAGCCAATCCCACCGCGCTCGACCATTGTCTTCTTGCCAGCCTGTCGCCAGAGCCTGCACATGCTCGGGCCGCCGGGCGGGTCGGCCTGCGCCCGCTGCTTGATCTCGGCGTGAGTCACGGCGAGGGGGCAGGGGCGGCCCTTGCCGCAGGCCTGGTCAAGGCGGCGGCGCTCACCAGCTCGGGCATGGCGGCGGCGGTTCGTTAGGCGTCTATCGCCGGCGCGCGGCAACCGTCTTGGTCGGCAGTGCCGGCAATTCCTCCATCACCCGGCTCAACGGGAAGATGGCGATCGCCTCGGTGCCTTCGCGCAGTTTGGAATGGAGCTCGAACTCGCCGCCATGCATGGCGAGCAGGCCCTGGACGATCGGCAGGCCGAGCCCGGTGCCTTGTTCGGCGCTCTTGATGGCGATCGAGCCCTGGCCGAAGGCGGACAGCACGATCGGAATCTCGTCTTCCGGTATGCCCGGGCCATTGTCCTTGACGGAGAGGTATTGGCCGCCGCCCGCAGTCCAGCCGACGCGCACGCGGATTTCACCGCCAGTCCCGGTGAATTTGATGGCATTCGATAGGAGGTTGAGCGCGATCTGTCGCACTGCGCGTTCGTCGGCGAACAGGCGCGGCAAGGCATTTTCGAAATCCTGGACGATACGGATGTCCTTGTTGCGCGCCTTCAGCTCCATCATATGACAGCAATCCTCGACGACGGAGAGCAGCATCATCGGCTCCTCGTTAAGCTGATAGCGGCCCGCCTCGATGCGCGACAGGTCGAGGATTTCGTTGATCAGATCGAGCAGATGCTGACCGGACTCATGGACGTCGCGGGCATAATCGCGATAGGTCGGGTTGCTCATCGGTCCGAGCACTTCGTTCGCCATTACCTCCGAGAAACCGAGAATGGCGTTGAGCGGCGTTCGCAGCTCGTGGCTCATCGAGGCCAAAAACCGCGACTTTGCCAGATTGGCGTCTTCCGCCCGTCGCCGCGCTTCATCCGACATCGATTTCGCCGTCTCCAATTCGGCGATCAGCGCATCCTTTTCGGAACGGAACGAGAGCACCATCAAGGACGCGCGATTGAGGTTGCGCGCCACATAGGCGAAGAAGGGTAGCGAGACGATCAGCAACCCGGCCATGATCAGCTCGACCGGCATCCAGTGCCGCGCACCGGCATAGGCGTAGACCGCCACCGGAACGGCGAAGGTCGACAGCAGCGCACCGCGCAGGGATGATGCTGTGATCGCGGTCGTCGCCATGGCAAGCAGCAGCACCACCGCTTTGATGAGCTGGAACTGATCGACCTGGCAAGCATCGCAACCGAGCCAGGCGAACCAAGCCCAGCCCAGGCCGCAAAGGAAATGGCCTATCAAGAAATCACTGTGCGTATGCAGCGGGTTGAGTTCGGCAGCTTCCGTCCGATCGACGCGCCTGGCCATGAACACGACGATGGCGTAGCAGATGAGTGTAAAGAGCATCCAAACGCCAATTTCCCGACCCACCCCAGCAAACAGGCCCGTCGCCGCGGCTGCCAGGACGAGAAGCGGAACGACGATCGCGTTGCCTGTCATCGCCTGGGCGTGGAGCTTCAAAAGCTCGCGGTCGAAATCGGGGTTGCCCGCCTGCTGCGAAAGACGGTCGCGCGTCTTGCGCACCGCGCGCGCCACATCGCTGTTGCGATGGGGTTTCCTGCGGTCCACAATAAACTTGTCCGCTGTGGTCGAGCGTTGCAAGGGCATGGAGACTTCGATTTATGCGCGCAGCGGTTTCAAAGTGTTAAGCTACGTTCGAATGATTAACCAACGGTTTGCCATATGAGCCGTTCGTGGTCGCGGCGACCGCGGCAGCGATACGTACCGCCGCGGCCGCGAAGCCTGTGGCGCCGGCTGGTGGACTACGCACTGACCGTCATCGTTCTCGGTCTGCTGGTCGTTCTGGCGGCGCGCCTTGACCGGATCGAGACGCGCAGGACGGCGGGGGCCGCCGTCATCAATGACGGTGACACGATCACGCTCGGTACCGAGCGCATCCGCATGCGCGGCATCGACGCACCGGAGTATTCGCAAATCTGCCGCAAGGACGGCGCCGACTATCCTTGCGGCAAACTGGCGCGGCAGTCACTGGTGCGGCTGATATCAGGCAAACCCGTCTCCTGCACCGGCTGGCAGCGCGACCGATACGGCCGGCTGCTTGGCGATTGCAAGGCCGGCGACAAGGATCTCAACCGCGCCCAGGTCGAGGCCGGCTGGGCGGTCGCCTATGGCGATTTCGAAACCGAGGAAGCCGCCGCGCGTTCCGGCAAGGCCGGCATCTGGGCCGGCACTTTCGACGAGCCGCACGATTGGCGCGAGAGCCACGATCGCCAGGCGGTCGAGAGAAAGCACGGCACTTTGGCTTCGATCGGCGATGCCTTGCGAGAAATTTTTCGCTTCTGATGAGGATCGCTATAATTGTTGGAGCAAATCGGGAGAATGGAATGAAGCTGTTCGATGGTGGCCGGGCGCCCAATCCAAGGCGGGTTCGGGTTTTCCTCGCAGAGAAGGGGATCGAGGTTCCGCTGGTGCCCGTCGACATGGGCGCGCTCGGACATAAGCAGGAGCCGGTCAGTTCGCGCAACCCGCTGCAGCGTCTGCCGGTGCTCGAACTCGACGATGGCACCGTCATCACCGAATCCGTCGCCATCTGCCGCTATTTCGAGGAACTGCATCCGGAGCCGGCTTTGTTCGGGCGCGGCGCGCTCGGCAAGGCGCTGGTCGAGATGTGGCAAAGACGCATGGAGCTCAATCTGCTCGGTTGCGTCGCCGCCGCGTTCCGGCACATCCACCCGGCGATGAAAGAGTGGGAGGTTCCGCAAATTCCCGAATGGGGCGAAGCCAACAAGCCTAAGGCCGTCGGATTCCTGAAACTCCTCGACGACGAGTTGGCGGACCGGGAATTCGTCGCCGGCGATGCCTATTCGATCGCCGACATTACCGGGCTGATCGCCATCGACTTCATGAAGCCGGCGCGTATCAAGGTGCCGGAAGACTGCGCCAACGTGCTGCGCTGGCATCAGGCGATTTCCAGCCGGCCGAGCGCCGCCGCCTGAGAATGAGTCCCCCGGGAATGAGCGAAGAGCTGGAAAACTTCGCGGCGAGGGTACGCGGCTGCCGTATCTGCGTCGAAAACCCGGTCGGCCAGCCGTTGCCGCACGAGCCGCGCCCGGTGCTGAGACCCTCGTCGAGCGCCCGCATCCTGATCGCCAGCCAGGCGCCGGGCACCAAAGTGCATATGTCAGGCATGCCGTTCACGGACGCCTCCGGCGATCGGTTGCGAAGCTGGCTGGGCGTCAGCAGCGAGGAATTCTACGATACGACAAAATTCGCCATTGTGCCGATGGGCTTTTGCTTTCCCGGCCAGGATGCCAAGGGCGGCGACCTGCCGCCGCGCCGCGAATGTGCGCCGGCCTGGCGTGCGCCGCTGATAGCGCTGATGCCGCGCATCGACCTAGTGCTGACGATCGGCAGCTATGCGCAATCCTGGCACATGGGCGCTGCGCGCCGGCCCTCGCTGACGGAGACGGTGATGGATTGGCGCGCCATCTGGGATGCGCCCAGCAGCCCGAAAGTGCTGCCGCTGCCGCATCCGTCATGGCGCAACACCGGCTGGCTGAAGCGCAATCCGTGGTTTGAAATGGATTTGCTGCCGTTTCTGAGGGCGGAAATCCGCTATCGCCTCGGCTGAGGCGCGAGCAAGAAATCACTCGCTTTTGCGCCATCCGGCAGAATTTCTTTCTTGTGAACGGCCAAAATAAGAAGGATTATAGCCAATCTATTCCTAGCCATTCCCACGGGAGCGCTCAATGGACCGCCTTGACAGAAAAATCCTCCGCCTCTTGCAGGAGGACGCGACGCTCGCGGTCGCCGATGTCGCCAAGAAAGTCGGGTTGTCGACGACGCCCTGCTGGCGGCGCATCCAGAAGCTCGAGGAGGAAGGCGTCATCAAGCGGCGCGTTGCCATCCTCGATCATGAAAAGGTGAATGTGCGGGTCACCGTATTCGTGTCGATCCGCACGAATTCGCACAGCCATGAATGGCTGCGGCGCTTTTCGGAGGTTATCCAGGAATTTCC
Source organism: Mesorhizobium tianshanense (assembly GCF_007830515.1). Lineage (GTDB taxonomy): Bacteria > Pseudomonadota > Alphaproteobacteria > Rhizobiales > Rhizobiaceae > Mesorhizobium > Mesorhizobium tianshanense. The sequence goes on from NZ_VLKT01000002.1 coordinate 286,610, forward strand.
GGAAGTGGTCGAGTTCTACCGCATGAGCGGCGACGTCGACTATCTCTTGCGCGTGGTGGTACCCGACATTGCTGCTTACGACGCCTTCTACAAGCGGCTGATCGCCAAGATCGAGATTCGCGACGTGTCGTCTTCGTTCGCCATGGAGCAGATCAAGTACACGACCGAAATGCCGCTGGACTACATGGTTCTTGACAAGGAATCGGGCGCGAACGCCGCCTGAGGTTTCCTTGCTTAGTTCGTCGACCGTGAACAATCCGGGCCCTAAGCGGCGACCGACTTCGGCCGAAGTTGAAGCAGGGCGATCAAGAGCGACAAAAAATCCTTCAGCCACCTGAGCAGGAGGGAGAAGTTGTAGCCGGCGGCGGCCAGGATGGCGTTGAGGGCGTCGCCCTGGCGGCCGGCGAGGTAGTTGCGGCCCATTCTGTGTTCGCTCTTGATGTGGCCGATGACGGGCTCGACCGCCGACCGCCGCCGCATCTGGCGCTTGATGGCTGGGGTGACGCGGCGCTTCTGGCCGGCGGTGAAGACCCTGAACTTGTGGCTCTGCGGTGCGTTGTGGCCGCGATAGCCGGCGTCGG